>CAZMIZ010000011.1:0-8903 GCA_964566925.1 uncultured Gammaproteobacteria bacterium | reverse complement strand
CTTTAAAACTAAACTTTGGCGGCTTCCCCCAATGCTTCACTTCTTTGTTGTCCTCTTCATTTTTCCCAAAAGGAACATTTTTAGCAGGGGGAATGGGGATGAGGAGCATTAAATTTTGAAATTCTTGATCAACGGCTCGGAGATCCGGCTCAAGCCTCCGGAGGACCTCTTTAATCTCCTTTCCTTTTTTGACCTGGCCCTTTTTAAGCTGGTTCCGTTTCTGTCTTAATTTCTCAACCTCAGTAATTAATTGTCTTCTGGCCTGATCAACCTTCAAAAGCCGATCAACCACCTTCGGATCTAATTTTTTGTCCTTAGCCGCCTTTTTGATTTTGTCAGCGTTCTCTCTGATAAATTGAATATCTAACATCTTAAAGTCCCAGATCGTTAGCAATCCTTTGCATTGATTCTAAAGAGATTTTAACAAATTCTTCCAGAGGAATCCTCAGCTTTTCTTCACACTTGGCAATGTCTTCTCTTCTGGTCCCGCGAGCAAAAGCTTTATCTTTAAACTTTTTCATCACTGACTCAACCGTTACACTGGCCAGTTTTTTATCCGGGCGAACTAAAGCGCAGGCCACAATTAAACCGGTTAAGCTATCACCGCAAAAAATCGCCCAATCCATTTTTGTTTTTGGCTCAACCCCCGTGGCCGGCCAATTATGAGCGGCCATCGTTTGGGCCACGTTTTCCGGAATCTCGTATTCTTTTTCTCTTAACCAGGTGGTTATTTGAACCCCTTGCTTTTCCTCGGACATGCCCTCAATATAGTCCCCATCATGAAGCAGACCGGCCATCATCCATTCATCTTTAGTCCCACCCAAATCGGTTTCACCTTTGGCTTTTAGGGCCTCATAAACTCCACCCATCAAGACTTCGGTAGCCAACATGTGCTTGGTGATATTCTTGTTCTCAATCTTTTCGTTTAAAAAGTTTAAAGCTTCTTCTCTTGAAATCATCGCTCTTTAATTAAGTAAAGTGCTAAAGCGGATTTGGAATATCAATAAATTCAGTTTTTACTTTAAATTTCTTCTCAAGCAATTTACCCAACTCCATCACTCCAAATTTTTCCGTATTATAGTGACCCGGAGTAACGACGTTCAATTTCGCCTCTCTGGCCATCTGATAGCCCGATTCAAAAGGTTCTCCTGTCAAATAAACATCACATTGGTGTTTGAAAGCTTTAACCATCTCGCTAGCTCCACCACCTCCTCCAGAAATGATCCCCACGATTTTCACTTGCTTCGGACCAAATTCTAAAACCTGCGATTGGCAATTGAATAATCTATTAACTAGTTCAATAAATTCTTTTAGTGATTTTCTTGACTTTAATTGCCCAATAAAACCAATGAATCTACCCCCATATTTTCCAAACTCTTCTTTCTTTCCAAGATTAAGTTTTTTCAAAATCTGGGCATTGTTACCAATCACCGGATGGCCATCCAAAGGAAGATGGTAACCGGCCAAAGAAATGTTTTTATTAAAAAGAAGTTGTAATCTCTTTTTTCTTAATTTATCAATCCTTAACTCCCCACCTTCCCACAAAAGCCCGTGGTGGACGATAATCATATCCGCGCCTTTTTGGGCGGCTTGTTCAAAAAGAGCCAATGAAGCGGAAACACCCAGGGCAATTTTTTTCACTTCCTCTTTCCCAACCACCTGTAAGTCATTGACACTTTTATCCTCAAACTTACCAATCTCTAAATATTCGTTAATAAATTTGATAATCTCATCCCTTTTAGCCATCTTTTATCCTTTTGATTTCTTTGTTTTAGCAACCTTATAGATTCGTTTGCTTGTTTCTGATAATTTGTACCTCAATGGAGGGAAAAAAGTCCCTTCCCTGGCTGTTACACCTTCAAGAGTCCAAAAAACTCTTTCGCTGTGAGCATATCCGGAATTTGGCGGCATCCCATACTCCAACATTTCGACAAAATCAATATCCATCATTTGAGCCTCTTCATCACCAGCCTCTCTAGCGGCTTGCTGCTCTTTAAATCTCTCCAGTTGATCAAGAGGATCATTGAGTTCCGAATAGCCATTTCCCAATTCTCTTCCGCCGATAATGACATGGAATCTTTCGGTAATCCTCGGGTCATCCCGCTTTGATTTTGCCAATGGCGAGATAAATTTTGGCTCATTGATCAAGATCGCTGGCCCGGAGATATCTTTACGAATAATCTTCCAAAGATTATCAACCAAGCGCATTCGATTAACCGCTCCTACTAATTCGACGCCGTGCTTGTTAATCACTGCTTTCATTTCTTTCTCTGTGGCTTTGAAGAGATCAACACCATGCCTTTCTCTAATTATCTTTACATAATCAATCTCTTCCCATTTTTGAGCCAAATCGAATTCATGTTTCCCTTCCTTAAATTTTGTTTTTCCATAAACTTGCTTGGCAACATATCTAAACATCTCTTTGACCAGCTCAATATTATCTCGGTAGTCCGCGTAAGCCCAATACCATTCGATCTGATAGTATTCAGGAATGTGTTCGTCATCCATCCCTTCATTTCTGAAGTTGGGGCCAAAGGTATAGACCTTCTCAAACCCTCCTCCAACCAGCCGCTTAAGATAAAGCTCTGTAGAAATTCTTAAATAAAAGTCCTGATGGATAGAGCTCATGTGGGTAACAAAAGGTTTTGCATCAGCTCCACCGGTCACGTGTTCTAAAACTGGTGTTTCCACTTCAATAAAGCCTTTCTTTTTCAAAAATTCACGATTTGCCTCCCAAAACTTTGATTTACGCTTAAACATTTCTCTCCTTTGAGGGTTAATTGCCAAATCGACATATCTTCTTCGGAAAATTAGCTCGGGATCTTTAAGTCCTTCCCGTTTTTCAGGCAATGGCCTTAAAGATTTGGTTAAAAGATGAAAGTCGGCAACTTCCACCGAAATCTCTCCTGCTTTAGTCTTAAAAACTTTTCCTTGAGCATCAATAAAGTCACCGATGTCCAGAAGAGGTAAAAGTTTAGCCTTTTTACCTTTGAGGTTTTCGGTTTTGAAAACCAGCTGGATTTGACCGGATTCATCACGGAGATCAAAAAACTGAATCCCACCATGACCCCGCATCGCCATGATTCGGCCAGCGACAGCCACCTTCTTACCCATCATTTTTCTGGCTTGACTAACCGAATGACTTCGCTCGCAGCGCGCCGGATAGGGATCAATTCCCAGCCTTCTGATCTTCGCCAGCTTTCCTAATCTAATTTTTCTTAATTCTTCTAAAGGTTTCGCCATTTTCTCCTTTAGTATAAGCAACCTGGTTAACTTTTACAAGCTAAATACTGAAAAACCCCTCTTCGAGGGGTCGGTTCTTAATTACTAATTACAAAAATAACCTACCCCTTTTTCTTTCTCCTCTTCTTTCCTTTGTAAAAATAACTATCTAAAGCCTTCATAAAAGCCACAATCGCCGGATCATCAATCATTTCCCAAGGCTGAATCCAAAACGCTTTAATGGGGAGGTCCGGCTCTTTTTTTTGATATTCTAAGGCTTGGAGTAAATTTTCGGCTCGGTCCAGCTGTTGGACAAATCTGCCTTCTTGAGTCAAGCCCCTTTCGTATTCATTCCAAAGGCCTTTTATCTCTGATTGAAGATCTTTTGGTAAGTCATCAATCACTTTTTTCAACGCCTTTTCCTCTCGCTGATGCTTTTGCCGTTTCCTCTTAGCCTTAACACTTTGATCACCGCCCGGCCACTTTTGTAAAATCTGCATTTTATCTTTTCTTTTGTTTAATTCTGGTAAAAGATGATCGTAAGGCGTGGCATCGCCTGCATAAACTTCGCAAAGATCATGAATCAGGGCCATTTTCAAAATCTTTTCGATATTTAGGTTCTCTCCTTTACCTAAAACCCAAGCCATAATCGCCATCCGAAAAGTATGAGCACCAATCGTTTCCGGATTTTCTACTCCCCGTAAAACCCAACCGCGCCTTCTCATTCGCTTAAGTTTGCCTACTTCAGTGAGAAAATGAATAAATTTCTTCATTTAATCTTGATTATTTTATAGGTTGATTTTACTGTAGAAGTACTCACCTTAACAATCTCGCCCTCTTTGGCGCCCAAAAGGGCCTGGCCCACCGGAGACTCATTGGAAATCTTGCCTCTCATCGGGTCTGCTTCCACACTCCCGACAATCATGATTTCATCTTTTTCACCATCGGCCTCAATGACCACGGTTGAACCAAGAGAAACTACTCCCTTTTTTCTTTCCCCATCCACTAAAACAGCCCTGCCCAAAACAGCCTCCAGCTCGGCAATTTGTTCCTCAAGAAAAGCCAAGTCTTGGCGAGCGGCCGAATATTCGGTGTTTTCAATCAAATCTCCCATTTGGCGAGACGCCGCCAGACGCTCCACCGCCCGAGGTCTCTTGACTTTAATTAAATCCTGATATTCTTTCTGGAGTTCTTCTAAGCCTTCGTGGGTTAAAAAAACTCTTTTCTGATGATGAGTCACGTTTTTCCTTCTTCCTAGCAAAATGGATTAAAAAACTCCATTTCTCATTGATTGAATTTCGTTAAATTTGAAGCAGCAATCAATTCGGGGAGTTTAATTTTCCTTAGCGACCTTAATGTGGCCAAATCATACAATAAAAACCCCTGATTGTCAATTATTTTTAAAGGCTAATGAAGCTCCTTTTTCTTTTGCTAAAAAGGGTAAAAATGAGGTATAATTACCTTTGACGTGGCCCCATCGTCTAGCGGCTTAGGACATCAGGTTCTCATCCTGAAAACACCGGTTCAAATCCGGTTGGGGTCACAACTAAAATTTGGATAACGTTTTCTGCGTTAAGAGATTATGGAGCCTACCGAGGCGTCTTCGACTCCCCGTGGGGTCACAGCTAATAAAAAGCCCAATTCTACGGGCTTTTTTTTGGTTTATGGTAAAATAACGTTATGGAACCAAAGGAAGAGTTGCAATCAATACATCTAGAAGCAAGAGCTGCATATGATGATGATAGAGTCATTGATGCTTTAAGAAACTGCGATTGGTATACTGCTGCTTTAATAGAAGATGTTCATGACAATGAGCCAACCCCAGAGAGGGATGGCTTGGGTCCTTTTAAAGATAAGTTATTGGGAAATTTCTTCATTGAGGGAACAAGGTTAGCGAAAGAACAAACAGTTTTTCCAGGAGCCATAAACCATATTATACAAGGTTTAATTGGCCCACAAGGTCATTTTTATAGCCTAGAAAACATTCCATTTGCTGATGAAGAAGTTGAACAATTAGCTCAATCTTTAGATTTATCTGCTAGTTATGAGTTAGATAGGGGCTTGATAAGTGAAGTAGAGGGAATGTTGCAATCAATAATTGCCCCAGAGCAAATAAGAAGAAAGGCAGTAAAGGCAACTCATAGATGGGGGAGCGAAAGAACAAAAAGAAACGCATTGCTTTTAGCCATCTTAACTAAAAAGGGGGCAAGAGCTTATTTAGAGAGCAGAGGATTATAAGTATAGACTAGTTCTAGCTTCCAGCTTAGAAAATAATCGTTCAATACTTGGATAACGTTTTCTGCGGCAAGAAGATATGAAGCCCATCGAGGCGTCTTCGACTCCCCGTGGGGTCACACATTGGGACTAAAGAGGAGCCAGAATTGTCTTTTAGTCCGATAAATGGAGCCAATTTTGGTGTTCCAGAAACCAATTCTTCATAAGTAGGCGGTTTTCAAAGATAAGTCCGAAATAATCAGCCCTTTTTAAAGGATTTGAGCCTCTCAGGATCAGTTCTTCCAAGTGTTCCAGAAAGTAGCCGACAAACTCCATCACTCGCTCCATATTGACGTCTTTTTCTTTATTTTCTACTTTGCTGGCTTGCAGATTTCTAATTTCTTTTTCAGTTTTGACCAGCTCTTCTTCCATGTATTTAATGGCCGTTGCAGACTCAAGGTATTTAATCTTGTCAACGGTTATCTTGGCTAACGATTTAAGCTCTTCAATCTTCCGGTCTATCTGTTTATTGTCCTTTTGGCTGCTTTCTATTTTTTCTGCCATAAGTCAATTACATACTTTTTCAAATCCTTGACATACTTTGGTTTAATGCCCAAATTGCTGACAAAACCGGCAATGGTGTCTTCAAATTCCTGCTTTGGTACCCGGAAATAATGGCCCCGCTTATTACAGTGATAAGCAGGATAATATTTACCAAGCTTTCCCCGGGAAGCGCTGCCATATAGAGCTTTCCCGCAAATCGGGCACATAACATATCTTTTGTAGGGAAATCTGGGATTTCTAACCGATTTATAAAGCAAATGGTCGGGCGGCTTTTTCATACAGGCATCGACATCGCCAATCCCGAAGGTAAAAATGGCGACCCGAACCGGACCCCATCTGCACTTTCAAATAAACGTCTTTGGCATACCAGTTAATCCAAGGATATTTTTAGGAGGAGGTTAATGAACATCCACTTTTGCCTTTTTACTAACTTAAGATAAAATAATCGTGTAAATATTCTCTAAAACAATTAAGAGCTGCCGCCTTGATTGGGAGTGAGATTTTATGAGTAATCCAGACTTCAAGCAAACTCTAGGACATGATCCTCGGTCTCAAGGAGTCCGTTCTTTTTAATTTATAAATCCAAAATAAAAGAATGCCAATTATTAAAATGAAGATGCCCATTAGTGAAATTACTACCGGTGAGGTAAGTGGATTAGTTTGTTTAATTTGAATCGCAAAATTAAATTCTTCTACTTCTCCTTCAAGATTGACTTTTTGCTCACCAACCTGACTTCTGTAAGCAATGACAACTTTATGTTCTCCTTTTTCGACATTTTCAAAGATTGCTTCTCCATCTTTATTGGTGAACGTTTCTTTTGGTTCCGAATATAAAGTAACCTTGGCGCCTTTTACTGGTTTTTTCTCCACATCAACTACTTTGATTTTTACAGTATATTCTTGTAACTCTTCCTCTGCTTTTTCGCTAATTTCTTCTTCCGGGCAGGAAATAATCAATTTCCAACCGATTTCTAAAAGTCTTGGATTAGTTTCTAAACTTGGATATTTTTCTTTGCTTAGCTCAATAATCTCTTTGTATTTTTCTATCTCTCCTAATTGCTCTTTGGCAATTTTCCACAGACTATCACCAGCTTCAACCATATAGGTTTTACATTGAGTTTCTCCCTTCACTTCTACTGGTTTTGTTTCTGCCTCTATGATTTCTGTTTCTAATTTTTGAGAAATGAGAGAGAAGGTATCAGAAAAAGTAGTGGCTGATATCTCATTTGACCAAGGACCAGAAGCACAACCATTGCCGCCCCTGACTCTAAAATAATAGGTAGTATTTGGAGAAAGACCTTTAACAAGATATGTTCTTGTGTCCTGACCGCCAATATTATCGGCCCCATAAATATAGTTTCCTGATTCTAAACCATACTGTAAAACATATTTATCCAAAGGCCCATCAGCGTCAGTAAAATAAAGCATAATAGAATCTTTACTCTTGGGAATGGCTCCATATAACCAAGGGGCTTTAGCACCTGGGGATTGATCACCACACCCAGGAGCAGAGATTGAAGTAGTTACATTTTCAGAGACACCAGTTGTTCCAGCTGAAGATTCAGAACCGACGTTAATGGTATAAGTCGAGGTTGATTGAGTACCCCAACCCGCATTATTGACAGCCTTAACATACCAGGTATGGGGTATATAAGAACCTGTAGATAATGGAGTCGAGGGGGTTACAGAGGTGGTGCCAAGATCAATATCATCTGTATCTAGAACACCGTCAATATAAAGCTGATATTTAGCTAAACCAGATGCATTATCACTGCTAGCATTCCAGGTGAAGGTTGGCATGGTATCACTAGTGGAGCTATTATTTGCAGGACTAGCTAATTCAAAATTTGTTGGTGTTAAATCAAAACTATCAATTATCGTGCCATCATCCTCATATACCACCACACTTGCTCTTGATGGCGAAACAGAAATTTTTGAAAAGCCAGCGAAATCGCCAATAGCATTTGTAATCGTTCCAGAGTCACCGCCCGAATTTGCATATCCATCCAAAGGACAACTACCCCTTCCGGCAGTAGGATTGGTAACATAAAATACACCATCTTTAACATAACGGTTATATACGTGCCTATGACCATTAAAAAAAGCCAAAACCCCATTATTTTTCACTATATCATGAACGTCAGAATAGTTTGTAAGTCTCCAGGGACTAGCAGTATCCTCTCCATAGACGAGATAATGTTCAAAAACAAACTTCCATTTTTTGGTAGTTGATTGGAGATCATTTTCTAACCATGCCAATTGTGTGCTGTCTATAGTCCCTACGCTTCCACAACCCGAACATGATCCATTTAAAATGGTAAAATGGGCATCCCCGTAATCAAAGGAGTAATATGTCTCTCCACCGCTTACCGAGGTAGGTATTGAAAGCTCTAGGCCATAAGCAGTAATGCCATTGCTATAATTTGAATTTGCTGCATCGTGATTACCCAACGTTGTAAACAGGGGAATATGATCGGTAAGGTCTTGGGTATAATCAAAAAAGTCAGTTTTCCAGTGGTCCTGAAACTCGCTCACTGTTGTAGCACTTTGTCCCGCTATATTATCTCCTACTGTTATGATTATATCCGGATTTACTATTCCAACTTGAGTCATTGTGTCTGCTTTCAAGCCCTCACAACCCTGCGTATCTCCTATAACTCCAATAGTAAAACTATTATCTGCTTCTAATTGGGTCTTAAAAGTTGTATCACTTGTTGAGGTGGTATTATTCTCGTTACCATTTTCAGAAGCAGTGACTTTATAATGATAAGTCGTGGAAGGACTAAGACCAGAAATTGACACTTCATGAATTGTTGTATTTATTGATGTTGCACTACTTTCGTAATTGGAAGAATAACTTGTTGAATCAACAGTTCCATTGTTAACCTGAATGTTTATTGTAT
>CAZMIZ010000010.1:0-10127 GCA_964566925.1 uncultured Gammaproteobacteria bacterium | reverse complement strand
TTTATTCTATCAATCTTAATTATGGCTCACGAACTGGGCCATTTTCTTGTGGCCAAAAGAGCCGGTATTCGGGTTGAAGAGTTTGGCGTGGGCTACCCGCCGCGAGTTTGGAGTAAAAAGATTGGCGAAACGGTTTATTCAATCAATCTCCTCCCTGTTGGGGGATTTGTCAGGCTTTTTGGCGAAGAAGGACCAGGGGGGGGCAAAGAGAAAAAATCCGCCTCCGCCAAGGCTTCGGCGAACAGGTGTGCTTTTTGGGCGAAATCAAAAAAGGCCAGGGTGGCGGTGATTATTGCTGGAGTTTTAGCCAATTTTTTACTGGCGGTGACCGTTTTTTCAATTGTTTATTCAATTATTGGCATCCCTACTAAGAGCGATCAGATAATGATTGTGGGTGTAGCTCCGGATTCGCCAGCCGAACAGAGCGGCTTGATGGAAGAAGATATCATTCTCAGCGTTGAAGACCAAGAATTAAAAGAGATTAATGGCTTTGTTGAAGTAGTTGACCAGAATAAAGAGAGAGAAATTAGCATTCAGGTTAGACGAGGGGAAGAGACGCTGTTTTTTAATCTCATCCCCAGAGAAGAACCCCCCGAAGGTGAAGGGTCGTTGGGAGTGGTTATTTCCAATATGAAGATGATCCATTATCCTTTTTGGCAAATGCCTTTTCGGGGAGGGGTGGAGGGGTTGAAAGAGGCTTTTGGTTGGGCTACCCTTATTGTTACCAGTCTAGGAAGCATTTTCCATCGGATTTTTACCAGCGGCCAAGTACCCGCCGAAGTGGCGGGCCCGGTTGGGATTTTACAGTTGACTAGCGGGGTGACTCAAAGCGGGCCCTTAATGGTTCTTCAGTTTATGGGCATGCTCTCAGTTAATTTAGCGGTTATTAATATTCTACCTTTTCCGGCCTTAGATGGCGGCCGATTGCTTTTTGTGGGGATTGAGGCGGTTACTGGCAGACGACCAAATGCTTCTTATGAGCGCTGGATTCACGCGATCGGGATGATTATTCTCTTACTTCTCTTGCTTTTGGTGACCATCAATGACATTGCCCGCGTCCTTGAAACCACCGGTCTCCTTTCGCGTTTGCGCTCCCTTTGGCCTTTCTAAATTATTGCCTCTTTAGAGCAAAAATGATAAAGTAGACGAAGGGTTTATGCGTTATTCAAAACTTTTTGGGAAAACTCTAAGAAAAGTTCCGAAAGGAACTGAGGCAGTTAGCCACAGATTTTTAATCAAAGGCGGTTTTATTGATCGCCAGTTAGCGGCTGGGATTTATTCCTTTTTGCCTTTGGGTTGGCGAGTTCATGAGAAGATTATTCAAATCATTCGTGAAGAAATGGAGGCGATTGGTGGCCAAGAAGTCTTTTTGCCCTCATTACAGCCAAAAGAGATTTGGCAAAAGTCGGGTCGGTGGGACAAAATGGATCCGCCTTTGTTAACCTTAAAAGATCGTCATCGGAAAGAATATGCTCTGGGCCCTACCCATGAAGAGGTAATCACGGATTTGGCTGCCCGCTTCATTAAGTCATATCGAGATTTACCCCTATATCTTTTCCAAATTCAAAATAAATTCCGCAATGAAATGCGGGCTACCAGCGGCCTGTTGCGAACAAGGGAATTTATGATGAAAGATCTTTATTCCTTTCATGAGACCGAAAAAGATTTAGATAATTACTATCAAAAGGTTTATCAGGCCTATTTAAAGATTTTTAAACGTTGTGGTTTTAAGGCTTTACCGGTTGAGGCCGAAAGTGGCTCTATGGGTGGCGAGCATTGCCATGAATTTATGATGGCCTGTTCTACTGGCGAGGATCGGATTATGGTTTGTGAAAAATGTGGCTGGGCTGGCAATGTGGAAGCGGTGGGCAGGAAAAAAGAGTGTCCAAAATGTCATCATCAGACTAGGATGGTCCGCGGGATTGAAAATGGTCATATCTTCAAGCTGGGAACCCTTTATTCAGAAAAACTGGGTGCCTATTTTACTGACCGGAAAGGTAACAAAAAATCAGTTATCATGGGCTGTTATGGCATTGGCGTTGGCAGGTTAATGGCCACCATTGTTGAGGCGAGTCATGACCAAAAAGGGATTATTTGGCCTAAAGAAGTAGCCCCTTATGGAGTCCATCTCTTGTCAATCATCAATCATCAATCATCAATCATCAATTTTGCTAACCAAGTTTACGATCAGCTGCTGAAAGCCGGGATTGAAGCCTTATATGATGATCGAGATGAAGCTTCGGCAGGCGTTAAGTTTATAGATGCAGACCTAATTGGCCTTCCGATAAGATTGGTAATTTCCGCAGACACTGGGAAGAAAATTGAGTGGAAAGAAAGAAAAGATAAAAAGGCCGAACTCTTAACCCCTGATGAGGTCCTGCGCCGATTGAAAGCTTCCTAAATTGAACTCTTTTTGACCTCTTTTGCTATAATATTTTCCTAGTGAGTCGGCGTCCTAAGATCGTAGTCATTGGTGGGGGAACCGGAAGCTTCATGGTCTTATCCGGCTTACGAGACTATCCCGTTGATTTAACTGCTATTATCTCTATGGTTGACTCTGGTGGCTCAAATCGAATCCTTCGGGATGAATTTGGTATTTTGCCGACTTCGGATATTCGCCAATGTTTGGTTGCTTTGGCTGATGAAAATGGTGACCGAAAGATTTTGCGCGAGCTTTTTACCTATCGTTTCCATCAGGGGACCGGGATTGCCGGAATGACTTTTGGCAACCTTTTTATGGCCGCCTTAGCTGATATTTATCATTCTCAAGAAAGGGCGATTGAGGAAACTTGCAAAATGCTTCATATTAAAGGAGCAATTTTACCCATTACCTTGGATGATGTTCAGCTGGTGGCTAGATATGAAAATGGTCATCAGGTAGTGGGCGAACACTATATTGATGAGCCGCATCATGACGGTAAATTGCAGATTGTAGAACTTGAGTGCATTCCCGAGGCAAAAGCTTATCCGAAAGCAGTCAAAGTAATTCGGGAGGCGGATTTAGTCGTTATCGGCCCAGGCGACCTTTATACCAGTATTGTTTGTAACTTGGTTGTTAAAGGGATTGTTCAAGCCTTGAAAAAGACTAAAGGGAAAGTTGTTTTCGTAATGAATTTAATGGCCAGATATGGTCAGAGTTATAGATTCACTGCTTCTGACCATGTAGCGATTTTGGAAAAATATTTAGGCAAAGACGTTTTGGATTATGTTTTAGTCAATAAGACCAAATTACCTCGGGCGATTTTACGGCGCTATAAAGAAGAAAAGGCTTTTCCGGTTAAAGATGATTTGGGTAATCCCAAGGATTATAAGATTGTCAGGCGTGATTTGCTCTCTAGTGAGATTGCTAAGAGGGTTAAAGGAGATAAACTTCGTCGTTCCGTGGTTCGCCACGACCCAAAGAAACTGGCCACAGCAATCATAAAAACACTCTGAATTCACCCCTTGTTTTCATAAAAGAAAAAAGTTAAACTAGCAATTGACCGGGTGGGGTGTATCGCCGATAAGGCGGACTAGAAAGGTAGGAATTTAGTGGGCAAAACCATTGTTACCCACTTAAGTCCGGATTTAGATGCTCTGGGGGCAGTTTGGCTCCTTAAAAAATTTGCGCCCGAATTTGCTGAGGCCGAGGTGAAATTTGTTCCGGCCGGTGAGACTCTTAAAGGAAGACCGGTTGATTCCGATCCAGAGATAATCCACGTCGATACCGGCTTGGGAAAGTTTGACCATCACCAGACAAGTAAAAGGACTTGTGCCACAAAGTTAATCTACGATTGGTTGATAAGAACAAAGAAGATCAAAAAAGACGAGACACTTGAAAGGTTGATTGAGGTGATTACCGACGTTGATTGGCGAGCCGCTGATTTGGGTTATCCTGAAGCGGCAGACGACAGGAATGCCTTTTTATTTAACGAAAGGCAGATCATTAAGGGTTGGCAAAAACTATATCCTCACGATCCAGGGAAAATCGTTGATTTAGGAATGCCGGTTTTAGACGGAATTTGGGCAGGCTTCAAGTGTAAACTCGAGGCCGAAGAAGCAATCAAAAAGGGGAGAGAGTTTAAAACAAGATGGGGAAAGGGATTGGGAGCAGAGACAAGCGCTTTTGGTTTCATGGCTCTTGCTCAGATGAAAGGCTTTGCCATTGTCATCACTCGCGACCCCAAGAGAGGTTTTGTAAGGATTCACGGTATGGATCAGAAGGGGCTTGAAGAAGTTAACCTAACAGAGGCGCATAAAATTTTGAAGAACAAGGATCCCGAGGCGAGTTGGTATCTGCATCCTAGTCTTAGGATTTTGCTCAATGGTTCGCCACTAAATCCTAAGATGAGACCAACCAAATTGGGTTTGAATGAAGTGATTGAGGTTCTAAAGGGAGCATAATGGAGATCAAACTGGTAAAAATTGAAAAACCAGAGGAAATTAATCTAATCTTTGGCCAGTCTCATTTTATCAAGACAACTGAAGATCTTTATGAAGCGCTGGTGACCGCCGTCCCCGGAATTAAATTTGGACTAGCCTTTTCAGAGGCCAGCGGTCCGTGTTTGATTCGGACCGAAGGAACCGACAGGAAACTTGAAGATTTGGCGGCCAATAATTTGCAAAGAATTGGTTGCGGCCATTCCTTTTTGATTTTCTTAAAAGAGGCCTATCCAATTAATGTTTTGAATGCGATTAAGAGGGTGGCTGAAGTTTGTCAGATTTTTTGTGCGACCGCCAATTCGGTTGAGGTGGTCATTGGCGAAGAAAAAGGAGGCCGGGCCGTCTTAGGTGTTCTTGATGGCGCCTCGCCTAAAGGGATTGAAAAAGAAAAAGATAAAAAAGAAAGAAAGGAGTTTTTGCGCAAGATCGGCTATAAGCGCTAAGAGAGGGGGTGTTTTATGTCGTGGCCACAGTTGTTAGGAAAAAACCAGGGGATTCTGATCATCGACTTATTGCTCAATTCAGAAAGAAAGTTCAGTATGATCAGGTTTTAACCGAATTAAAAAAAAGAGAGCATTATAAAAAACCATCAGTTTTAAAAAAAGAAAGACTAGCCGCTTCAAGAAGGCGGAAAAAGAGAAGAAAATGAGTCTGAACGAAAAAATAAGGAAGGATCTAGAAAAAGCACTCAAAGAGAAAGATTTAGTGCGGATTTCCGCCCTGCGTTTTCTTCTTTCCCAAATTCAAAACAAGGAGATCGAACTTAATAAAAGAAACCGATTGTCAGATGAGGAAGTAGTCGGAGTCATCAGAAAGCAGGCGAAAGAACGCCAAGAATCAATTGAAGCCTATCGCCGGGGAAATCGGGACGATCTGGTCAAGAAAGAGGAGGGAGAGTTAAAAATTTTGAACACATATCTGCCTCAATTGCTGTCTTCAGGAGAGTTGGAAAAAATTGTTTCCCAAACCATTGAAGAGTTAGGCGCTAAAGGTCCCGAAGATTTTGGGAGGGTAATGGGAGCCGTAATGGGAAAGGTGAAAGGCAGGGCCGACGGTCAGGTGGTTGCCAGCTTGGTTAAAAAAATGATCTAGTTTGATGTTTTCGTTATTGGTTGACAGGCTCCAATGATTTCCATTTTAATAAAAGTAGATTCACGCTACCCGGTGGCGCGCAAAAAGTTAAAAGAAGCCGTTCGTGATCTCTTAAAAAAACAGGGGATAGTTAAAAATGCCCAGGTAAGTTTGGCGATTGTTGGTGATCGCCAAATGCGCCAGCTCAACCGAAAATATCGGGAGATTGACAAAACAACATCAGTTTTAGCCTTTCCTTTAGAGATTGAGGGAGGAAGGTTTGTCCCACCTCCGGACGGCATTTTGCGGTTAGGCGATATTGTTATTTCCTATCCGGTGGCTCGGGAACAAGCGGCTGAAGAAGGAACTTTGGTTGACGAAAAGATTGCCCAATTAACCACGCACGGGTTGAAACACCTTTTGGGCATTAACTAATTGAAAACTGGAAATTAACGCGGAGCGTTTATGGTTTTTTATCTTAAATACCGCCCCCAGAGATTAGCTGATCTTGATTTAGCTGAAGTCCGTGAAGGTTTAACTAAAATGGCTAAGTCCGGGAAAGTCCCTCACGCTCTTTTATTCTCTGGCCCGAGAGGGACAGGGAAAACATCGGCGGCCAGGATTTTAGCCAAGACAGTTAATTGCTTGACGACTAAGGGTAAAGGCGAACCGTGCAATCGATGTAAAATTTGTCGGGCGATCACCGAAGGTTCACTTTTAGATTTAATGGAGATTGACGCTGCTTCTAATCGGGGCATAGATGATGTTCGGTCGCTCCGAGAAAAGATTAAGTTGGCCCCGGCCACCGCCTCTTATAAAGTTTATATTATTGACGAAGTCCACATGTTAACCACCGAAGCTTTTAATGCTCTTTTGAAGACCCTTGAGGAGCCGCCCAAGCATGCCATTTTTATCCTCTGCACCACCGCTCCCGAAAAACTACCCGAAACAATTCTTTCTCGTTGTAACCGCTTTAATTTCCGCAAGGCCCGAGTTGAAGAGGTGGTGAACTCTTTAAAGAGAGTTATTCGGGGCGAGAAACTTAAAGTAGAGAAAGGCGTCTTAGAAGCCATCGCTAAGAGCGTGGATGGCAGTTTTCGGGACGGGATCAAGGTTTTAGATCAGTTGGCAGTTTCTCAGAAAAAGATTAGCCTAAAAGAAACTAAGAAGCTTTTAGGTCAGATTGATGCTTTGGCCCCAACTAGGCTTTTAGAAATTCTTGCTGCTAGAGACGCTAAAAAGGGTATTAATGAGGTTAGCCGGATTATGGAGGCCGGGGCTGACCTTCGGAGTTATATCCAAAACTTATTAGAGGAGTTAAGGCTAGCTCTTTTGACTAAGATAGCGGTGATTGAGGAAAAACGCGAGATTAAAGGGCTTAATACGGCGGAGGAATTAAGAGCCTTAATTGAACTTTTTTCGCGAGTGGCGGAAAGATTACCTCGGGCGGTTATCCCCCAATTGCCTTTGGAGATGGCCATTATTGAATGGTGCCTTGATGGTCGAAGTGGGGAGAAGGAAACGGTTGAAAAAGAAGGTAATCCTCATCCGGTTTCTAATCCTAAACCTCAATCAACCAGTAAAGTTTCTCTTGACCGAATCAAAAATCATTGGTCTGAAGTTTTAGCTGGCGTTCGACCTCTCAATCATTCAGTTGAAGCTTTATTGCGGGCTACTCGCCCCCGCGAGCTAAACGGAACCTTTTTGACCCTTGAAGTTTTCTATCAATTTCATAAAGAACAGCTGGAGATGGAGAAGTGCCGGCGGATAGTCGAGGAGGTGGCTGAGAAGGTTTTAGGGGCACCAGTCAAATTGAAGTGCGTTTTGGGAGAGAAGAAGCCGGCTAGAGAGAGGACGCAAACAAGAGGACAAGGCCAAGAGAGAAGAGAAGTGGAAGAAGAAAAGATCGAGGAGGGAGAATCTGATATAATAAAAGCAGCCGAAGAAATTTTTGGTACCAATGCCAATTAAAAAGGAGACCCATGGTTTTGGATAAATTTAAACAGCTTCAAGAAATAAAAAAGATGCGCGACCAGGCGATGGCCATTCAGCGCCAATTGAAAGAGGAAAGAATTGAGATTGAGGAAAATGGGATTAAGGTGGTGATGAACGCCTCTCAGGAAATTCAAAGCCTAGAGGTTGATGGCCAAGAAGATCGCCGAGTTTTGGATGTTCTCAATAAAGCTTTAAAGCGGTCTCAAGAAGTAGCTGCCAAAAAACTTCAAGAGATGAGCGGTGGTCTGGCCGGTCTCTTAGGCCAGAATCAATAAGGCCTGCCCAAAACTAAACCTAATGAGAGATTTTAAATTTTTTGTTTGTCGCGACTCAATTGAACTGGGCAAGAGAGTGGCGCGGATTTTAGGTAAGAGGCTGGGCAAACTTCATCTCACCAACTTCGCTGATGGCGAAATCAGGGTTTGGGTTGAGGAAAAGGTAAAAGGGAAAGATTGTGTCGTTCTCCAAACCACCCGAATCAATCCTCATAATCGCTTGATGGAACTTTGCTTGGTTGCTTCGGCTTTGAAAACGGCAGGAGCAAAAAAGATTTTAGCGGTTATCCCCAGCTTTGGTTATGCCCGCCAATTTATGGTTTATCAACCAGGAGAGGTTAATGCCGCCTTAATAGCCGCCCGCTTTCTAGAAAAGGCAGGTATCAGCAAAATAATTCTGATTGATGTTCACTCCGAAAAAGTTTTGGATTTTTTTAAAGCTCCAGCGATCAACCTGAAAACTTTTAATTTATTTGCCCAGGAGATTAAACGAATTGGTCTTAGGAATTTCATCTTGGTGGCTCCGGATGCGGGTTCAAAGAGGACGGTAGCCTTTCTGGCAAAAAAGATTAGCGCTCCCCATGTTTGGTTGGAGAAAAGAAGGAAAACTAAGGGTTGGGGAAAAGAAGATTGGAGCCGCGCCTTCGGCCTTTCTGGAAAAGTGAAAGGTCAGAACGTGATCGTGGTCGATGATGAGATTTCTTCAGGCGGAACGGTGGCCAATACCGCCAAAATTCTTAAGCAGCGGGGAGCTAGGAAAGTGTATGTTTTTGTTACCCATCCAGTTTTTAGTAGTAAGACTTTTGAAAATCTTCCGAAAGCAAGGCTGGAAAAGATTTTCGTAACCGACACGATTCCCCTTGAAAATGGCGTTTTCAAGAAATTGCCCAATCTAGAGGTGATCTCGGTGGCGAATCTCTTGGCAGAAGAGATTAAAAAACAAATTTAAAATGAAAAAACAAGCTGAAATCGGCATCATTGGCGGTTCAGGTTTCTACCAATTATTAAAAAAGGGAGAAGAAATTAAGATGGAAACGCCTTATGGTCCGCCCTCGGGTAAAATTGGTTTAGGTAAAGTTTCAGGAAAAAGAGTCGCTTTTCTGCCGCGTCATGGTCCCGG
Organism: uncultured Gammaproteobacteria bacterium; assembly: GCA_964566925.1. Classification (GTDB taxonomy): domain Bacteria; phylum Patescibacteriota; class Microgenomatia; order PFEM01; family DATLAM01; genus CAZMIZ01. The sequence goes on along the minus strand of CAZMIZ010000010.1, from coordinate 1,244 downwards.
CCATTCGTTTCCGCCTCACCAGACTCCTTATAAGGCCAATCTTTGGGCTTTAAAAAAACTGGGTGTTAACCAGATTATTACCTGCACTGCCTGTGGGTCATTGCAAAAGGAAGTTAAAAGAGGCGATTTTGTTATCCTGGATCAATTCGTGGATCGGACACGGCATCGGGAAGACACTTTTTATAACGGACCGGTGACCACTCATGTCTCGACCGCCCATCCTTATTGTCCTTATCTTTCTAAGCTGGCTTTCCAAATAGGCGGAAAGCAAGGCTTGAGGATCCATGAAAAAGGGACAGTGGTGGTCATTGAGGGGCCTCGTTTTTCAACCGAAGCCGAATCAATCTGGTTTACGAAAATGGGTTGGCAGGTAGTTAATATGACCCAATACCCTGAAGTGGTCCTGGCACGCGAACTGGAAATGTGCTATGCGGCGGTGGCGGTGGTCACTGATTGGGATGTAGGAGTTGTTAGTGCCGAGAAGTTAAAACCAGTTAATTTTGAAGAGGTCGTTCGGGTTTTTACCAAAAACATTAAAAAAGCTCAAAAGTTGATACTTCAATTAATTAAAGAACTGCCTAAAACAAGGAGATGTTTATGCCAAAAGGCACTTCAAGGCACCAGAATCGAATAAAGAAAAAAATAAAGCTCCAGGACCGCATTTTTGATATTCCTGATTTTCCTGAAAAGGGAATCGTCTTTCGAGATATCACCCCACTTTTATTAGATCCTAAATATTTCGCTGAAGCGATTAAGCAACTGACAGAGAAGGCCAAGAAATTGAAGCCCGATGTCATCGTAGGCATAGACTCGCGCGGCTTCATTTTCGGGCCAATCATTGCCCAAAGATTAAGAGTTGGCTTTGTGCCGGCAAGAAAGGTTAACAAACTTTTGCCCCGGAAAACGGTCAAACAAGCCTATGCTTTAGAGTATGGGACTGATGGTGTCAAGATGCATGCCGATTCCGTTAAACCCGGAGAAAGGGCTTTGATTATTGATGATTTAGTGGCCACCGGCGGGACTGTCAGGGCTACCGCCAAATTGGTGGAGAAACTGGGGGGCAAGGTGGTCGGCCTCCTTTTCCTCAACGAATTAACTTATCTTAGACCCAGGAAGAAATTAAAAGGCTATCGAGTAATCTCCTTGATTAAATTTTAATTTCCTAGACTGGACTCCCTGGGTTGAGCTGAAGTATAATCTTTCTTGATGAATCTTGCTAAACCGGTTCGAAATTTAATTGAAGC
>CAZMIZ010000009.1:0-15072 GCA_964566925.1 uncultured Gammaproteobacteria bacterium | reverse complement strand
TCAATTTTTAAAATGGCTAAATCATTAACCGGATCTCGATAAATTTTTTGAACTTCATAAGTCTGATCATCATTGGTCACTATTTTATAAGTAGTCTGGGTATCAGCTACGGCGTGCTTGTTGGTCACAATCAACCCATCATCACTAATAATAAAGCCTGTGGCAATATCCTGCTCAACTGTCTCCGGTTCCTGTTGGGGAAAAAGTTGAACGCCAAAGGGAGTGATTTGAAAGGAACCAAGAGGACTGGTCGTTTCCTCCAAGCTAATTGTAACTACCGAAGGGCTCACCCTTTCGGCCACATCAATGACCACCGATTCTTCATTTAAAATACGCTGGGTGGCCGTCGTCGGTATCCGGAAAGAAGCACCTTCTCGAGGGAAGAAGCGGTCTAAAATCGAATAGCCAAAGAGGCGGTCTGAAATCGCCCCGCCTAAAACTAAGCAAACAATCAAAACCCCTACTGCTATACCAATTAGAAAAGGTCTAAATTTTTTCATCGTCACTCTATTTTACTTCTCCTCTTTTACATTTCAAGTAGAATCTCAACTGCCTTTTTCAGTTGAACATCTTCCTCTGGTTTTTCTGGGTCAAGGTCAACCTCAAAATCGGGCGTCACTCCTTTTTTATCGATTGATTCTCCGGAAGGTAAAAGCCAACGAGCGGTAGTAATATGAAGGCCTGTCCCTCCAGGAAGATCTTGGGCTTCTTGGATTGTCCCCTTACCAAAGGTTGTTTTCCCCACCAATTTAGCCCGATCAAGTTCCATCAGAGCTCCGGCCACAATTTCGCTGGCAGACGCACTCCCTTCGTTAACTAAGACAACTAAGGGGAACGTTAATAAACTGCCTCTGCGGTTAACGCTAAAGGTTTCCCGATGGCCATCAGCTGATTCTTGCTGAACCACCACTCCTTGAGACAAAAATTCTGAAGCGATGAAGACCGCTCCCGAAAGATAGCCACCAGGATTGTTCCGTAAATCAAGAATTACCCCATCCGGGCGAGAGGTTAAGATTTTACTGACCGCTTCTTGCCACTCCTGATCAGTCCTCTCTCCAAATCTCGTTAGTTTAAGATGGGCAACTGTCCTCCCTCCCTCTGCGTCTTGAATTTCCACCTCAACGCTCGGTACGACAATCGTGTCGCGAACAATCGCCGCCTCATAGGAGTCACTTTCTCCATCATGCTGAAGAGTCAGTTTAATTGTCGTTCCCTTCGGCCCCCGAATAAGATTAACTGCTTCAGGTAGACTAACCTCGGTTGTCTCTTGATCTTCAATTTTTAAAATTAAATCACCTGCCCGAACGCCTGCTTTTTCAGCTGGCATACCTGAAAGGGGCGCAATTACCGCGAGAATCCCATCCTTATAGCCAAGCTGAATCCCGACACCGTCAAAAGAACCACCCAAATCTTCTTTGGAGCGCTGCTGCTCTTTTGGGGGAAGAAAGACAGTATAAGGATCTCCAAGAGAGGCAACCATGCCCTGAATGGCTCCGTAAACCATCTTGGCAGGAGAAAGAGCGGATTTATCAAGATAGGAAGCAGACAGCTCATCCCAAACATCCCAAAAAAGAGAAAAATCAATGTCTTGCTTCTCTACCGGAACTTCTCTTTCAATTGAAACTTTAGGTTGATAGTTTTCCCAATCGAAGCTAACTTGGCGTTGGCCCAAAAAATAGCCGCTTCCCCCAGCCAAAACAACCAAGGTGATGATTAAAACGAAAGTCCGGATCTGGCGTAAAGTCAATCTTATTCTGGGATAAAAAGACACTTTTCTTCTCCTTTAAGAACAATTATTTTTTCTTTGGCTTTCTCTAGCGCCCGCCAAATTTCCTCTTTAATGAGGCCTTCCTTTCCTCCACCAACCACTAGAAGAGGTGGCCCCATTCCCCTTTTCTTATCACCAAGGCTTAAGAATTCTTTCTCTAGGTCTTGGCCAAACTGTTCATTGGGAAGTTTTCCACAAACAATGCCGCTAACATCAAGGGCAACCGCTTTGTGCCATAAGCCCGCCGTTAAAGAGCCAGAAAAAGCAATCACCTTACCTTTAGCCACTTCCTTTAAATCAAAAATCGTGGTGTCGCCTTCTGACGAGCCAAGAATAAAGAGCGCTCCCGCCGCTTGGTCTCCTTTTCCCCAAACCCCAACTATTTTCTGAGCGGGAAAGGAAATCTCGACTTTACCTTTGCCTATGATTTTTACTTTGCCAGCTAGGGGTGATCTTATTTCGTAACTATCTTGATCAATCCTGATTTTCAATATACCTTCTTCGCTTAGTGAAAGCAAACTGCCAGTCACCGGTGAGAAAAATTGCTTTTTTTTAAGCATCCCGCCTCGCTCGGCAACTAAATCCCCTTCGGCGACATCACTTCCCAGCTTTCTAACCAAAAAGTCAATTACCTTCTTCCCAGATAAATCTAAGATTTTGGCTAAATCAAATTCTTTTAAGAAAAGTTTCTCTCCTTTAGCGATGACCTGATCGGCTGTAATTCGATCGCTTTTTTTAACTAAGACTTTTGCTTTTTGGGGCAATAAAAGGGAAAAAGTTCCGGTGGCTTTTTCTAGATAGGCTTTAATCAAGGAATTCATAGGACAGGAAGAAAAATTTAAACTTAAAGTTCGCTGACAAAAGGAAGAAGGGCTAAAAAGCGGGCTCTTTTGATTTCGCGCCCGAGCTTTCGCTGATGTTTAGCACAAACTCCACTCCTTCCCCGAGAAACAATCTTTCCCCGGTCAGTCACGAAACGGCGCAAAGTCGAGCTTTCTTTGTAATCAGGATTTTTTCCTTCTTTACAAAAAGGGCAATTCCCTCGCCGAAAGATCGGCTTTCGTCGCCTAATGATTCTCTTTTTGGCCATTTTAGCTTAAATTTTAAAAAGGAATGTCGTCCGCGTCAATCTCTTCCTTCTCTTCCTCTTTTTTCTTATCCTTAGCTTTTCCCGACTTGGTCTTGGCCGCTGCTTTTCCGGTGGAAGCCTTCTCCTTTTTAGTCGATGGCTTTCCCTTTTTAACGCCGGCTTTTGTTTTCTCAGGCGGGGCCTCTTTTATTTCTTTTGGTTCTTCAGGAACCGCTTCTTCCACTTCACCCGGCGTCCGCTTACTATCCAAGATAATCATGTCACCAATGACAATCTCGGTTGTCTGCCGGGGCGTTCCGTCTTGGGCCGTCCATTGTCGGGTTTGGAGCCGACCTTCAACAAAGACGCGGCGACCTTTAAATAAAAGTTGGGAGCAAAGTTCGGCCAGCTTATTCCAGGCCACAATCCGGTGAAACTCTGCCTCTTCTCTTTTCTCGCCTGCATCAGTTGTCCATTGACGATTGGTGGCCACCCCAAAGGTGCAAACCGCGGTTCCTTGGGGGGTGTAACGCAACTCGGGATCTCGAGTCAAATTCCCAATTAACTGAACCTTATTGAGTGATCGCGCAGCCATCTTTACCTCCTTTGCCCCGCGTAGTCCGCCAGTCGGCGGACGAAGTGGGGCTTATTCCTTTTTAACTAATAAATACCTTAACAGACTTTCTTCAAGCTTAAGCTTGTTATCCAGCTCTGCTGGTAACTTTTCCGACAATTTAACCACCAATAAAAAATAATACCCCTCGTTTTTTTTCTTGATGGGGTAAGCTAACTCCCTTTTTCCCCAGTCGTTAGTTTTCTCAACCTTACCTTTTGAGTCTTCAATTATTTTTTTGATTTTGGTGATTTGTTTCTTTTGATCGTCTCCGGTTAAATCGGGGTCAATCACTAACGTCAGTTCGTAATCTCGCATTTTTCTCTTCCTTCTTCTGGGGAAGTATAGCACATTTTTTAATCAGCAGGCAACCCCCATTTTGGCGCGATAGAGTCCACAAATTTTATGAAACCTGACTTATTAAGCGAAGGTGCTCTTTTTCCTATTTTCCAAACTTGAACTCAACCACATCCCCATCCTTAATTTGATAATCTCTGCCTTCCAATCTAACCTTCCCCTTCTCTTTGGCTCTTTGCCAACTTCCCACCCCCACCAAATCCCCAAAAGAAACCACTTCCGCCTTAATAAAACCCTTAGCCATATCCGTATGAACCTTCTCACTCGCCCTGAGAGCGGTTCCACCGCGCCGAAGGGCCCAAGCGGTAATTTCCTTCCCGCCTTTGATGGTATAAAAGGTAATCAGCCCTAAGAGTCTATAAGCCTCTTTAATTAATTGATCCACTCCCTCCCCGGTTTTAGCATTAACTGAAATTAAATTTCCAGTTTCCAGTTTCCAGTTTCCAGTCTTTGATCCGTTTAGCACGTAAAGGGTTGGCTTTTTAATATCTCCCAACTCCAGCTCAATCTCCACAATCTCCTTATCTCTTTTGGGATCAATTGAGCCGTAATAATGAGCCACCGCTTCGTCTTCAAAAGACCGGATAAGATGGACGATGGCATCCACCTCTCGGATTTTGGCTAAAAACTGATTGCCCAAACCTTCACCTTTGTGGGCATCCTTAACTAGACCGGCAATGTCAATAAATTTAACCACGGCCGGGGTTGTTTTTTCCGGTTTAATCAATCCAGCCAGTTTCTTCAACCGCTCATCCGGTACTTCAACTACGCCGGTATTCGGCTCAATGGTGGTAAAAGGATAAGCGGCAACATTGGCCACCTGCCGTTTGAGAAGAGTATTAAAGAGGGTTGATTTTCCGCTGTTCGGCAACCCAACAATTCCACAACTTAACATTTGGTTTGAATTCTACCACAACTCTAAGACAAGAATAAAATTGGATGAAATTAGATTGACTTATTGGCCTATAGGATATAATATATTAAACAGGATGTCTGAAACCCTAAAAGACGAAGGCAAGAAGTGGGAATTTTTCCGTTATGAACATTGCAATCCGATTCGCTTTCGCGAGTTGTTTAGCGACATTGACGAAGCAGATGGTATTTCAAAAATCAGTCCTCCGAATTCCGACCTAATCATTTCCGCCCGCTTGATTACTGGCTGTTTGCAAATTCTAAAAAGGCCAAAACGATGGGCAGAAGGATTAGCTGGATTGCGTATTCTAGATTTGGGTTGTGGTTCAGAAAAGGCTGTAAGAAACTTAGACTGGTTTGGCTGGACTCCCTTTTTCTGCCGAATTGCGGCCGTGAAAGGCGCCCAAGTCACGGGCGTTGACATCTTTAGTTCAATCCTAGGAGATCAAGAGCTTTACCAACATCTGACCATGGATCTTTTTCAGTCAGTCTCGGCACAAAGATTAGCCGAAGACCTCGGTCAGACTCACTTTGACATTGTCATCATGCAGAGACTTGCGGGAACGTACCCTCACCCGGATCATTTAAGACAGCTAGAAGCTCTAGGTTTAACCGGGGGAGAATTTGATTCTCTTTTATTCCCTCAAGTGCTTCAGGTAACTAAAGAAGGGGGCATTTTTTATTATGACGAAGAAATCTATCAACGGGAAGGGGGAAGACTCGTTTTAAGGGAAAGGGATTAGCCAGGATATGAAAGAATTATTGTCTAAAAGAGCGCTGGCTTGCCAACTAATAACTCCCTATCGCTATGAATCAGGAGGGTTCATCGTCGAACAATCCCTGACGGATCCAGGCCTTGAGATTGCCCGAAAAAAGCAAGAAATGCCAGTTCCCTATGAAGAGATCGAGCCAGAGGAACCCGAGGTAAGAAGAACAATTATAATAAATACCATAAGAAAATTAAATGAATTGCCATTTTTAGCAACCACTGCCTGCTGCCAGGGGCACTTAAAAAAGAGCAATGGAGAGGGCCAGTTTGACGAGAATTTAGGATATCTATGGGGTGGTTGGTTATCTTTTCTTTTTGATCCCAGACTACCTTCATCTGAACAATTTTTTAATAGACTGGGGTCACTCACTCGACAATATTCTTATGTTGGACTGAGACTTGAAGACGCCCAGGAATGGGGAGGTTTTGAACTTCCTCTTTCTAATAACAAGTATGGACTTCCATCTTGTGTCATAGAGTTTGGCTTAAGCGATTTTTCTACTGACGGAAGACCTATTCCTTCCACAAAAGGTGTAACAGTCCCTAGACATCTCGGGCAACAACGAGTCGAGTCATACGATCAATTCTGGCAAACGCTATCAGCAATTACCTGCGAGTAAAGATATTCCCTGCCGCTTAAGAAGAGTATTAAAAAGGGTCGACTTCCCGCTATTCGGCAACCCAACAATCCCGACACTAAGACTTGACATAACTCAATTTAATTATACAAAGGTTGATTATAAATTGGTATACTTCTTTTGAAGACAGTGACTAAAGAGGCTAAATACTTAATACTCACCGAGAGTCGCAATGCTTTGGATTACCTAATCCAAGCGCTTGTTTTTCTAGCTCAAGCTGAACAAAACCGTTTTTACTTAAAGTGGTTTATCATCTCGTTCCACAGCGCTGTCTATGCGTTCATGCTATTGGCTCTTCAAAGTAGAAGTCAACAGCTAATCTATGAAGTTCTACCAGAATACTCAAAAACCAGTACAAAAAAGAAAGACTTTGACCTTTTCGATGGGAAACTTATATCCTTCCTCACTGCTTACAGGTACCTGAGGAGTTCACGAAAAATGGCAGGACAACCCTTTGTCTCCTCTAATAAACATAATCGGTGCATGCGAGAATTAAATAACAAACTCAGAAGCCAGATGATTCACTTCAAACCTATGGTGTGGGCATCTGAATCCTGGTATCCTGCCAGGGTGTGTCAACCCCTGCTAAACATTCTGAAGTTTTGCATCAGAGATAAGCATATTCACCTGGAACAAACAGAAAAAGACACTGCTTTAGCTTATTTGGATGGCATCGATAGGCTTCTAGCCAAACACATTGCTTAACCCCTGAAGCTCGCAAAGGACTTTGGTAGGCATAAACTGGCGCTTGATGAGGGGAGGAGTTAGTTACCGCCTCGGTTATCTTCGCGGTCGCCTGAAAGCCTATGAAACTGAAGAAGATCTACTCCACCTCGTAAAGACTAAAAAGAAGTAGATTTTTCTCCATATGTTAATTCAAGAAGAGATTCTATCCAATCCATCAATCTTCCCACATAATCCTCAGTTTTATTCACCAAACCTATAGAAGGATTTTTAATTCTTGCTTTTTCTCCCATTTTTACCTTCCAGGCACCCGCCTTTAAAGTACTTCCTGGCATAGTCCCTGCTCTACCTACTGTCATTTGAATTGGGGAAACTTTAATTGCCCGATAGTGTCCCACAATATCTCTTAATGATTTTCCCTCGTTTGTATCCACATATGGCTCGATATTTTCAAAAAAATCTCTGACCCCCTCCTCCTGAATTTCAGCCCACAAAGGTTCTCCTTTCTCTAGTATCTTTACAATCTTCTGAGCAAGCTTATCTTCAGCATAATTCTCATGAAGTAGTTTTTTTAACTTAGATACTTTCTTAACATTTCTGTTCGAAAAAACAACCCCAATTACTTGTGAAAGATATTCAAATGTGGCGTCGAGAAAAAAAAGAAGTCCCTCAAAAGCAAATTCCAAAGTAATTGGCTCTTCCCCACCAACTACCCAATCAGTCGTCTCTCTTACCTCCTTAATAGGCATTCTTTCTGGATGAAAGGCAGTCTCAACAAATTTCTCCCAGTATTTCTCCTCTTCCTTCATTTGATTAAGCGCAAATCCTACAGAATTGATTCTATGGAATAAATTGCCTATTTTAGCTTTGAAGTGGTTCAATTTATCACTATCACCTAATAAAGCAGAGCAAAATTTTCTCTTATTTAATGCTTTCTTAAAGTTTTCATTTAGCTCCCAAGCCAAATCAGCATTTTTATTCCTTAGAAAGCCTTTTTTTATAGCAAAGTAGTTCTTTTTCATAGGCATTAAATTCTACAAAGAGTATTTTTCCTCGATATACTTCCCTGCAAGATTCTTCTCGCGCGAAACCCATTCCACGGTTATATTTTTCTTTCTCACCGCTATGGCAGCATCATAAATCAATGGCTTTAGCCGATCTATCTTAGTCCCGTATTGCATATTTACCCACTTTACTGCTAGATCTGAATCAGAAAGAATAACCGCATCTCGACCCGCTCTCTTTGCCGCTCTTGTGATTGCGATCAACTCTCCCTCATTGTTTGTCTTATCTCCAACCCATTCCTCAACCAGAATCTTTCCACCAGTATCGGTCACTACAACTATCGTTTCTTGTTTCCCAAACTGACCGTTATTTTTTGTTCCAGCATCGCAGTGAAACACATCCTTTCCAGACTTCACAGGATCAGAACGGTCAGGTTGATTCGCTCCTGGAATTGTTATGTCTGAACGGCTTGTTATCTTTCCACCACTTCTTTCCGCCTCTCTTGCAAGCCTCATCGCCTCTTCTTTACCCACCTCTTTTATAAAAGATTTTGAGGGCTTCCATGCAAGGCTCAATCCTGGCTTATAAGAAACAGCATGGTTACCGCACTTTTTACACTGAACCCATAAAGCCTTAGTTTTAGAACTCAGACAGTAGTATGCGGGAGATAAACTTCCGCATCTATCGCACTTAATTTTTTCAAAATCCATTATCTTATATTAACACTCAGGTGTATATTTTGATCTTTAAGTTAACAAGCTACTGGAGGTGGCTCAGAGTGGACAATCCTTCCAAACTCGTCTCTCTCGGTGATAATTCTCCATTTCCTGGCACTGGGCATGACAAAATCAAACCTAAATTCTAACTAACTTTTCCTGCCATTTTTTCGGAAGTTTCCTGCTTCCGTCTCTAAAAGAAAGTCCGGACATTTCGTTTTTATACTTTTTCAGAAAATTGAAAGCCGTTTTCTGGTCCTTACGCGCCATTTCCCTGATCACCCAGCCGATTGCCTTCCTAATAAAAAACCTGGCCCGCTTTTTTTGAAGCGGATCTTTATATTTCTCATCTATCCAGGTTTCGTTGAATTGAGACTTAGCCAGTTCGAAAAAGAGCTTCTTATCTCCACCTTGATTGGCTCTAAAAAACAATAGTTGAGCCAATAAAGCCGAGCGCCTCACCCAATAATCGTCATCCTTGATCCACTTCCTAAGATAAGAATAGGCTTGCGGCTCTTTCTTGATTATGATAGGCATGATGGGAATGATTAAGCTGTCTAAAAAGGCCCAGCCTTTTGACTCCCTCATCAGTTTTTCAATCAAGGGCATGTCTTTGATGGTGAGTTTGTCTTTATGTAAATTGAGGATGTCGAGGGCCAGGCTTCTTTCTTCAAAGGACGGTCTTTTCCAATAAAGTCTAGCCAGTTGAAGGGCTTCCGCTTTATTTAAGGCCGCCAATTCCTTTTTATATTTTTTGACAAACTTTCTCCTCTCCCACACCGAAACACCGTAGTGTTTAAGCTCGGAATATAAATAGGCCTTTTCTTTGACGGCCCGCTCTTTATCTGCGCGTTCTCTTAAGAATTTTAAATATTCTTTTTGGAGGTTTTTTGGATTCATTTCTCCGTCAGACTTGAGTCAGGGAATTAATAATCTTCAGCCATCGCAATAGATTGGCGGTGATTAAAAAGTTCTGCCTAATATGCTCATGAGCGGCTTGACCCATTTTTTGGTTCAACTTAGGACTTTTTATTAATCGGGAAACACAATCCGCCGCCTCTCGGTGGTTGCCGACCTTAGCCAAAAAGCCGGTTTTCCCGTGTTTGATTTGGGGTACAATCCCGCCGACTCTTGAGCCAACCACCGGCTTACCACACCAAGCCGCTTCGGTCACCACTAAACCAAAACCCTCTTTGGTCGAAAGCTGAATAAGGTAACTATTTGGGGCATACCAAAGAGCCGCTAATTCCTGATAAAAGGAGCCAACTGGCCGATGGTGCTCCATCGCCGTGTGCAGGAGAAAAACGTCTTTGCCTAAAACAAGACCTAAATCTTTGATTCTCTTTTCCATCTGGTCCAAAACCATAACCGAAGTTGGATTGTCATAGGCAAAAGTGCCAACATAAACCAGTTGGAGATCAGAATATTGCTTCTTTAATAAATTAAAGACTTCGATAACATCTAAAGGCCCTTTGTCCGGGTCGTATCTTGAAACTTGAGCTAAAATTGGCTTCTTGGGATCAATCCCGAATTCCCTTAAAATCGCCTTAATCTTTGATAGAGAAGGCTTTTTTAGTTTTTGATGATAGGGATCAATAAAAGGAAAATTCTGTTTGACCGGCACTTCTTTTCTAATCGAATCAGGTAAATAATCGGGAAGGGTTAAGACGGCAGCGTCGTGTTCTAAAATAAAAGGATTTAAAAACTCCCAGACTAAAGACTGGGGATCTCCAAAGGGATGAAAACGCCAAAGCAAAAGTTGATCCCTCTTTTTAATTTTCCCAGCCACCGCCGCAGGCTGAGGATCATCATTAATAATAACATCAGCCTTTCCTAATTTTTTTTGAGCCTTAAGCAACAAACAACCAAAGTCTTGATTAACTCTAAGATAAAGAGTCTTATCCTTTTTGTTCACAGGACGGAGACACATTTTCCCTTTTTTCTGCTCATAAACCGACCAGGCTTTCTGACTATCTTGAAGCCCATAATGAATCCCACAGGTAAAACCAAAAAAATCCGCTGGGGGGTTAAAAAAACCTCTTTTTTGACCAAATGGCGAAGCCATGGTCAACCAACGAGTCCTGACCCCTAAACTATTAAGCAGGGCGGCGAAATAAGGAATCATTTCGGCGACTCCCCCACCAAAAGGGGTAGCATTAAGCCGGAAAATAGTCTTGCCTTTCAATTTTGCTGCTTCCTTTTCGATTGCCCTAAGGGTCTTTTTTGGAGCAAACTGGCAGTAGTCAGTAAGTTTTCTTTTAGGAAAAAGGTGGTCAGCCAAGTTAAAGCGGGCCAGGGCGCGAGGGGTAATCTTCGACTTAGAAGTCATAAAAACAAAAGATTTAAATTGATCTTACCGTTAACCCTACCAAAGTGTCAACTGGACATATCTGATATAATATCCTATATGGCTAATAATCATGAAGCGCCAGCGTCCCTTCCCGAGCTGCCAAAGGAAATTGCCAAAATTTGGCAAAGTCATTGCCGAGCCCATGAAAAAGACGACAAAAAAGCACGCCCTTTTATAGGCTCTGATGAAAGAAAACATGATTTTGATGGAGAACGGGCTTACGGAGAATTAAGTCTTAAAAGAATTATTACCTCGGCTAATCAGGAAACGGCCCTTAATCTTCTGGAGGCAGTCGAAGAACAAAGCCTTAGGACCCAAACTATGCTTTTGGCTATGTGCCAGACAGCTATCTCGGGAACGCTTCTTGAACCGGATGCCGTGGTGACGATCCTCCAAACCACCGTCAAGGCTAGCCCTGAACACTGGGGCTACCCTCTTGAAAAACAGAAGGCTCTCCTGGGAGCAGTCTGTCGCAATCTAGGGGTTCCATAAATTAAGGACTCTAAACCCAAAATTTCCCTTCCTCTTTGCCTTCTGATTTTTTCCACGCTTCAATAGTTGCCTCTTGACAAGATTGTTCTTTTAGTATAGTATACTATACATATTGTCTATTTAAGTATACAGAGGGCAGCTTGAAACTGGGCAACAATTTGCGGAAATATCGTTTTAAACACCAGGAAATCTCTCAACAAAGCCTGGCTAATAAAGTCGGGGTGACCCGCCTAACCATTCATTCAGTTGAGAAAGGAAAATTTGTGCCCTCAACTCTTTTAGCTTTAAAATTAGCTCGTTTCTTTAAGGTCAAAGTAGAAGACCTTTTTTATTTGATTAGTGATCGAGGAGGCAATCAATGAAAAAGCTTGAAAAATCATTCACCTATCTTACGGCAGGACTGGGACTGGTCTCCTCGCTCTCTTTTATTGTCAGCTATTTTATTCTTGAGAATCTTCGGCCAAGAATGATTCGCTTTGAAGCCATTACTGTCGCCGAAGAAGGTTTGGTTAATTATTTTGGGGTCGGGTTACTCTTATTTTTAGGCTTCAGCCTCCTTTCTCTTTTTCAAATTGTAAGACATTTCAAAAACGCTAAAAAACTTTCCTGGTCCTCTTTATTTTTTCTGGTCCTTTGCGTCTTGGCTTTGATCTTAATTTTCGGGGACCTCGCTTTGTTAAGCGACATTGGCAAACAATACCGCCTTGATTTGGCCCAACCCGAGTGGAATTTACTCTATCCCATCATGGCTTTCCAGCTTATCTCTGGTTTAATTCTGACTTACGCCCATCTTTTTAAATTAGGGAAAGTAGGTCGGGTTAAATATGTGGCCAAGGACATCAATATCTTTATGGTGGCTCAATATCTGGGCGTTCTCTGCGGTTTAATGGGACTCTCCTCGGTCATCATTAACTTTCGGTTTCCTCGACCTTTGTGGATGATTAAACTTCACACTTCAATGACCACTGTAATTTTACTGATCCCCTATCTCTTGGTGGTGGCCTATTGGTTTCTGGTTAAATTCCAAGAAAAGTCCAGGCAATGGTATGACGAAAAGCAAATCCAAGACATCGGCAAATCGTCCTTCTTAACCCTGGTTTCCAGTGTGGTCGTAATGGGGGGACTGTTTCTTTTAAATTATCACCACCTGGACAACATGGTCAGCGTCCTCTGGCTACCTTTTTACGTCTTCCTGGTTCTGTTATTGTTCTCTCTGGGGAATCTTTATTTCACCGGAAGAGATTAACTAAATCACCTTTATTTTCGCTCCATCTGCAGTGTCTTCAACTGAATAGCCAAGCTTTTCGATTTCCTGACGAAGCTTATCCGCCTCCTGCCATTTCTTTGCCTGGCGCAGTTTTTCCCGCTCCTCAACCAGTTTTTTAACTTTCTCAGGAATTTCGGTTTTTTCCATCTCTCCCAATCTCAACCCTAAAACCTGATCAAAATCTAAGACGAGGTCTAGTTTTTCGCGGCTGGAAAGGCTTGATTTAGCGATTTGCCAAACCACGGCTAAAGCCTGAGGAAAATTCAGATCCTGACTAACAGCTTCCAAAAAAGCCTCTTGGAATTTGGCTCTTTTTCTCTCGTCTTCTTCGGTTAAAGTTTTTCTACTTTGATCAGCTCGCCAAGAAGCAACCAATTCTCGGAGTTTACTTAGGGCAACAGCCGCACTCGCCAAGGCTTCCCAAGTAAAAGTTAATCCTTGGCGATAGTGAGAGGTTAAAACCAAATATCTCAAAGCAAGAGGGTCATAACCTTTTTCCTGAATATTCGTCGCCAGAATAATGTTGCCCAAGCTTTTACTCATCTTTTCGTTTTTCAACTTCAGCCAGCCGTTGTGAAGCCAGTAATTGGTGGTTTTCTCATGGAAAGCACCATAAGCTTGGGCGATTTCATTGGTATGATGAACCGGAATATGCTCCTGGCCGCCAGTATGGATATCAAACTTCTTACCTAAATACTTGGTGGACATCGCCGTACATTCAACGTGCCAGCCCGGAAAACCTCTTCCCCAGGGACTATCCCACTGCATCACGTGCTGGGGTTGGTTGGTTACCCAAAGTAAAAAATCCCAGGGTTTTTTCTTCTCCGGATCCACTTCAACTCGAGCGCCAGCCTGTTGTTTAACCAAATCCAGTTTAGAAAAGTGAGCATAATCTTTAAACTTTGAGGTGTCAAAAACCAAGCCGGTTTTGGTTTTATAAGTAAAACCGTTGGCTTCGATTTTTTTGATTAAATCAATCTGCTCTTGAATATGATCCGTGGCCCGGCACAAAACATCAGGGCGTTGGATGTTTAAGAGGTCCATGCTCGCCAAGAATTGCTCAATATATTTATCGGCGATTTGCCAAACAGTTAAACCCTCCCGTTTGGCTCCAACCTCCATCTTGTCCTCGCCGGCATCCTCATCCGAAGTTAGATGGCCCACATCGGTAATGTTCATCACCCACTTGACCTTGAACCCTAAATACCTCAAGAGTCGGACCAGGCCGTCCCATTGGATATAGGCATACATGTGACCAATATGCTGATTCCAGTAAACGGTTGGTCCACAAGAATAAATCCCCACCTTACCCTTTTTAATAGGCTTGAATTCTTCAAGTTTCCGGGTTAAGGTGTTGTAAAGTTTAATCATTTTATCCATGGGCTCCGGGTGTCACCTCGGCCGTGCCCATCTTTTGGCGGGCGCGGTGAGGAACCCAGGGCGCCAAACCCCTTTTCTTTTTCTCTCCAGTCACTGGTGGTGGCGGAATTTCTTCTTTTTTCTCTTCTTCCTCTTCGGCTTTCCTCTTCTGTTCAGTCATCATGACTTGTTCAGCTCGCTGACGACGAACACCTTGAAGTTTCTGCTCAATTTCTTGCCGTAATTTATCGCTCGCTTGTCTCCTTTTCGCTTTTTCTTGCTCTAACTCCTCACCTTTCATTTTAATTAAAGGGTTGCTTTCTAAATCCTCTTTAGTAAAACCAAGCTGGGCAGCAATCGACTTGGCCAACATTGCCGGTTCCTCGGCCAATCTCCCCACGGTTTTCTTAACCGTTTCCCTAGCCTCTTCGGCTGCTCTTTTAACCACTTTTTTAGGCATTAATAGTCCCTTCTTCCCTCCATCGCTCGGCTTAAGGTCACCTCATCAGCATATTCCAAGTCCGCTCCTACCGGTAGGCCATGAGCGAGGCGGGTCAGTTTGATTTCCAAGGAGTTAACTAACTTGGCGATATACATCGCAGTTGCTTCGCCTTCCATGTTGGGATTAGTCGCTAAGATTACTTCTTTAACCTCCCCATTTTTTAGTCTGGGTAATAGTTCTCTAATATGGAGCTCATCCGGGCCAATGTTGTTTAAAGGCGAAATCGCCCCGTGTAAAACATGGTAAAGACCCTTATAGTCTCCGGTTTTTTCTAAGGCGATCAAGTCTAAAGGTTGTTCAACCACGCAAATAACTGATTGGCTTCGATTCCGGTCAGAACAGATTGGGCAGGGATCTTTTTCAGACACATTAAAACAGGCCGAACAAAGAACGGTGTCTTTTTTCAGTTTCCCTAAGGCCTGGGCAAATTCATCCAGCTCACTTTGAGGTACGTGAAGAAGATAAAAGGTCAATCGGGCGGCCGTTTTCGGCCCAATTCCTGGCAACCGCTCAAAAGCTTCAATTAAATTTCGAACCGGTTTAGCAAGATTCATCAAGAAAGATTATACTT
>CAZMIZ010000008.1:0-22484 GCA_964566925.1 uncultured Gammaproteobacteria bacterium | reverse complement strand
GGCTTGACTTCTTTGTTATACTGTGATATTTTAGTTTACAGAGGTAATCAGTTATGGCCATGGACTCTAAAAAGAAAAAACCTCTTGCCCTAAACGACCTGCCTGATCTTTTAACCGTTCGCGAGGTAGCCGAAATTCTTCGCGTTTCTCCCCTAACGATTAAACGTTGGGGTAAACGCGGCAAACTGCCAGCCATCCGAATTAACTCCCGCGGCGACCGGAGATACCGTAAAGAAGCGGTCCTTTGGCTTTTGGGAATGCAAAGTAAGGGAGAATAAATGCCACCCACACCAGACAGAACTGGTCACTCAACCTTAGAAAAAGAACTTCTTTTAGAAACCTCTGAAGATCAGCTGGAGTCTGTGTTGACAGGGGTAAGACATCTATTACCGCTCCCTCCAGAACAACAGCCTAATCTTCTAGTCGCTGGTTTGATCTTTGATCCCTTAAAAGACCGGGTAGAAATTAGAAGGCCTCTCTCTAAAACCGGAGGAGAAATCGCTACCGCTATCCATTTGGTAGTCAATAAAGAAACCTTAACAAACATTTTAACTGAAAGAATGCCGGAGGATCCAAGCGACTTCTATGCTATTGGCAGGCCATACGCCGGCGAATCACTTGAGTTTTTCCCTTTAGAAGAAAATGGATTAAGTTCATATTGTCAAATTAATTGGGATTGCTTAGGTGTGGAAACTCATTCTTATTTTTTTTCCACTCTTTCTTCCGCGGCCGTATCACTCAGAAAAGCCCAAGGTGGCTTGCCTATCGGAAGAGAAGGAGCCTTTGTAAGGTTTAGTTCGCCGGTTCCCTTAGAGAATTTGGTTAAAAAAATAGCTTTCATGATAAGCCGAGAAAAGATACTCGCTATTTCTGACGGCATTCAGGCTGCTTACGACGAGATCTAAAAGGTCTTAAAATTTTTCCTTAACTACCAGCCATCCAAATCTTATCAACGCTAATTGCCTTCGCCAGCGCCAGGGTTCACGGATCAACCGATAAAGCCACTCAAAACCAATCTTTCTCAACCAGTTTGGTGCCCGAGGGGTTTCACCGGAGATATAGTCAAAAGCACCGCCCACTCCCATCGCCAACTTAACCTTTAAATCTGGCCAATTATCAGCAATAAATTTTTCCTGCTTCCCCATCCCAAAGGCGACAAAGAGAAAAGTGGGTTTCTTTTTATTAATCTCTTTTAGCCACTTTTCTTCAATTTCCAATTTCCAATTTCCAATTTCCAATTTTGGCCCGCTTTCCGCCCAGCCCTTTAACCCCGGATAGCGCTTTTTAAGGACGGCCAGCGCTTTTTGGGCCACTCCGGGCCAGCCCCCGAACAAATAAACACTCCAGCCCTTTTTAGCGGCCAGTTGACACAAATTCTCCATTAAATCCGTCCCAGAAATTCGTTCTTTAATCGGACTACCTAAAAGCTTACTAGCCCAAACTAGACCAACTCCGTCCGGAATGGCTAAATCGGCCTGTTTAAGGATCTTTTTAAACCAAGGATTGGCTTGAGCAAAAACAACAAACTCGGGGTTAGGCGTGACCATAAAAATCTTGTGCCTAGAACTAATTTTTTTCTCAAGTTCAGCTAGCAGTCGAGCCTTAGAGCTGCCAATCAGTCCAATTTCAGCGATTGTGAAGGTATTTAGACCAAATCTATTCATGTCTAATTTCTAAAAAACAGGCTTTTCCCGGAAATGAACTCAACTTTCATCAAAAAGACCATAAATTTTTTTGAACAACTTTGAAAATTCATCAAAAATTTTTCCAATTTCTCTTAAAATATTCACCTATAGCATAAAATAATAGGGCTATTCTTATATTCCTTTGACGTTTTTATTCAGAAAAATTGTTAATTTACTATCGGACAATTCAATAGTCTGGTCAACGATCCCGATCGCCTTTTTTTGAGTAATTTCTTTATCCGCCATTTTTTGATCCTAATTTTGACCTTATCATCTTTTTTAAAGATCAGTTAATCGTTAAAAAATCCTAATTACTCTAAGCTCTCTTCTATTCTCGGCCAACAGGTTTAGACCATTTTATATTTAGTCCGCTAATTATTTACTATATCCTCAAAGAGCCTGATTGTTTCTTTAGCCGCTTTTTGCCAACTAAATTTTTTAATTTGGCGAAAACCTTTCTCTCTTAAACCTTCTCTTAACGTCCTATTTTCAACTAAAAGTTGAAGGGCGCGAGCAATCTCGCTGGTCTTTTTTGGATTAACCAAAAGACCCGCCTCCCCTACTAATTCTGGCAAGGCCCCAGCCCGGGCCGCAAGAACCGGTGTTCCGGCAGCCATTGCTTCCAAAACCGGTAAGCCAAACCCTTCCATCAGACTTGCCAAACAAAAAGCCTGAGCCTCGCTATAAAGAACCGGCAAGTCCTGGTCGGGCACAAAATTCAGAAAACGAACTCGCCGAATGACCCCAAAGCGTTTAGGCGCTGCTAAGATTTTATCATACATCCAACCCCGCTTACCGACAAGAACAAGCTGGAGATCGCCAGTGGTCAGCTGAGAAAAGGCTTTAATTAGCCGGACCAGGTTTTTCCTTGGCTGGATCGTCCCCACAAAAAGAAGGTAAGGTTTTCTAATCTTATATTTTCTTAGTATTTTCCGAATTTGGAATTTGGAATTTGGAATTTGAAATTTTTTTGAATCTACCCCTTCGTAGATCACCTTAATCTTATCTGGATCAGCCTGAAGATGCTTAACGAGTTGTTTTTTCGTCCACTTGGAAACAGCAATCATTCTGGTTGCTTGGGCAACGGCGTATTCGGTTGATCGGGTCAAATAAAGCTTTTGGGGGAAGCGATAATAGCCAGGTAAATATTGATATTCTAAGCCATGAATGGTCACCACCGTCCGTAAATGAGGCTGCCTAATCAAAGGTAAAGTGTGGGCGGGAATGAATAGAAGGTTCGGTGGATGGAGCAAGCATTCCGAAGCTAAGCCTACCTGGGTCCAAAGTCGAGGCCAAGGAATTCGTTTAATCCAAAAATTAGGCGGTAGGCTAAAATCAACCTTTGGTGACCCTTTAAGGTAAAGTTTGTACTGGTTCTTTTTATCTAATTTAGCTATCTCACGAAGAAGATAATAGGAGTAGTTTTCGGTTCCCGTCCTCTCTTTGATAAAAGCTCTGGAAGCATCAATTCCAACTAGCATGGCGGTATTAGCGCTTGGTAATGGCGCGCTTGTATAAATCAAGATTCTCCAGGGCAACTCCGGTTCCTTTAACCACGCAAAGCATCGGCTCTTCGGCTACATGAACCGGAACCCCAATCTCTTTAGTCATGAATTTGTCTAAGCCGCGGAGAAGAGCTGTCCCACCAGAAAGAACAATCCCTTTATCAATAATGTCACTGGCAAGCTCTGGTGGCGTCTCTTCTAAAACACCTTTTACGGTTTCAATGATCCGATTAAGAGGGGGTTTGATCGCCTCAAGAACCTGGGCTGAAGAGATTTCAATCACCTTAGGTAAACCCATAATTGAATCCCTGCCTTTAACCTCTATCTTTTCTTCCTTTTCTAAGGGGATGGCCGAGCCAATCTTAAGCTTGACCTCTTCGGCCGTTTGGTCACCAACAATCAGATTGTCTTTCCGGCGCAAATAAGAAATAATTGCCTCGTCAATCTTATTGCCGGCCAGCCGAACGCTTTTATGAACCACCACTCCCCCTAAAGAAATTACCGCTGCTTCAGCCGCTCCGCCGCCGATATCCACAATCATATTACCGCTGGGAGCGCCTGTCGGAATTCCCGCCCCAATCGCCGCCGCTAAGGGTTCGTCAATTAAATAGGCTGTTCTTGCTCCGGCAGAAAGGGTGGCATCCAAAACCGCTCTTCGCTCAACCTGAGTGACCCCTGCCGGAACACAGATCATTACTTCCGGCTTAAAAAAGAGGCTTCGGCCAGTCACCTTCTGTAAGAAGTAACGGAGCATCGCTTCGGTCACCACGTAGTCGGCAATCACCCCGTCCCGCATTGGCCGAGAAGCCTGAATATTGGCCGGAGTTCGGCCTAACATCTCCCGAGCCTCTTTTCCGACCGCCACCACCCGATTATCATCAACCGAAACGGCAACCACCGTCGGCTCGTTAAGAACAATCCCCTGTCCTTGAACATAGACAAGTGAATTAGCTGTTCCCAGATCGATTCCAATTCTTTTGGCCCACATCTTGAATTATTTTGATATAATTTGATGTTTTTAGGTAGGTAAATTTATCCGGATTTAACTTAAATCTACTCAGATTATAACAACAATATCATTCCCTGACAATACCCGACTAATACAAGACTAGAGCTCCTTCCTTTAAAATCAGTTGTTTGAAGTGACCAAACATGTTAAAATAACTCCTATCATGAATCCCAGTCGGCAACGACTCGCCATCTTTTTAGCCATTTTAATCGGCATCCCTCTGGTGGGTTTTTTTGTGATTAAGTTGGCCAGTGGCTACCGACCGGATGTTTCGACTCTAACTTTAAATCCCACCGGCCTTCTGGCAGCCACCTCCACTCCTAATGGCGCCCAGGTATTCATTGACGGGAAGCTCACTTCGGCCACCAATACGACCATTAACCTGGCTCCGGGAACCTATAAAATTGAATTGAAAAAAGATGGTTTTATTCCTTGGGAAAAAACCCTGGAGATCGAAAAAGAATTAGTCGTCGAAACCAACGCTTTTCTTTTCCCCACCTTTCCCGACCTCCGACCGCTCACTTTGACTGACGCCCAAAATCCGGTTATTTCGCCTGATGGTCAAAAAGTCGCCTTTGCTGTTTCCGATTCTTCAACCGACAAAAATGGTCTCTGGATCCTCGATTTAACTGATCGTCCTTTTGGTCTTTCTAGAGAACCACGCCAGATCCTTCTCTCGGCTCCTAAAGGACGTAATTTTGCGGAAAGTACTTATGTCTTTTCCCCTGACTCTAAACAGCTTCTGGTCACCCTTTCCGAACGACCAGGTGAAGCTGGTCAAACGGTTGAAGAAAACTTTTTAATCGACACTGGGGATCTTACCCCAGCTACTGAACTTATTGATATCAGTGCGGGACTGCTAACGATCAAAAAACAATGGGAACAGGAAGAAAAACTGCGCCAAACTCAAGTTTTTAGCAAACTCCCAGAAGAAGTGCTAAAAATAGCCACCAGTTCGGCAGAGGCAGTCTCTTTTTCTCTTGACGAAACCAAAATTCTTTATACGGCTACCGCTTCGGCTCAAATTCCCGAAGAATTGATCACGCCCGTGCCAGCAGCTAACTCCCAACCCGAGTCGCGCAACCTGGAACCCAAGAAAATCTACGTTTACGACCTTAAAGAAGATAGAAACTTCTATATCATGGACCAAGAAGAAGGAAAAACTCTTACCTGGTTTCCTACTTCGCGCCACCTCTTCTTAGTTGAGAAGGATAAAATCGTCATTATGGAGTATGATTGTACCAATCAGGCTGATGTTTATACCGGCCCTTTTGAAAACTCCTTTGCTTTCCCTTTCCCCTCCGGCAATAAACTTCTCATTTTAACCTCTCTAGGCAAAGAGACGCCCCCAAACCTTTACGCTATCAATCTTCGCTAGCCTGTGTTAAAATTATTCTATCAGTCCCCATAGCTCAACGGATAGAGCAGAGGTTTCCTAAACCTCAGATGGAGGTTCGATTCCCCCTGGGGACACCATTCGGAGAGTAGCGCAGCGGTAGCGCGCCTCGTTCGGGACGAGGAGGTCGTGGGTTCGATTCCCACCTCTCCGACCAAGAAGTATTTTTACAAATCTAAAGCTTCAGCAATTTGGACGATCATTGAAAGGGCAACCGCCGGAGCAAGAAGGCTATAGGAAAGAATCCCTTCATCATCCGGAATCACCCAAGGCTTTTCTTTAATTTTGACCTTTTTGGTTTTAGGGTTAAGCTCGTAGTCATAAGCGGGAGTGATTTCATAATCATCAACGTTTTCCTTAGCTTGAGCAACTGGGACAGCATTGCGCAATAAAACCTTAGGAATACCATGAAGGGAAAAGGCTTGGCGAATCAGCTTTTCGTCCATCTCCAGCCGTTTTTTAATTGGCTTAATCCCTAAATCATCTCCTTCTTTCCGCACCATCCGCATATTCTTACATTTGGGATTATCACAAAATAGATAAAACTCCTTCTTTTCTGGATCATACCCTGCCCTCTTAGTGGCCAGGAGTTTAAGATTTCTGGGTGTTTGACAGCCCGGGCAAATCACCCGATTCTTGATCCTCTCGTCGATCACCGATAAGGGGACATCAAAAAGGACAAATAAGTCCGGGTCATCTCGATAGTCGATCAAATCCCGGAAAAACAAAGAATAAGAAATCTGATCCATATCCCGAGGAAAGCCATCAAGGAAAATGGCTTTTCGGCCGTGTTTAGCGATTTCTCTCTTAAGAAGGGCCAAGACAAATTCGGTGGGCATCAGCGTTTTCGTGCTCCGCTCGAGCTGAGCCTGAATAATCTCCTTAATTGGCAGCCAGCCCCGGTAATTAGCTTTTAAAAACTCTTCCAGTTTTTTTCTTCTTTTCGGATCACGAACATCAGCGTCCAGGCTTCTGACAACATCGCCTACCGAAATATGGGCGATTTTTTCTGGACCAACGGCATCGCCAAAAAGCTTGGTATAGGTTCCTTTACCCGAACTCTTTTTGCCAATCAAGAGAGCCACAAAGGTATTCTCTCTAAGGTATTCTCGAAGCTTTTTAATCTCGTTGCCCGCTTTGAATTGAAAATATTTTTGCCGCTCTTGGGCATCCGAAAGATCAAATCTCGGCGCTCCCGCCGGGCTTTTAGATTTGAAGATAGGAAAATGGAGTTTTTTCATTTTTTAGTTTTTTTGAATAGCTCTTTTCGAACCAATTTAACCGGAATGGTACCGGTGGCTAAAAGCTGACGATGGAAATCTTCAAGATTAAAATCCCCCCCCAGTCTTTTCTTCATCTCTTCTCTTAATTTCAAAATCTCCAGCTTACCTAAAAGATAACTTAAAGGATAGGTCGGGGTCAAGGTGTAGCGCCTGATTTCGGTTAAAGCTGAAGGTCGGGCTAGGTAGACTCTTTCGACCAAGAAATCAACCGCCTCATCAATGCTCATCCCCTGGGCATGCAAAGAAACGTCTAGAATCACCCTAGCGGCCCGCCAGAGCTTGTCTTTAAGGCGAAAAAGCCTTTGTTCGGGACTGGCGAGATAGCCCGTTTCCTCCATTAAGCGTTCGCAATAAAGCGCCCAACCCTCACAATAAGGAGTGTTGTGGCTGTGCTTCCGAACCAAAGAATTGACCCGATTAGCCCAAACCAGCTGAAGGTGGTGGCCAGGATAGGACTCATGCAAAACGGTCACCGGTAGATGATCTAGAGCGTGTTCTGACAATTGGCGCTTTTGTTCTTTGATTGATAATTTCTGGTCAATCGGGGTTACCCAGAATTGGCCGGTCTGATCTTCCTCAAAAGGAGCTGGCGACAGGTAGGCTGCGTAAGGAGTGGTTGAACGTTCAGAATGAGGCGTTTTTATTACTTTCAATTTCTCATTCCCTGGTAAAGGAACAATTTTTTCTTTAGCCAGAAATTCTTTGAGTTTTTCAACCTCTTCTTGATAAGTTTTAAGCAGTTTTTCGGGTTCGGGCCGAACTTTCCGTAATTTTTTAACCACCGCTTGCCAGGAACTGGAAGAGTCAATCTCTTTAGCTACTTTTTCTAAGTCCTTTTCTGTCTGGCGGAAGATCTCCCAGCCAAGATCAAGTAATTCTTCGGGGGTATAATCCAACCCTTGAGCTAAGACTAGTTTTTTCTCAAACAAGTCTCTACCTAAAGCATACTTCCCTTTAGATTTCTTCAAAAGTTTTTTAAGAAAGGCTAAATAAGCCTTCATTGCCCTGATTGCCTTTTCATTAGCGGCTAAAATCTTCTTTTCTAATTGAGGCGCCTTGCTGGCAAAAGTGGGGATTTTTCGCTCCAGGAGTAAAAGGCTTCCTTCACAGGCCTGAATGGCGACTTCGGTATAAACTCTAGGCGGATTCTTAAGATTCTTTTTGCCTTGCTCCAGCATCCGCGGGGTTTTTTCTAGCCGCCCCAACAGGCTTTTAGCACGAACTTTGATTGGGGCAAACTTTCGGGTAATCAAAAAGAAAGCTCCCCAGACAACCCCATCAACGTATGAACCTGGATTCTTTTCGAAAAACCGAACTTCCTCCTCCTCAATAATCGCCCACTCAAGATCGGCTTTAAAGAGCTCATATTCTGTTTGGGTTAAAAAATCAAGTTTTGCTTTATCAATCCGAGAAAGAAACTGATTAAAACGCTTCAAAGTCGCTATTCTCCGAGATAAAGCCTTTTTGGAATAATCCGGCAAGCGCTCATCATACTGATGAATCCCCATTGAAGTTGCCCAAACCGGCCACTCTTGATAAGCCCATTCAAAAAACTTTTTTGCCAATCGCTCAAACTTCTGTTTTTCAGTCATAATATATATTATTGTATCATAATATCTCGATAATCAAGAGAAATCAAACTAAGAGTTTCTTAAATCTTTTCTCTTCTTTATAGGGGCCAATGATGGCTAAATTAAGTTTTTCGGGCTTAAAAACATCCCTAGCAACCCGCTGGATGTCATTGACTGTTACTTTGTCAATTAACTCCATCGCCTTTTTTGGAGTTCGAATCTTTTTCTCTAATAGAACCTGATTAGCGTATCTTGAGGCAACTGCGTAAGAATCTTCAAGCGCTAGAATCATCCTTCCTTTTAAAAACTCTTTCGCTTTTTTCAATTCTTTGGCCTCAACCCTCTTGCTTCTTAATTTGCTGAACTCATTCAAAACTAACTTAATCGCCTCATCAATCTGGCTTAATTTCACCCCAGCCCGAGTCACCAAATAGCCACTATCAGTGTGAAACTCAGGGGTGGCATCAACGTAATAAGCGAGACCTCGTCTTTCCCTAATCTCAATAAAAAGCCGAGAACTCATCCCTGCCCCCAGGATGGTAGCTAAAACACCTAGAGCAAATCGGTCCGGATGATCATACCAATACCCTGGCACCCCAAGACAGAAATGGCCTTGTTCCGTTTTTTTGTTTATCAGTTTAGTTTCTGATTTCTTTTGATCTATTGTGATAGCTTTTATCTGCTTTTTTCCTCTTCTTTTAAGTCCACCAAAAAAGTCCTTCGTTAGTTCTCTTATCACTCCTTCTTCCTGTTTGCCAGCGACGGCTACGGTGATGTTTTTTGGGAAATAGAGCCGTTTAACGTAACTAAGGAAGTTGGTTCTTTTAATTTTCCGGACTGTTTCCTTTTCCCCAGAGATAAACCAACCCATGGGGTTATCGCCGTATAAAAGACGGGTGAAAGCCTGCCAGATATACAAACTGGGCGTGTCTTCGTACATGTTGATTTCTTCGATAATTACTCCTTTTTCTCTTTCAATCTCGGCTGGTTTAAAAAGAGAGTTTTGGACAATGTCAGCCAGGATATCAAAAGCCAGCGGAGTGTGTTTGGCCGCCAATTTGATGTAATAGCCGGTTAATTCTCTACTGGTAAAGGCGTTAAATTCCCCTCCAACACCATCCACAGTCGAAGTAATCTCTAAGGCCGTTGGTCGCTTCTTGGTTCCCTTAAAAGCCATGTGCTCAATAAAATGGAAAAGGCCATTAACCTTTTTTGTTTCATACCTTGAGCCTGCCCCAACGCCAACCATCACGGTTGTTGATCCAACCTGAGGCATAGGAATGGTTACCAATCGGAGTCCGTTTTTAAGGGCAATTAATTTATGTTGATACATAAAATAAATTACAAATTCGAAGCACTAAATAACAAATAAATTCCAAATTCAAAATCTCAAATTATAAACTATTTTGATTTCTTTAAGATCGCAGCAAAAATTTTCACCAGCTCGATAGTCTCTTGCAATAAGGGCTCTATTTTCTTTTTCAATTCCGGGTTGGTCTCAATTATCAGCTTTAACCAATAGATAGTCTCCTTACTTTCTTTTCTACAAATCCTGATTCTAAATTTAAAATCTTTTTTAGTTTCAGTTTCATTCGCTTCACGATAGTTGGCTCCTATTGAGGTCCCCGAACGAATAACTTGATCCACCAACCTAATATTCACTCTATTTTTGGGCAAACTTTTCGCTAGATGGATGATTCTCTTCCCAAACTCAAGCGTCCTTTCTTCTAAGTCATACTGTTTTGAATTTTGGGTTTTAGTCATTGTTGCTTATTTGGAACTTATAATTTTGGATTTTTGATTTAATCTACATCCTTTCCGGAGACTCAATTCCCAGGAGATGAAGGCCGTTTTGAAGGATTTGGCCAACAACAGCCGTTAAACCAAGCCTAATGGTTTTAGCTGTCTCGGCACTTCCTAAAATCGAATGCTTATTATAAAAGAAATTATATTTTTGGGCTAAATCAAATAAGAAATTACAAATTAGGTTTGGAGCAAAATTCTCGCCTGCTTCAGCCACAATTTCTGGGAATTTATAAAAAGTTCTTAGTAAGGCAAGCTCTTCGGCATTGAGGTCGAATTTAGAATCGAGAGCCTCGAATTTCGAATTTTTCGCTTTCTTAAGGACGCTCTGACAGCGAGCATAGGTATATTGGAGATAGGGGGCGCTGTCTCCTTCCAAGCTCACCGCTCCTTTAAGATCAAAAGCGATTTCCGTATTGGGACTAAATTTTAAAATCCAATATTTGACGGCCCCAGCAGCCACCGCCTCGGCGATCGCCCCTTTTTCTTTTTGAGAATACTGACTCTTTTTAATAATCTCCTCAGCCGCTTTTTTCGCCTCATCAATCAACCAATTAGCAGTAATCACTCCCCCTTCTCTAGAACTCATCTTGCCTTCTTTTAATCTCACCCAGCCATATTCCAAGTGATATTCTTTACCCTTAGTGCTAGGGAAAAGCGCTTCTAGAGCCTTAAAAACCACCTGGAAATAGCCTTTTTGCTCTGGACCAACCACATGAACGTTTCTTTGAACCGGATATTCGCTAAACTGCAATTTACCCAAAGCCATGTCCTTAGCCTCATAAGTCGGTAAGCCAATTTTATTAATAAAAACTCGGTTATGAAGACCGTATTTTTCCCCAGGGAAGATAATCGCTCCTTGACTTTTTTTGAAAACTCCTTTTTTAAGGTTCTTTAAAACTAATTCTTTGCCTGGATCAGCCACTTCACCTTCAAAATAATAACGATCAAACCGTGTATTAAGCCGCTGATAAATCTCGGCAAAATAATCCAAGCTCCACTGCCTGGTTTCTTGCCAAAGCTTGGCGATTTCTTGAGGATTATGCTGGTCGCCCTTAACCATCCGGGTGTAGTTGATCAGCTTTAGACCCTTAGGAAATTTTTTTTTGTAAAACTTTTGGGCCGCTGCATAAACTAGATAATTAATATCTCTAATCTCCTCTTGAGCTTTTTTGTCTTTCTCATAAGCTTTTGACCCAAGGGTATAAGCTTTGCCTAAAAAAGCCATCCTCTTTCTCAGATCTTTGGCTCTAGTCATCCTTAATTTCTTAATTCCCCAAAGACATTTGGCAATGTGGAGGCCAACATCGCCTTGATAATTGGCTCTCACCACCTGATAACCCAGAGCCTCATGAAGGCGACTAAGAGTCTCGCCAAGACTGGTGGTTCGCAAATGGCCAATATGGAAAAGCTTGTGGGTGTTGGGGTGAGAGAACTCAAACATAATACTCTTACCCTTTCCTAGATCGCTTGAGCCATATTTATTCTTTTTCTTTAGCGCTCTCGCTAGTTCAGCGCTAAGAACCTCAGTTTTGAGCCAAATATTGATAAAACCAGGCTTAGCCACTTCAATTTTGGCAATATAATCAGGCAAACCCATGGTGCGCCAAGCGTTAACCATCTTATTAGCTAAATCCCAAGGCGCTAGTCTTTGTAAGGGCTTATCCCGCAGATGCTTACCTTTCGCCTGCATGGCGATATTGGTTGAATAATCGCCATGTTCCAGTTTGGCCGGGTGTTCCAAGACCAGTTTCTCCGGCGAAATCCGCAGTTTCTCTAAAACCTTAACCAGGTCTTTTTTGATTTGCTCTTGGATCATCATTTTCAGTATAACACTCTTTAAGAGAAGCCACAAGGGTTGCAAATCTAAAAATCTATGATAAAATTCAGCCTATAATAAAAAATAGCCTTCTTTTATGGGCAGTGGACGAGTCAAAGAAATTAGTCGGCGCACCTTTTTGGAAATAAGTCTTGGGGCGCCTGCAGTGATTGCCGCTAACGAGGGAGTGAAAGGCTTAACCGGTCTTGGCCTGGATAGTCTTTTTTTGCCTTTATTCTTAGAAGCTGCCCCTCATGTGCCTTTTTCCCCTGCCTTCATGCACGATTATTTCTTAGCCGAGTGTTCCCCTAAAATTACCCAGATAAAAGAAGATGTTATTAGGGAAATAAAAAATCACCGACCGGAATCTGTCCGTCAATTTCTAGAGCTCGGTTTAGAAAAAGCCAGCGATTATGAAACCAGTCAAGAAGCCAGGGTGAGGTCGGCCCTGTTTGTTTTGGCCGCCATTGGCCAGGTGGGACCAGAAAACGGCGAGGCAAGACTTCATTCGCCCCTTTATCTGCCTGAAGGGGAACGACCTGAACGGCCTAAAAAGAGATTATCGCTGACTGGCATCGATAAAGTGGGTCATTTAACCTCAGCCGCTTTTTTTGCTTACAGGCTTTTAGACCTGCTAGAAGAGAGTGAAGGTCTAGAAGGAGTAATAGAGAACAGAAGAGCCGATGAATTCCTGATCAGCACCAGCCGCGCTAATCAGTTAGTTGGGATGGAAAGAATCCAAGGAGTAAAAGACTATTTACGGTGTGACCATAAAAGGATCTTCCCTTACTCGCCTGAGATCCATTGTTTAACCTCAGTGGAAGCCACAATCGCCATCCTTTTAACTAACGCTGGGATCGCTTTTGAAGTCTTTACGACGACCGATCGACTTGATGACTGTTTTAATCCTGAACTGGTTAGGCAAGGAGCAAGATGGATCGCCCGACAAAGAATAACTCTCTGTGAGGAAATAATTGATCAGCGGATTCGGCAGGCCTTAAAAGAACCTCGGGGTGATCTGGTCAGCGGCTTGGGCGACCTCAATGTCACCGGAGACCTAACAGCCAACGGAGTAGGAATTTGGACCGGAATTGACTGCTACAGGCAAGTTAAAAAAGGAGCTAACCCTTTTAAATTCTCGGTGATCCCTTTTGATGACTACACCGAAAGGTATGGGCTTTGGCAAGGACAAATTAGCTCCCGAGGTCAACTAATTGGCGAGCCTCCCCACGCTTATCCTCAAGTCTCAAGTTATAGATTAGGATTTAATCTCGCAGGAGAAGCCGAGTCCTCCGTCACTTATTATTGAACTCCCAATCTAGTTTTTAATTCCCCACCCTTTCTCATTAACCACAATTTCAATCTCGCCTTCTTGATCAGTTCTTAATATCTTAGTATCCAAAGACCTCAATCTTCCTAGAACCTCTTCTGTAGGATGCCCCCAGGGATTTTTACCCACGGAAATGATTGCCAGTTCGGGACTAATTTTTTCCAAAAATTCAGCGCTGGTTGAGTATTTACTACCATGATGGGCTACTTTGAGAAGTTCAATCTCTTGACTGGTGGACAAATCAAGTAGATTTTCCACTTCGCTAGAGATGTCCCCAGGCAACAAAGCATCAAAGCTGCCATAAGAAAGTTGGAGGACAATCGAAGTTTCGTTAACTTCTTTCTCTGTGATGGAAGCTCCTAAAACTTTTTCCTGCGCTTGCGGCCATAAAACGACCAGTTCTAAAGAACCAATTTTGATCTCATCCCCTTCTTCGGGAAAATAGACTTCCCTGCTTCCGTTGACCACGGCCGATTTAAACTCCTGGAAAACAGCTGAATCCTTCCCAAGAGAGTTAAGAACAAAATGATCCACATTATATCTCTCTATAACATCAATCAAGCCGGTGATATGGTCGGCATCCGGATGAGTGGCTACTACCATTTCAATTTCTCGATCCCAAAAAGGAAGATGGTTAGCAAGACAAGTTAAAACTGACTGGTCGGGTCCACCATCAATTAAAATTTGATTATTCCCTTGGTAAATTAAAATTGCGTCTCCTTGACCAACATCACAAAAAACCAGATGAAGTTGTTGATCAGGTAGTTTGAGAATCGCTACCCAAGCCAAAATAATGGCTAGAATCAACCAGAAAACAGGCTTTCTAAGAATCTTGAGGGACACTTTTACGCTCCCGCCAAACAAAATAACCTAAAACCAAATAATAACCAATTGTCCACCACAGAGAAAGCTGGCCAGTTTTCCAAGAAATCCAAGGCAAAACGCCGGCCAGATTAATCACTTTAACAAAGTAGGTTAACAAGACCCAAAGAAACCAGCTTAGCAGTTGGGCCAGAGGGTTGATAATTAAACTTAAAAAGGCCAAGATTGTACCCAAAACCATCACCAAAGGAACGATCCAGAGAACCAGGGCGTTAATTAACGGCGACAGAACGCTTATTTGGCCAAAATTGGCTAAAAGAATGGGTATCACTCCCAGTTGGGCCGCCAGAGTCATCGCCAAACTTTCGCCAAAGATCGAAGCTTGGAAAATTCTTTTTCCTCGTTTAACTAAGAGTGGGTAAAGCCAAAGAATTCCGGCTGTGGCCATAAAAGAAAGCTGAAAACCAATATCAAAAAGGGCTAAAGGCGATATCAAGAGCATCGCGGCGGCGGCGACTAACAGAGCAATCGTCCCCTCTTCCTCGCGTCCTAAAAACTGGGCAACAAAAGCTAAAGTGGCCATAATCCCGGCCCTGACCACTGGCGCCTCTGCCCCCACCATTAAAATATAAAAACCCACCCCAACTACGGCGAGAACCAATGCCCGCTGCCGACTAATTAACCAAACCAATGATAAAATAAGAAATCGGGCCACTAAGGTGACGTTCTGTCCTGAAGCGACAACGATATGAAGCGTACCTGTTTTCCGCAAATTTTGCAGGAAATATTCGGGCATTTGGTGCTTAATGCCAAACAAAATTCCCAAAAGCAGGCTTGACTGGGGTTCCGACAAGAGGCGACTAACTCCCTTTTCGATTCGGCCTCTAACCTTTATTAAAATCGTCATCAATTTGGTTGTCCCCAACCCAACTTGAGGTTCTTCAATCAGCCGAATTTTTGGGAAATAAGCGAAATATCTTACTTGAAAGAAGTTTGTCACTTCTTTTTCAAATCTGCCAAACACCTCCAATTTCTGACCATAAAAATAGCCCGGAAAACGGTCGGTGATAATCATTAGCGGGCCAAGATAAATGACCTGGTGTGAATCCTTTAGATATGGTTGTTGAGTTAACCGACCCCGCAACCTAATTTCAGTATCCTCTGGAATTTGGTAGATCGGAATTGAATGAAGTCTAAAAAGGTAAAGAGGAATAAACAAACCAAAAATAATGATCAAAAACCTCCTTTGGGCAGGATTCATAAACCGCCAATCAAATTCTCCTCAAAAAGGGCACTCTTACATTTTCAAAAGGAGCGCGGGGAACCCACCAAATTTTATGAGGTTTCACTTTGCGAGCGCCGATGAATTTTTTCAATCCTAAAGCGCTCATTCGTGAGAGAAACTGAAACCGACACTAAAATTTCGGTGGGCGACCAAAGCGCTCAATAAACTGAAATCTCGTCTTTAATCTCTTCAAAAACATTGGTGGGAATTACTTTTTTACTAAGAAGTTCGTCGACTGAAGAATAAGGACGATTATCAATAATCGCCTCCGCTCGAGCTTCACCGATCCCCCAAAGAGTGTCTAGCTCAGAAGCTGAGGCGGTATTAATATTGATTTTGCCTACTAGACTGGCGCTTTCACCGGCGACATTCTCTCCAATCGTTAACTCCCCCTTAATGGGAATATAAAGCTTAGCTCCATCAACCAATTTTTGGGCGAGGTTGATATTCTTCTCGACCCACTCCCGATCAGCCTCGGCTGATAAACCGCCCGCTCGTGCCAAAAGATCTTTCATTCTCGCTTCTGTTGGCAATTCATAAACCCCGGGCTTCTCGACAGCCCCAGATAAATCCACCCAAATGATTTCCTGCTCCTCTCCCTCGGCAATAATTTCAATCTCTGGCTCTCGCTGTTGATAATTAAAAAGGGTGGTAAAAATTCCCACGCTCACTAGAAGTAAGCCAATTAAACCGAGGATGATGGGTATCTTCCCCTGCTCCCAAAGCTTCTGCCAATCAAAATCATCCATGGCACGTCAAACGTGCCTGCCGTGCCTGACGAGGTGGGCAGGCTAAACCACAAAATTAATTAGTCTCCCGGGAACGAAAATCGTCTTTTTAACCTTTTTACTTTTTAAATGTTTGGTTACGTTCTTTTCTTTCCTAGCCAATTTAACTACTTCACTTTGCATTTTACATTTTACGCTTTGTACTTCTATCTGTCCCCGAACCTTCCCATTAACTTGAACCGGAATCGTCACTACTCTTTCTTTGATGAGTTTGGGATCATACTTCGGCCAGGGTTGCTGATGGATACTAAATTTATTTCCTAAAATCCGACACCAAAGCTCCTCAGCCAAATGGGGAGCAAAAGGGGCCAAAAGCTGGGCAAAAACGCCCGCGTCCGTTTTAGATAACCCGCCAGCTGGTGAACTGGCTGTCCAGCTATTAAGAAAGGTCATCAAGGCCGCAATCGCCGTATTATGCTTTAAAAGCTCAATTTCCTCCCCGACTTTTTTAATTAAACGATGAAGTTCGGGTTTAAGGCCGGGATCGGTTTCTCCTTTTTTAATCCTTCCTTTTTGTTGATAAAGGCGCCAAACGCGCGCTAAGAAACGATAACAACCTTCTAAACCTTTAGGACTCCAGGCTATAGTTGCTTCGTAAGGTCCCATAAACATCAAGTAAACCCGTAAAGTATCAGCGCCAAACTTTTCAATCACCTCTTCAGGATTAACCACATTCCCTAAAGATTTACTCATTTTCCGCCCGTCTTCAGCTAAAATTACTCCGTGCTGACGCCTAGCCGCGTAGGGTTCTTTACCATGAACTAGGCCGAGATCCGCCAAAAATTTATACCAAAAACGAGAATAAAGAAGGTGAAGGGTGGTATGTTCAGCCCCACCCAGATAGAGATCCACCGGCAGCCAATATTTTAATTTTCGAGGATCGGCCAAACAGGTTTTGTTTTTGGGATCACAATATCTCAAAAAATACCAAGAAGAGCCAGCCCAGTTAGGCATGGTATCGGTTTCTCGAACCGCTTTCCCCTGACAAACCGGACACTGAGTAGTTAGCCAACTTTTAGCCTCAGCCAAAGGCGATTCACCGGTATCGGTCGGCTGATATCGCTTCACCTGGGGCAACTCCAACGGCAACTCATCTTCTGAAAGCGGAAACCAACCGGCTAGCTCAGTCTTTCGTAATTTGTTTTTAATCTTCAGCGGCTTAAACTTTTTCCCCCCCTTAGTCTCCCACCAGGTAATTTTCTTCTTGGCGCAAGCAGAGCAAAAAACCATGGGGATGGGTTCGCCCCAATAATGTTGACGAGAGAAAACCCAATCACGCAAATGATAGTTCTTCGCTCTCTTCCCCCATTTCTTCTTAGCCAAATAGTCAATAATCTTTTCTTTGGCCTTAAGCGCAGGCAGGCCATTTAAAAAATCGGAATTAAAAACAATTGCCGTATCAAGATCGGTAAAGGCCTTCTCCTCAAAATTCCACTTGCCTTTTTTAGGTTTAACCACCGGAATAATCTCCAGGCCGTACTTTTTGGCAAATTCAAAATCCCTCTCGTCGTGGGCAGGTACCCCCACGACCACGCCTGTACCAGCAGTTAAAACCACAAAATCAGAAACATAAATTGGCATTTTCTTCTTGTTCAAACGATTTAAGGCATAACTACCAGTAAAAACGCCTGTTTTTTCTCGGGTAAGCTCTGTCCGTTCAAGTTCTGATTTTTTCTTGGCCGCCTGAAGATATTGATTAACTGCCCTTTTATTCTCAGGAGTGGTTAACTGGCTGACCAGCGGATGCTCAGGGGCAATAACGATAAAAGTGGCACCAAAATTAGTATCCGGGCGGGTGCTGTAGCAAGAAATGATGAGTTTTTTATCAATAATTGGATAGTCAATAATCACCCCAGCAGTCCGACCGATCCAGTTTCTCTGGGAAACCTTAACATAATCCGGATAATCAACCTCATCTAAATCATCAGTTAGCCGGTCAGCATATTCTGTAATTCTTAAAAGCCATTGTTTTTGCATTCGGTATTCTGCTTGATGGCCGCAACGCTCACAAGCGCCATTAATAATCTCCTCATTAGCTAAAACTATCCTGCAGGATGGACACCAACCCACCGGCATCTCGCGCTTGTAAGCCAAATTGTGTTTGAAAAGCTGAATGAAAATCCATTGAGTCCAGCGATAATACTGGGGGTCGGTGGTGTCAATTTCCCTCTTCCAATTATAGGCCAACGCCATCCCCTTCATTTGCTTTCGAAATCGATCCGTATTCTTTTTGGTGGCCACCGCCGGCTGAATGCCGGTCCGGATAGCATAATTCTCGGTGGGTAAGCCAAAAGAATCCCAACCCATGGGATACAAAACATTGATTCCTTCTGCTCTCTTCTTTCTGGCAAAAATGTCTAAAATTGTCCCCGTAAAAACATGCCCCATATGAAGACCGGCGCCAGAAGGATAAGGAAATTCCACTAAAGCGTAATATTTAGATTTCCCGCCAACGGGCGGATCAGTTGCTTTCGGAACAGCCTTTCCCCAGCGGGTTTGCCATTTCTTTTCAATCTTTCCTGGGTCGTATTGTTCAGCCATAATTATTCTTATTCTAACCTAAACCAAAATCCTTAGCAATATCAATCTTTTCTTCGCCTGATCAGGCTCAGTAAAATTATTATTACTAAAGGATATTGTCTATTTTCGGCCAAATTAAACACTTCTCCCGCGGTACGAAAAACTTAATGGCAAATTTTGCCCAATATAAAGGCCATTTCGAACTTTTACTTTTATTAGCACTCGAAAGCTTATCTGCTAATTTCAAGTCTATCTCAATACTCTAGGATTGTTCAAGTATGCAGGAAAAGTTCCAGAATTAGCCAATAAAAGCGGGAATTTCAGAAAGACAAAAAAGGCTAAAATTCTATCAAATAATCAAATTAAGCCGTTTTTTGGCCCATTTCTGCCTAATTTAAGCCCCTTTTTTCCTATAGGATTATTATCTAGCTAGAAAAACTTTAATATATCAAAAGATGTCATTTGTAAAATTAGTCGCTTAAAATTTTTATTGATATCTTAAGACATATTAAAGTCATATTTAAAATGGCCTTTTGCGGTAATTATCATAAATGAAAACATATATGAAAATATGACATTTAACTATTTTGGACTAAATTTTGACCTAGTCTAAATATATCAAAGCTTACAAAAATTGGCCCTTGACAAGCTAGCGCAAATGTTTTTATAGTGGTATAAGGTTGTATAATCTGTCTAATTTTAAACTTAAAAACAAAAATGCGGAAAAAAACAATTCTTTACCAGTTCGCTGAGGTCTCAACCGTCTTTTTAATTTTTATCTTGACTTTTCTGTTGCTCTGGCTTTAATTGTTCTGGTTTGAAATCATGTCTGACCTGCCCCAAAAATTTGCTCTTTATCTCAAAAGTCAAGGTGTCTCCCCTGTTACCACCAAGAATTATCTTTCCGACCTGAATCACTTCTTGGCCTGGCTCATGTTAACTTTGAAAAAGAATTTGATTCTTTTTAATCCCGATGAGCCGACTTCAATCGTCGCTCAATTTACTCCCCAAACCATCAGCAGCTATAAAAGTTTTTTATTGGGTAATAAAACTCCGGTAAAAACCGTCAATCGGCGCCTCTCCACCTTGCGAAAATTTGGCCAATTCTGCGCTTCTCAAGCCTGGTTAAAAACTAATCCGGCCAAAGAAGTGGGAAACGTAAGCTTAACAAAGGCAAAAAACCAGAAGCCGAAAACCGAACAAATTGTTTATCAATTCAAAGAGCATTTAGAAAAAGAAAAAGTAAGCTCGATTACCATCAAGAACTACCTTTCTGATTTGAGGCATTTCTTGGGTTGGATTGAAGCCGTAGCTTAACAAATTAATGCAGGCCGCCTAGGCTTGCGAAATTTTGGGGGGAACCAAAACTTGCTTGCTTTTTATCTGCTGGACGCAGACGGGTGGCCTGCATTTTGATTATACAACAAAAATGCAAGTATGAAAAAGAATCTCTTTGAAAAGATTAACCAACAATCTCTGGCTGAATATCGGCAGCGTCTTAACCAGTTAAAGCTCTCTCCGGCCACAATTAGTCGCCGTCTTTCCACTCTCCGCCGGTTTTTTTCTTGGGCAAAAAAAGAGGGTTACCTCGAAGAGAATCCTTTTACTCCCCCATCTCAAACCCATCGCTTTATCCCTTTAACAAATCACCAGTTAACCAAAAAGTTTAACTTGCCCGCATTTCGATGGATCAAGTTAGGAGTAGGGATTATCTTCATCATCCTCTTAATCTTTCTTTTATCTCACCGCCTTCTCACCCCTTCTTCTCTCCCCAGTGAGATCACCACCCAGGTGGTGGCCACCTACTCTCCTTGGGTCATCAATTTTCAGGGCCAATTAGCGACACCAAAAGGAGAAGCGATCACCGAAAAAGCTCAAGTTGTTTTCCGGATTTATAAACAAACGGAAGATGATTTCCCGATCTGGGAATCAAAAGTTTGGAAACTCACCCCTAACCCTGAAGGAAAATTTCAAGCGCCCTTAGGAGACACCACCCAAGGCGATTACGAACTACCTTCTCGCCTCTTTTTTCAAAACGAAAAGCTTTATTTAGGCATTAGTATCGACAGTTACCCCGAAGTTTCACCTCGAATTCCAATTTCGACGGCCGCTCACGTGACCGACTCTTATCGGCTGGGTGAATTTTCTCCTTCTCAAGCCCCCACAGGTGATATGGTCCCTGTTTTGACTTCTAAAGGGCACCTGATTTTGGCCGCCGCCTCACCAAAAATAAAATCAACTCAAGGCACCTTTGCCCTTGAAGGTCAGGCGATAACCATCTCTACCCCAACGGGTTCAGACGGCAACATCACCTTGGCTCCCGATGGTTCTGGCGAACTTAGCCTTATCTTTTCTGGCCAGGAAGGTAACTTCGTCAAGGCAACTAACGCTAATCTAAAAAGTGGCGCCCTTTACTATGGCGAAGTCGCTTCTGATGCCACCGGCTACCGCCTCCTTGAGCTGGCTTCCGGCTCCACCCCCCAAACCCGCTTTTCGGTGGACGATACCGGGAATGTTTTTTTTCAGGGTGGCTTAAGTGATACTCGAACGGAAGTCGTTAATTTTTCGGATGTCGCGACCACTACTCTACCCGGAGAGGCTAAATCTCTTCTTGATGCTCTAAACATCAACTATCAAGCGGCAACCGGAAAGAAAGGCGGTGTTTGGAGAGATGGTGGCAATTACCTCTATCCTACTCACCGCGAATCGGTCCGGATTTACGACTCAACTGGTACTAAATATATCGATATCTCTCATAATGGAACAGAGGCCATTTTAGCGACTGACCTCTCAACTCAAGGAACGATCATCCAAACTGATAATCTCAGTGTCCCTAAAGACCTTAATGTCGGTGGCACCCTCAATGCTAGTCGGATAGGCAACCACCTTCTTCCTCTTCTTAATAATACTTTTGATTTAGGTTCTTCTTCTCTTCAATGGCGATATCTTTGGGCTAAAGACGCCAGCTTATCTGGCATTTTAGCTTTGAGCCCCCAAGTCCAAGCTTATGCGGGTATCTGTAATGCTTCTAATGAAGGAAAAATGTATTATGATGCCTCTCAAGACGAATATTATTATTGCGATGGTTCTTCTTGGCGAGCCGTGGCCGCTGGTTCTTCTGGTGTTTCTGGTTCAGGCACTCAAAACTACATTCCTAAATGGGTAAGTGCCTCTAACTTGGGTAACTCGGTGATCTACGATGATGGCACCAATATTGGGATTGGTACAACTGGGCCTTCATATAAATTAGATATTAACGGCAGTGTTAACATTGGCGGTTCAGCCTTAATAGGATCGGTTCCTTTGGTCAGCGATAATAATCAGGTGCTCACCGTTAACAGTGGAATTGTAAAGTATATCGATACCTCTTCCTGGGATAAAGACTCTTCTGATGACTTTGGGGCCTGGATGTTGGCTGGAGATGGAGGGACAGCTCAAAGTATTGGCTCAGGAGAGACAGCCACCATTGCCGGAGGAATAGGGATAGCTACCACTGCAGGAGCTACCGATACCCTAACTATCAATGTGGATGAGACCTATGGCTTCTCTTGGTCTGGGACTCACTCCTACTCTGCCGCAGACATTAATTACACCAATGCTACCTCCACCACTTTGGATGTCACTGGTGATCTCCACCTGGATGCGGATGGAGGGGATATCCTCTTTGG
>CAZMIZ010000007.1:0-23588 GCA_964566925.1 uncultured Gammaproteobacteria bacterium | reverse complement strand
GGTAGCACACGGCGCTCTGAACGCTGGAATCTAGGTTCGAATCCTAGCCCCGCAGCCATCCTTCGCCAAGGCTACGGAGTGGCTCTGAAGCCATTAGCATAAGACTAAAGAATGGCATGCCAAAATATTATTGTTATATTTTACTAAGTTCAAAATCTCATAAATTTTACTTTGGATCGACAAACGATTTAAAATTACGATTTAAGCTACACAACGAGGGTAAAGTAAGATCAACTAGACCACATACGCCATGGAAATTAGTCTGGTATGGTGTATTCCAGACAGAAAAGGAAGCAAGAGATTTTGAGCTTTATTTAAAGAGTGGCTCGGGTAAAGCCTTTGCCTATAAGAGGCTTGTTTCTGTAGCCTTGGCGAAGGATTTCTCTGAGGGGCGAGTCAGTAGTCCGAAGTTAAAAACGTAGGATACCTAGCCCCGCAGCACGACTGTGTACCCTTTATGGTTAAATCAAAAATAAAAATTTTAATTAAAAAATATGGCCGTAAAACAGTTATTAGTGGAATTACTGTCATTCTTGGTATATGGTTGACTACTTTATTGACTCCTTTATTCAACAAGCTTAACCAATTTCTTATTGAAAAATCCAGGGACCCAATTTTATCCTTGATAATTTTTATTACATCTAAATTAAATATTAAGGTTCCTGTTTACTCAATATTGTTATTTATTCTTATTGCCTGGCTCATTTTTAAGTTTATTCGTATTTTAACGTTAAGCCGTCGAAGATTTAAAATAATAAAAGCTGAGTATGGAAGCGGTACAACATTCGTAGATATAACTAACCAATTAAATAATTTTGTTATTGATAATAAGATCTCTGTTCTGCTAACGAACTCAATTGCTGGATTAGACCCTACCCCAGGAGTAGTCAAGGTGGCGAAGATAAAATATGAATTAAACGGTAAGAAATTTGATAAAAAGATTATTGAAGGTAAAATTATAAATTTGCCCTGAAATATATTGTATATTGTGAAGATCAATGGGTCCTAGGCCGACCTACTCAGCTACATGAGTAAAACAGAAACATATTCTTTAAGACAGGTTCTTCGATATGCTTATCAGTTGAGAGCAAGTATGGGACCTGTTAATCAATCAACTTTACCTCAAGCGATGGTTTTGGCCAACGAGGGGGAAATTATAGCCTCTGGCGGAGAAGTAAAAATTCCCGATTGGAGAAGGGAACAATTAGAAGAGGGTTTAAAGAAGAGATATCCGGAGGGGATTTATTATGCAGTCGAGCGGGGAGTTCTGCCAGTGCTTAAGAATTGGGCTATAGGAAGAGAAAGGGTTTTAGGCTGACCCGCTCCGGTTAGAATAATATGAGTCTATTTATAGAAGGCTTACGAAATTTACCTCCTCTTGTGAGTAGAAGAAGGAATAAACTTCTCTGGCTACCATATCAATACGCCCTAAATGAGTCAAAGCCTGGCGAAACACTTGATAATCAAAGACTGGTTGCCGCTGGGCAATTCAGTGATTGTGTTAGGAGAATTCAGTCCGAGTGGACGGAAGAATCCACTAAAAAGGGCATTAGAAATTCTTTAGGAGAAAAGGCGGCTTTATCACCCACACTTGCCGTAAGGGCCCTAATAAAACATCTGCATACCTCTGACTATCTTGGTAATTATGGACCATTGATAGACGACGATGTATTCGATACCGTTCTTCAACATCATTCAAGATTTGCTATGCTAGCTTACTCCAGAGTAGCCAATCCATTTCTGGCTGGTATGGCCCAATTAGAGAGGTTGATGAAACCAATAGTGATGGAGAAACTAGTTGGTATACCTAGACGTTTAACATCTTTACTCGAAGGAGATGATCGTTTAGAACAATATCTGGACAGACTTACTATTCGTCAATTAGAGTCAACAGCCTTAGATTTTGCATCAAAGGTAGCCTGGATGTTTTTAAGTCAAGGAGACCAGTTTACTGAAAGAGATCTAAAGCTCTTGGCAATGTATTTCAATGATCATACTAGTTTCTATCCAACCTTTCAGCCCGAAGATTTTACTTCTCCCGAAATGTTACCACTAAGTCGTTTAGGGGAAATATTGTTAAGAGAAGGGAGGAAGCCAACAGAAGAGGAAAAACGATCTGTTTCAGATACTGTTCAGGCAATACAATCGGGCAACCTTATATTGAGTTATAATAAAGGAGAGTCCTAGACAGGCCTGCTCAGCCCTTCGACTTCGCTCAGGGCTTTCAGCCATGAGAGAAGAGAAGGTCTTGAGCGACAGTGAGCATTAAGTGTAGTCGAAGTATCGAACTGGAGTCGAAAGAAAATGTATCACGTCTATATTCTTCGTACATCTTCAAACACTTTGTATATCGGACAAACAAATAATCTACCCAAGCGTATTAAAGAGCATCGAGAAAAGAAAGGGAAAGCAGCTAAATATATTCGTTATTTTTCTACTTTTGAGTTAGTTCACCAGGAAACCTATCCTACAAGACAAAAGGCAATGCGAAGAGAGGCCCAGCTTAAGAAATGGTCCAGGGCAAAAAAGGAAGCGTTGGTTAAAGGAGATTTAGTTTTGTTAAAAAAGTTGTAGAATTAAGAAGAGAAAGGACCTTAGGCTAATCTGGTCAGTAAAATGGAAGCCAAAAATTTAACGGCCTTGTAAGGCTAGTAATTCTTTAAAATATAGCCTCTTTGTGGTAAAATCCACCCATGGCATTAGATTCTGAAAGACTTAGGCCTGAGTGCGTTGACTGCCCGGCGCGCCAAAAAGATCCTACAAGAATTTGGACTTGCGTTGGTAGTTCTTTTGATAGTAGGCCGAGTCATTGGACTCCCTGTCCCGAGGAACGTATTCCTTCTACACCAATTCCTTATTTTGACGTTGAAGAACCAGCCCTCCATCATTATAGGGAATGGGATGATGCCTGGAGGGAAGCCCTGGGCTTACCAGATGATTCTTCTTCTGATAAACCTTCAAGGCTTAGAGGACTTTTAAGAAGATTGCTTTAATAAGGATTGTGTTTTCTTATTATAGGCCTTCCATTTTTCCGATTGCTGTTGTATAATCTTCCAGGTAATTGACCTGCTAATTAATCTGCCCAGAAAAGATAACAGTGGCAGAAAAACTACATCCGCCAACAGAAGACGTTTTATCGCTGACAGGTCATATAATTGAAAGGGGCGATTTTGATCATAGTCAAGCGATAGCCCATTTACACTCAGTCTGTTTAGATAAACAGGCTACCCCTCCATACCAAGAAATAAAATCTTTACAAGAACTAGAGGATTATTTAAAGGAGAAGATAGACTACCCAGTCAGTTGGAGAAGTCCCCATGCCACCACGAAAGCAGTTTTCATTATTATCCACCCACCTTCAGGGGTAAATACCAGTAAAGGTGTTCGGTCTTTTGCTAGTGTATGCCATCACAATTTTAATCCCTATTCCATGTCTTTCAGTAAACCTGAATACTCTGGCCCCCAACTTTGGGTCCCCAGGCCAAAAAGAAGTTTTTCTAACAGAAGGGCGATTCCATTTTTCCTGTTTACCCGCTCTGATGCCGACCCTGCGGTTTTCCAGGAACGATCAGGTATTCACCTAGTTGAGCCAGGCAGGCCACCCTATAAAGATGACATTATTTTCTACCATGAACCTTTTATCACTGATGATGGCTGGTTTGGCACTGATGATGGCTGGCCAAACCATCCTCCAGGAAATTTTCCTTATGTGTTTGTGCCAATAACCAGGAAAGGAGAAATAGCCAAAGGTTGGCAGATTTTTGCTGTTCCAACCGATCAAATCCAAGAGCTACCAGCCAATCTTCTTCCAGTAAAGTCAACGGCCAATCATCAAGAAGACGGGAAACAACAAGCAGTCAATGTGAGTCTTGAAACAGGCAATCCTATCATGGATCGTTACTTTAACAAAGCCTGGATTGGATCTGCGCTTTTAGTAGCGGGCATGGCTGGATTTTTGGCAGCCAACACGCTGGCTAACAAGGAACTTGAAACAACCAGAATGGTCTTAAAAGAGCTTTGGCCACATATGGCCACCGCCTTTTGTTGTGCTCCGTCTCTTTTCCCGCTGGCAACTTTAATATGGGCGTTGAACAGAGATTCGAAATCTTAAAATAAAGCTTTTTAAATTGACGGCCATTAAAGAACCTGCCCAGGCAAGACGCATTTAATAATTTTACCTCCTTTGAGATTAAACCTTCAAATAACTTATGGACGTGTTAAAATAGTCTAAATCATGAATATCATCATTAAGAAGAGGGTAACCAAGAAACAACTTGACAAATTAGGTAAACATTTTGATGGCTATGTAAAAATTGTCGTTGATGTTAAAAGAAGAATTCTTGCTGGGGGAGCAGATAGACATTTTGAAGAAGAGCAAATATTACTGGCAGGAGGATCGAAGCAAAAAGACCTATGGGGAGGAGGGTTTGACATTGAAACTGAAGAGATCGATTACAATTCAATTATCAATTTAAGACCTGAAGAAAACCCCAGTCGAGACATCCTTTCTTTGGATATAAGAAAAAAGTTTGATGAGATAATTAAAAAACTTTTTCTCTAGTCTCTATGGATAATCGAGCTAAAGTATTAGATATAGCCATGAACTTAAACCGAATAGGTAATTGGGCTGCCGATGATTATTCCGGTAAAAAAGAAAGAATAAAAATCTTCTTAA
The DNA here is from genome assembly GCA_964566925.1 of uncultured Gammaproteobacteria bacterium. GTDB lineage: Bacteria > Patescibacteriota > Microgenomatia > PFEM01 > DATLAM01 > CAZMIZ01. The sequence continues at coordinate 18,913 of CAZMIZ010000007.1, read as the reverse complement.
GAAATACTTCTTCTTATATTCAAGCTTTAGACAAAGACTCCCTACCTGGGACTTTCGTGGGTACTTTTAATAATTTTGTGAAGGAATATAGACTTCTTGAAAAAGAAGGTCTCAAAAACCCCAAGAATCCACTTCTTTGGGCAGAGGAGATGATGACCTGGGGAAATATTCTCACCCACCGCTCCAAACTTATTTAGGAGAAAAATGGATGAAGATCTAGACCGACCTGGTCAGAAAATTGGGAATGTTAGCCTTGGATTTTGTGTGCTATAATGAATTTATCAATAATAAAAAAGAAACAACAGACAGCTTGATCGTTAACCTCTTCGAAAAAGGCGGTCGCATTAACGAATACTACCTTCAAAAGAGGGGAAGAAATCCTTCGCTTGTTTACTTGAATGGCTGGTATCGAGGTCGCAACATTCGTGAAGCCGTCTTGAGAGCGCTTGCAGATCAATAAACAATCTTATTTCCACGCCAAATACTCCTGCTTTTTCCAGCATTTTTTCGGGTAAAACTTTACCCCTTGATAGTTTTTCTACTATCTGAAATTGGATTAGGAGCTAGCGATAACTTCCTCTTCTTGGCCCTCGGTTGTCGAACCTTGGTTTTTCTTCTCTTGGTCTTGCAACATTGACAACAATCTTTTTTCCTTCCAGTTCAGTGTCATTTAACTTTTCCATCGCTTTATCTGCTTCTTTTTCATCTTCCATTTCAACGAAAGCAAATCCCTTGCTTTGACCACTATATCTGTCAGTGATTACATCACAAGAAACAATCTTGCCAAATTTAGAGAATATTTCTTCTAGTTGGGAGCTAGTTACAGAGTAAGAGAGCCCGCCAACAAATAGTCTTTTGGACATTTATTTTTCACCACCTTTCTGTTTTAAGATACTGTCTCTGTCTGGCGGATAGAAAAAATCTCTGAAGGATCTTCTTATCTAACTAGAAGAAACAGGCGTAAATAAATATTCCTTTTTAAGGGAATATGTTTACATTATAACACATTACTCTCTTAACTGCTAGAACCTCACTGCCCGTTTTGATCTGCTGGTTGTCCATTTGGCCCTCCCTGGAACATCTCTCCGCCAAGAGAAATGGTTTGGGCAGTGACTGTTCCATCAGTGCTCTCTGATCCGATAATCATCACCTGTCCTCCGATTTCAAGATCGGCTGCGGAACCCTCAGATGTTTTGTTGATTGTGGTTGAGGTTGAATAAATCACGATTTTACTGCTGCCATCCTGGGTCTGGATAGTCAATGTATTTTCATCAAGACTAGTAATTTCGCCGCTAATCGGGCGGGAACCCAAAGAATTTCCTGTTCTCGTTTGTTGACCGTTGCCGTTAGGAAATCCTTGCGCCCCTCCAGGGAAACTCCCACGTTGACTTTTTTGATATTGGATGCCGCCGTAAAATCCCAAAGCGCCAACAATCACCGCGGCGACAATGGTGATCACTAAACTATTCTTGGTCATTAGTTTTTTTCACCCCCCTTCAAAATTATTCATATCTTAAAGCATCAATTGGTTGTAAATTAGCTGCTTTCTGAGCCGGATACCAGCCAAATAAGACACCAATCCCCGCCGAAACAATGAACGCCAGCAAAACAGAACCTAAAGAAACCGTAAAAGTGGAACTATTTACCTGGGCATATAGATAGAAGCCAATAATCCCCATCACAATCCCACCTATCCCTCCGGTGAAGGTAAGAATGATGGCCTCAGCCAGAAATTGAAAGATGATCACTTTCTTTTTTGCCCCCAACGCTTTTCTGAGGCCTATTTCCCGGGTCCTTTCGGTCACCGACATCAGCATGATATTCATGATCCCAATCCCCCCGACCAATAAAGAGATAGCGGCGATGCCCGTAAGCATGCTCGTAAATGTTCCGGTAACTTCAGTGGCCGTTTCTAAAATATCTTCTTGGGACATGATTCTAAAATCGGCATTGGCGACCTCGGAGATCTTATGGCGTTCTAAAAGCAAATAGCCAACCTGATTTTGGGCCTTAGTCATTACCTCTTCGCTAGCCGCTTCTAAAGCAATGGAGGTTAAATATTTGACGCCAAAGACCTGTTTTTGGGCGGTTGATAAAGGAATATAGATCCGGTCATCTTGGTTTTGCATCCCTGACCCCCCTTTTGATTTGGTTACCCCAATCACTAAAAAAGTCTTTCCAGAAATCCTGATTGATTGACCGACCGGATTAGCATCTTCACCAAAAAGGTCTTCAACCACCGTTGGGCCAAGGACAGCCACTTTCGATATCGCGGAAATATGTTGAGCGGTGATAAAACTGCCTGAAGAAAGAGTGATTTTCCTGACTTCAGCGTAAACTGGCTCAGCGCCCACAATTTGGGTATTCGTATTGTTTCTTCCGGCCGTAACTTGGGCTCGACCGGAATATTCTGGGGAGACATTTTTCACTGTGGTTACTTTAGAAGAAGTCTCTATCGCTTCGGCATCTTCGTTGGTTAAGGTGGTGGCCCCGCCGGCGGCCCCCCGAACACCCCCGGTTGTCTGGGATCCGGGCGAAATCGTTAGTAAATTTGAACCGATTGACTGAATTTGAGATTGGACGGCGAGCTTGCTTGATTCTCCCATTGAGACCAGAGCGATGACGCTGCCGATACCGATAACGATTCCCAGAATAGCCAGGCCGGTCCTCATTTTATTGACGGCCAGACTTTTGATCCCATTCTTGATTAATTTTGATAGCTTCATTTTTTCCTTTTCGCAAAACGTCTTTGATGTTTATTCCCGTCAGTTGAAATTTTTCCATCCAGGAGACGAATAATCCGTTCCGCGTGCTCAGCAATATTTGTTTCATGGGTAATCATAACAATCGTGTTTCCATCATCATTAATATCCTCAAAAATTTCCATAATTTCTTCAGCTTGGACAGAAGCGATATTGCCGGTTGGTTCATCAGCTAAAATGATGGCTGGGTCTAAGACTAAAGCTCGGGCAATGGCCACTCGCTGTTGTTGGCCTCCGGAAAGCTTGTTCGGAGGATAGTCTAGGCGATCAACCAGGCCCACTAATTTTAAAAACTTTTTAGCTCTTTTTATTTGTTCGGCGTCGGCAATGCCGGCATATTCCATCGGCAGCATGACGTTGTCAAGGGCTGAGGTCCGCGGTAAAAGATTGTAGGCTTGGAAAATAAAGCCAATTTTAGAGTTTCTTATTTCTGCCAACCGATCATCTGAAAGTTGGGAAACGTTTTGGCCGTCAAGATGATATTTTCCGCTGGTAGGTAGATCCAAAGCGCCCAAAATATGCATCAGGGTCGACTTGCCGGAGCCGGATGGGCCCATAATGGCAACAAATTCACCTTTATTAATCGTTAGCGAGACATCGGAAAGAGCGGCGGTTTCCAATTCGCCGGTTTTATAGATTTTAGAAAGATGGGAGACTTCGATAATCGGTTTGGCCATAGTCTTTAGAAGCCGCCCGGAGGACCTCCTCCATCTCCACCGCTTCCTCCCATGCCGCTGAAAGGAGAAGTAGAACCGCTTTCGGTTTCACTTTCCGAAGTGATGGTTGAAGTGATAACCTCATCACCCTCATTAATTCCTGAGATGATTTCTGTTTGGGAGTCATTTGAATCGCCGACTTCAACCTGAACAATGGTAATTTCATTATCCTTTTTAACTTGGATGGTTGACTGGTCGTTGACGGTGGTTATGGCTGTGGTGGGGATGAGAATAACATCGTCTTTAATGCTAATGATAATCTCGGCATTAACGGCCATATTTGGATAGATTTCAACCGAAACAGGATCAAGGAGGATGGAGACCGGGTAGGAAGTAACTCCCGAACTGATGCTTCCGGCGGTATTAACAGCAAGAATCTTTCCGGTAAACGTTTTATCGGTGTAGGCGTCCAAAAGAAGGGAAACTTTTTGATTGGCTTTAACGCTGATAACATCTATTTCCGCGAGATCGACAGTCGCTATTAGTTGGCCGTTGGTGCTGCTGATTTTCCCAACTGTTTGGGAGGAGATAATCGTCGCTCCGGTTGAAGAACTGGTAGAGGAACTGGCGTTGATCACTAGTCCCGGTGCCAGAGCCAGGTCGCTGATTACCCCTGCCGCAGGAGCATAGATTGTCGATGAATTTTCTTGATAATCTCTCAAAGTAGAGGCGACCTTAGCTTTGGCGGCTTGGACCTCCGAATCGGCATTTTTATATTTTAACTCCGCTTCTTCAAAGGCTTTCCTTGCTTCTTCTAAGGTTTTATCCACCACTGTTTGTTCGGTTAGGGTATATGATTCGTTGGTATCCGGGTTAACTTTGCCAAGATTTTTATCTGCAACTTCCTCCTCCGCATCTAAAATTGCCTGCCTGCTTTCCCACATTTCAATATCAGCCGCTATTTTGTTTTTCTCAGCCGTTTTTACCGCTTCTTGGGCATCTAAGTAAGTTACCCAGGTAGCCGTCTCTCTCTGGGATGCGTATTCATCCGGAGTGACATCAGCTATTTTTTGTCCTTTGGTAACCGTGTCGCCGTTAGTGACATAAACCGCGGTCACTTCTCCTGAGGCTTTAGTGGTGACGCTGGTACTGTTGCCTGAGGTGATCGTTCCCGAGGCGGAAACAGAGGTGATTAAAGTTCCTTTTTCAGCGATGGACGTTTCGTAAGTAACTTTTTTATTTTGAGAAACAAAGAAGAGCTGTCTAATAAGAAGACCAAGACCAATCACGGCCACCAAAATGAGAACCCTCTTTTTTAAAGAGGTATTCAAAAAATAGGTCTTGATATCTAGAGCCTTATCTTTTAACGATCTTTTGAGACACCAGTTTTTAAAGATAAGAATCCGTTCTTTGACTTTCAGCATGATTTTCATCAGATTAATTTAACGCCCCTAATTTTACGAAGAAAACCTTAAGTTTTGCTTAAGTTTTGATAAAACAGCCCCCGGATGTAACCGGGAGCTGTTTAATAAATGGCCACCATCTCTAACGATTAATATTAATTTGTGGTGGCCGCTCCATGACCTCTCATGCCAAAGCCGACCATCAGGTATTCGAGGTCGATACCCTTTTCTTCAGCCCAAGATTCCAGCTCTTGTCGCTCTTCTTCCCTGGCCGTTTTTCTCTCTTCATCAGTCATCTCTTTCATTCCTGTTTGCCGGTTAGCCTCCAGCTCTTCACGTTTGGCGATAATGAGCTGTTTTTGCTCTTCGGTTATTTTTCCTTCTTCAATCGCTTGGGAGAGTTGTTCCTCAAACCTGGCTTCCATTTCGGCTTGGCGTTTTTCTCGATTTTTCTCCATTTCCGCTCGACGTTCAGTTTGATATTCGTCAAAAATCACTTGAACGTCTTCCTGATTAAGGCCGAATTTATCGGCAATTTTTTCAACTAAAGCCGCCATTGGATTTGGATGGTCAGCGGTATTTTCCGCCAGAATAGCCGTTGAAGATAATAAGCCAATCCCCAGGATGGAAATTGTCGCCACCGTCAAAAGTATTTTTTTATTCACTGCTTTCACCCCCTTTCTGTCATTGAACGGGAGAGAGTATAAAGAACCTATCTTAAAAAACGCTTAAAGAAAGAGAGAAGCTTAGGAATGAGCCAGGGGAAGGGTCACTTCAAAAGTCGAGCCTTTGCCAATTTTACTGGTCGTCCTGATTGATCCCCGATGTGATTCGACAATTTTTTTGGCAATTGAGAGTCCTAAACCGTATCCACCAACCAGAGAGCGCGATTTGTCGGCTCTAAAAAAGCGTTCAAATATGTGGGGGAGATCTTCTTTAGCTATCCCCATCCCACGATCTGAAACAGAAACTTTAACTTTGTGATCCAGCACTTTAGAAACAACTCTAACCGCTGAACCTTTAGGGCTGTATTTAATGGCGTTATCAAGCAAGATCACCAGAACTTCAGTTAAGTTGCTTTTATCACCTTTGACAATCGCTTCCGCCACTTTGACGTTGATCTTAATTTTCTTTTTCTTGGCTAGCGGGAGGACCTTCTTATAAGCAGCTTTGACCACTTCTGATAAGGAAATATTAGCCATCTCTTTTTGGGTGTCATTGAGAGTATGAATTCTGGTTAACTTTAATAAGCTGTCGGCCAGATTTTGCAAGGTGTCTAAGTCTTCAAGGTTGCTGGCAATCAGCTTTCTTACTTCCTTATTAGAAATGCGTTTTTCAAGAAGTTTGCCTTCCATTTCTGCTCGGAGGGTGGCAATGGGCGTTCTCAATTCGTGAGAGGCATCACTGATAAATTGATTTTGTTCGTCAACCATTAACTTAATAGGCCGAAGCGTTCTCCCTGCTAAGAAATAGCCGGCCCCTCCAGCCACTACCAAAATACCCAAGTTAATAAAGAAGAGAGTATAAATGAGCTGTTCTCTCTGTTTTTGGAGATCTTCAGTACTAATCATTGGGGGAGCGTCAGATAGGGATCGGGGTGGGAGATCGTTTTGGGGGGAGCCGAATTGGAAATTTTTTACCCGCTCGTTATGGATCCGGATAAGGCCCTCAATCTGACGAGAGACATTGTTATAAATAGCGACACTAAAAAGGGTACTAATAGACATAATGATGAGAAGATACCAGGCAGTTAACTTCAGACGCGTTGATTGAAACATAAGTCGAATTTATTTATTCCTCATCCTTGACTTCATAACCAAATCCTCGAACCGTTCTGATAATTGATGGTTTAGAAGAGGTATCTAGTTTATCGCGAAGGTGTTTTATGTGAACTTCCACTGTACTGGGTAAGACATCGGCGTCATAATCCCAAACATGATTGACGATTTGGTCTTTGGTTACCACTGAATTTTTATGGCGCAGAAGATATTCAAGAATAGAAAACTCTTTAACGGATAATTCCACTAATTTACCATCTCTTTTTACTTTGAAAGTTTGAGGATCAAGGGTTAAATCTTTAATCTTTAAAACTGGATTATCCGTTCTGGGAGACCGGCGGACTAAGGCGCGAACCCGAGCAAACAGCTCTTCAAAAGAAAAGGGCTTAACCATGTAATCATCGGCCCCGACATCCAACCCTTTTACTTTATCATTAATTTGGCCTTTGGCGGTAAGGATTAAAACAGGGGTATGGATGCCTTCTTTTCTCACCTGTTTACAAATTTCTAAGCCATCCACTTTTGGAAGCATCAAATCCAGAATAATCAGATCAAAACCTTCGCCAATAGCTAAATCCAGCCCATCTTCACCATTGTAGGCCACGTCCACGGCGTGTTTCTGAAGCTCCAGGGCTCTTTTGATGGCGTTGGCTAATTTTATTTCGTCTTCAACCACTAAGATTCTCATTGAGAGTAATATAAAACGATTTCCTTAATTTTTGCTTAAGAATTCTTTAATTATCCATATTGTATCAGAAACTAGGAAGAATCGTTGATCAGCTTGAGAGGAAGAGATTATTTTTTAAGAAAACATTCTAAGACTTCGGAGTTTCTTATAAGAATTGTCCTATTAGCGGTGTACATCAAACCTTTATTCGGATTAATCTCAAAACCGAGATAAATGACCTCAACTCCTCGGGTTTTAATTTCCCTAATGGCCGGCTGTAAATCAGAATCTGAACTACAAAGAATGGCGGTTTTAATCTTCTTGTCGCAAGCGGCCGTTACCAAATCAACCGCCAGTTTTACATCGACTCCTTTTTCTTTAAAAATAATTTTTGATTTTTTATTAACCAGGATTTTCTGAGGCCGAACATAGCCCCTCATAACAAACTTGAAACCCTGCTTCTCCAGTTTTGTTTTTAAAATCCGCTGTCTTCGTATTAGCTCTCTTGATTTTTTGGGTGTCTCCTTGGACTCCTTGAGCTTCGCAGAATAATAAATTTTCTTATTGACCTTAACGTCTTTAAGGACTTTATTGAGAAGCTTTAAAAAGTTAACGTTTAAGAGAGTTGCTTTCTTTTTGGGAACGTTTTTCTCTCTCAGAACCTTTTCCACATAGTGTCTTAAATTTTCCCCATCGATGTATAATCTGGTGTTCTTCATGCTTGCTATTTTAGCATAAAAAAACCTCGTCGGGCCAAGGGCTTGGACGAGGCGTTGATAGTTGTAATATACAATAATCCCTCATTTTTGTCAAGCTAATTTTATGATAAAATGGCCCTATGGCTCATGTGGTTGTTTTTGGGGATAGTTTGATTTATGGTGCCTGGGATAAAGAAGGTGGTTGGGTGCAGCGTTTAAGAAGGTATCTAGATAAGCGAGTGGTTGGTTCTGACTTCAAGCTTGATTTCATGGTTTACAACCTTGGCTTATCAGGCGAAACCACCGAGACGTTGTTAGCGAGATTCAACCAGGAGGTGAAGCCGAGGTTAAGCGAAGAAGAAGAAAATCTGATCATTTTTGCTGTTGGCATTAATGATTCTGAATTCTTTCATAAAAATAATTGCTTTATGATTTCTGAAGACAGATTTAAAGCCAATCTTAGGGAGTTAATTGCTCAGGCCAAGAAGTACACTGATAAAATTGTTTTTGTTGGTTTTACTCCAGTGGATGAAGCAAAAGTTGATCCGATTCCCTGGTTGCCCGATTATTCATACAGGAACAAGGACGTTGAAAGATATAATGAGTTGTTAAAGGCCGTTTGCCAGAAGCAAGGAATCCTCTTGATTGATCTTCTGCCTGATTTAGGCAAAGACTTTAAGAGATATCTAGTTGACGGCGTTCATTTAAATAATGAGGGTCATAAGATTCTTTTTAAAAAAATCCTTGGCTCACTAAGAAAATTCTTTCCTGGCTTTTTCCCCGCCTAAAAAATTTACTAATTTTTGCTCTTGATCTCTCTCTGGTGGCCCGATAGAATAATGGCAATGAAGAAAGTCATTACTATTTGCTCTAGCGCCCAGTTTTTTAAGAAGGCGATTAAGGTCGGAGAGGAGCTAAAAAAGTTGGGTTTTAAAGTTAAGCTTCCTAAAACCGCTTATGTGATGAAAAGAACAGGGAACTTTAATGTCGATACCTATAAAACTTGGTTCCAGAATAAAAAAGATTACCAAGTAAAAACAAGGTTGATCAAAGACCATTTTAAGAAGGTGATTGAAGCCGATGCGATTTTGGTTTTAAATGAAAATAAAAAGGGGATTCCGGGCTATATTGGCGGGAATACTTTGATGGAGATGGCTCTTGCCTTCCATTTTCAAAAACCGATCTTTATTTACAATGAGATTGATAATCGCTTAAGCCTTAAAGAAGAAGTTTATGGTTTAGAGCCGATTTTTATCAAGCGTGACCTATCCGTAATGGTTAAAGAGCTATGATGAAATACAAAAATATTGCCGTTTCCGGCAAAATTATTGCCTCTGGGTCAACTACCTTGGCTTGGGAATTGGCCAAAAAGCTTGGTTGGCGGTTCCATACTGCTGGCGAAGTGATGCGCCAGTATTGTCAAGAAAGAGGCTGGTCAATTGAGCGCTACAAAGATATCCCTGAAGAAATTGATAAAGAAGTGGATGAAAAGGCTAGAGAAATGCTTGAAAAAGAAAAAGGGATTATTTACGAAGGCTGGCTGGCTGGCTGGATTTCCAGAGATTTACCTCATGTCTTCCGGGTTCTTTGCGTTGCTCCGATTGAAGTGCGGATTAAACGTTTTGCCCAAAGAGAAAAACTTCCTCTAAAAGAAGCCAAGAAAAAAGTTCTTTTTCGTGACAAAACTACCATTGAAAAACATCAACGGCTTTATCAAATTAAAGATCAGTTTGATTCTCATTTTTTCCACCTTATTCTGGAAACTGATAAGATGACCCCTGAAGAGGAAGTTAAGGCCGTACTTAAGAAAATGAGATAAATATGCTACTATTTTTCTTATGAAAGTAAATCGGTTCTTTCTTATTTTTTTACCCTTCGCTTTCTTAGTCGCTGTTGGCGTTTTAGCGATTAGTCTAGGCAGGCCTTATTTGCTTAAAAAAGAACTAGAAAGTGAAAATGCGGTGGCCGCCATCAAGACTGAAAAGGGTGAATTTGACCCCGAGCCGCCTGGGGCAGGTTTTTTAAACAAACCAGTAGAAGGTTTGGAAACAGAGTTGGTGCCCAACCAGGAATCTTTAAGCCTAGCAGAACAGCAAAGAGTTCTTTCGGCCACGGATGCGGAGAATAAGTGGATTGAGATTGATCTCTCTGACCAGCGGATTTATGCCCATGAGGGTAACCGAATTGTTTATGAATTTCTGACTTCAACCGGGAAATGGGCGCCAACACCCACGGGCACCTTTCGGATTTGGATTAAACTTCGCTATGCCAAAATGAGTGGCGGCTCCCGGGCTTTGGGGACCTATTATTATCTTCCGAACGTGCCCTATATTATGTATTTTAACAAAGGTTATGGAATCCATGGTGCCTATTGGCATAATAATTTTGGTACACCAATGAGCCATGGCTGTGTTAATGTGGCCATTCCTGATGCTGAGAAACTCTTCTATTGGTCCGGCCCGACTATTTCACCAGAAGAGAACATCGCTTACCCCAGTAAAGAAAACCCAGGAACGATGGTGGTGATCCACGAATAAGAAACACCTTGACCCGTTCAGAATGAAAGTGGGGTTGACTTTTAGCAGACCCTATGTTAGACTGCTAAGAATAAAATATCATTATGGCCATTCTTCTTGATTCAAACAAAGACGAAAAAACTCTCCCCATCGTAGCTATTCGGGAAGGGGTGATTTTTCCTCATACTGAAGTCGTCCTCACCTTTGGTCGACCGAAATCCCTGGCGGCGATTGAAGCCGCTTCTAAGTCAGGCCGGCTAATCTGTCTTTTTACCCAAAAGAATTCCCGGTTAGATGATCCCAAAAAAGATGATCTTTATTCTGTTGGCACTTTAGCCACAATTGAACGGGTTCTGCGAACTAATGGTGAACTTCACGCTCTCGTGAAAGGGGTAGCCAGGATTCGTTTAGAAACGATCGAAAGTGCCAATCCTTACTTGGTCGGTAAAGTGAGCGAGATTGCCGAAATCGTAGAAGACTCCGATGAGATTAAAGCTCTTTGTAAACATTTAACTGCCGGTTTTAAGAAAGCGGTTGACCGGGGGAAACAAGTTGATTTTATGATTTTTATGAGATTGATGGGGGGCCTAAGCGCCTCTGAGCTGGCTGATCAAATTGCTTACACCCTGGACATCAAAACTTCGGAAAAACAAGAAATTTTGGAGACCGTTGAGATTATTAAACGACTGGAAAAGGTGGCGACTCATCTCTCCCAGGAAACTAAAATTTTAGAGCTTGAAAGATCAATTGCTTCCAAAACTCAGAAACGCTTTGATAAATCGGTCCGGGAAGCGATGCTTCGAGAAAGGAAGAAGACAATCGAGAAAGAATTGGGCGAACCGGAAGAGGAAGACGAAATTAAGGAACTCAAGGCAAAAATCAAAAAGGCAAAGATGTCCAAGGTGGCTGAAGAAAAAGCCAATAAAGAGCTTAAACGCCTTTCTAAAATGGCGCCGATGCACCCAGAGGTAGGCTACATTAGGACCTATCTGGACTGGTTAACGGAAATGCCTTGGGAAGCTTCTACTCCTAACAAAGCGACGATTGCTCGGGCGGCTAAGATCCTTGACGAGGATCATTACGGGCTTAAAAAAGTAAAAGAGAGAGTAGTTGAATACCTAGCGGTAATGAAGTTAAAAGAAAAACAGCAAGGAAAAAAGCCGGTTAGAGGCCGATCCGTTCCTGGTAAAAAAGAAGAAGTTGGGGGACCAACCATTCTTTGCTTTATTGGCCCGCCAGGTGTTGGTAAAACTTCAATTGGAAAATCAATTGCCCGAGCTTTGGGGCGAAAATTTGTCAGAATGTCCTTAGGGGGGATTCGGGACGAGGCAGAAATCCGGGGTCACCGCCGAACCTATGTTGGAGCCATGCCCGGGAGAATTGTTCAGGGGATTAAAAATTCTGGGAGTAACAATCCGGTTTTCATGCTGGATGAAATCGATAAAGTAGGGAAAGACTTCCGTGGCGACCCATCAGCGGCTCTCCTTGAGGCTTTAGATCCCGAGCAAAATTACGAATTTTCTGATCATTATTTAGAGGTTCCCTTTGATTTATCTAAGGTGATGTTTATTACCACCGGCAATATTCTGGATACCATTCCTCCAGCGTTGCGCGACCGAATGGAAATGATTCGCTTTCCTGGTTATACCGAAGAAGAGAAGTTTAACATTGCCAAGAATTTCCTCTGGGAAAAGCAGCTCCGTTTTAACGGCCTGAAAGCAAAAATGATTAAGTTAGCCGATCCTGCTTTACATCACGTTATACGGCGCTACACCCGTGAGGCTGGTGTTCGGGAATTAGAGCGAAATTTAGCCACTGTTTGCCGTAAATTAGCCCGAAAAATTGCTGATAAAAAGAAGGTGAAAAAGACAATTACTAAAGCCGATATTCAAAAATTTCTTGGCCCGGCTAAATTCACCGAAACACTGGCCGAGAAAAAAGACGAAATTGGAATGGCTACTGCTTTGGCTTATACTCAAGCCGGTGGCGACATTCTTTTCATTGAGGTCGCTTTAATGCCCGGGAAAGGGAAGCTTCTCCTAACCGGCAAATTAGGCGAGGTGATGAAAGAATCGGGGAAGGCGGCCCTTTCTTATGTGCGCAGTCGCTGGCGGGAATTGAAATTAAGAGAAGGTTTTTACAAAAACCTTGATGTTCATATTCACGTCCCTGAAGGAGCCGTTCCTAAAGATGGGCCTTCAGCTGGGGTGGCGATTGCCGTGGCTTTAGTTTCGGCTCTAACCAAAACGCCGGCTCACCGAGAAGTGGGAATGACCGGCGAGATCACTCTTCGTGGCCGAGTTTTGGAAATCGGTGGAGTTAAGGAAAAAGTGATTGCCGCTCATCGGGCGGGACTAAAGACAGTCATTTTGCCGAAAGATAATAAAAAAGACTTAGAAGATGTTCCCCAAAAAATTAAAAAAGATATTAAGCTGATTTTTGCTTCCCATATGGATGAGGTTTTAGGATACGCCTTAAAAAGAAAAGGGAAACAGAGAAAAAGTAATTGACAGCCAGAGCTTAATCTTCTAGAATGATTTTGTGGATTGGATAAGAAAAAACAAACTAGCCGCGGTTTTAGTTATCGTTCTTCTTTATTTTTTAATTAGAGATTTTTCCCCCAATCTTTTACTTTTCCAGTCAGTGAGAAAAGCAGGATTGGGAACAACCCTGGAAATGCCTGTCGCCGAAACAGGAACAGCGGCTCTTTACCAAGAAGAAATATTACCGCCTACCCGCGAAGTAGCACCGGTTGAAGATGAAGAACGATTAGTGGTGGAAGAATCTTCTTTGTCTTTGGTGGTGGCCAATGTTCGAGAAACTACTGATCAGGTGATTGACAAAGCCAAAGAAATGGGTGGCTTTATGGTTAGCACCTCTTTAACTAAACCGGAAGAAGCGCCTTTTGCTACCGTGGTGGTTCGGGTTCCGGCGGATAAATTTCGGGAGACAATTGATTATTTTCGTGACTTAGCCATTAAAGTTTCTTCAGAAAACATTCTGGGGACTGATGTTACGGCTGAATATGTTGATCTTGAAGCCAAACTGGCGACCTTAGAGAAAACTAAGACCAAATTTGAAGAGATTATAAATCGAGCGACCGAAGTTCAGGACATTCTCCAAGTTCAGCGGGAATTAATTTATCTCCAGGAGCAAATTGACAGCCTTAAAGGTCGACAACAATATTTAGAAAAAACAGCCGAGTTGGCCAAAATCACGGTTTATCTTTCCACCGACGAATATGCCTTACCTTATGTGCCGGCCCAACCCTTTAGACCCCAAGCGATCTTCAAACTGGCGGTTCGCTCGCTGGTTAATGGTTTGCGCAGTGTGGCGACGGCCATTATTTGGATAGTTGTCTACGCCATTATTTGGCTACCCGCTCTTCTGATTCTTTACTTTGGAAAAAAATGGTGGCAAAAGAGGAAAATTATTAAATAAATCCTACTCCTAGCTTCCTTTCCCTGGACGCAAACCGTAGCCTTCATTTTTTACATAGCTTTTTCCTAGGGCTTTATAGCCAAGAAGGAGGCCCTCAAGATTCGGGGCCGCTTTTTTAATCTGATCTGCAGCTTCATCGAATTCGTCTGGCGTCATCGGTGCTGGTTGGTTTCCTAAAGTATCCAAGACTTCTTGTTCCAATTCTCTAGCTAACCTCTCTTCTTCAGCCCAGTATCGAGCTCGTTTTTCTGAAGACCAACCATCGGATTCTCTCCAAAATTCGAATAGCTTTACAAGATGAGGTGGAAGATGGACAGACCCACGTTTTTCTGAGAGATGAGCAGATCCAATCTCCGTCTTGTTTTTCATTATCACTCCCTTCTTTTAAACAAGTCTTTAGGAACCAAGAATTTTTATTTTTCCTTTATCGGCATCGACCTTGATCTTTTCACCGGTGCGGAGATGTTCGGTGGCGTTTCTGGTGCCAACGATGGCGGGAATTTTAAGCTCTCGACAGACAATGGCGGCGTGGCTGGTGACTCCGCCTAAATCAGTGACAATGGCTGCTGCCCTTTTCATTAAAGGGGTCATCTCTGGTGTGGTCGTATCAGCGACCAAAATATTTCCCTTTTTTACTTTCTCAAACATATTTATACTTTCATGATGGAGAATTAGGCATTGGCCCGTAGCTTTTCCTGGGCTGGCGGGCAAGCCGTAAAGGTATTTGCCTTTTTTCTTCTTCTTCCCCTTGAAGTAACCAGTTAAATCTTCCCAAACTTGATCGATTTCTACGTAGGCTTTTTCTTCATTGTAATCAAAGAATAGGAGTTGCCGATGACCATTGAATTTGCCATATTCCACCTCTAAATGGCCGTTAATTCCCTTTACCAAGTTAAATAGTTTTTTCTGTTTGTTAGGGGAAATTGTTTTGGAAAATCTTTGAATTTTTTCCTGATTGAAAAGCATTGGGTCAGTCAAGGTAAAGCCGCGACTCAAGATATAGTGACGGTCGCCGGTGACAAACTCAGCCATTCCCTTACCCGCCGGAGAAATTAAGACAGTTCCCTTAAAATCGGTTTCTTTTGGGTACTCCATAATAATGATCTTGTATTTATCCTTTTCTGGGAGTCGATTGATAAATTTCCAACCGGTTTTAGCATCATAGACCCCGAGCTTGGCTTGGCGATTCAGATATGAAATTCCTTGATCAGGAACAGCGCTGATCCAATAAGGAAGGCCGATCCGACCAACGGCAATTTTAAACTCATCCTTACTAGGGGATTTTCCTTGAGGAAAAGCAAGACAGCGTTCGTGGGGGAGACCTAAGCCATGAAGGCGCGAGTAAATAATTTCTCGGTCCTTTTCAGCCTCGATTTTAAGGCTTTTTTTCAGTTTGGTTTTTAAAATTTTATTCCATTTCTGAAGAGAGCTGGTCTTATTAAAATTTACCAGGCTGGAGATTTTTGGTTCTTCCGCGATCAGCCAACTCCGACCGACTCTTTGGGCTGTAAGTTTGCCGGCTCTGATTAACCGAATAACCTGCATCCGGGAAATCCCGTGTTTACGTGCATATTGACTAGTGGTTAAGAAGTTTTTATTAGCCATAATAAGAATTGTTATATTTGTAACAGCGACGATTGTAACAGAAAATGGATCTAGGGTCAATAATAACGAGGTTTAATGCGATCGCTGGGGTTTTACTTCTTAAGCAGTTTTTGCTGGACCAAGGGAAATTCTGATTTTTGTTTCTCTTGATTGGCCTGGTGGGATTAGACTTTCTGGTGAGCCGAAGAAACCCTCTTTAGGATCACCTTCAGCTGGCTCAATACACACCCAGTGGGTAGAGCCATCAGTCCATAAAACCGCATAGAGGAGACCTTCTTGTTCAAGAATCACTTCTCTTCCTTCTAGATGGGGAAACTGGATGATATTTTTGTCTTGAAGTTTAATGACGCTATTTTGTTTGACTTGCTCTGTTACGTTGACACCATTTATGCTCAAGCCTTTCCAGCCTGATTTTTGCCTATAAATGACAGGCCAGTAGAAATGTTCACCAAAGTTTGCAGGGAGTGCCTCTTGGCCCTCATTGGCAAGAGTGGTAATTAATTCGAAAACACCATCTTTAAGCGAAAACGCCTGCGTCGCCTTTAAGCCGTTTAGATATTGACCGGTATCTCTAACCTCATAAGAAATAACGAGTTTATTATCACCTTCTTCTACTAAAGTCCATCTATCATTCCTGGCAGGTCCGTGTTGAGGTAAGTCAAGATTGGCTGTATCCGGACCAAAATTAGGGAGACAGGGGTGGGTAAAAGCGAGCGTTCCATCTTGTCTTTGTGCTTGGCCGAGCAATGTAAGCTTCCTTGATTCTGATCCTAAATTTAGACTCATTCTTTCGATTCTTGCGCCTTGGAGGTTAATCCGAAAAGAACCGCCTGTTCCCACTATTTCTTTAATATTTGGATCACCTTCAATTCCTGATAGAGGTGAGTAGTCGGCTGGTTTATCTGGAAATCTGGCCATATTTAGCGATAAATAATGGTGCTGGTTGCCTCGTCCCAACATTCGGGGACCATGCTGGTCGGGAAGTCGTAACCTTCAATATCAGCGCAGAGAACCGAGCCATTACCGTCAGCGACGATGATCCATTCGCCGTCAACCTTGGCGGCCAACCACCAACCACCTCCAATTTCTCCCTCAAAGACCACCCCGCCTTTAGCGTATTCCCCATCATTGTCTTGGATGGTGACGTTGGCATCTTCAACCGGCTTGCTGTGTCGATCAGCTAAAGCCTGACTAATTTGTTCAAGATCAGAAACTTCCTCTTCGGCTTCGGTTGGGGTGAAGGGAATAGAGGTGGGTGAAGGCGTCTCGATTTCGGTTGGTGTGGCGGTGGTGGAAACTTCTTCGGGCTTGATGGCTACTTTGTTTTGATAGAGCCAAAAAAGGCCGGCTCCGGCAACGAGTAAAAGGACAACGGCGGTAACAACTAAAAAGATTTGAAGAAAAGCTTCTTTCTTTCCCATTAGCTTCCTTTTATCACAGATTGAAAAAGATTTCAAGCAGAAATCTTTTATATTAGTGACCCCACGGGGAGTCTACACTTCGCTTTTTAAGCTTCGAGTAGCAAGGCTTCCCGAGGAATGTCTTTCGCTGAAACTACCTTCCAGATTTGAGAAAACGCTTTTTCATAAAAGCTACGCCCGAGCCCGACTTTAGATATTTCTCAAATTTAACAGCCTCATTTCTTTTCTTGAAAGCGCAGTAAAATGCTAGTCTATAGTTTTGATTCGATTTTGTTGATCTAACCTTGCCTGAAAGATGTTTTTTAATTCTTTTTCTCAAATCCGGTGTATAGCCTATGTAATAGCGATTCGTTACCTTGTTGTGTAAAACGTATACATAGTAATATGGCTTGCTATCTGTAGCTTTAGCGAAAGATAGTGAGCCCAACGTCCCGTGGGTGGAACGCCTCTTTTCCAGTATCTTTAAAACCTACGAGAGACTAAAAGAATTGGGCTTTACTTATTATAACGGAAAAGTCTCCGTAATTGAAGTCGATGATGAGGAGGGAAATGGTTAATTCTTCCTTATACGACGAAAAGACCTTTTACCGAAAATTCATTGAAGACCTTTCAACCTGTCAAAAAGAGGTCATCATTGAGAGCCCTTTCATTTCAACAGAGAGAGCCAAAAGACTCTACCCGACTTTCGAAAGATTAGTCAAGCAAGGCGTCAGGGTTTACATTTTGACCAGGGACCCCAGCGAGCATAGTGAAAGTTTTGAAGTCCAATCCGAGTCCGAAATTCGCAGGTTTGAGGTTTTGGGCGTTCAGGTTTTCATCTGCACCGGCAACCACCATCGAAAATTGGCTATTCTAGACAGAAAAATACTCTGGGAAGGAAGCTTGAACATTTTATCCCAAATTAAAAGTCGGGAAATAATGAGGCGGATAGAGAGTCAAAAATCTGCTTTGGAAATGTTTCACTTCTTAAAATTAGGCAGGTTTATCCAAGAAGGGGTATAATATGGAGACGATGGTTAAAAAGAAAAGTCAGTTTGAAAAAGACATCAAGAGCGTCATTCGGTTTTTAAAACAAACCGACCCCGAAAATGCTACCCGAGCCAAGGCCATGGAAATGCTGGGAAGCATGCAGACTTTGGCCCACCTGATTGCCCATAAGGTGGTGGACGAGGAAAGAGGCGAAAAACTGAGGAAGGAAATTAGGAAAAGGAAGGCCAAGTCTTAATAGGGCATGATTTTTGAAGATTTTACTTTCAGGGCTTTGGTGATGCCAAAAAGCTTCTCCTGGGAAGGGTTGGCTTCTCCCCGTTCAATCCGGGCATAGTAATTGGGATGAATACCCGCCTTATCGGCCACCTCTACCTGGGTCATTCCCGTTTTTAGCCTGGCTTCTTTAAGATTTTTTCCTAAACGCTTTCTTAAAGTGTTGGTCATCACTGTCTCTATATTAACATTTTATGGCGATGATAAAAGTACTTGAGATTAACCAAAATACCGAAGACGCCAAATTTTCGCTTTTTACGAAAGGTGTTTTCGGTGCCGAGCGGGATTTTCTAAATATCAAGTTAACTGAATAAGTTCAGTTCAGAGCCTGCGGCAACGAAAAAGGCGGTTCTGCCCGCAAGATTTTTTTAGGGGTGGCGTGGCGGATTTTAAGGTTAAAGGAGAAATAGAAATAGGCGGTGAAGATATGGTATAAGTTAAGTATAGTTAAGGGTGGCAAAACTAAAAATTTTTAAAATTGCTACTATGTTAAATAGTAAGAAAATATCCACACAACAAGGTCTTAATGAGAAGCTGAAAAAATTCTTCTTCAGCTTCGTTGTTAAATTTTTTGTTCTTCTTTTCGCTGTTTTATTTCTGTCCTTCGGTTTATTTTATTTCCAACAAGCGGCAAGTGCCACTTCACTTGATAATGATATTGTTGCGTTCTGGAAGTTAGAAGAAGCTTCAGGAACAAGAGAAG
>CAZMIZ010000006.1:0-56914 GCA_964566925.1 uncultured Gammaproteobacteria bacterium | reverse complement strand
ACGCTAGCGCCGGCTTCTTCCAGTTTTTTCTTAGCTCCTTCAGCTTCTTCTTTTTTGACCCCACTCAAAACCTCTTTGGGGGCCGCTTCGACGAGATCCTTAGCTTCTTTAAGACCAAGATTCTGGTTGACCTCACGGACGGTTTTAATAACGTTGATCTTATTGGCTCCGGCCGCGGTTAAGACGACATTGAACGTTGTTTGTTCCGGGGCGCCTTTTTCCTCTCCGGCTGGGGTGCCAGCAGGAGCGGCTGAGGTAGCCATTGGGGCAACGGCAGCCACACCAAATTTGTCTTCTAAAGCCTTGACTAGATCGGCCAACTCTAAGACAGAAAGAGTTTCGATTTCTTCAATAATTTTCGCTAATTTACCAGAAACTTTGACCGGCTTTTCTGGTTTTTTTGCTTTTTCCGGCTTTTCAGGTGCTGGAGCAGCTGGTTTTTCCTCAGCTTTTTTCTTTTCAGGTTTATTAACAGCAGGTTCAGTTGGAGGCGTTTTTGGTTTTGCCTCAACCGGTTTTTCCTTTGGTTTTTCTGTTTTTTGATCTTCGGTTGGTTTATCGGGTTTATCCGCCATATTTAATTTTCACCACCTTTCGCTTTTAAAACTAAGATTAGTTTGGTTAAATTTGAATTCAACGAAGAAGTCAGCCTAAAAGTGGGGGATTTAAGAGTACCGACCAGTTTAGCCTTCAGTTCCTCGCTACTGGGTAGAGTAGCTAATTGCTTGATTCGCTCTAAAGAGACTGTTTCTTCATCAAAAATCCCGAATTTAATTTTAGGAAGACCTGATTCTTGAGCAAACTGATAAAGGGCTTTGATGGGCTCGATTTTATCTTCCCAAGCCCAAAGAGCCGCGGTGGGACCAGTTAGAGCTTCATCATCAATTTCAACCTTGGCTTCTTTGGCTGCCCGGCCCAAAAGCCGGTTTTTGATGACTTCCAGCTCGCCCCCTGCCTTTTTAATTTTAGCCCGCAATTCTCCCATTTGTTCAACAGTCAAACCCCGATAGTCCGCCAAAACCAAAGCCTGAGTATCCTTAAGCTTTTGGGTTAGGTTCTGAACCGTAAAAATTTTTCGTTGCTGAACCATAAAAAATCCTCGGCATCTACCGAGGTAAATAAAGTAATTAGTTTTACCTCGGTAGGTCTTCTTCCGCCAGTTGGCGGATGCCTACTGTCTTTGGCAACCCAATTTATATCACAAAAAGCTTGCTTCTGTCAAGCTGAAGGATGATTGGAATTCTATCGTTTCGTGCTTAGACGAACTTCATTGATAAGCTTGTTAACTTCAAGACCGAAATCAGAAAGCTTCTTTCTCACGATCTCGGTAAGTTTTTCATCTTCCCCTTCTCCAGCTTCAAGCAAAAGAGATCCCAGGTTTTGGTTGCGGAGAGTAGCCAACTCGTGAAGGGGCTCAATTATTTCCGGCCCAATTTTTTTCCGACTTTCTTCCTCAAGCCGATCTCTTTTCTTTTGATTTTCTTTTTCAAGCTGCTCTTCTGTTTTGCGCCTACCTAAAAAGCTTCGCCGGCTCGGGCCTAAAGCAACCAGATAGGCTCGAAAGCAGTCATTGCGTCTCTCTTGGTCCCGATAATAACCTTCTTTTATATCTTCTTTAGAAATTGAAATTCGGATTTTACCACCACGAAGAAGGGTTTCTAAAATGGCGCTTTTTAAGTGAGGAGCAGCAACGGCACCGACAAAATACCTTTCAGCTTCTTTCACTGGAAGAGGGGATTTTCTTAATTCACCAAGTTCATCCATTTTGCTTGATTTAATTATCTTTTTAAAGCGAACTGATGTCAACCTTGATGCCTGGCCCCATAGTGGTGGTTAAAACTGCCTTTTGGATATTGCTGGGGCCAATGGTGTTGATCAGAGTTTTAAAATTTTCAACTAATTCGCTTTCTTTAGCCTCAATTCGGCCAATAACGAGATGGATCAAAGGGGCTTTAGTTTCAGTCCGGAACTGGGTTTTGCCAACCAACTCTTTAGCTAACTCTGCTGGTTTTTCGCTAATGGTGCCCGTTTTAGGGTTGGGCATTAGTCCTTTAGGGCCTAAGAGTTTGGCGAATTTAACCAGTTTGGTCATCATTGCTGGTGAAGCAACTAAAAGATCAAAGTCAATCTTCCCTTTTTCCAGTTGGCTTACTAATTTATCGTCAGCCACCTTTATTCTTTGGGTTTTCCCGGTCGGGTGGGGGAACTTGATTTCGCCTTTGAGGCCCTTTTCCTTAACATTAAGATGAACTTCCACCGCACCATTAAAGTGAGATATTGATGTTTTTTTTAATAGTTTGATGGCTTCTGATAGAGAATAGAGTTTAGTCCGATCAATTTGATCTCGGGCAGCTAAATAGCGTTTACCCCTCTTTTTGGTTGGTTTGGCTTTCTTTTGTTTTTTTGACTTCTTCGGCTTTTCGGCGGTAGCCAGTTTTTCTAACTCTGTTTCCTTTTCTTTAATCTTTTCTGCCTCAGCCAAAGCCTCGGCGCCCATGTCTGTGATCCGACCATGCTCTTTGCCGGTTTTGACTAGCTTTCGTTTTTTTTCGGCCTCTTTTCCTCCGGCCATGTCGGTAATTCTTTTCTTCCCCATCTTTACTCCTCTACTTTTATCCCCATGCTTCTGGCGGTACCTTCCACCATTTTTTTGGCGGCGTCTAAGTCTTCGGTATTTAGGTCTCCCATTTTTGCTTGAGCAATCTTTTCTGCCTGGGTTTTAGTTAGCAAACCAGCTTCTTCTCTGCCAGCCGTGCTTGAACCTTTTTCTAAGCTTAATTCTTTTTTAATCATGGCGGTTACCGGCGGAAGTTTAGTTTCAAAAATAAACGTTTGGTCTTCATAAACGGTAATTACCACCGGAATAACCTCACCTTTTTTATCAGCTGTTTTTTCATTGTAAGCCTTGACAAATTCCATAATGTTTAGTCCGTGCTGGCCTAGGGCGGGACCCACTGGGGGAGCTGGCGTTGCTTCGCCGCCCGGGAGATTAAGTTTAATGGTCGTTTTGACTTTTTTTGGCATGGTTAAATTTTAGAAACTTGAAGGAAGTCTAGTTCCACTGGTGTTTCTCGTCCGAAAATGGAGACCAGAACCCTCAACCTGCCTTTGTCTTCATCAATTTTATCAATTGTTCCCAGAAAGTCCGCAAAGGGGCCGTCAATGATTTTGATCGCTTCGCCCAGGCTAAATTTAGCTTTAAACTTAGGTGCTTTGATTTCCGAAAATTTCTGGATAGCTTTAACTTCTTCTGTTTCTAGAGGCGTTGGCTTGGTTCCCAGGCCAACAAAACCGGTGATCCCCGGAGTGGTCCGAACCGTGAGCCAGGATTGATCAGTTAAAACCATCCGGATAAGCAAATAGCCAGGGAAGATTTTTTCCTTAACCGTTTCTTTTTTACCGGAGCGGATTTGGATTTTGTCTTGAGTAGGGATAAGCACTTCCGAAACCTTATCCTCTAAACCCATTGAAATGACTCTTTGTCTCAGTTGTTCGGCAACCTTGGCTTCATGACCTGAATAGGTATGAACGACGTACCATGAAGCCCGTTTATCATCGCTTTTTTTGATAATGATGTGCCCAGGTTCCGGCTGGCGAGGTCCAGCCTTCTTTCTCACCTTTTTCTTAGGCTTCTTGGTTATTTTAACGGCTGTTTTTTTCTGGTTTTTAACAGTGGTCATTTTATCTTCCCAGGATGATACCCATTAGCTTTGTAAAAAGAAAATCTAAAGTGCCAATAAAGATACCGACGATCACCGAAACCCCAACCACGATTGCCGTCAGCTTGATTGCTTGGGCTCGGGTGGGCCAGATGACCTTACCTAATTCGTTTTTGACTTCTTTTAAAAAGACGAAAGGTTTTTGCCTTCCGAAAACAGGCTTTGCCATTTTGTTTTACTGGTCAAATTTTACCACATATGCTACAATTGTTCAACGAAGAAATTTAGCCATGCCCAAAATTAAAAAAGCGATCATTGCGGCAGCGGGTTACGGAACCCGTTTTTTGCCGGCCACCAAAGTCCAACCAAAAGAGATGTTGCCGATTATTGATAAGCCGATTGTTCAGTATTTGGTGGAAGAGGCGGTTGATTCCGGAATTACGGATATTATTATTGTTACCCGAGCCGGGCTTCATGCAGTTGAAGATCACTTTGATTCCGCTTTTGAGATTGAACATCAGTTGATGGCTAATAACAAAAAAGCCCTCCTTAAAAAAGTTAAAAAAATTCCCCAGCTGGCTAATTTTATTTACTTGCGCCAGACCAAAGACTTACCCTATGGTAACGGTGCCCCCCTTTTGGTGGCCGCTGACTTAATCGAAAAAGGAGAAAGCTTTGTTTATATGTTTGGAGACGATTTGGTTAAAAGTAAGGTGCCGGCCACCAAACAATTGATTTCGGTTTGGCGGGAAAATGCTGGTGCCGTCGTGGTGGCCACTCAGGCTGTTCCTAAAGAGGAGGTTAACCGTTATGGAATCATTAAATTTAAAAAGGGAAACCAAACCCGGATTGCCGATATCATTGAAAAGCCTGACCCCTCTGAAGCACCCTCAAATTTGGCTCAATTTGGCCGGTTTATTCTTAACGAAAAGGTGATTGAGATTTTGGCGGAAAGAAAGTTGGGCAAAGGGAGAGAGTTGTGGTTGGCTGACGCGATTTCTCGTTACGCCAAGAAACATAAAGCAGTCGTGGCTAAAATTGAGGGTCGTTGGCACACGACTGGCGACCCTTTGCACTACATGGAAGCAATGGTTGAGTTTGCTCTTGACCGGCCGGATTTTGGCAAAGAATTCAAAAAATATCTTCGCAGCCTCAAACTTGATTGATGAACCAGCCTAATTTTTCTTTTGAAAAACAACTTTGGCAGAAGGGGTTTAAATTAATTGCTGGCATTGATGAAGTTGGCCGGGGGGCTTTCGCCGGTCCCGTGGTTGTCGGCGCCGTCATTTTTCCTAGAGAAATAGTTCAGATTGACGGAATTAATGATTCCAAACTCTTGAAACCCAGGTTTCGGGAGCAATTAACCATCCAGATTAAGAAAAAAGCTTTAACTTGGGATGTGACTGAAGTGGGAGTCAGGGTTATTAATCGGATCGGGATTGGCAAGGCAACCGAGAAAGCGATGAGAAAAACGATCCGTGATTTAGCTAAAAAAGGTTTTTTACCCAATTTTGTTTTAATTGACTATTATTATATCCCCTATCTTCATGGAGTAGGCAAGGCAAGACAGAAAGGGATTAGACACGGTGATCAGCGGTCTTTTTCAATCGCCGCCGCCTCGATTTTGGCCAAAGTTCATCGGGATAAAATCATGCGCAGTTTGGCGAGAAGATCAAAATATAAGCTCTATGGATGGGGGAAGAATAAGGGCTACGGAACGAAGCTGCATCGAAAAGCCATATTAAGATGTGGTTTGACTAGGTTTCATCGGAAGAGATTCGTGGAGAGTTGGAGAAACAAGAGATCTAGTTAAGCCTCTTCTGGGGTTTCTTTCTGAGGTTCTTCCTCTTTTTTCTTCTCTTCCGCTTTCTTTTTCGGTTTGCGCAGGGCGTAAACCAGGAGAGCAATCCCGACTCCAGCTAAGGAGAGAAGGATTAAGCCGCCAATCGCCATTTGACCAGTGGAAAGACCGGAAACGGTGCCCTCTTTTTCTTCTTCAGGCGTCGGAGTAGGAGTTTCTTCTTCAAGGACTTCTTCTTCCTCAACCGGACTGGCTTCCGGAGCGAGAGTCTCCGTGGGTTCAGGTGTAGGTGAAGAGGTGGGCGCGGCCTCGAAATGATATTCGACGACTAAATTGGCTCTCTCCGTTCCCGATTCTTTTGATCTAAGAGTGAAGGCGTATTCCGTTTCGGTGCCGCCGTACAGAAAGCCGTAAGGATAAATAAAGATACCCCTATTTTCAGTTGTCCCCTCGATCCAGCGTCGGACTACCGGGCTAATATCAACCTGTCTCCAGCCTGTGGCGGTTAAAGAGAATTCCGCCTCAATCGCCTCAGCCTGGTTAATGGTAGGCTTATTGTTCCAAGTAACGGTGGTTTCTTCCCAATTCCCACTGATTGGGCCAATATTGACTTTAGCCCGATCACTGTAATGGACCTCGGAGAGGGAGAAGTTGATAACGGCCTGATCAAAAATTGCCCCTTCAGGCAAGTCAAGGTCTTCAAACTGAAGATAGCCGAGGCGGGTGGTGTATTTATTACTAACGATAACGCTCCCTAGAGTTCCTCTATTTTGGTCTGGATAGGCCTGGTTGGCGTAGGTGTCTTTGACCGTATCAAAGGTTTTTGAATCCGCGAGAACACTTCTAGGGCAGAAAAGAAGAATGAGGGCGGGCAGGAGAAAGACTAATAACTTAACCCGCTTCATTGATGGGGCGATTATATAATAAAGGCTCAAATTTGTCAAAGGGTTGACAAAGTTCTTGAAAATGCTTTAAACTCAAATAAGGATGAAGCCCTTTAAAGTTTTATTAATTTTCCTTTTTCTTTCTTTCTTTTGTTTGTTTGTTCAAGTAAATTTAGTTCAGGCGGTAACTTCTACCCCGACGCCGACCACCACGTCGACTCCCACCAATACACCTACGGCCACCGTAACCCCAACCTCCACCGCTACGGCCACGGCGACGCCCACCATCCCCGCCACGGGGTTTTTTGAACCAACGGCTATTAGTATCGGCTTTGGCGCCTTACTGATCCTCTTGGCCTTTTCCTTTTTGGTCTTGGTTTAAAGCCGATCAGTTTTTATCTCCTGCCTGTTTAAGTCCAAACGGATACTTATAATATAATGATTGACTATGCAAGAAATTGATCGTCCCACCGGGGTGGTGATCGAAGAAGAGAGGCCCTTTTCCTTTGAAGAGATCCACGACCAACTTGCGGCTTCGACCTACGGTCAGTCGCTAGCTGGAATCTGCCGATACAGTCGGTACAAACCAGACGGGGTTGAGGATGATGAATGGCAGAATTTGCTTGGGCCGGATATTAATGGGCTTGAACATTTAAAACTAACGCTTGTACAAGTCCAGAGGTTTATCTCTGCTTGTGCTGACCCTTTTCCGCTTTGGGTAGGCAATGTTCCAGAAGAAGCCCGGTTTTCGCCTGAAGACAAAGTGATTCTTTGTTTGGCTGGTCTGGAGCATGATTGGGGCGAAGCGGTCGCTGGTGATGCCCCTTACGGGAGGAAAACCCCAGAGAATGAAAGGTTAGAATTAATCTCTCAACAAGAAATAATTAGAGAACTTTTTCCCGAGAGTCCAATTCTTCGGAAACTATTAAAGCGAGCGTTTAAAGTGGTTTCCATGCCTGATTCAAAATTGGGCCGAGCCTTTAATGCAATTGAGAGATTGGGTTACCTAGAGACCGGTTTAGAAGCCTGGCAAATTAGCAGGCAAGCCGAGGATGAAGTCCAGGTCGATTTATCTCTCCGACTCCGGTGGCTAACAGCCGATGTCTTATCAAATCAGGTGTCGGCTTTAATGGAACACGCAAGGATTTACCCGCCAGTCCTTGAGTATTTAACTGGCAGAAAGGTCCTTATTTCCAGCGCTTTCTGGGGGATGCCTGATTCAGTTTTCCAAAATTATGAGACAAGCGAAAGGGAAGCAAGAAAAATCCAGTTTGAAGAGGTAAGAAACTTATGGTCCGAGTGGGCGCAGCCTTAGAGGCTATAGAAGGGGAGGAGGCCTAAGAGGCTGGCGAGGATCATTACCGCCACGCTGGCGGCAAATTTAAGGGCAAACTCCCGTTTCCCTTGAACAAAGCTGTAGATGACCTTACTTAAAAGATTAGCCGCATTAACCAGAATTAGAGCCAAAACCCCAGTTTGAAAATTAATTGTTTTTCCAGCCATTTCCGCTAAGTTAATGGTCACGGCATCAATTCCGGGGACGGAGGCGATGACCGCAGTGGCTAAAAATCCGCCGCTGCCGAAAAGAGCTAAAGAGATTTTGGTAGCGATCCTAATTATCAAGAAGATAGAAGCGAACTTTAAAGCCGGGCCAAGGGCAAAGATTTGTTCTCTTTTTAAGCGTTCTTTGGTGGCCGGCAGATCTTCTTCATCTGAACTTCCTTTAATCTTTAAGAAAAACAAGCCCATTAAAAGAGCGCTGAGAACAATAGCCAAAATTAAGGGGGTGACTTTCACTAAGAAAAGGCTGTTAATTGGAGCAATAAAGATAAAGACCTGGAAAAAGGAAGCTAGATTAGCAAAAAGGGCAGCAGCCACCAAGAGGTTGACCATTTTGCCTTTTTGGCTCTGTTGGGCTAAGGATTGGGTAGTGGCGGTGGAGGAAATAAAGCCGCCGGCAATACTGGTTAAGAGCCACCCTTTTTTTTGGCCAACGGTTCGCTCCAGGAGGTAGCCAAGCATCTCCACCCCAGTAATTAAAGCGACAATCAACCAGAGCCAGAAGGGATTGATGATTTCGATTTGGGATAGTTTACCAAGATCGATCCCGTAGGGACTTAAAATCATCTCTAGGTTGGGAATGTCCGCCAGGAAGAATGATTGGTTGGGCAGGAAAGGGAGAATAACCAAAGCGATAATCGCGTAGCTAATAAAGGCATTGATTTCGCTTCTCTTAATCCCGGCCACCAGCGCCTTAATTTCTCCTTTTCGGGCTAGAATCAGGACGAGAACAATGGTGATTGCTAAAACCAGTTGGATCGGAAAGATCTCCAAGATGATAAGCAATCCAATTAAATAACTGAAGATGATGGCAATTTCGGTGGTGATCCCTTGGTCTTTAGTCAGCAAGCTCTGGAGAGTATAGTAGGCGATTAACAGAGCCATGAAAGTGGCGTTGATTAACAGAAAAAGACTGAAGTAATCTTCTCTTAAGAGGCCGGCAATGGCCCCCAGAGCGGTGATCAAGGAGAAAGTTCTGACGCCTATGGTGCCAAGAGCTTCTTTCCGCGACTGTTTTTTCTTCTCATGAGATTCTCTTTCCAGGCCGATCACTGCACCCAGAACCAAGGCTAAGATCAGCTTTAAAGGCACAGAAAGCTGCATTAAGACTATAATAAAATGATGTTTCCCAGAAAAGCAAGGGTCTTTTCAGAAAAGCTTGATTTAAACAGGAGAATTATATCTTAAGAGAGGGGAGGATTCAATATTATAGGGTGTTTTGCAGGCGAGGAGGGAATCGAACCCCCGACCGCCGGTTTTGGAGACCGGTGCTCTACCAGCTGAGCTACTCGCCTAAATCACTTTAATTTACTCGTTTCCTTGTGTTCGGTTACTTTGCGACACCTTTTGCCCTACATAATCTTACCTTTCGCCTTTTCAGTACTATTCGTACACGGCTCAAGGAGCGATTTAGCAGGATCTCCGATATAGGCTTATTTAAGCTTGCTTGTTTCTTTATGCTCGGTTACGCGCCTACATCTTCGACAGAATTTTTTCAAAACCAGCTTCTCAGGCGTATTAACCTTATTTCTTTCCGTAACATAATTTTGGCTTTTGCAAGCCGTACAAACTAAAGCTAAAATTTGCCTTGGACCCTTCTTTGCCATAATATTGCTTAATACCTAATACTTAATACAAAATACGAATGGGAATATAGGGTAATTTTATAATTTTAGCCGTTTTTTGTCAATTTTCTGCTAAAGCCGTAAAGGCGGCGGGCAAAGCTTTGACACCTCTTAATATATTCTCCGTGAATCTTAATGGTGATGTATTTTTGATCTAGAGAAATGTCCAGAATGGCAGCTATTTCTGTCAGAGAACCTATGGCAATGAGAACAAAGCGATTAAAGTCTGCATCAGACTTTTTGGCAGAGCCTTCAGCAATATTAAGAAGAATTGATGAGGCCGATCTCCTTAATTGGGCGCCCAATTCGAATTGTTCAGATTTTGGAAAAGTCCTGGAAAGGCGATAGATTTCCTTTACAAATAAACGTAATTCTTTATAAATTGGAAACTTCTGAAACCGAAACCCCATCTTTCACTATCTAGTCGCAAGTATTGAGTCTTAGGTCTTTAGTTACAAGCATTTAATCAAACTTTAATCCGGTAGGGTTTGCGGATGATTGTGCCCGAATAAAGCTTAGAATCAATAATCAGGCGGGCGTTGGTGATATTGGTATGGTAGCGGCAGATTCCACCTGAGCAGGTACCGAACAAAATTTCTCTTTGCTCGCCAGCCGTGGCCGCGGTAACCGTGCCGGAGACACCCTGGGGAATACCATTGGCAGTATAAGTGAGTGAATAGGTGACCGAAGCAATATTACTAAAGCCAGAGAAATTAACTAGCAAGCCAAGTCGATCAGGCCGAAAGCGAATTGAAGCCCGGACTCCACGAGTGTAGTAAGCCCGGACTGGAGCACCTTCCCCACTACTTCTGGGTGGCCTCTTTTTGGCCGCCAAAACCCAATTAAAAGGAGAAAGAAGTAATAAGAGGGGAAGGCCAATGATCAACAGTTTTTTCATTAATTAATTACTTAATTACTTTCACTATCCACTCTAGTTATTTGACATTCGTTTGTCAAGAAAGTTAGGATAGGGGTAGCCGTTTAATTTAATAGAGAGAATAATGAATTTTAAATTGCCGCCTATAGACAAAAAGTTGATAGGAATCGGCTTAATTATCGTTGTTTTGGTGGTGGGTGGGGCAATTTTGGTTTGGCGCTTCAAAAAAATAGGGCCGTTAGTGACTCCGATTGGCGAGCAAACAGAAGAGGCAGAAGCTCTTGCCTGGGAGGATCAGGCAGGCTTTAGCTTTTTATATCCTGAAGAGGTCGAAATTGATCCTCATGAAGAAGACACCGAAAATTATGCCCATCTTGAATTAACTTCTACTGATCATTCCGGTAAGATTTTGATTTGGGCTAAAGAGACTGATTATCAAGATATCGATTCTTGGGTTGACGAAGAAGCTTCTCCTGGCGGCCAGATTTTAGATACTCAATTAGGCGAAGAATCAGCCAAGAAAATTGCTTATTCTGATCCGGAAAAACTGGTGGTAGCAGCGATTGATGTGGATGCCCTGGTTTTGTTGGAAATGGAACCTGAAGGAGAAGACTTTTGGCTGGAAGTTTTTGACCAGATTCTAGAGAGTTTTGCTTTTATCCCGATTGAAGGCGAAGAAGTGGCTGAACCTGCGGACGGCGGAGGAGCGCCGGCTGGCAGTGGTGTTATTTGGGAAGTCGAGGAAGTAATTGAATAAATTTTAAACCCCCCTCCACTAAAGTTACGGAGGGCAAAGAAAGGGGGTGAGAAAACTTGAAAAAAGGATTACCGATTATTGTGATAGCGGTCGTCGTGGTAGGTATCGGTTTTATTGCCTGGAACTTTCTAGGTAAAGGCGAAGTTTCTTTACCGGTTCCGGGAGCAGAGATCACTAAAGAAGCTGGGGAGGCGGGCGGAGAGTTTGTGGGGAAAATCAAAGATGCGATGACTCTAGGTGCGCCGATGAAATGTACTTACACTCAAGGTGGCACCTCGGGCACAAGCTATATCCAAGGTAAAAAAATGTATGGCGAAGTAACCACGGAGGGCAAACAGGGATACGTGATTATTAAAGACAATTGTCTTTGGAGCTGGACCGAAGGGGAAGCCCAAGGAATTAAGACTTGTTTTGAGGAAGATTTTTGGGAAATGGATGAGGAATATGCCGAAGAAAGTCAGGCCTCCGTGCCTACTGACGCCGAGTATCGCTGTGCACCAGCGGTTTTCTCTGACTCAAAATTTGATCCTCCCGCCAGCGTCAACTTTTTAGACATAGAAGAGCTGATGCAGGGAGCAATGGAGGAGTAGGGCAATCTTTCGATCTTCAACTACACAAAGGGGAACTTCCCTCCCCGGTTTGTTGAGGTGCAATCTAGTCTTGTTTTTGGTAGAATATCACTATGAGTTCAGAAATGAAGGAACCTGGAGAGCCTTACATTTCAGGTTTGAAATGTTTTATGCGAAAAGGGATGAGCTTAGACGAGGCGCTTGAGCAGGCTAAAAAACAATCCCTTGAGGTAAATGGAGAAGAATGTTTTGATCTCCTAGAGGAAGCTGCTGATTATTTGCGAACTCAATCTTCTAAGGCACAGGGTAAAGCTCCAACCGATCGAGAAAGCTAGGGTTTTGATGAAATTCCCTGCTTTTAAATTTGCCTTGACTTTTGAGAAACAATTTGTTATTTTATTGGCAAGCTGCTCCAAAGAGCAGTTTTTGTTTTTTAAAAAATGAGAAGTCCTGACTTAAGCCCCGATCAGAGGGGAGAACCAACCACTGAACAGGTAGATGCTTCCTTAAGATTGCCTGAGCCTATGAATGAACGTTTCTTAAGGCTTACAGGGGAGTTTATTACTCTTATGAGGGAGAGAAATTCATGGCAAATTCCCTCAATACCATTAGACACAGACAAAGTAGAGATGGCTCTTGGAATTTTAGTCTTGGGTTGGTTTTCCCTTTGTGAATCAGCCGTTACTACCAGAGGGCTTTTGGGAGAAACGGAGGAATCACCTGATTTACGATTGCCTGGTTTAGACTTTTGGAATTGTTGTAGAGAGGCGCTGGGAACTGATGAGCAGGAGACAATGAGAATCCTTCAAGGAGCTAGGCGAGCTTTTAGCAAACTTGTCGGCCGGGAAGAGAGGATGAAACCTTACGATACTCACAGGGCAGAAAGATTAGTTGAGGCGTTGTGGGAGTATTCGGTTGCTGAAGATTCTACTTAAACTTTTTTTAAAAGGAGGCGAAGTGTCAAAAAAACCAAATATGGCCAGATTAAGAAGAACCCCCGAGGGTGAACCCATAGCCGATCTTTTTGATACAGGTGGTTATTTTTTAAGCCGGACGATAGGGACTGGCGAGATGGCGAGATCCATAATTCCTGGAGAAGAAATCATTCCTGGGAAAAGGGTAGTAGTCACGGTGGCGGGATCAGAAGAAGCGAGGAGGAAGGTAGATGAGGAAATGAAGTTGGCAGGTGGAATAAAGGTTGGTAAAGATTCGCCTAGTCTGGGAAAATCAGTTTCTGGCCACCCTGGGAAGAATTCGAGATGGGATAAAAAATATGGTGATATCTTTGGCCACGAGGAGCCAGAGATTTAAAAACCCTTTTTTTCTTTAACTTCTACCCAATTTTCCTTTTTATTTTTATGATAGAATGGGATTATGAGGCGGTCCTTAAAGACCGGATTTAGCTTTGGCTTAACTTCTGGGGTGATTACCACCCTAGGTTTAATGGTCGGCCTCAATTCGGGCACCCACTCCAAGATGGTGGTTATTGGCGGGATTTTGACTGTGGCCGTGGCCGATGCTTTTTCTGATGCTTTAGGAATTCATATTGCCGAGGAAACAGAAGATAAACACACCGGTAAGCAAATTTGGCTAGCGACCCTGAGCACCTTCTTCTCCAAATTTCTTTTTGCCCTGACCTTTATCATTCCGTTTCTTCTTTTTGAACTTTTGCCAGCCATTCTGGTGGGGATTGTTTGGGGACTTTTGGTGCTTTCGGTTTTTAGTTATTGGCTGGGCAGGAGAAGAGGCGCTGATCCTCTTAAAGTCATCCTGGAACACTTGGTGATTGCCTTAATCGTGATTGTGATTACCTATTTCGTTGGTGATTGGATTGCCCAGAACTTTAGCTAGCTGCTTCTTAAACACGACTTGACTATCTCCTTATTAAATTTATTCGTGGGGTTTACAGGTAAAATCTAGTAGGGTATATTAATGGTCATGAAGCAATTTTTAAAAAGCCACCGGCGCCAGGCTTTAGTCATTTTTCTTCTCCTTTTAATCTTTGGAGTTGGTTCGGCTTCAGGCTATTTTTTCCGCGCCAAACAGGAAGGAATTAGTCTTTTCCGCTTCATCCCTAGAGACACCTATCTTACTTTTTTAGATGAGGTCTACGATAAGATTCAAGAAAATTATTGGGATAAGATCTCGGATGAACAATTAAGTCATCTTTTTCAGTTGGGCGCAGAGAAACTAACCGGCGCCCCCCAGGTTTTAAGTACCAATAACAAAGAGGGAGTGGAAAAGATGGTGGCTGGAATTATCAAGGAGTTGGAGGAAGAGAAAAAGAAAGAATTCTCAGTCCAGTTGGCAGATATTGTCCTGGCAAACCTGGAGCCCTTTGGTCATAGCCGTCTTTACACCAAAAAAAGCGAAAAAGCTCTAAGTAACCAAGTTCAAAATATTAACCCTGAAGTCAACCAATACGATATTTTGGGCATAGAGAAAAATGCCAGCCAGGATGAACTGAATTTGGCCTATGAAGAGAAAGCTAATCAGTTGGAGTCGCTGAAAGAAGCCTCACCCGAAGCCGAACAAGAATATGAGAAGCTCCAGCAGGCCTACAAAGTTCTTGGGGACGAATCCAATCGCCAGCTCTATGATCAGTCTGGAGTGGAACCCACCATGGATTATAAGCTAGTTCGGCCAACCATTTTTTGGCTTCATATTAAAAAGTTTTCGCCTACCACTTTTGATGAGCTTAAAAGAGTGACCGAAAAGGTTGACGATCAGGCCGGTTTAGATACCCTGATTTTAGATTTACGGGATAACATTGGCGGGTCGATTGACGGCCTACCTTCTTTTCTTGGTCCTTTTATCGGTGCCGATCAATATGCCTATCAATTTTTCCATCAAGGTGAGCGGACCGATTTTAAAACGACCACCGGTTGGTTGCCGAGTTTAGTGCGCTATAAAAAGGTGGTAATTTTAGTTAATGAGGGCACCCAGTCTTCAGCCGAGGTCATGGCGGCGGCGTTGAAGAAATATAACGTTGGGGTTTTAGTGGGAACACCCACCAAGGGCTGGGGGACGGTGGAGAAGGTTTTCCCGCTGGAGAGACAGATTGATTCCAGTGAAAAATATTCGGTTTTTCTAGTTCATAGTTTGACTTTGGGTGATGACGGCCAGCCAATTCAAGATAGGGGAGTGAAGCCCCTGATTAACACCACCAATGCCGGCTGGGAAAATGAACTTTTAGACTATTTTAATTATCCGGAGCTGGTTCAAGCAATTAAGGAAATTCTCCAAAGTTGAAAAAAAGAAAACTCCTAATTTCAGTGGTCGTGCCGGCTTATAATGAAGAAAAATGGCTTGGCAGCTGCCTCAAAGCCCTTAAAGCCCAGACCTTTCCTAAAAGTAATTACGAGATTATTGTCGTCGACAACAATTCTACTGACAAAACGGCCCAAATTGCCCAAAAAGCAAGAGTAAAAGTGGTTTCTGAAGAAAAGCAAGGCTATGTTTTTGCCTTAAGAAAGGGTTGTTCCCAGGCTAAAGGAGAGATTATTGCCATCACCGACGCTGACTCCCTTGTCCCCAGAGATTGGTTAAAAAAGATTTATCAGACCTATTTAGACGATGGCCGGGTAGTTTTAGTGGGAGGCAGAGTGGCTCATCAACCAAGAAGTTTCCTGGCCCTCCTAGTGGAATTTGTCTATAATTTTGGTGGCTGGCTTTTTAAATTTTCGCCTGGGTTTAATCTTTCGATTAGGAAGGATATTTATCAAAAGATTGGTGGCTTCAGAAAAGAAATCAATTTTGACACCGATTTTGATCTTTGTTTGCGAGCTAAAAGAAAAGGAAAGATGGTTTTTCTCTGGAATGATCCAGTTGTTGCTTCGAGCCGGCGGTTTCAAGGCTGGGGAGGAGTGGTTTATTGCCTTAAAGGAGCCATTAATGTAGCGAGCCTGACCTTGTTTGGTGAAACCGTTTTTTTTGAGTTCGGCGAAGTGCGAGAGTGATTTGATTTAAATAAAAGATGCCTGATGAAACAGAAGTCGGAGAAGGATTAGGAGTTAGAGAAGAAGAAATTCTTGCCAGCCAGCAGGAAAGGGTGGGAAAATTCGGGGTAGAAGAGATTTTAAAAAATAAAGAGGTGGTTGTTAGGAGAATTCGCTTTGGGATGGATGAGATTGTCAGCAATACCGAAAGCCTAGCCGAAGTGATGGACCTGCCTCTGGGAGTAGTTACTCTGGAAATGGGATTGGGGATGTCCGAGATGGTGAGGTTGTCTTTAGCGGAGCTAGCCTTGCCGCCGCGATTTGAACAGCTGGAAGAGTTATTTTTCCCGACACTAAAGCCCCATCTTGATGAAGAAACTCGTGCGGCTTGGGATGAAATGGGTAATAAGAGAAGAGGGGCTGTTTATCTGGATTTTAAAAATAGACTTCAACTTAAAGGGCCAAGTACTCAAGAAGTCTTAGAGGTTTTGGTAGCCAACGATCATGATTGGTGGGAACAGTTGAATGATGAACAAAAAAGGGCCTTTTACCGACTTTTTCAAGAAGAGTTTGGTTTGGATATAAACGGAAAGAGGCAATCAGCTAATCAATGGCTCGAAAAGGAAACAGGAACTCCGTTTGATGAGTTTGAGGATTGGGAGATTATTATGGGTGCGAAAACGATGACTGTTCCAGCCACCAAGGAAAGGGCCGCCAATAAATTCCGACTGGCTTTTGTTTTTGTTCCCGACCACAAAGACCCTCATTTAGTTCCTTATTTTCAAGGCCACGAACTTGAATAATTTGATGTTTTAAGTTATAATAATACCTGTTAAGTTATATTTGGCCTCTGCGCGAGCAGAGGCTTTTAGGTTTTATGAAACAAACAATCATCGGTCTTGCTACTTTAATTTCAACCGCTATTTTCCCTGTTTCTCAAGCGGCTGGGCCTTTATTGGCGCCAATTCCTGAATATGCTCGGGTTTTAGGTAATCAGGAGCAGGTTTTGGCTGAGCAGGCGCTTGATTTAACCACTCGTGATGAAGTCGAGATTGTTAATGAGGTTTTTGCCTTCAATATCTTAAAGGCACTTGAATATTTAGGCGCTGAAAGCTTTACTTTGGAACCGGGTGAGGTTTTTGCTTTCCATGCCAATGTTTTGCCCGAATTTGAGGGTCCCAAAATCACGATGAACTCTAAGTTTTATATTGAAGAGGGCTATCGGGCGATTGGGGGATTGGGCGGTAATGGTGTTTGCCATTTGGCCACTTTAATTAACTGGGTGGCCTCTGAAGCCGGTTTAGAAGTGACCGCCTTAGCCAACCATGACTTTTCGCCTGTACCTGGGGTGCCGCGCGAGTACGGAACCTCAATTCGTTCCCAAAGTCCCACCCAAAACCTTTATGTTAAAAACGGGTTTGATTATCCAGTGACCTTTATATTTGAAGTGGCTAATGAAGAAGTGAGCTTAAAAATCACTAAATAAATTAGGGATGGTATTCAGGCAAAAATAATCCTCCGATCACCACTTATCTCCCAGGACTTAACTTTACAAATGAACGAATTCAAAAACCACATGACTGAGTGCTGATTTTTCTGATTTTGTATACCCCTGCCTTCTTACCAGAAACTAAAGTGCTATATTCTTCCTCGAGTTTTAACTGGTTTTTGTAACGATTAATCAACCCTTTAAAAAGCTCTTTTTGTGCCGTGAGAATTACCATAATTCCGTTGGGTTTTATAACACGAACAAACCGCTTGAGCATTAAATTATAAAATTTTAGAATATCTTTATTAGTATCATATAGGCCCCATGGAGGATCGGTTACAATCTTGTCAATTGAATCATCTGGAACAGTGCTTAAACTGAGTGCGTTAACTGGATCCACAATTACTTTTTCGCTAAACTTATTCTTAAGCTCCTTTTGTAAATCTCTGTCTATTTCACCTGCTCTTATTTGTTTGTAGGGAAAGTTTAGTCGTTGAGCTGGGATGGCGCCGTGCCCCGCAAACGGATCAAAGAACACATCTTTTTTATCAGGCTCAGAAATCAAACAGAGAATATATGCTAATTCAGGATAGAGTTCTCCTTTGGCTAGAATTTTTTCATAATTTGGTCTTTTGCTAAACTGGATTCCAACAAGTCCAAACCCTTCACTTCTTATAGAAATAAGAATTTCAATATCTGGAAGACTTCGATCCACTGTCAGGTTTGGGACATCTTTTACGATCCTTTCCTCTAAGCTTCTTAATAAGTTTTTGTCTATTAGTACAAATTGGTTTTTTATCGAAGCTCGGATTCTGAATTTCAGTTTTTTGCCTGAAAAATGGTTTTTTATTGCCTTTCTAAGATTTCGGTCTTTGATCAAAGTTTTAACTATGTCCCTGACTGGATTAGAGGATAGATGATCAAATTTTCTTAATAAAATGAAGCTATTGTTTAGAAACTTAAAGCCCCTAATTTTATTGAGACCTGCTGTGGTTTTATAAATGACCAGCCCATCAGTCAATAACTCAATCTGGACACCATTAATCGAATTAGTTAAGGCTTTTTCTATAACCCGATCAAAACCGGTAATGAAGATTGAAAAATACGAGTTCATATATTCACATTATACCAATACTTCAGACTAAATTTGGAGAAATTGAGAAGGCATTCCTATATGGAGCTCCCGTCGGGAATCGAACCCGAGATTGCAACTTACCAAGTTGCTGTTATACCACTTAACTACAGGAGCACTTCGACTCACTTTGCTCGCTCAGTGTAAACGATGTGACTATTATACTAAATTTTGGGAATAAATTACCAGTTTAAAGAAGGCTGTTTTTGTAAATCGCTTCAGCCACTTTTTGGGCAAAAAGTTCACCGCCTGGGCCTGAAGGGTGAAGGTGATCACCGGCGTTTATATAGAGAGGGTTACCATTGCCTTCACTGTCAAGGCTGGGATGATAGGCATCAGCCAGGGGATAATTTTGAGAAGAGGCGAAGTTGATCAGATTTTGTAAATAGGCCTTAATGGCAGCGGCCTTTTCCCGCTTTTGTTCAGAGTTCAATTGAAGGCCTTCAATGCCATCGCAAAGGGTATTAACATCCGGCGCAATGGTGGCCGCCAGAACAATTTTGGCTCTAGTTTGGCTTTTAATGATGTTGGTCAAATCAGCTAAAGTTAACCAATAGCGATCAAGCTCGGTCTGGTTATTGGTCCAGTGATTGTAGGCAAATGATTCAACGACAATGATATCCGGATTTTGGGAAAGGAGAGAGGGAAAGGAGTGGCCGAGGTAAGTGTAACCAGAAGTCAGCCTGGTTAAGCCGTATTCAAGGTCAGAGGCGCCGACGCCATAGTTTAGGAGTTTAAATTCGGCCAGGGGATAGTATTTCTTCAAGGCATTTTCCAGTTGGGGCAGCTCAGGCTGTAAAACATCCACCATTGAATCGCCAAGAACAGCAATGGTGTAAGTACCAGAAACTTCGGATTGAAGACTTTCTTCTTCGACTATCTCTTTTTCAATTTGGGCACCCAAAACTTTTGGTTGAGGTTCTTGAGCTATCAAAAGGGCGAATTTGCTTTCTGATGGGTGGACCGGCTCTCTTTCCTGGTAATGGAAAATAATTGGGGTGATCGGAACAGAATTTGATGCTGACTGGGCCGGGAAAAGATATGAGGCGCTGATCAAGGGAGAGGAGAGAAGAGCACTCAAAAGGAAAAGCTTAACTAGCTGGGCAAGATATTTCATTTAATTAATAGTCCGCGTTGAACGCGGTGCCAGGGGAGGGATTCGAACCCCCGAAGCCTTGCGGCGCCGGTTTTACAGACCGGTGCAATTGTCCACTCTGCCACCCTGGCTGGAGCTGGCGGTGAGGATCGAACTCACGACCGACGGTTTAGCCCGTAAAATTGCCCGAATCTTGAGCCGAGGGTGGGAGTCGAACCCACGACATCTTGTTTACAAAACAAGTGTTCTGCCGCTGAACTACCTCGGCAATTAACGGGCCAGGCAGAACCGTTGCTCTACCACTGAGCGACACCAGCGTGTTCTAACAATATTATACTAAATTCTGGCGATAGTTAGCAATTATTGAGAATGGTAAAAATTGAGGATAGAAAGCCCTGCCGCCCAGGTTACCGTAGGGTGTTTTCCCCGAACGAACAAGTGGGTGCACTCTCCTAAAGTCCACGGACCTTAGGAAGTCGCGCTCCCGGCGTGAGCATCTGTAGAGGAAAAAATCTCTTACGGCTCAAGCCCGTCACGGCAGGATGGTTTTAGGATAGCAAAAATCCTTTTCACAGTCAAGAGGCTAAACTATAACAAAAGGGGTCAATTTTAGACTAAGGGTGTGCCTGGAAGAAGAATATTTAAGATTAGACTAACTAATGGGGAGAGGATCAAGATAATACCGGAAACACCGAAAAAGGGAAAGATAAGAAAGATCAGAATGATTAAGCCGTATTGGCCTAAGATTTCGTCCCACTTAATGGCCCAATTGCGCGGCAAAAGGCCGATCAAAACTTTACCGCCATCAAGCGGATGAAGGGGAATCAGGTTAAAAAGAGCCCACATGACGTTTAAAGCGATTACTGGAACTAGAAAAGATTCAAAGATTAAGCCGCTGGTGCCAAAAAAGAGGTAACCAAAACGGATCACTACAGCCAGAATGGTAGCCAGAATAAGATTGGATGCAGGCCCGGCAAAAGAAATTAGGGCCGAATCACGCCTTGGATTTCTTAGGTTGAAAGGGTCAAAAGGGACCGGTTTACCCCAACCAAAGATGATTGGCGAACCACTGAAAAGAAGGAATAAGGGTAGAAGGGTGCCGATTGGATCAAGGTGGGCCAGGGGATTAAGAGTCACTCGGCCGGAGAGCCGAGCGGTTGGATCACCAAGTCGATCAGACATGTAAGCATGAGCGGCTTCATGAATAGAAAGAGAGAAAAGAAAGGCGACAATTAAAAGAATTGGGTTAGCAAACATATGGGCAATTTCTAATTGACCTAATGACTAATTGATCTAAAAAATTTAGAAATTAGACATTAGAAATTTGTCATTGTTTGTGCTATAGTATAACACATATGGCTTACGCATGCGACCGGTGTGGTAAAGGCGTGATGATTGGCCGCAATGTTTCCCACGCTAAAAATAGAACTCGGAAGATAAGTTTGCCTAACCTTCAACCCTTTCGAGGGGTGCTCAATGGTAAGTTTGGCAGATGGCGGCTGTGTACCAAGTGTTTAAGAACGGTCAAAAAAGCCCAGAAGCCTAAAAAAGAAACAAAAACTGAAGAAGTTAAACCTGCCCCTAAAAAACCCCTTACCCCTAAAGCTGCTTAAATCAGTTTCGAATCAGGATAGCCTTCTTGAAATTGCTTCCAGGCGACTGGTTTTTTCCCTTCAAGCTGAACCCGATCTAAGATTAGCTTACCTTTTTCAAGATGGGCTTCCAGGATTTTTAACCTTTTTGCCTGCCCTTCGAAGCTCGGAGAGCGAAGGAGGGTCCAGGCGCCAGGCCAGGGGTGCATGGCTCGGATAAGACGTTCAATTTGCTGGTCGGCTAACGTCCAGTCGATTTTGCCGCTATCTCGGTTGAGGATTCGGGTAAAAGTGGCTTGGCGATGATTCTGGGGGCGGAGTTTAATCTGGCTCTCTAGATAAGAAGGAAGAATAGTGGTTAGTACTTGACCGCCGAGAGTAAAAAGCCGTTCGTACAAAGATTCGGCGGTGTCGTTAGACTTAATCTCTTCTTTGAATTGAGCCACAATCGGGCCATGGTCCATTTGCTCATCCATCTTAAAGATAGTTACTCCAGCTTCCTGATCGCCATTGATGATGGCATCTTGGACCGGAGAAGGCCCGCGATATTTGGGGAGGAGAGAAGGGTGGATGTTTAGCACTCCATACTTAGGAACTGCCAGGATTTCTTTAGGCAGAATCTTACCGTACCAGGCCAAGATACCGACATCGGCTTTGAGTTTCT
This sequence comes from uncultured Gammaproteobacteria bacterium, assembly GCA_964566925.1. Classification (GTDB taxonomy): domain Bacteria; phylum Patescibacteriota; class Microgenomatia; order PFEM01; family DATLAM01; genus CAZMIZ01. The sequence continues at coordinate 35,271 of CAZMIZ010000006.1, read as the reverse complement.
TGAATTGATTGATTGATTTTTGATCAAATCTTTTAATAGGGAAAAATTTAATCTCAAAAAGAGTTTTCGTGTATTCTTCAACCGGATTAGGGGTTACTTCGCGCTTTCTCCCTTTTGGCTTGGGTTCAAGGGTGGCCACGCCCACAATCTTGAACCGGCTGTCATTAACCAATTGATTCAGCACGATAACAGAGCATTTATCAGAACCAAAAAAAATGACTCTTGGTTTCATGGAAGATTAACTTCAACCAAGGTTTCCTCGCCTTGATCATCTTTACCCAGTTTATAGACACTGCCTTTTTGCTTTAAGATTCGGTCAACGAAAAGGACACCGTTCAAATGGTCAAGTTCATGCTGGACATAAGCCGATTCTCGATTTTCGAATTGTTCTTGGTGGGTTTTCCCCTGAAGATCCTGCCATTTAAGCTTCGCTGCATGAGGTCGATCAACAAAGCCGTAGTAGCCCGGGATTGAAAGACAACCTTCCATGAAGAGTTTTTCTTTTTCCAGAACTTGACTGAAGCGCTTTTTTGATTGCCAAACGATCTGGGGATTAATAAAAGGGACAAATTTCTTACCCCGCTTAATCACGAAAATCCTGACTGGCTGGTTGATTTGAACCGCGGAAAGGCCAACACCCCTAGGCTCTTTGGCGGCCTTAGCCGTATCAATTAAATCTTTAGCCAAATTTTTGATCTTTTGGTCTACTTTTCTGATCGGCTTTGACTTCTTGCGCAGCGACGGATTAGACACAGTGATGATTTTTTGAATTGCCATAACTTTATTTTAACAAAAGTGAGGCTGGAAATCTATTCGTGGTGACGTTTCACCGTGAAGGTTTTTAGAGCGACTTTTTCTTTTGACCCAATTCCGGCTTTGCGCCGGCAAATCACCATTTGATCTTCGGCCGTCTCCACGCCTGGTAAATCAGGGAGAAGTAAGCCCCTTCGGCCATCTCCCGTGGAAACAATCAGGCCGTATTTTTTGGGATCTAAAAGTTTATGGTTTGATACTTTTTTTGAGGCAGAAAGGATGTCAACAGAAAAGACAAGATTAGGTAATTCCTTTAAGGTGACGGGAGGAAAACGGGGATCCTGGGTGGCGGCGGCAATCGCGTTGGTGGTGATTTCTTGGGCCAAATTTTCTTTGGTTGGCTTAAAAGTGCCAATGCAGCCTCGAAGGGAGCCGTTTTTTTGATGAAGGGAAACAAAGACCCCGGCTTTTCTGGCGAGCATTTCAACAGGCAGGTTTTTTGGGAGAGAAGGAACCTTTCCTGTCTCCAGATGGGTTTTAATTGTTTTTTTGGCTAAATTAACGTAAGCATTTCTCATTTGAGTTTGAAATTGGCCACTAAATAACCGACGCCGAATGGGCCTTCGTAGGATAAAATTTCCGGCTTCCATTTGATTTTCGCTCCTTCTAAAACCCCCAGAAGTAGACAAAAGGAGCGCAAACCGCATTCGCCAGCCTCTTCAACCAGTCTTGGATCAAGATTTAAGATTCCCGGGACATCTTTTTTCTTTAAAAGGTTAATAAGCTTCTTATCAAATTTTAGGCCTGAAGGGTGGAGGCCATAGGGGCCGTCTTCTTTTAAGCGATGACTCATGTCCCCGGAGGCAATCCAGGCCCACCGCCTGGCTCGAGGTAAACTTTTAATGAGTTCTTTTCCGCGCTTGAAATGGACTCCAGGAGAGGCAGAATCGGTGAGATAAGTTTTCACCTCAATCCCGCGAACATCTTTGGCTAAGAAGTGAAGGGGGACATTGAACCCCCAGTCCGGATGAGGGGAGGAGATAAGGAGATAATCAGGTTTGGCTTTAGCTAATTGTTTACCTAATTTTTCCAGCGATGCGATCGTTTTCTTTACCTGGGCTCGATCGGTTTCCGAGCCAACCGTAGGCAAAATAATTGGTGGATGAGGACTGAGACACGCAAAAACCAACACTGGTTAGATTTTACAGCAGCCAAGAAGAATTTTCAAAAGAGAAAGGTGGTTCTAGGCTCCTGAAGCTTCCTTGACAGAAGGGAGAGGTTTAAAACCCAGGCCTAAGAGAATTAACTCAGGATAATTTGTTTGCAGAGCTTCAATGACCTCTTGGCTTGGGTCAATGTAAAGATGAAGATATCTTTCGCCTTCAAACTCAAAACATTCTCCGGAAACGGTCTCAGCTGATGGCGGATTAAGCCCTTCTTCTTGGCAAACACCTGCCCTTTTAAGCCAAAGCCCAGCGTGGCCTTCCCAAGGCTTATCCGCAATCTCTAAATGGCCGTCTTCTGGAAGAAAAACAGCCGCCCTTATGCTTTCCGAGTTGGGAACCGCTTGGATTCTTTCTTCTGGGTTTTTAGCATTGACCCTAAGACTGGCAACGTTAATGACGGTTCTTTGAAACCCAACTGTTATTGGAGAAAGTCTTTCTGTCACACCTGGATTTTATCATACTAAAGCAAGACTCGGGCTATCAGATGACTAAGAAGCCAAAATCTTTTGTTATTTTGGTTTATATTGAAGCCTGCCTTCAGTTTCGCGGCTGATGTTTTGATGACTTCTCAAATATTCTTCCAGAACATCTTGGGCCGAAGTGGTGACTACTTTTTGCTTGCCCGACTCCAGCAATTCTTGATTGGTGATATTTAAGTATTCAGCCGAGTTTTTAAAATGATAATTTTGTAAGCAAAGAGTATAAAACTGGGTGTCTTTGACTGATACTTGATTAATCTCAAAAGTCAGGAGTTTGCCTTCCTTGTCTGAGTAAACTGTCCGGACATTACTGCTGACCTGATAGCACTCACCCTCGCTGTTTCGATTTTTCTTCCTCATAAAATGTTCGAAGATTTTCCTAAGCTTTGAGCCAGGAATGGAAAAACGCGTTAAGGTGTCATCATAAGGGAAACAGGCCATCAAATCCATCAAAGTGACCACCGGTCCCATTTCTTTTACCCTGATTGAGCCACTGCCCACCAGCATCACATCACATTCAGCGTTTTCGGCAAAAGCATCAGCAATGAGATTACCCAGTGAAGTTTCGATTTCCCTTTTCGGGTGGATTAATTTTTTGGCAAATTTACAGATAACGGTATTATATTTATGATCTACTTTGCCCTTAAAGGAAGCAATAAAGTCTTTTAATTTCTGATCTGGTTTGGCGAGGCCACTTTCAATGGGAATCAGCTTCCATCGATAGTCAATAATGCTGTTAGTATCGTCATCAACCACCAGATCGAACCGGCCGACCTGGTTGGTGCCGACTCCGGCCTGAGTGATCAGAATGTTATTGACTTTAGCTGGTTTTTTCAAGATTGTGTGAGAATGACCACCAATGATTAGATCCACGCCCCACTGGGGCTTTAAAAGTTTGGCCAGCTCAACATCGGAGTCAAAGCCAATATGGGTTAAAAGGACGGTTAGGTCGATATCGTCATTTTTGTAGGCATTACAGATTTTACCGACCTCATGGCTGGCTTCCTCTAGGCTAATAAAACTGCCGATGAGCTCATCTTGGTTAATACTATCCATGACCTTCTCGGTGATAATGCCGGTAAAGAGGATATCAAACCCAGCTTTTCTAAGGATAAGATAAGGTTTCATCAAGCGCTTGTTATAACCTTTAATATAAAGATTGGCATTGACAATTGGGAAGTTGGCCACTCGTTCCAGGAAAAGAAGATGGGGGAGGCCATAATCAAACTCGTGGTTACCAGTAGAGACCACATCTGGAGCCAGATAGTTCATAATTTCCATGGTGGAGATGCCTTTGTACTCCGAATCAATGATTGAGCCTTGGAGCATGTCGCCGGAGATAACAAAGAGAACGTTTTCTTCCTCTTTTCTGACTTGATTGATATAGCCGGAAAGGAGAGCTAAGCCACCGATTAATTTACCCCGTTGGTCTTCAGCAAAGAAGTCGCCATGCATGTCGTTGGAGTGAAGAATGGTGAATTTCTTGGTTTTCATTTCTTACATTTTAATATTCAAATCTTCACCGCAATCTTCACATTTTCCTTCCTTGTCCACCCCCAAAACCTCAACCGAGTAGCCGGTGCGGCGGATGGCCAGGTTTTTACATTTCGGGCAAAAGGTGTCGTCCTCTTTGTCCACCGCCATATTGCCGATATAAACAAACTCTAATCCTTCTTTCATGCCTAGTTTCCGGGCTTGATAAAGGGTTTCTTCAGGGGTTGGAGGGACGTCAGTCAAATCGGCGTAAGGAAAAAAGCGGGTGACATGCCAGGGGGTTTTAGGGCCAATGTTTTTGATAATCCAGTTTGCTATCCGCTTGAGATTGTCTTCGCTATCATTCCAGGTAGGGACGACATTGGTAATACACTCAATGTGGATCTGGGGATATTTGTCATGAACATATTTTAGGGTTTTAAAAACGCCAGCCGCCAAAGGAATGTTGCTTAGTTTTTGATAAAGGCGGTCATCAAAGCTTTTGAGATCCACTCGGTAAATACTAAGATAAGGGGCAATGGCGTCAATCGCTTCTTTGGTGGCGTAGCCGTTGGTTACCCAGCAGGTATAAAGACCTTCTTTTTTGGCTAGCTTGGCGCCTTCAAGCGAATATTCCAGCCAAATGGCGGGCTCGTTGTAGGTCCAGGCAATGCCCGAGGCTTTTGATTTCTTGGCCAATTTAACCGCCTCCTTAGGAGAAAGAGCTTTTTCGTTGTCGATATTTAATGAACCGCCGTTAACATGGGAAATAAGCCAGTTTTGACAGAATTTACAACGGAAGTTGCAGCCGTAGGTGCCTAGAGAGAGACAGGGCGAACCAGGCTGGTAATGGAAAACCGGCTTCTTTTCAATTGGGTCAATGTTAACCGAGGAAACCAGATTATAAATGACTGAATAAAGTTTGCCGTTTTTGTTAACTCTGGTTTGACAATAGCCCCATTTACCAGGAGCGACGAGACAGCGCCGTTGGCAGGTAAAACAAGCCACTTTTTTGCCTGGGCGCTTTTTAGCTAAAAGTGTTTCTTTCAAAGCTCCTCCAGTTTCTCTTTGACTGTTTGGTTGTTGGGATTGATTTTTTCCAAGATATAATTTAACTCTTCTTTGGCTTTCTCTAAATTTCCTTCTTGTTCATAAAAAAGGGCCAGGGCCCAACGGGCGGCTTCATAATTGGGTTTCAATTGGATAGTCTTTTCCAGGGTCTCGATAGCGGTTTGATTTTGGCCCAACCGGCCATAAAGAACGGCTAAATTATAGAAGACTTTGGCATCAGTGGGCGCAATTTCCGCGGCTTTGAGGAGAGAAGAAAGCGCCTCCTGATAATAGCTTTCATCGATCTCGGCGAGAGTATAGAAGACCCGAGTCCGGTTTTTCCAGAAGTTCAGATGCCAGGGAGAAATTTTTAAGGTTTGATCAGATTCGGAAATCGCCAGGGTAGTTAATTCCGCGCTTAAACTAGCTTCCTCTTGCTGGTGGGCGGCTACGGCCAGGCTGGCGGCGGATTGGGCCAACTCATCATGGTAAAAAGGTTCAGAAAAATTTAGCTGGACAGCGGCTTGGAGTTCCCCGAAGGCTTGATTATATTGATTGACCTCATTAAGCTTTTTACCTTTAGCAAAAAGAGTGTCGGCATACCAAAACTGCGCCAGGCGCAGGAAAAAGTAAATAGCGCACAGCGCAAAGAAAAATGTAAAGATTTTTTGTGGCCAATCCAAAGATTTTTTTTCGTTCCTATGCGCTATGCCCTTTGTATTATTTTCTTCCTGACTGAGCACGAAAGCGAACGCAGGGTAGAGGAAGAAGAGCAGGCCGACGACCACCACCGAAAAACCAAAGAAGTTGGTGACTAGGATGCTGGCGTAACCCGCCAAAAGGGCAAGACTAAAATAATAAAATCTTGGGAAATTAGAAATTTTCTTATTTTCTCTGATTGCCGTTATTATTTTTTTAAGCGACCAAAAGATGAACCCTCCAATTACCCCTAAATAGGCCAAAAGTCCTAGGGTGCCGGTGTTGGCCGCAAAGTTGAGATATTCATTGTGGGCCTTGTTGTAAAGAAAATCCCATTCAGAGACGTCATTATGCTCCCGGGGACGGAAATTGTAATAAGAATAGGCAAAGGTTTCTGGACCGGTGCCTAAGAGGGGATAATGGCGCCAGACATCAATTGCTCCTTGCCAGACAATTTTCCTGATTTCACCGGACTCGGTTCCGCCAGCAGGAATCGGGGAGGCTTGTTGTTTAGCTTGGGGCTTTCGGATGAGGTGCTCTAGCTTTGGTGTCCAGGGAGTGCCGGCAATAATGCTTAAAAGAATCATGACAACGGTGAGAATGAAAAAGGTTTTGGGCATTTGGCGCAGCGCCAAAAGAGGGGCGATTTTTTTACGCCTGAGAAGACGTTGCAGGAAAATCATCCCCCAGAAGACAAGATAGGCAGCGCTCAAGCCTAAAAAGCCGGAACGGGACTTGGTAAAAGTAAGGGCCAGATAAAAAAGGACTGAGAGGAAAAAGTAAAGAGCGGTTTTTGATTTCTTCTTTTGAGTTTCAAGGGTTAAGGCCCAGGTTAAGGGAAGAAGGGCAACCAAATAGGCGGCTAACCAGTTAGGTTGGCCGAGGGTTGAAAAAACTCGGTTTTGAACATCCTGGACCCAGTAGTTTTTATCAATGCCAAAATGTTCCAGAATTCCGTAGCCAGCCACCAAACCGCCAGCGAAAAGGGAAAAGTGAAGAGCCGAAAGTGTTTTTTTGAGATCCATGTTGGCAACAAAAGCCCAATAAAGACAGAGATAGGCAAAAGTTGAGGCTAGGCCGCCATGAGAGCGGGAATAATAACCCCAGAAGCTGGTGTGGCGGTCAATAGAGAAAAAGTAACTAAGTAATTGGGAAATTAAGAAAATAAGTAAGGGAAGATCCAGAAAAGTCCGGGTAAAGATAATTCTTTTTTGAAGAATCATCTTGATTAGCCAGGCAGCCACAATAATGGCGGTAAAGAGATAAACGAGCAGCATTTTATTGTATTCGAAGAGCTCGTAGTTAAAAGGGGTGAGAATGAGAGGAACCAGAAAGAAGAGAAGACAAAAGCTTCGTTCAATAGTCTTATCAATTAGATTTTCCAGTTTTTCCATAGGTTTTCGATTTTCAGTTTAACAGATTCCTTGCTAAGGAACAAACATTTTGTTATCATTCACCCCATGGCTTTAGGCAAGGAGAGTGGCTATTTCCGTTTTCGCAACAGTTTTGTCCCAACCACCCTAGATGAAGCGAGAGGTTTGGCTGAACTTGATCCTTATGATTATCTAACTGGTGGTAAAATCTATACCAAAAAGAGTGGTTTAACCACTTGGAAAGTGGCTCGACTAACTGGTTGGGATCCAGAATTACTCCGAAAATTACCCCTGGCCTCTTCATGGATCTCCCAAGATGGGAAAAGAGTGGTTTGTTTTTCTCCCAAAAAAGAATAAGTATTATGGTATACTAACTTCAAGGTTTCCTGCCCTCGTTAACTGAAGGTTATTCATCATGATTATTGACTCAATTTTCGGCCTTTTTTCCCACGATTTGGCGATCGATTTAGGAACGGCTAATACCCTAGTTTTGGTTGGTGGCAAAGGGATTGTCATTCGAGAGCCTTCAGTGGTGGCCCGCCATAAAAAAACTAAGGAAATTTTAGCCATTGGCTCTGAGGCTAAAAAGATGATGGGGAAGACCCCTAATACAATTGAAGCGGTTCGGCCGTTACGGGATGGGGTAATTGCCGATTTTGATGCGGCCGAGGCAATGTTGACCCGTTACATTAAGGAAACCCATCAATCAGGCGGTTTAATTCCCAAGATTCCTAAGCCGCGGGTGGCCGTTGGCATTCCGACTGGGGTGACTGAAGTTGAACGCCGGGCGGTTCAGGATGTTTGTCTTTCTGCCGGCGCCCGTAAAGCCTATTTAGTAGAAGAACCAATGGCCGCGGCGATTGGGGTGGATTTACCTATTGATGAGCCTCAAGGAATGCTTTTAGTAGACATTGGTGGGGGAACAACCGAAATTGCCGTTATCTCTTTAGGCGGGATTGTCATTGAGCGGTGTTTGCGGGTGGCCGGAGACGAGATGGATCAGGCGATTGTGACCTTTGCCCGGCTTAAATATTCGCTTTTGTTAGGTGAGGTGACGGCTGAAGAAATCAAAATTGAGATTGGCAGTGCTTACCCAGGCGAAAAAGAAAAACAGATAGTCGTTCGCGGGCGGGGGCTAGAAACAGGCTTGCCTCAATCTTTAAAACTGGCCAGCGGTGAGGTTCGGGAGGCGATTGCCCCGATTGTTCGCCAAATTGTTGATCAGCTTTCCGAAGTGATTGAGGAAACGCCTCCAGAGCTGGTTTCAGACATTGTTTCCCGGGGAATTACTTTGGTAGGAGGGGCTTCTCAACTATCGGGCTTGGATAAACTAATTGCCGAGGAGACGAAAATGCCGGTTTGGGTGGCGGATGACCCGATGACCGCTGTCGTTCGGGGGTGCGCCAAGGTTTTAGCCGAACCGGATCTTTTGAAAAAAGTCCGGGTGACCGGAGGTTTAAGGTGAAGTTAAAAATAGCCAAATTTGTTTCCGCGGTTTCCAACCCGATTTATGTGATTCCTCTGGGTATCATTCTCCTTTTGTTTAAGCCTCGACTGGCAGCGGGGATTCCGCCATTTGCTCTAGCCGTTTTCTTAATTTTTGAAGTGGCAGCCCCGGTGGGATTTTTTATGTACTCCTTAAGCACCGGGAAAATTTCTGATTTGGAAATTACCAAAAAGGAGGAGCGCTACCGGCTTTACTTATTTACGGTTGCCTGCTGGTTTGCCGGCTTAATTTTAATCTCAATGTATGGGAATGAATTCCTTTTTAACATTCTTTTAATTTTCAACCTTTTAGCCTACCTTTTTTCAATCCTAACGGTCATTACCAAAATTAGCGTCCATGTGGGGACAACAACCGCCTTAATCCTTTTAATTAATCTCTTTTTCGGTTTTCGTCATCTGCCTTTGTTTCTCTTCATCTTTCCGGTGGCCTGGTCGCGAATCAAGCTTGGTTACCATACTTACTGGCAGGTCTGGTCAGCCGTGATCCTCCCTCTCATCCTCATGCCTTTGGGTTTTAAGATCCTAGGAATTGACTAAGCATCTTTAAAAAGATATAATGGTTTAAGAATCTGCCACGATGATTTTAGGGCAAAAATTAAATAATAAGAAGACAGGATTAATTTAATATCCTCCAAAGTTTGGAGGATTTTTTACGAAAATGGAAGATAAAATGGGCAAAGAAAGCAGCTTAGGTGGGCCATTGTATCAACAAGCTTTAAGAGAAACTCAGAGAGATAGCCTTAAGGGGGTGGTGAGACAGAGGGAAAGTGGCCAAGGATCTCCTAAAGTTCCGGAAGGATTACCTGAAGAGGTGGGGGTTTCTAAGGGCGGATTGACTGGATTAGACCTCAGGGAGCCAATAACAAGAAGAAGGTTCCTCAAAATTGCCCCCCCAGCTGTTGTTCTTGCTTTATTGCTGGCCTTTCAAGTTGGAGAAGCCGCTAAGGCGGGTTTTACTTCAGCCTCTGAATTAGGCCCAACTCCAAAAGTTCTTCCGACTCCGGGAGAAGTAAGTAGAGAGATGAAGGAGTTTGAGGCAACAATTGAAGCCATTAATCAAGAACCACAAATGGTTGTTAGCGAAGCCACGCCACAACCGACCGAAATTCAACAAGCACAGAAAGAAACTTCAGTTCTCGAAAAAACAGTGGTGGCTGGGACTGAGATAAGCGAAATACCTTCTTCCACCGCTCCGACCCTATTTTTTCTTAAACGCCCACTTTATCTAAATCAAATTGCCGAGAGATTTAATGTAACTGAGGATGAGCTCTTGGGGGTTAATAAATTTTTATCGACAGAGTGCGATATTAATTCTCCAGATTGTCCTTATTACGGTCTTGATCCAATGATTTTGCGCGGTGGAAGACTTATTGCCCTACCTGAGGGCGTAGTGGACGTAGATGAAACTGACTTGAACAGTATTAGGGCTTGGGATAACGGGGTGGTTGGAAAAGGGATGGAAGGGCGGATTTTCGATAGCCAATCTGAAAGTTTTTCAATTAGGGCCACTGTAGTGGGGTTGAATACAGAAACAGGCAATCTTATAACCGAGATAGAGGGTCATAAATATTTTGAAGTTTCACCCAGCAATTTTTTAATAGATTGCGGTTTTACTCCAGAGGAGATAATAGATAATAATTTTGGAGAGGGATTACGTTGGAAGTTAGAGCTTTCTGGCCAATCTATCTCTATGGAAACTTACGATTTTCCGGAGGGAGCAGCTCAGCATGTTGCCCTTGAAATTAACACTGTTCTTCCTGAAGTTCAAATGGATTGTCGATTTGATATTAATAAAATTGAAAGAATAATTTATCTTACAGAACCGCAGGAGGGTGTAGGAGCTTCCTTTAATGGGGTTTTTTGCGAACCAGAAGGGGGTGGGTGTAGAATAGTAATTAAAAGCAGTCTATTCTTTGGTGATCCAGCTCATGAACTCTGTCATGGCGGGAATAATGTCCAACTTGAGGATGGAAGTTGGATTCCGGTTTACTCTCGGATAATTGATGAAGGAATCGCTGAATATGTTGGATCAAGAAGGTGGGCCGAGAAAATGGGCGAGCAATTTAGTCCATCAACTTTTATTTTCGGGGAAGCAGAAACACTGGAACAAAATAATTTAGAAGAACTTAGAAATGAAACCCTTTATCTAGATTTTAATGATGAAAGTTCTCTCAAAAGATACCAAGCCCTGACTAATTCCGCTGGTTGGGCAATCTGGGAGATTAATCAGACAGCCGTTGAAAAAGGCCATCCAGATTTTTTTGGGGAGCTTGTTAGTGCCGCCCGGGAGTTAGCAAGAAGCGAAAAGAGGCAAGTTACAGGTTATGATTTGGTTGAATTAGCTGAAGAGATTTGGCCAGAGGAGGGCGCGAGCCTGATAAACAGATATCATGTTTTGTTTATCAGAGCTGCTTGGGAAGAAGAAAATTCATAATTTTACTTTGGCCTTGGTTATTGGTTGACAAGGGTAGTTTAGTTTGTTTTAATGAAATTAATATCGCTTGTCGCCACTAGAGGGAAGTTAAAAATGTTCTTAACGAAGAGAAAATTACTCTTTTTGGTGCTTGGAGTTATTATCCCGCTTCTTTTCATTACTATCCTTATTGAGGCTTTTTATTGTTTATCTTCTGATATTTGTATTCTGCGTGTAGGTTCTTCCTTTCCGTTTTTAGCCAGATTAACAGGGGTAAGAGAAACAGAGCGCGAATTTAAAAAAAATAATTTTAAATTAGATAAAAATTTAAATATGGTTACTATTTCAGGAGAAATTATTAAGATTGCTGGGGAGAAGTTAACGATTAGATTTCTTGATAATTCAGAAAAAATTTTAACTGTTAAGGAAGGAAGTGAATTTTTAGTCTGTCAAAACCCGTGTGGTTACTATGATGATTTTAATTACCCCAGAGATAATCTTGAAGATTTTTTATCTCCCAATGATTATGTAGTAAGGGCTTATTTTTCTAGTTCGATGATTTTTTCCGAAATTGAGAGCATAGGGGGCTTTGAAGGTTTTGTTCCAATTATAGTTATTAGAGGATATGAGGAGCCTGATGAATCTTAAAAAGTTATTTTTAGGATTTTTTTTCATTTTAATCTTATCTTTATTTCTTCTGCCTAAAATAGTTTTAGCAGGAGATACCTGGATTCCTCCAGGGACCTGTTTGGCTTGTTATAGTGTTTCGAGTGGTTGTCCACAGTCATTATGTGACGAAGGTTGGGAACCTTGCCAAGAATGCGGCGTTGATTTATGTAATCCTCCTGGTGTCACAAAAACTGTTAGTTATCAAGAATGCGCGGATGATGACGGGAACGAATACAGTCAGTGTTGCGGCGGCGGCGGATGTTTTACGGGAGAAACGGAGGTAAATACCGAAAGCTCCCTGCCCGCCGGCAAGGCAGGCAAAACTCCAAAACTCCAAATAAAAGATTTGGAAGAAGGTGATCTTGTTTCTTCATTTGATCCAGAAACAGGAGAAATTAAGGAAAATACGGTTTCTGGAATTCTGGAATATACCAGAGAAGGCTATTATGAATTGGAAACTGAAAGTGGGAAGAAAGTCAAAGTTACCGGAGAACACCCGTTCTTAGCCGTTAAAGCTAAGAATGACGGAGAAACTGAAAAACTAAAAAACCAAGAAACAGTTTTGGATAAAGTCAAAGAGATTCTCTCGCAGACGCTCACTTATAAATTGATTACTAATTTGCAGGCGACAGTAAATGAGATTTTAAGATAAAATGAAAAAACTGCCCGAATTAACTAAATACTTAATACTTAAAACTAAAAACTCCCACCTTCGCCGAGACTTCGGCGGGCAGGTAGGACTGAAAACGTTTGTTCTTGGTTCTTTGTTCTTGGTTCTTTGTTTTGCATTATTAGGTTCGGTTCATGCCCAGGAGGTAGAGGTTCCTGGGCCGGATTTAGAAGATGCTTCGTTTATTGAAGTTAAAGATTTAAAGGTTGGTGATTGGGTTTTTGTAAAAAATGAGACAGGAGACTTAATACCTGAAACAATTACCAAGCTTGATTACCAACCAGAACCGGTGGATGTTTATAATCTTTCGGTTGATGGGAAAGAAACCTTTTTTGCTAATGATTTTGGAGTTCATAATAAAGGCGGTGGGCCTCGACCACCAGATTATTGTGGGATTAGGCTTTCTCAGCGGATTGCGGTTAACACCGCCAACTATGTTCCCAGTCAAGAAAGTAACCCTAATCAAACTGATCAGGTTTTAGTGGATGAGGAATTAATCACCAGAACCGGCCGGCAGGCTTTTGAAAATGGCTGGATTCCATTTGACCTAGGAGCTTCCGAACAGGTTTGTTACTTTGGTTTTTCTAACCAAACGAATGATTGGGAATCAGTTCCGGGTTGGCCCTGTAATGGTAGTTTCTGCTCGACTAGGCCTAGCGGTGTGCCGAGCCGACCCAACTATCAGACAACAGGTGGTGCTTGTCCCGGGGCATCAGGTCTTGATTGGTATAAAGCCACTTGTTCGGTAAGCGGTAAATGGGGTTGTCCCTATGACGGCGATCCTCCTCCGCCCCCACCAGATCATCGGAAATATTTAAATTATGAGGGTAATTTTTTCATTCTCTATCCAGGCTCGGTTTTAGCTATCAATAACATTCCTAGTGGGAGATTGATTTTTAAGATCGAATTTAATCATAAAAGGTTAGATGGGGCGCCTGAAATTAATTTATATCGCCATGGTGCCTCTTTTGGAAGCCCATATAATAGTTTAAAGGAGGTTAGAGGGACTGGTTCAAAAACAGTTTATCTTCGGCCCGCCTCCGAAGCCCTTTATTTTTATCACACCGAGGAGACCGGCTCGATGCTTATTTATAATATCGAGATTACTCTGATTAAGGTTAACGGAGCAGAAGGGGCAGAGGGAAACTATACTTACTTAACTGGTGCCTGGGATGAAACAGAAGAGGTAACCGAAGAAAGTTCAAATTTGGTGGCCGCGGTTGATAACTCGATTGGTGGCTTGGGCTCGGGCTACATTAGCCAGGGGATCGGTAGAGTTTCTTTAAGCAATCTTAGCAGCAGTGGCCCTTGGACCAAAATAATTGATCGGAGTAGTGGTGACATAGGTGAATGGACACCGACTTACGACGAGGATACCCTTCATGGTTTTAATTGGGATATCTGTGAGGGAAGAGAAGGAGACTGTAGCGGGACTGGTAGCCGGAGTTTGCAGGTCTGGATTAAGGTTTGTGGGATTACCAGTTCAGCCGATGAGTGTACGGTCTGTTCCGACACGATTGATTTTACTCCTAATGAGCCTTCGACCGGAACGGTTAATGGAACGGTTTATGATATCACTGGATCAGGTGAGTCTTGCCCTTTGGATGGCGATACCCTTAGTGGGGGAACGGTTCAAATTGCTGGTTACGGAACCCAAACCCCTAATCCGGACTACCAGTTTACTGATTTACCGGTTGGGGAGCCTCTTACGGTAATGATGACCGGCTTCCCTGATGGTTATAGCGATCCTTATTATTGTGATGGCGACGATAATAATAATGCCACGGTTACTTTGAGCGGCGATGGTGATGTTAAGACCGTTAATATTGGCCTTACCAGCACGATTGGGGCTTGGTTCCAAACTAAGGATGGTGATGTTCACGCCGAGGGGGTTCTTTCTAACCCTCTCCCCGCCGGTGAACATTGTTCTCTTGTAGGCGACGGGGATTCACCGGGAGTGATTTCCTATGGCACCAGCTGTAGTTTTGGTAATGATTCCGCCTCAGAAGAGGGTTGGTTGACTAACTCTTCTGATGGGGGTTTGACTTATGGCTATGACTACTTTGATCACCTGATTAGCTCTCCAGAATCCTTAAGTGAGAATCCTTCTATTGATGATTTGAATGCCCTAGATGGGTTTTACAAAGTGGAGGGTGACGGCAACCTTAGTCTTCCTGAGAGTTCTTGGAATGTCAACAGTTCTGGTCAGAAAGTGGTCATTTTGGTTCCTGGCAATTTGACGATTAAAGAAAGAATTAATCTCGGCACCAATAATAATTTCTTGGCCTTCATCGTTGGCGAGGATATTACCATTGAGGGCGATGTCACCGATGCGGGTGTTAACCCGGCTTTAGAAGGTATTCTCATTGCCGACGGCACCATTGAGATTGAGTCCTCAGCGAATGTTTTCACCGGCAAAGGGATGTTTGTCGGCTGGGAAGGATTTAGTCTTGGACGAGATCTGGAAGGAGATAATGGAGATACTCCGGCTGAAACTTTTATTTTCTCGCCTGAACTTTGGATTAACACACCGCTTGAAATCCAACAAGCCAGCTACACCTGGCAAGAAATCGCCCCGTAGAAACTTGTCTCCCGCCTTTTCAGAGATAGGCCACTTAAAATAATGGTGTGGTAAAATGAGGGCATGGACAGAGAAGAATTAAAAGGAGAACTGCCTTTCTTTTTCTTGCTTTTTTTGGTTTCTCTTTTTTTGATTATCGCCGACCAACGGCGTTTAATTTCACCGGTTCGGCTGATAGTTGAGCGACCGATTATCGCCCTGGAAAGACCCCTCTATCTTTTCAGCCAATCAATTAATCAGCCAGTCAACCAAGTGATTAACTCCGGCAAACGCGACCAAGAATTAGTGGAGCTGGAAGGCAAATTGCGCCAATTAGCCATCGACCAAAATCAGTTATCTTCCTGTCTTGAAGAAAATGAACATTTGAGGAGGCTTTTAAGTGCGCCTTTGTCGCCCCAATGGCAGTTTGTTGATGCTAAAGTTGTTGGTCGGACAGAAAAGATGCGCCTTTATCGAGGGAAAAGAGACGGGATAAAAGAGGGAATGATGGTGGTTTCAGAAAATATTTTGGTAGGGAAGGTGATTTCCGTGGGAGAGGTTGATTGTTTAGTTCAGCTGCCTACCGATCCAAATTCCAAAATCCCAGTGGTGGTTAAAAAACCCGCCTCCAGTGGTATCCAGGCCCGGGGTCTTCTAATCGGCCAGTTTGGCGGCAAAATCATTCTTGATCGAGTTCTTCAAGATGAAGATATCCAAAAAGGCGACTTGGTGATTACCAGTGGCGAAGAAGGCTGGTTGCCAGATTTGGTGATTGGTCAGGTCGGAGAAGTTTCACCCAAAACCGCGGCCGTCTATCAACAAGCAACCGTTTACCCCTTAGTTGATTATTCATTATTAAGAATTGTTTTTGTTGTCATTCCATGAGAAGTTATTTTGTTCTGATACTCATTTTTCTTTTGGCCCTTCTCCAGGGTGCCTTTTTACCTTTGAATTTAGTTCTCTTGATGATTTTGATTTGGGCGGCAATCAGGCCTGTCCGGGAAACGATTATTATTGCCTTTGTCTCGGGTCTTTTGTTAGATTGCGCCTGGGGGACCACGTGGGGAATTTCCAGTTTAATTTTTCTGCTTACCGCCTATATTCTCCATCTTTATTCCAGAAAATTTGACCCCTTGCATCCGGCTTTTTTACCTTTCTTTGTTTTCTTGAGCGCCAGTCTTTATTCGCTGATTACCAGACATTATTTTTACTGGGTTGAAGCCCTAATTCTTGCCTTTTTAGTTTTCTTAATGAGACCGCTCATCAAATATTTCTCTTTAGGGTTTGAGAAAAGAGGGATTAGACTCAAGATTTGAGATCACCAATGATGAAGAAAAACCGCCTTTATCTTTTCTATGGGATTTTGATTCTTGGCTTCTTGGTTTTAATGGGCCGCCTTTTTGAACTCCAAATTATTTTTGGAGCTAAAAATCGAGCCATTGCCGAAGGCAATCGAATCAAAAGAATAATTGACCCGGCCCCTCGAGGAGTAATTTATGATTGGCAGGGGAAGGCTTTGGTGAGAAATGTTCCCTTGTACCGCCTAAAGGTTGGAGGAGAAGCAGATGAATATCAGGTTATCACTCGGGAAGAGGCTTTAAAGATTGAAGCTGAAGAGGGAGCTGAATTAGAAAGAATGCGGGTTGATGTCGGTCGGGATTATGTCTATGGATCGGCTTTGGCTCATGTTTTGGGTTATTTAGGCGAGGCTAATCAGGAGGAGGTTAGAACTGGCCGCTACCAATTGGGGGATTTAGTGGGACGTCTGGGAGTAGAGGAGAAATATGATCAATCTTTGCGTGGTCAAGATGGCGGGGAAATCTTTGAAGTGGACAGCCAAGATAATAAAATCCGGGAAATTGGTAAATTTGAGCCTGTTTCCGGAAAAGATCTTCATCTATCGATTGATGGTGAACTTTCTAAGGTCGCCTACCAGGCCTTAGGCGGTCAGAAAGGAGCGGTGGTGGCGACCGAAGCGAAAACCGGCCAGGTCTTAGTTTTGATTTCCGGCCCTTCCTTTCTTCCTAATCAGATTACCGAAGCGATTTTGACTGACGAATCTCTGCCGATGTTCAACCGAGCTATTGGCGGCATCTATCCGCCGGGATCAACTTTTAAAATCGTTACCGCCGTTGCCGGCGTCGAAGAAGGAAAGGTTGATGAAAACACTATTTATGAAGATACCGGTGAAATTAGAATCGGGGAGTATGTTTATCGAAATTGGTATTTTAATCAGTACGGCCGGACTGAAGGAGCAATTGGTTTAGTCCAGGCCATTAAGCGTTCCACCGACACCTTTTTTTATAAAGTGGGTGAGTGGGTGGGGGCCACGAAATTGGCTGAATGGGCTCGGGCTTTTGGTTTGGGAAGAAAAAGCGAGATTGATATCCCTGGAGAAGTGGCGGGTTTAGTGCCCGATCCGGAGTGGAAAGAAAGGGCGAAAGGCGAGTCTTGGTTTTTAGGTAATACCTATCATTTTGCCATCGGCCAAGCAGATTTATTGGCCACCCCTCTTCAAGTCAATCTGATGACTAGCGTGATCGCCAATAACGGCAAATTGTGTTCACCTGAAGTAGTTAAGCTAGAAACTAATGGTGGTTGTCAGGACCTCCAGCTTAAAGAAAAGACTTTAAAACTAGTTAAGGAAGGAATGAAAGAAGCCTGTTCAACCGGAGGGACCGCTTTTCCTTTTTTTGAGTTCTCGCCTCAGGTAGCTTGTAAGACGGGGACAGCTGAATTTGCTGATCCAGAAGGCCGAACCCATGCTTGGTTAACCGCTTATGCTCCGGCTGACGACCCCGAGATTGTGGTTACCGCTTTGGTGGAAGCCGGGGGCGAAGGGGCCTATGTTGCCGCCCCGATTGTCAAAAAGGTGATGGAAGCCTGGTTTACCAGATAGAAATGAAAAGGCGCTTAAAAAAATCTGACCGGGACAGGCTTTATTGGTTGGGGTTTAATGTTTTCCAGGGGATTGGGCCGAAAAGATTTGCTCTTTTAAGAAATTATTTTGGTTCAGCCAAAAAAGCGTGGGGGGCGAATAAGAAACAGCTGTTAAAAGCTGGGCTTAGTCCGAACCTAGTTGAAAGCTTTTTGAAATTCCGGAAATCCTTTGATTTCTCTTCGTATTTTCTTCGGTTGCGTGAAAACGAAATTAAGGCAAAAACTTTAGAGGATAATGGTTACCCAGAGAACCTTAAAAAGATCGATGATGCACCATTTGTTCTTTACGTAAAAGGAGAGTTAAAACCCGAGGATGAGCTGGCTTTAGCCGTGGTGGGAACCAGAAGAATAACTGGTTATGGTCGTCAGGCAACCGAAGCTTTAGTTTCAGAATTGGTGGCGGCGGGAATGACGATTGTTTCTGGTTTGGCCTATGGAGTTGACAGCGTTGCCCACGAAATGGCTTTATCTGTGGATGGGAGAACAGTTGGTGTTTTGGCTTCAGGGTTGGACCACATCTCACCGGTGGGCAGATTAAGATTGGTCGAAAAAATTGTTAACTCCGGCCAGGGGGCGGTGGTTTCCGAATTTCCCTTAGGGATGACGCCAGTCAAAGGTCTTTTTCCGGCCAGAAACAGAATTATTTCCGGTTTATCTTTAGGTGTTTTGGTGACCGAAGGGGCCCCCAGAAGCGGGGCTAAAATTACCGCCTCTCATGCAGCGGCCCAAGGGCGGGAGGTTTTTGCGGTTCCGGGGCCGATCACCAGTCAAATGTCGGCCGCACCGGCGGATCTGATCAAGATGGGGGCAAAGTTAGTCTCTAATGTTAATGATATTTTGGAGAGATTAAATTTAGAATCAAGAATTAAAAAATATGAATCAAGAAAAATTTTGCCGGAATCGCCAGAAGAAGAAAGGCTTTTAGCACTTATTCAGGACGAAGCAAAACATTTGGACCAACTTGTTCGGGAATCAGGACTTGAAACTGGTCAAGTGGCCAGTATAATGAGTTTAATGGAAATTAAAGGGAAAGTAAAAAACTTAGGCGGAATGGTTTATATAATAAATAAGTAAAGATAATAAAGCCAGTAAAGCCAGTAAAAACAGAGAAGAGTAAGGAAAATAAAGGACAATTATGGTGAGGAAGGACTTTGACAGAAAGAAAGCCAATCAAAAACTTCTTGAGAGAACTTTAGAGTTTGCCAAGAAAATACTTAGATTGGTACAGAGATTTCCCAAAGATTCTCTTAATAAACCATTGATTGTTCAGCTTATTCGATCTGGGACATCGGTCGGGGCCAACTATCGAGAGGCTTGTGAAGCAGAAAGCGCTAAAGACTTTGTTCATAAAATCAAAATTGCCAAAAAAGAATCCAGGGAGACGGAATATTGGCTAAAATTGCTTTTAGAGCTTAATCCGGATTTAAAGAAGGAAATTAATGCTCTTAGAAAAGAAGCGATGGAATTTACCAAAATTTTTGCTACGATAGTTAGTAGATTTAAATAGTCACTGACTTTACTGAGTTACTGGGTTACTGACTTTACTGAGTTACTGAATTACTGAGTTACTGTCTTTACTAAATTATGGATTTAATCATCGTTGAATCACCAACTAAGGCCAAAACCTTAACTCGATTCTTGGGCAACGATTACCGGATTACTTCCACCATGGGACATATCCGGGATCTACCTAAGAAGAAGCTCGGCGTGGATGTCGAGCACGATTTTAAGCCAGATTATTTATTGGTGGCCGGGAAGAAAGAGGTAGTCAGTGAGCTGAAAAAAGCGGCTAAAGCGGCCAAGAAGATTTATCTGGCCACCGACCCGGATCGGGAGGGAGAAGCGATTGCTTATCACGTGGCCACGATATTAGGCAAAAAAGAGGATCATCTTGCCCGAATCGTCTTCCATGAAATTACTAAGTCGGCGATTGAAAAAGCCCTGGCTCAACCTGGCAAAATCAATCTTCAATTAGTCGATGCCCAACAAGCCCGACGGATTTTGGACCGATTGGTAGGTTATAAACTTTCGCCCCTCCTCTGGCGGAAGATTCGGCGCGGCCTTTCGGCAGGCCGAGTTCAGTCAGTAGCGGTTCGTCTCATTGTTGATCGAGAAAGAGAGATTGAGAAATTTGTTCCCGAGGAATATTGGGAGATTATTACCGAATTAAGGCGCCATCTGGGGGGGAAGCGGCCGGATGTCCCGAGCTTTTTCGCCAAGTTGGCAAAAATCAACGGCCAGAAAGCTAAAGTGGAAGACGAGGTAACCGCCAAAGAGATTGTCACCGAACTCAAAAAGGCTGGTTATGAAGTAGGCGAAGTGAAGAAGAAGGAAGTTAAGCAGAGGCCATCACCTCCTTTTACCACCTCAACCCTTCAACAGAGAGCGGCTTCAACTCTCCGCTTTTCTAGTAAAAGAACCATGCGTGTCGCCCAATCTTTATATGAGAAGGGCTTAATTACTTATCACCGGACAGACTCGGTTGTCCTGTCTCAAGAAGCCATCGAGATGATTCGCCAATATATCAAGACTACTTTTGGTAATCCGTATCTCCCGGAGAATCCCCTGTTTTATAAAACCAAGTCAAAGGTAGCTCAAGAGGCTCACGAGGCAATCAGACCGACTGATCCGACCAAGCAAACATCAAGCGTCAAACATCGGACAAGAGACGAAGAAAAACTTTATGATTTAATTTGGAAAAGAGCCATTGTTTCCCAGATGAAAGCGGCTATTTGGGATCAAACCAAGGTTTTAGTTCAAGCCGCTGGTAAGAAGAACATTTATCTTTTAATGGCTGAAGGAAAAGTAATTAAGTTTGATGGTTGGCTAAAGATTTACGGTGGGGTCCAAAACAAAGAAGAAGCGATGCCCGAGCTGGAAAAAGGCGACGAGTTGGACCTGATTAAAATTAATTCCGAGCAAAAGTTTACCCAACCGCCGCCGAGATACTCGGAAGCAACGCTGATTAAAGCTCTTGAAGAGCGCGGTATTGGCCGGCCATCGACTTATGCACCCATTGTTTCGACCATTCAGGGACGGCAGTATGTCGAGAAAGTTGAGGGACGCTTTCAGCCGACCCCCCTCGGAATAACGGTAAATGATTTTCTGGTTGAATATTTTCCAGACATTGTCAATTATGAGTTCACCGCCCAGATGGAGGACAAATTAGACGCCGTTGCCCGCGGCGAAGTAAAATGGGTGCCGGTCATTCGGGATTTTTATCAACCCTTTGACGAGAAGATATCCGGGGTAACGGCAGTAGCGGAAAGGGTTCAAGTGCCGACTGAGGTGACCGAGGAAAATTGTCCGAAATGTAAAAAGGGTAAATTAGTTATCCGAGTTGGGAGATTTGGTAAATTTCTATCTTGTTCTCGATTTCCGGAATGTGATTACACTGCCCCTTATACCCCCAAACTGGAAGGCGTCAAATGTCCGAAATGCGGGGGCGACGTGGTGATTAAGAAAACCAAGAAGGGAAGGCAGTTTTACGGTTGCTCCAACTGGCCGAAGTGCAACTGGGCTTCTTGGCGAAAGCCAAAGTGAAAAAGGTTTGCTTTGATCCAGTTTTTACCAGTTGACCAAGCTTTCATTTGGATGCTATTTTGGACACAGAGACCACGGCTACTGTCCGTGGTAATTCATCAAAGGAAAAATAATCATCGATCATGGAAGACGGGAAATTGCTTAACGTTAAAAAGGTAGTTGAAGATTACCTTACTGAAAATGGCTGGAAAACAAAAGCTAATAGTAATTCGAATTATTCCTTTTCCGGTCTAGTTCTTCACACCGCCGGGGCAGTTGTGGCTAACTATACTTTAAATGAAGTTTACCCCCCAAAAATTAAAAAAGCTCATGAGGAAGGCTGTTTCCATATCCACGACTTAACCCACGGTTTAACTGGTTATTGTGCTGGCTGGTCACTCAAAAATCTTTTGTTAATGGGTTTCGGGCATGTTCCTGGGCAGATGGATTCCGGACCGGCCAGGCACTTTGATGCCGCCATCATTCACATGATTAATTTTTTAAGAGCAACCTACAATGAATTTGCTGGGGCTCAAGCTTTCTCTTCGGTGGACACTTTACTGGCGCCTTTTGTGGCCGAAGATAAGCTAGGTTACGAAAAAGTTAAGCAGAACATCCAGCGGCTCGTTTTTTCTCTTAACGTTCCTAGTAAATGGGGATTTGAGATGCCTTTTACCAATCTCACCTTTGATTGGGTGGTTCCCCAAGATTTAGCTAAAGAACCGGCGATTATTGGCGGCAAGCCCCAAAAGAAAAAATATGCTGACTTTCAGAAAGAAATGGACCTGATTAACCGAGCCTTCTTGGAAATCATGCTTGAGGGTGACGATAAAGGGAGACTTTTTACCTTTCCCATTCCCACCTACAATCTGACTCCTGATTTTGATTGGGATTCTGAAAATGCCCGACTTTTGTTTCAATTAACCGCCAAGTATGGTTTACCCTACTTTCAAAATTATATTGGTAGCAATCTTGATCCTCGATCTATCCGGGCGATGTGTTGCCGTCTGCACTTAAACCTGCAACAGCTGATGCAACAGCCAGGCAATCTTTGGGGTAAGGGTGATTCGACTGGGTCGATTGGCAACGTGACTATTAATCTTAACCGACTTGCTTTTAAGGCAAAGACGGAAAAACGTTTCTTTGAGTTGTTAGAAAAATACATGGAATTGGCCAAGGAATCTTTGGAGATTAAGAGAGGAAAGATTACCGCCAATCTCAAGAAAGGCTTAATGCCTTATACCAAAGCTTATTTGGGCACTTTCAGAAATTATTTTTCCACCATGGGGATTATCGGGGGCCATGAAGCCTGCCTTAATCTTCTAGGGGTGGGGATTGATCAGCCAAAAGGAAAAGCGTTTATCATTAAGGTTTTGAAATTTATGCGCGATAAGTTGATTAAATTCCAAAAAGAAACAGGCCATCTTTATAATCTTGAGGCGACTCCTGGTGAATCAACTACCTATCGATTGGCCCTTTTAGATCAGCAGTTTTGCCCGGGGGTGGTGACCGCGGGGACCAAAAAGGCGCCTTATTTAACCAACTCCACTCAGTTACCAGTGGACGCCACTGATGATCTTTGGGAGGCCTTACTTCATCAAAGCGAAGTCCAGTCGCTTTATACCGGCGGCACCGTTTTCCATTGCTTTTTAGGGGAAGAGATGCCCAGTTACCTAACGACAAAAAAATTGGTCAAGAAGATTGCCGAGAATACCAAACTGCCTTATTTTACGGTTACGCCTACCTTTAGCATCTGTGCTGACCATGGCCGGTTAAAAGGTAAGCAGGAACGCTGCCCAACTTGTGGTCGAGAGACGGAGGTCTATTCGCGGATCGTCGGCTATTTTCGGCCGGTGAAATGGTGGAATAAGGGAAAGCGGCGCGAGTTTAAAGAGAGAAAAGTTTTTAAAGTTTAATTAAGTTTTTAAAGAAAGATGGCAAAAAAGGCGGGTAGTTGGCCAGTTGAGGTGGGACGTTATCGGTTGGGCAATTCTCATTCTCCGGTGGCGGTTTGTACTGAAGCCACTATTTCCGGGATTAAGGTTGACCTGGAAAAGATAGCGGTGATTGGGAAATGCGTGACCGAAAACGTGGGGGTGGAGCGGATTGTTAAGAATTTAATCGCCAATCCCAATATTCGGTTTTTGATTGTTTGCGGTAAAGTTTCTAAAGGCCATGCGGTTGGCCAAACTCTTCTAGCTTTAGCCAAGAATGGGGTGGATAAAGAAATGAGGGTGGTTGGCTCCAAAGGCTCAATTCCTCTTTTAAAACATCTAACCCTTGAGGAAATTGAAAGGTTTAGAAAACAGATTTTAGTGGTCGATTTGCGAGGCGAAACCAATAGTCAAAAAATCCAGTTTAAGATTGAGGAACTTTGGCGCAAAAAACCAGGTAAATTTACCGGCAAGCGATTGAAAGTCGTTAAGATTAAAAAACGAAAAATAAAAATGGTGAGAGCCAAGAAAGTTGACGCTCAATATATGACTGATCCGAAAGGCTCGTTCCAGATTACAATTGATAAAAAGAAGAAATTAATTATTGCTGCTCACTACAATTCTAATTTTGAAATGGATTTAAAAATTGCCGGCCAAACAGCCCATGAGATCACCGATACTATTATTAATAAGAAACTGATTGGTGATTTTAAGGAGGCTAAAGACCATGCCGCTTATTTAGGCCGAGAACTAGCTAAGGCAGAGGTTTGTTTAAAAAATGGCCTTGATTATGTTCAAGACGAACCGGTAGTTTTGAAAAAAAAGAAGAAGCAAGCCGACGACGAATTCGGCTTTTTTGATTAAAAATGAGTGGCGAAACGAACTTAGAAAAACCAGGAAAAACAGAGCCCCCCGACGTTGCTACTGAGCAAATAGAGAACCCTAAAGCACCCTGTACTTTCATTTTTGTGAGGCATAGTAAAAACGTTTTTAGATCGGCAGAAATCGCCTTAAAAGAAGGGGATACGATTCTAGTGGAAGCGATGGGGTTATCCAACGAAGAGAGAAGAAAAATTGAAAAGCGGATAAATGAACTCTCAGACACCCCTTATGACGCAGATAAAGCCCATTCTACAACAGTGGGGTTATCAGATTTATTACCTTTAGAGCCAGACATAATTAAGGCGCTGATTAGGAAAATCGGAGGAACAGGTAAAAAATTTTTTCTAATTGATGTTAGTGAAGAGGAACCTGTTACGAAAACTTTTGGAAAACGGATAGAGCAGTTAGAGGAGCGGCTATCGACTGTCAAAGAGGCTGGTCAGATTAAGAAAGCGTATCGCCTATTTAAAGACTGGATTCAAGCGACGGTACAAGAAGTCGAAGCGCGGGAGACCGTAATGGTAGACCAAATTAAGGATAGGATCTTCTCAGGTTCTGAAGAAGAACAGGCCAGGCGAAGGATAGTCGTTATCATGGGGGGAGCCCATACTTACCCCAGTCATTTATTAGCGAGAGAGAAGGATGTATCAATTAGGCGCATTTTTTCTTCCGAAAGGTTCATTTTTAAACGGGTGAATGAACTTATAAGGAAGTTAAGATTCCCCAAAACAAAGGAGAAGGTGGAAGAGGAAGATTATTTAAGAGCGTTTTTGGAATTTATTTCAGGGGATTTGGCAATTGAGTGGTCTGAACAGAGAGGGGTGAAGCTTCCGGTAGCCTGGTCGAGAAAGATCGGGGCAGAAATGACGCCGGACCAAATAGATAATTTCGTTCAAAACTTAGAAAAGAGACCTGGGGAGGCAAAAAATGACTATCCAAAGAGGCATCGACAAATGCTTTTGTCGCTAATAGAAAGAGATCTAAGAGAACCAGAATCTTCTTAATTAAAATGGAAGTAGAGGTCAAGGCTAAAGTTAAAAATCTTTCCACCCTGAGGCGAAAGCTGAAAGCCATGAGGGCTCAATTCGGCTCGGTTTTAAACCAGAAAGACTGGTTGTTTTACCACAGAGAAGCGATTAAGACAAAATCACAAAAGTCGGGTGACTATCTTTTAAGAATCCGGAGTGAGAACGGCAAGCATTTTCTGGCTTACAAGGGTTTGACTGAAAGAAAGGGTGTTTGGGTGGAGTATGAATTTGGGATTGATAGCCCCCAAGAAGCAAGAAGGTTAATCGAAGCCATGGGTTTTGGGTTGGCGTTAATCCTTGAGAAAAAAAGAATCCCAGGGAAGTTAGGGAAAATTGTTTTTTGTCTTGACCAAATTAAAGGATTAGGAGATTTTATTGAAATGGAGATCATTACCGGAAAAGAGAAGGGTAAAGAAGCTCAACAAAAAATTATGCAAATTTTCTCCCAATTGGGGATTGACAAGCGCAACTTTGTTCGGATAGGCTACCCCCAGATAATTTTAAAGAAGCGAGGTTGGCGCTTCACCGGCGAAAGATAGATGTACGACACCACTCTCGTTGAAGCTAAGACTTTGGGTCAGGTCTGGGAAAAGGCTTGCAAATTGGTGCTCAAAAAGGGCCACAAGAGATATGTTCAGGCCCCCGAGTACCAGATTGCCACTTTAGACCTGCCGATGATCATTAAAGTAAGCGATCCTTTTAAAGAACCTCGGCTTTCAAAACTGGCTGACGATTCTAGAGAGACAGTGGAGGAATACGCTGAAACCCTAATTAACGGCTATCCTGATCCAGAAAAAGAAAAAGAGTTTGAATACACCTATCATTCGCGCCTTCGTTGTTATCCAGATTGTAAGGTTCGGGCTTGGTTGCCAGCGGTTTCGGCGGACGAAAAAGAATTGACGCTCCAGGTTAAAAAGATTGTGGCCGACGAAAAATGTGTGGTTAGGCGAATTGATCAGGTGGAGGCGGCCATCAAGACTTTGAAAAAAGACCCAACCCGGCGAACGGTGGTGATGCACACCTGGATTCCCTACCGGGACCTGATGAAATTTGGGCCTCGACGGGAGGAAACTTCTTCTCCTTGTCTCGTCTTGGCTTACCCCCAATTGGTGGATAAGCGACTTCACCTGTTTGTGGTGATGAAAACGAACGATTTATATAATGCCTGGCCAGGCAATGCTTTTGCTTTCACTGCCCTCCAAAAATACCTGGCTGATGGGATTGGGGTCAAAACCGGCACCTATACCCATTTCTCGGTTTCCATGCATATCTACAAGGATAAATGGCCCGAGGCTAGGAAGCAGTTTAAAGTAAAATGAGAGACATTATTATCTTCGCCGGGGTCGCCGGCGGAGGCAAGACAGCTGCTCGGTCAATTACCAGAGAGCTAATGGGACGGAAGGGTTTTATCTGTCAGCTGATAAGTGACGGTGAGACCCTGGTGAGTATAGTCGAAGAAGATAAGGAGAGAAATTGGCATGTTCGGCCTCTTGAAAACGAAGGCAATCCAGCTTTCTGTATCACCCACCAATATCCCCTTGATGAAGCCGTTCGTCGTTGGGTGGCCCAAGTCCCTCTAGCAAAAGAAAGACAAATAAATCTCATTGAAGTAGCTAGGGGTATTGGCAGTCGTTATCCAGAACTTGACTTGAGCTTTGGAAGATTATTGGAAGACAACCTTGTCCCTAGAGGAATTTGGCAGAGATCGGTGATGGTTTATGTTCGGACGCCTCGGCATTTACGTTTTGCTTGGAATGAGAAGCGCAAAGAAAACCCTCGGTCCCAGCTTGGAGAAGTTTCCTTTTTTGTTCCTCCTTTGGCAATGGAAACCCTCTTTGGTGGTAGCGATTTTATGGGTAGGCTATTGCCTGGATTAAAGGAGATGGGGGTGCCGACTTACATCATCGAAAACGGGACCGAATGCTTCGATGTCTTCAGGCGAAACGTAGAAGCCGTTGCCTCGCAAATCTTATCTGCCCATCTTGCCAAAGAAGGGCAACCTGGGATTAACAAAGAGCGGGCGTAACTATGGTCAAGAAAAAACATCCTTACATTACTATCATGGGGCCGGTTGGAGCGGGTAAGACGACGGTGGCGCGGATTTTAGGAAAAGAGCTTGGCTTCCGAATTTTTGAGGAAGAGTTTGAAAACAACCCCTTCTTAGCTGATTCCTATCAAGATATGAAGCGGTGGAGTTTTCATTCTCAGGTTTTTTTCTTGATCCAAAAGACCAAGCAGATGAAAAAAATTACTCCCTTGCTGGTGAAAAAGGGAGTTATTCACGAGCCGCCCATCTTTCAAGACGCTCTGGTTTTTGCTAAAGCCAGACTTAAGGATAGAGAATGGGATCTTTATGAGATGATTTACCAAAGCCTGCTTGAAGATCTGCCCGTTCCCGACCTTTTAATTTACCTTCAGGTTGGTCTTGACCAACTGTTGCCCAGGATTGCTTCCCGGGGGAGAAAGTATGAATTGAAGACCCCTAA
The DNA here is from genome assembly GCA_964566925.1 of uncultured Gammaproteobacteria bacterium. Classification (GTDB taxonomy): domain Bacteria; phylum Patescibacteriota; class Microgenomatia; order PFEM01; family DATLAM01; genus CAZMIZ01. The sequence goes on along the minus strand of CAZMIZ010000006.1, from coordinate 7,608 downwards.
AAATTATTGGCAGCGATTAATTGATAATTGTGAAAGTTTTATTGGAAAAACTAAAATTCCTGTCTTGACAATCGATACCAAAAAGATCAATTATGTAAAAAGAAAAACCGACAAAGAATATCTAACTAGCGAGGTCAAAAAATGGCTCCAAAAAAGAAAAAGATGAAAGTTATTATTGATTACGACGGCACCTTGACTCGAGAGGAAGATCAAGTTAATCAGTTGATTGAGAAAGCGATTGATGTTTTGGCCAAAGAAATTTTAGGCATTCCCAGGGCTCGGGTTAAAAGAGATTATTGGGCGACCCAGAAAAAAATTATGGCCGAACCCCAAAAATATCTCTGGAAAGTTAACGGCCTGCCGGCGGCTTACAGTTATGAAGGCGCTTTTACCCTAAACACGACCACCATCCAAGAAATGCTTTCTAGCAACGGTTTTTATCAAGAACGAGTAAAAGCTGCTTTTGGTGGTCGAGAATATGATCCGGTCGCCGAATGCACCAACTATCTTTTCCATAAGAACACCGCTTTTCTTGAGCCTAGTTTTCGAGAAGGAGCCAAAGAAACTTTGATTGAAATGATTGGTCATCCCCAAATCCAGCCGATTGTTTTGACCAATTCTAAAACTGACAAGGTCAAGAAAAACCTAGAAACTATCGGGATTACCGAAGAAGGAGACGATAAGAAAGGATTCAAATACAAGATTGATATCCTGGGCGATACCCGCCAATACCATATGGATGCCAGCTGGGATTATTATTTTAACCACCCTGACCTTGGCAAGATTCAGACTTTGCCGGTTAATGGGGAGTTTAAGGTTGATTTGAGGCGGCCAGTTTATTACCGAGCTCTCCTAGATCAGGCCAACGATGGTGCCAGACTGGTGACGGTCGGCGATATTTTTTCTTTAGTTGGCTCCGTGCCGTTGATGATGGGTTTTCCTTTTTTCCTCTTTAAAACCCCTTATGTTCCTCCCTGGAGTGAAGAGTATGTTAAGAACCATCCCTTAGGGAGAATCATCAAAGACATTCGTAATTTGCCTGCCGAGCTGAAGGAAATCCAAAAAAATGACTGATAAAAATTTTCAGAAAGAAAGAATCAAAGCTCTTCTTGCCCAGCTGAAAAGAGAAAAACTAAGCCCCACCCATGATCTTAATCACCTTATTGGTGTGGCGGAAAACTGTCTTTTTTTAGCTAAGACCCATGGTGGCGATAAAGAAATTTTAATCGCCGCGGCCCTCCTCCATGACTTAGGTAGAAAAAAGCCGGAACTTCACGGCGAAGCCACGAGAAGGGAATCGATTAGTTTCGCTAAACCGATTTTAAGAAAGGCGGGCTTCAAAAAGGAAGAAATTGAAAAAGTTTGTCATATCATTGCTGAACACGATGAACCTAAACATTCACCTCAAGTTTTAGAAGCGAAAATTTTAAAAGATGCGGATTTTTTAGACGGTTTTGGTGCCAAAGGCATCTTGCGTTCCTTTTTTTATACAGCCGAAGCAGGGGAAAGTCTGACCAAGGCTTTTGTGAGGCTAAAGAAGATGAAAGATCGGGTTAAGGGTTTGGAGTTTCGCCAAAGCCGCCAGATTGCCCAAAACCAATATCCGCTGATTCCGCTTTATTTGAGCTTACTTGATCGGGGGAACAGGAATTGGCCTGTTTTCTCAGGCAATTATTTTGCTTTTGAGGGTACTTCGGGGACAGGCAAAGAAACGATTGCCAAGTTGCTTAAAAAATTTTTAGTAAAGAAAGGTAAAAGAGCTGAAATCATTTTTCACCCTAGTCTTAGGTGGAAAGAAACGATAAAACAATGGCGAAAAGAACCAATTGGGTCAATGGTTGAGGCTTTTTTACTAGCTGGAGATCGACTGGATTACATCCAGCGGTTTATCCTGCCAGTCCTAAAAAAAGGCCGCTGGATAATCAGTCTCCGTTGTTATCTTTCGGCTTTGGTTTATCAGGCTAAAACCGAAGAAGAGGTAGCCCTAGTTAATTTTTTGTTTTCTTGGTTCCGACCGACGCCTGATAAAGTCTTTTTCTTTGACCTCAAGCCTGAAGTGGCCCTGGCGCGAGTCCGAAAGCGCCATCAAGAGACCGGGGAGGAATATGGTAAATTTGAAAAGCTAAAACTTTTAAGAGAGAAGCGAGCTCGATATAAGAGACTTTTAAAAGAGATTCCTAACGTGGTTACCATTGACGCTTCAAAGCCAATAGAGGAAGTTTTTGAACAAGTCAAGCTGGTGGTTGAAAAAGAATTTCTAGGGAAATAAAATGGAGGCAAATGGGCAGAAAGAAAAAAGGTAGATTGACGGTTATCGCCGGCCCCATGTTTGCTGGTAAAACCAACAAGGCTTTGACCCTCTTTCGGGTTTTAACCAGACTGGGTTACCCCGTTCTCTGTTTTAAAGCAGAGGTAGCCGGTAGCGGCGGTATGGGCCACACTAACTCTCATGATGAACGTTCCCTCCCGGTGATTTTTATTGACCCTGATCAGCCGGAGCGGATTTTAAAATATATTTTTACTGACGAGATGAAAGTGATTATTGACAATATCAATTTTTTCCCCAAAGACAAGGCCAAGAAGCTAGTGGCCGAACTTTTAGCTAAAGGAATTGATGTCTACGCCACCGGCCTTTTATATGACTACACCAAAAAGCCGTTTGGAGTGACGCTGGATCTTTTTAAAAAGGCGGATGAAAAAATTGAACTTTTTGCTATTTGCGTGAAGTGCGGAAAAAAAGCCAGCCATACAGAACGGGTAAGCGGCAAAACCGGCAAAATTGCCTCCACCAAAGAAGCTGAATATTTTCCGGTTTGTGCCAAATGTCATCAGGTCTATCGGGGGTAAAAAGCTTTCTGTTATAATATTTCCCAAATGGATAAACTGGTTGAATGCGTACCAAATTTCTCCGAAGGGAGAAAACAAAAGGTTATTAAAGCCATTGCCGATGTCGCTCGGGGGCGGGAGAAAGTTAAAGTCCTTGATGTTGAATGGGATAAAGATCATCACCGCTCTTTAGTAACTTTAGTGGGTGAACCGGAAGCGGTTCTCCAGGCGGTTTGGGGAATGATCAAAAAAGCAACGGCCTTAATTGACATGGAAAAACATCATGGTGAACATCCCCGCATTGGGGCCACTGACGTGGTTCCCTTTATTCCGGTGGCCAATGTTTCAATGGAGGAGTGTGTGGCTTTAGCCAAGCGCCTAGGGAAGAAGGTTGGCGAGGAGCTAAAGGTTCCGGTTTATCTTTATGAAGCGGCGGCGACCCGGCCAGAACGAGCCAACTTAGCCAACGTTAGAAAAGGCGAGTATGAAGGGTTAAAAAAAGAAATTGTCACTAATCCAGATCGGAAGCCTGATTTTGGGCCGAGCAAAATGCACCCCGCCGCTGGAGCGATGGTCATCGGCGCCCGCAAATTTCTGATTGCTTACAACGTTAACCTGGATACCCAGGATGTTCAGGTAGCTAAAGAAATTGCTAAACTGATTCGGGAAAAAGATGGCGGCTTCCCGGCAGTCAAGGCGATGGGTTTTGCAATTAAAGATCAAGGGTTTGTTCAAGTTTCCATGAATCTTTGTGATTTTGAGAAAACGAACATGGATGTTGTTTTTGCTAAAATTAAAAAGGAAGCCCAAAAAAGAGGCGTTGAAGTTTTAGGTTCGGAAATCTACGGAATGATCCCTCGGGCCGCGCTTCAGGGAGTCGATCTAAAGGCACTTCAATTAATTGAATTCAAGAAAGATCAGGTTTTAGAAGAGAGGATGAAACATGATTAAAGATCAAAGGATCAAGCAATTTTTAGATGATTTAGCTAGCAAGAAACCGGTGCCGGGTGGGGGGAGTGCTTCGGCTGTGGCCGGCGCCATCGCCGCTAGTTTAGTAGCAATGGTGGCCAATTTAACCATTGGTAAGGAGAAGTATCAAGAGGTTGAAGATGATTTTCAACGCATTTTAGATAAAGCTGAAGATTTAAAAGACGAACTTCTCCGTTTAGCTGATGAGGATGCCTTAGCCTATCAAGCTGTTTTTAAAACTAAAAGCCAAGAGGCAATCCAAACGGCGGCCGAAATTCCCTTGCAAACGGCCCAAAAATCTTTGGAGGTTTTGAAACTGGCCGCTTTTGCCGCCAAAGAGGGCAATAAGAATACCATCTCTGATGCCCATTGTGCCATTGAGCTGGCAACTGCTGCTATTTACGGCGCCCTCGAAAACGTAAGAATTAACCTTCCTTTTATTGAAGATAAAAAGTTTATTAAGACAATCAAGGAAAGAGTGAGAGAAATCACGAGCGGGGCTGAGGTCTTGACTCAGCCATAAAAAGATCTAGAGTAATCGCCTTAACTTCTTCGAGAGAAAAAGTTGATTCGACTATTTCCCAATGACGATAGTGTCCTTTTCGAGCCAAAGCATCTCCGCGAGGAATTGCGAGGCAGCGTCGTATTGTTTTTTGAGGCTCGACGAGTAGTTTTCTTACTGGCGGGGAGATGTAATGCCCCCTGGCGCTCTCAGAAAGAAAGCTGTTGGTTTCTTCAATTTGATCCGCAAGCAAAGACAAGGGATCTTTTTTAAATCTACTTAATTTAGCTCTTAACTTTAAGGGATTGATCTTGACTTCAACTACGCCGATAATCGTGGCAGCCTGATTTTCAGGGTCATAACTCATTAAAAGCCGATCAGGGATTTGCGGAGTGTTCTGATTGCGATCCTCATAAAGCAAGCCTCCATGAATTGGGATAGCTCCTAAGAGTAAATCATTTAATCGTTGAAGATTCTCCTGTTCATTATTGGGAATAAGAGGGTCATATTTAGCTAACGCCTCGAAAACTACTCCATGAAGACCGCTTTTCCATATGGCGATTGGTTTCTCTCCGGTTAGGTGGGAATGTTTTCTTACTACCTCATCAAGTTCCTCTTTAGCTGCTTGGCGGATGGCTGCCTTTTGGGCTTCCCCGGTTATTACGCCGTCTTCTTTCTGATTTCCATTCACAATAATCCTATAATATCAAAATTTCATCTGCTTGAAAAGTCGGTGGTTTTGTGATATAAGAAATTGAAAAGCTGCCTTTGGCAGCTTTAAAGGTTTAAAGGAGGCGGTGGATGGCTGGTTGGAAAGAAAGATTGAGTGATTGGGCACCGTCTTGGTTAAGAACACAACCAAAGACAAAAAAGCCGGCTGAAGCGGCTCGGGCGAGATTGGTGAAGAGTAAGCCGAAACTAGACTCGAGTCGGCGTTTGGAGATTCGGCAAATGATGGCTGCGCCTGTACTTCATCGGGGTCGAGTTTTGGCGGCAAGATTTCCTAATTTGAAAGTTGAAGTTTCAGAAGAGGTGGGAGCTCGAACTTATGGCCTTTATATGATTGGCGAGAGGCTGTTTGACTCTTTTATTTTTTCAGGCGAGATAGGCAAAGGTTTCGGCTTGAAGGCAATTAGCTGTCTGCGGGATCTAAAAGGTCGAGGATCAGTGGTCGCCAGGACCGAAATGGCCAAGGTGGTCTGGTGCCATCCAGAAGAAGAGATTCGAATGGCCTTGATCGGCTTAATCACTGAACCCCGGGCAATAAAGAAAGAAACGAGAATAGAGCTGCTTGAATTGATGGCTAGATATGATCCTTCGGCTCCAGTAAGAACGGCGGCGGAAGTCAAGCTTCATCCCGAGGGTGGCTTAATAACCTAAAGATTTTGAAAAGGTAAAATCCTTGCTTATTTTCCTAAAATCTTGTAGAATTATTCTTAAATACACACATCTGTCATTAATCCTTGAAGACTTCTGGCAGATGGCGGAACAAAGGATTATTAATCATGGCGAAAGTTGTCCTTAAAGATTTGCTTGAGGCGGGGGCCCATTTTGGCCACCAGGCCAAACGTTGGAATCCGAAGATGAAACCCTATCTGTTTGGGGTACGTAACGGCGTCCATATTTTTGATCTAGTGAAAACCAAAGAAGGTTTGGAAAAAGCGGCTGCTTTTGTTAAAGAGATCACCGCTAAAGGGAACCTGATCGTTTTTGTGGGCACCAAACGTCAGGCCGCCGAAATTGTTAAAGAAGAGGCCAAAAAAGCCGGCATGCCTTATGTTTATGAGCGCTGGTTGGGGGGAACGATTACCAACTGGGAGATGATTAAAAAAAGCATTAGCAAGCTGGAGGAGATGAAAGAGAAGCGGGAAAAAGGAGAATACAAACAGTTCACTAAAAAAGAAAACATTTTAATTGATCGAGAGATTATCCGCTTAGAGCGTTTCTTCGGCGGTTTGGTAGGGCTTAAGGAATTACCGGCCGCTATTTTTGTGGTTGATACCAATAAAGAAGAAACCGCGGTTCGGGAAGCCGACCAAAAAGACATTCCGGTGGTGGCTTTGGTTGATTCCAATTCTGATCCGGATTTGATAGACTATGTGATACCGGTCAATGATGATGCGGTGGGAGCTGTCAAATTAGTGGTCGGCGTGATTGGTGAAGCCGCTAAAGAGGGGCGGCTGGCTTGGGAAAAGAAAGGAAAGAAAACAACCAAAAAGGAAAAGGAAAATAAATGACTAAAATTACCGTTGATCAGATCAAAAAATTGAGAGAAGAAACCAAAGCAGGGGTGATGGACTGCCGTCAGGCTTTAACCAAAACCAAAGGTGATCTGAAAAAAGCCGAAGAATGGTTGCGGAAGAAGGGAATTAAAACAGCCTCCAAAAGAGCCGGGCGAGAAACTGGTCAAGGTGTAATTAGCGCTTACACTCATCACGACAGCAGCGTGGCCGCGTTAGTAGTTTTGGCTTGTGAGACCGACTTCGTTGCCAGAACCAAGGATTTTAGAGATTTAGCTCACGAGCTAGCCATGCAGGTGGCGGCCACCAAACCCAAAGACATTAAAAGCCTCCTTAAACAGGCTTGGATTAGGGATGAGAAAAGAGAAGTAGTTGATCTGATTAAACAGCTAAGCGCTAAAACTGGCGAAAATATTCAGGTTAGGGAGTTCACTAGATTAGCCTTAAGAGAAGATGATTGATTTAGATCAAATTAGAGAGAGGATGGAGCAGGCGCTTGAGTTTTTGGTGGGTGAGCTGGGAACTTTGAAAACTGGCCGGGCCACACCAGCACTGGTAGAAAAGATTACGGTGGAAGCCTATGAAACCCGGATGCCTTTGGTTGAGTTGGCTACGATCAGTGCCCCGGAACCAGATCAGCTAGTGGTTACCCCTTTTGATCAATCGGTCATCAAAGAAATTGAGCGAGGCATTTCCCAAGATAAAGAGCTAAAACTCAACCCGCGGATTGACGGCAACGTTATTCGGATCAAAATTCCGCCGTTGACTGGTGAACGCCGTGAAGAGTTTGTTAAACTTTTAAATCAAAAATTGGAAGCCGGCCGGGTGACCATTCGCCAGATTCGCCAAGACATAAGAGCGGAAATCAAGCGGGCTTCGGAAAACAATGAGCTTTCGGAAGACGAAAAGTTTAGATTGGAAGAAGAACTGCAAGAATTAACGGATGAATTTATGAAAAGGGTTGAGGAGATGGGAGAGAATAAAGAGAAAGAGCTTCTGACGGTTTAAAAAAATGCTAATCACGATAATTGTTTTTCTTTTTATTCTATCAATCTTAATTATGGCTCACGA
>CAZMIZ010000005.1:0-71465 GCA_964566925.1 uncultured Gammaproteobacteria bacterium | reverse complement strand
GTGACCTTCACCTGGATGCTGATGGAGGGGATATCCTCTTTGGGGATGCAGGCTCTTGGTTTGGAGGGTGGAATGCGGGCAATTTAGGGATTGGAACCACAGGACCTTCTCAAAAACTTCACATTGCGGGGAATATGAGGCTGACAGGGGCTTTATATGATGTTAATAATTCAGCTGGAAGTAATGGTCAGATTCTCTCGACCACTGGTTCCGGGGTAGATTGGGTGGATGTTTCTTCGGTAGGTGTGGGCGGAACAGGAACAACTAACTATCTACCTAAATGGATTTCTTCTTCAACTTTAGGAAACTCTTTGATTTATGAAGATGGAACAAATGTTGGGATCGGGACGACAAATCCTGCCTACAAGCTGGATGTAGATGGTTCGGTCAATATTGGCGGTTCGGCCATTATAGGGAGTGTACCTTCGGTGAGTGATAATAATCAGGTGTTAACCGTGGATTCAGGGGTGGTCAAGTACATTGACACCAGTAGCTGGGACAAGGATAGTAGTGATGATTTCGGGTCATGGATGTTGGCTGGAGATGGAGGAACGGCTCAAAGTATTGGTTCAGGAGAAACAGCCACGATTGCCGGTGGAATAGGAATAGCCACCACTGCAGGAGCAACGGATACGGTTACGATTAATATAGATCAAAGTTACGGGTTTGCCTGGACCGGAACACACAGCTACTCAGCGGCAGATATTAACTACACCAATGCTACCTCCACCACCTTGGATGTGACGGGAGATCTCCACCTGGATGCGGATGGTGGAGATATCCTCTTTGGGGATGCGGGCTCTTGGTTTGGAGGGTGGAATGCGGGCAATTTAGGGATTGGAACCACCGGGCCTGCCTACAAGCTGGATGTAGATGGGAGTGTGAATATTGGCGGTTCGGCCATCATTGGGTCCGTTCCTTCGGTCAGTGATAACAATATGGTTCTCACCACCGATTCAGGGGTGGTGAAATACATTGACACCTCTTCGTGGGATAAGGATAGTTCGGACGACTTTGGGGCGTGGATGTTGGCTGGGGATGGAGGCACAGCCCAAACCATTGGCGCGGGCAATACCGCCACGATTGCTGGAGGAATCGGGATTGCCACCACTGCTTCAGCCACTGATACTCTAACTATCAATGTGGATCAAAGTTATGGATTTGCCTGGAGTGGAACTCATTCCTACTCAGCCGCTGACATCAACTATACCAATGGAACTTCAACTACCCTGGATGTTACCGGAGATCTCCACCTTGATGCTGATGGTGGGGATATCCTCTTTGCTGACAATGGTACTTTCTGGGGAGGGTGGAATGCCGGGAATCTGGGGATTGGGACGACGGGGCCTGCCTACAAGTTGGATGTAGATGGCAGTGTCAACATCGGCGGTTCAGCCATCATTGGTTCGGTTCCTTCGGTAGCAGATAATAATCAAGTCCTAACCGTAGATTCAGGGGTGGTCAAGTATATCGATAGTTCTTCTTGGGATAAGGATAGCAGTGATGATTATTCTGCCTGGATGTTGGCTGGAGATTCAGGGACGGCGGAGAGTATTGGTTCAGGGAATACTGCCTCCTTTGTTGGAGGAATAGGGATTGGAACAACGGTCTCGGCTACGGACACCCTAACCATCAATGTGGATGAAGGGTCTGGTTTCTCTTGGTCCGGAACTCACTCCTACTCTGCGGCAGACATTAACTACACCAATGGCACCTCTACTACTTTGGATGTTACGGGCGACCTCCACCTGGATGCGGATGGAGGGGATATCCTCTTTGGTGATAACGGAACTTGGTGGGGAGGGTGGTCTGGAGGCTCATTGGGAATTGGCACTACCCAACCTGCTTACCCACTTCAGGTTCAAAGTGATGCTTATGGATTTGTTCAGAAATCCTCTAGCAACATTGAATTGGGAAGTAATTTAAGTGGTGGTTTAGCCCAATTCGGCACTTGGTCAAACGATGACCTGCAACTAGTAACTAACAGTGGCATCCAAATGACCATTAAAAATAACGGTAACGTCGGCATTGGTACTTCCAGCCCAGGTCAAAAATTAGATGTTACTGGAGATATCCTTGTTGGTTCTGATGCTAGTGACAACGACGATTATATCTACTTCGACGCGGGTACTTCCGAGTCTCTTTCTTGGGATGATGATCCGGGTGAATTTGATCTCTCTGATGACCTGGATGTCGCGGGCCATGCCGCCTTTGGCGCTGATGGAACAGTAGCTACTGACCGGATTATTGATATCGACGAATCTTTTACCGGTGATGTCTCCAATCAATATGGGATTTATATGGACCCTACTTTTAATTTCACCGCTAATGGGGCAAGGTTTACCTATGGTCTCTACAACCTTACTTATAATCAAGTCGCTGAGAATGGGAATAATTCCACGCCAACCGCTCTTTATAGCCAACTTCGAAATGATCAAGCGTCCTACGTCGCCACGGGAATTGATGGTTATGTTCGTAATCTCGCCACTGGCACCACTGATTACATCAGGGGAGTACAGGGCAGTATTCTTAATGATGTTGGTGGAACAGTTGGTAATGCCCGCGGTTTCAGCAGTTCCGTCACCAATGATGAAGGCCAAATAAACAGTGCCTATGGTTTTTATGGCGATATGTATCAAAACAACACGGGTACTATTGTTAATGCTTACGGGCTTTATCAAAAAATTCGGGAAGTCGGCAGCGGCTCAATCGGTACCGCCTACGGGGTTGATATCGATATTGACGACGTTACGACTGCTTACGGATTGAGAATCAACCTTGATGATGTAGGAGTTGGTGGCACGGGAGTGCAAACAAGCTATGGTATCTATCTCGACGTCGACAGTGCGGAAGTTAACAACTACGGTATCTATGCTGAAGATGGTGATTGGCTACTAGAAGCAGACGGTGACGGGATTGCTGGAGGAACAGGTGGTGGTGGGGATATCATTCTGGGTGAAGGACGAGATCTAGAGCTCTACCATGATGGCACTAACTCTTATATCAACAACAATACTGGTGACTTAATCATTGATTCTTCAGCCGATATCGCCCTGCAAAGCACTTCAGGAAATGTCGGCATCGGCACCACGGCACCAAACTATAAATTGGATGTGGCTGGCACGGCTGGATTTAATAGCGGTGGCGTCACTATTGACGCTTCAAGTTATGTTAATGCCCAGCGTTTTACCGATATCGGCACTGACTACTACCTTGATCCGGCCGCAAATCCTTCATTGGTGGTTTCGGGCAACGTCGGCATCGGCATAACCACTCCATCAGAAAAACTCCACGTTGTCGGTGATATCTACACCACTACCGATCTTCATCTAACAGATACTCTTTATCTGGGTAGCAAAGACAATGATACTTATCTTGATTACTATGGTACGGACAACATCCGGATTGTTGCTGGAGGGAATGAAGGGATCTTTGTTAACTCCTCTGGTAATGTGGGAGTGGGAACGACAGCTCCTGCCAACCAACTAACAGTGACTGGAAACATGGATATCACTGGCAATCTCGGTATCGGGACAACCGCGCCGAGTGATGAACTTCAAGTCCTGGGAGACATCAGACTAGGAAGTGGCGCTACAGAAACAAGAGTCGTTAAAGTTCAAGCCTCTAGCAGTAGTCCTGTTCTCAAACTCTACTCTCAACAAGATAATTCATCAGACGATAACTATCTTTCTTTAGGTAGAGGTAGTTCGAATTCAGAATTAAGTTTTTGGGGCGGGCGGGCCATCTTTCGACCTAACTCTAGCACCATTAATAGGGCGGAAATCTATGCGGATTACGGCATTCAGTTCACCTCGTCTACGAATACCGCTGTTAAAGTAGGCGGCACGAGTGACTTTATTGTTAGCGGCGGGAGTGTCGGGATTGGGACGAGTACGCCGGGAACGGAATTGGAAGTAAACGGAGACGCCACCATCAGCGGCGGAGATGTTATTGGTGCGAATGGAATGCAATTCGATCTTGGCGAAGCTTCTTCATCGGCCATCCAGGTGACTGGCGATCTTATTCCTTCAGCTCACAACACTTACGATTTAGGTGCAGATTCTCACTACTGGAAAGATCTCTATTTGACCGGCAATACGATCTATTTTGATGACACTACCGATGCTACGCTTCAATATGATACTGCCAACAACGAGTTTGTCTTTGATCCAGATGGCGACGGAACAGCTAATCTGGTTTTTGAGGATGGCGGCAATGTAGGAATTGGGACAACCGGCCCAAGCGCTAAACTAAATGTAAGGGGTGATGTTTATATCGATCCAGATAATTTTGGCGGCTCGCCTGTCATAGATTTAGCAATTGGCGACACCGACACAGGACTCAACCAAGTTTCTGATGGCGTGCTGCAACTTTGGACCAATAATCAATCACGAATCCATATTACAAATGGCGGCAATGTGGGAATCGGAACAACGGCCCCATCAACTGCCCTAGACGTTAGCGGCACGGTCACCGCTACTGACTTTGAGTGCTCAAATTGCATTGATCAGGGAGATATTGGTTCAAGCGCTATTGGCCGAGATGAATTAAAAACGGCCATAGAAGAGGATGCCCTCACAAGCTCCAACCAGACTGCCTGTAATTCGGGCGGGCAGTTTTGTTTTTACCCAAGGATCTGGGAAGACACTGGAGCCATCTGCGCAATAGAGTTTGGATCAAATATAAACACCACCAGCGTAGCTCGGGTAGGTGTCGAAGTAACTTCAGGCACCTGTTTCGTCTACTGGACTTATATCCAAAGTTCACCCCCTTATTACTTCGACGGCTACTTAATTGAGGATTTTATTTATTTCCTCTGGGATAAAGAAACCGGTCAATTGATCCAAGGTACCGTCGCTCCTGATCCACCCTGGAACCATCGAGGAACAATGGAAGAGATTCCCCATCCTTTTGAAGAATACTTTGGTTATGAATTGCCACCCAACAACGAAATTGCTTTCATTGATCCAAGTGATAAAGCCATTTGGTTAGAAGAGATGGAAGAAATGGGAACAAAAAGTTTGCTCCAACTCTTTTACACCTGGTATGAAATTGATCCCCAAGAATATACCCCACCAATTAGTCCGGAAACAGGGGAACCAATTACTATTCCTCCAGGAACAGTCTGGCGAAAAATGAAAAAACTTCCATCGCCAAGAGAAACCGAATCGGCTCAACCGGCTGAAGGCTGGGTAGGTGGCGATATTGCCGAAGAATTTGAAACTTTAAATCAGTTCATTTCTCCGGGTGATATTGTTGTTCCCCACTCAAATTACTTAGGCGCTATTGACAAATCAACTCAGCCTTATCAAAAAGAAATAATTGGTATTATCTCTACTAATCCCTCTCAAATCCTCAATTATTCTGAAAATCCGGCTGACAATCTCAATAATGAAAGAGCGCCAGTAGCCACTTCTGGTGTTGTTCCCACTAAAGTTTCAACAATTAATGGTCCAATTCAAGTTGGCGACCCGATTACCACCAGTGAAATTCCAGGAATAGGGATGAAAGCCACTAAATCAGGATGGGTTGTGGGTAAAGCTCTTGAAGCCTTCGATGAAAATATGGGTGAGGCTTGTCCTGACCATCCACAATATCAATGCGGCGAAGTATCGGTTTTTGTTACCCTCTCCTGGTATGATCCCGATGCCTACCTCACCGATACCGGCGACTTTCATATCCAAAAAGAAGGCGAGGAATATGTTCTTAGGGATTCGAGTGGGAACCTTATCGACCGAGTCGGTGCTTTTGCCGAGGCAGCAATAGCCGGACTTCGAGCCGGCTTAATTGACGCTCAAGAAATTGTTACCGAAAAAATTGCTAGCCAAGAAGTCCAAACCCAAAAACTAGTCACTCCTCTAGTTGAAACTGATCAACTAACCGCCAACAATATCCAAGCAACAGAAAGCAAATTTGGCAAGCTATTAATTCAGAATGAACAAGGAGAAACCGTGGCCAGTATTGACAATCAAGGTAATGCCACCTTCAGCGGTCAGTTAACGGCCTCAAAAAGCAAATTCGGAGAACTTCTCGCTGACAAAGCCACTAGCAATCAGTTATTGATTACCGGTGATGCCACAATTGGTGGTGTTCTTGAGGCTGAAGAAGTTCGGGCGAAAAAGGTGATCGCCGACGAAATTGTCGGTCTGGAAAGCAAGTTTGGTCAATTGATAGCCGCCTCAATGTCCGCCCGAAACATTGCTCAAAACTTCGAGCCGCAAATACCTGAAGAAGAGGACTATTCTGAAATCGAAGCTCTGGTTGATCAGATCCTGAACACCTCGCTTGAAGCCACCCCTCAGGCTGAGCTAGCCGGCGATATTGCTATCCAACCAACTGATTATCTCACCATTACCAACGACTTAACTGTTCTTGGCCTCACCTCTTTGGCCGACACCTCAATCGCCGGTTCCCTCAATGTTGGGGGCACAATGACCCTGGCGGAAAACTCAATTAACACTCTTTCCGGGACTCTTTATCTTCAAAACCTAGGCTTAGCCGGGATTGACATTTTGGCCGGCAAGATCGTCATTGATCAAGAAGGAAACATGACGGTGGAAGGTAGCGTCACCGTCAAAGGCAGTTTGTTTGCCGATCTTCTCTCTCCCCTACCCGATCAAGATTTAACCATTGATCTTCAACAAAAACCTGCGGCGGATGGAGAAGAATCCGGCTTCGGTAAACTGATTGTTAAGGGCGTTGACGAAGAGATAGTTGCCTCAATTGAAGCGTCAGGCACCAGCACCTTTAAGAAATTAGCGATCGCTAACGCTGAAGAAGAAGTAACCCAAACTTCACCCACGGAAATTGAAACCAATGCCACTGCTGGCCAAACCGTTCTCCTGGCCGGTGAAACGGAAATTAATATTAAATCACAGTTTGTTACAGATAAGACGATGATTTATGTTACCCCCACCAGCGAAACTCAAAACAAAGTTCTCTTTGTTAAGGCTAAAAAAGGCCATTCTGATGAAGAAACAGGCTGGTTCAAAGTTGGTCTTGACACAGCGATCGACCAGGATATTAGCTTCAACTGGTGGATTATTAACTAAATTATTGAGTTAGGGCTAATTGAGGCTTGACTATCTAAGTTTTTTAGTAATAAAATAGGAAGCAGCCATGATTAAGGTTATTAATCGAATTATTAACTGGATTATTATCGCTTTAGTTTTTCTCCTCCCTGTTTTTTTTCTCCCTATAACGACGGAGTTTTATACCTTTAATAAACAAACACTTCTAATCTCGGCTGTTGGTCTCCTTTTAATTCTCTGGGCAATCAAGATGGTGGTTCAAAAAAGATTGGTCTTTAAAAAAACTTCTTTGGATTTACCAATTGTCATCTTTGCCCTCGCTTTTATCTTGACTACCATCATCGTTTCACCGAATAAGGTTGAAGCCATCCTGGGCCCAACTTCGGTAGGAACCATTCTCGCCTTAACTGCTTTTTACTTTGTGATTACTAATAACTCGAAATCAGGGGCTCTTCGCTCTTCGCTCTCGGCTCTCATTGCCAGCGCCTCTTTACTGGGTCTTATTAGTCTTTATCAATTCCTTGGCCTTGGCGAAAGTCTAACCTCTGTTTCTTGGCTGAAAAATCTCCTCTTCACTCCTGCCGGTGGACCCTTGATCCTTATCAGCTACCTAGTTGTCAGTTTCGCTTTAAGCATTAATCTTTTTATTAAAAAATTCGGCCAGGAGGAGTGGTTGTCAAGTATTTTATACTTAATTCCCACCGTCCTAATCGCTCTTGGTCTTGGCTTTACTGTTTATCAAATTCTTCCCGGAAAAGAAAACAGCCTGGCTATTCTTCCCTATCGAGATGGCTGGGCCATTGCCGTTGAAGCCTTTAAACAAAATCCCTTTTTTGGCGTCGGGCCAGGCAATTACCTTTCTGCTTTTAACCGTTTCCGGCCGGTGACTTTTAATGAATATGAATTTTGGAACAATCGTTTTAGTAATGCCTCTAATTTACCTTTGGAGCTGCTAACAATTGGCGGTGTTGTTAGTCTAGGTGCCTATTTCCTCTTACTCCTTAAAACTGCTCGAGTCTGGCTAAAAACCTATCTCCAAAAAAAGAACGATCACCTCTTTTTAGCTCTTTTAATGGGAATGGTTACCTTATTAATAATCCAATTACTCCTTCCCCCCAACTTCCTGATCTTAACCTTAACCTTCCTCTTTTTAGCTCTTTTGGCTCTTGATCAGGCAAAAGAGGAAGTTATTTCTCTACCCTCAAAAAATCTCAGCCTGATTGTGTTAGGACTAGTGACTGGGTTAGTAATCGTGGTTTTCTACGTTTGGGGGCGGGCTTACGCCGCTGATTTCTATTTCAGAAAATCGCTTAATGCCCTTACTCAAAATCAGGGCGGCCAGGTTTATAGTTATCAAATCAAGGCGATTAACTACAATCCCTATTCCTCTCTCTCTCACCGGACTTACTCACAAACGAACTTTGCTTTGGCTAATTCGATCGCCAGCCAAGGAGAGCTTTCTGATCAAGATCGGACCAATATCACCCAGCTTATTCAACAAGCCATTAGAGAAGCAAAAATTGCCGCCAATCTCAACCCCTCTGATGCCGCCAATTGGGAAAATTTAGCTCAGATTTACCGTAATTTGATCAACTTCGCTGAAGGAGCGGACGAATGGGCCACTGCTGCCTATCGCCAGGCGATTACCGCTGATCCGATCAATCCCCGGATTCGCCTCAATTTAGGCGGACTTTTTTACACTCTTCAAGATTATGAAGCCGCCACCCGACAGTTCGAAAACTCAGTTAATCTCAAGCCGGATTATGCCAATGGCTATTATAACTTAGCCGCCGCTTATCGAGAGCGAAAAATGTACCAAGAAGCTTATCTATCTATGCAAGCAGCGGCAAGTTTAATTCCAATTGACTCGGCTGACTATCAAAAAGTCAAAAATGAACTGGATGAATTAGCGAAACTCCTGCCGCCAGAAGCTACCCCCAGTGCCCAGCAGGCGCCAACCGAAACAGAAGAAGTGCTCACCGAACCGCAACCTCTGCCAACATCAGCCGTTAAACCCCCAATTGAATTACCAGAAGAAGCGGGGCCAGAGATCAGTCCTGCCCCAAGCCCTACTCCCACTCCTTAACAGGTTGGAAATCAATCTTTAATCATGATAAAATATTAGTGTGTTTGGGCTGGTAGTTCAGCGGTAGAACGCTTCGCTCGCATCGAAGAGGTTGAGGGTTCGACTCCCTCCCAGTCCACCAGGGCCCGTAGCTCAGTTGGTAGAGCGTCTGCGTGGCACGTAGAAGGTCAGGGGTTCGAGACCCCTCGGGTCCACAGAAATTTAGAGGGGGAGGTTGTGCGTTTCCGCCAAAGGCGGATCTGCCTCTGACACGACAAGTCCCATCGACTCCACTAAAAAACCGCCGAGAGGCGGCTTCAATTATCCTTTCAATAACGGTTAGCAAACCTTATCTTAAATAGTTTAATGGGTTAACCGCAACTCCACCTTTCCTGATTTCAAAGTGAAGGTGAGTCCCGGTGGAACGACCGGTGGATCCCATTTGGCCAATAACGGCACCCTGACCCACTTTTTGACCTACGGAAACATAAATTCGAGAAAGATGGGCATAAAGAGTAGCAAAGCCGTTCCCATGATCAATCAAAACCCGATTACCGTAAGCCCAAGGACTAGGCCAACCAGCGGTCACCACCGTTCCGCCATCAGCCGCTACGATCCCAGGAGCGGATCTATTAGAGATATCAATTCCCTGATGATACCAACGAAAGCCTTGGGAAATGTTGCCGGCAGTTGGCCAAACGAATTGGCCGGTACCGGTAACTGCTCCTGCTTGGGGCACTTCGACTAAGTACTCTCTTGGCTGCCAGGGTTGAGCCTTAGGCATCACTCCGTCTGGAACCATCAGCACTTGGCCAACCGCGAGAGCAAAAGTCTCATCATTAGCGAAAGAATTATAAGGCCAGTCAACAACCCCTTGGGGGCCAACATCATAACGCTTAGCAATTGAATAAATGGTTTCCCCATGGCTAACTTTATGAGCCACGCCGGTCACCGGTAAAATTCTTAAGGTTTGACCAGGCTTAATTGACTCAATCGTGGCTAAATTGTTTTCCCAGCGGATTGTATCAGTCGAAATGCCAAATTTTTCGGCAATCGTGGAAACCGTATCCCCCGGCTGGACCAGATATTCAACAATCTCCGCTCGAGGCTTATTGGAAATCAAGGTCGTTGTCTCAATTTCCGCGGCGGTGGCTGCAGAAAGAACTGAAGAAGAAGGAAGTTCTTGCCAGGGATCAGCGGCAAAACCAGGAAAGTTCTCGGCCACCAAGGTCGGCCCCAAAGTAATTCCGCCAATAATTAAAAGGGCCATTCCCGAATGGATGAAGGGTCGCGCCCAGCGGCCCCTTTGACGGTAAAGTTTTACCGCTAAGGTCGACTTAGTCTTTTCAAAGCGTCCAAAAACTTTGATAATTTTCTGTCCCAACCAACGACCAAGACAAAAAAAATAGGCCCTTAAGTCTTCTTTTAAAGACCTTAAAGGAAGATTATCCATAACGGGATTAGCCTAGCATAACTCCTAAGGGAATACAAGCATTAATTTCGAAGCCTAGGAGGAGAAAAATTAGCCTTTATTAAGCGTCTTTAGAAACTCCGCGTTTGACTTAGTTTTGACTAACCTTTCTATAAAAAGTTCAGTTCGTTCATCCGCCCCCAACATATCAACCATCTTTCGCATGGTAATGATTTTCGGATAAACTTTTTTCTCATACAAGAGCTCTTCCTGGCGAGTGCCTGAACGCTGAATATCAATCGCCGGATAAACTCGGCGTTCAGCCAAGACTCGAACCAAATGAAGCTCCATGTTTCCGGTTCCCTTAAACTCCTCATAAATCAAATCGTCCATTTTCGAACCAGTCTCAACCAAACAGGTGCCAATGATCGTCAAGGAGCCACCTTTCTCAATATTCCGAGCGGCGCCGAAAAATCGTTTGGGTGGATAAAGAGCGGCTGGATCAAAACCTCCAGTTAAAGTCCGCCCCGAAGTAGGGATACAAAGGTTATAAGCTCGAGCCAACCGAGTGATAGAATCCAGAAGAATAAAAACATCTATCCCTCTTTCTACTAAACGTTTAGCCCTGTCTAAAGCGATTTCCGCCACCCTTGTTTGGTGCTCCGGCGGCTCATCAAAGTTAGAGGCAATCACCTCGCCTTTGATGCTTCGAGAAATATCAGTTACTTCTTCAGGCCTCTCGCCTACTAGGACCGCCATGAGGTGAATATTTTTATAGTTAGCCGTCACCCCATTGGCAATATCTTTCAAAAGCCAGGTTTTACCCGCCTTAGGAGGGGAAACAATCAGGCCTCGCTGGCCTCGCCCAATCGGGGAAATTAAATCAATCATCCGGGTCGATAAAGGCGCTTTTCCGGTTTCTAATTTGATCTGCTCGTCTGGATAAATGGGGACTAAATCAGAAAAGTTAGCCCGCCTTCCAAGCTTAGAGATTGGTTCACCGTTAACCTTCTCTACTTTTAAGAGACCAAAATATCTTTCGTTGTCTTTAGGAGCGCGAACCTGCCCCCCCACCATGTCACCTGGTCGCAGAGAGAAACGGCGAATTTGAGAGGCGGAAATATAAACATCCTGATCGGAAGGCGAAAATTTTGGTCGCAGATAACCATGGCCTTCGTTAGCCACATCTAAAACCCCTTCTTTAAATTGAGTGGGGACGCCGGCATCAGGAATAACCCGATCGTCAACTAAACCATCAAACCGCCTACCTTCCTTTTTCGTCTCAACCGGCTTAGAAGGGGCGGGTGGTTTCTTACCTTCCATAATCTCAGCCAAATCATCAGCTGAAGGAAGGTCGTTGGTGGGTGGACCGGCGGGTGAATTAGCTTGAATTTTCTTGGGTGCTTTGGGCATAAAACCTTCAGAAGTTAGCTAAACTATGAATTAAAAATCATCAATTATGTCTAAAAACATCTATTTAAATAGGAAATCGACTGAGGTTCCCATTAATAATGCTCTTTTTCGGAAAAATTAAGGGGAAATTCCAACTCGCTAATTAGTTTAACAGGTAAATTAACCTTTGTCAATAGGTATTTAAATTTTATACCCCAAATCCTTGAGCATCTCAATAATTGTCTCTAAGGGAATCCCTCTTAAGAGATTATTATAGCTACCCTCAATCCTTCGGGCAAAGGATGAACTATAGTGTCCCAAAGTGTCATAGCCTAAAGCACAAGTTTTATAGCTTGGGTCTTGATTAAGGTATTTGTTAATCTCTCTCACGGTTAAC
Source organism: uncultured Gammaproteobacteria bacterium (assembly GCA_964566925.1). Classification (GTDB taxonomy): domain Bacteria; phylum Patescibacteriota; class Microgenomatia; order PFEM01; family DATLAM01; genus CAZMIZ01. The sequence continues at coordinate 59,169 of CAZMIZ010000005.1, read as the reverse complement.
TCTCTAAACCAGACGTCTGTGCTGACCACCCTGGAAAGTTTTTGGCCAGTGGCAAGATCAATCAAATAAATCCCGGTATAAAATTGGTGGTTCTTGCCAGATAGAGATTTTAGGCGTTGAAAAGCCTCTTTTCTTGACTTCGGTTTCTCAAAAATTCTGTTCTTAAACCAACATACTGAATCAAAACCAATGACAATCCCCTTTGAATGATTTTTAGCCACGGATTCGGCCTTAAGTTTGGCTAATTGCTTAACGAGGGCTTCGGGCCTCTTTGGTCTTCCTTTGAAATATTCCTCCACCCCACTCTCTTCAACCACAAAATTCAAGCCAAGAAACTTAAAAGCTTCCCGGCGGTAAGGAGAAGTGGTGGCTAAGATAATCTTGACCATGAAGGTTAATTCAAATTATATCACAGAAAAGAGGTTATCCAGCGGGTTTGGCTAAGACTAAAAGGCGTCTTAAGGTTGTTCCTGGCGGCCAACAGGTCTGGAGAACAAGAATTTCTTCTCCTTGAGGCTCAAAAAAACGGGTGTTATTAGCGGCGGTAATCATTTTTTCAGCCACTCGATAAGCAAACCTCTTTCCTTGAAAAAAAACAATGATTTCGTCTCCAGGCTCGAGTTCTCGTAAAAGGAAGAAAACCGCATTATAGCGGGCAATATTAAAAGGTGAATCGGTTGAGTGGGCAAAAAGATAAATTATCTCCCCCATTCCCGGAAAGTAAGTTCCTTTAGCATGAGCCACTCCTTGAGAAAGAGCCTGATTGAATTCGCCTGGATTGCCGGCATCAACATTGGCCAAAATCGGGGCTCGGGCCTCAATTTCGGGAATCACCAGGGAAAAAGAGGCATTCGGAGCCGCTAAAGCCTGATTGGGAGCCGGTAATTTTAAGAGATCGCCAAAAGTAGTTCGTTGAGCCTCTGGTAGCCTCTCTAAAGCCTTTTTAACCCGATAAGAAAGTTCTACCCTCAAAACTGGACCAAAAGTAAGAAAAAGACCGACTAAAGAAATTAAAATGAGGCTGTTGGCCAGCCAACGGAAAGATTGGGAGCGAAAAGAAAAAAGCTTCTTCCCCGAAGTGGGAAGCAGTGCGCCTGCCCTACACACTGCTCCCCGCTCCGAAAAAGAAGCTCTCTCTTCTTTCCCTAGCCAAGAAGCATCAAAAATAAGACCGTTTTTTTCCATTAGAGCAGGATTGGCAAAACTCGCAAAAGCAAGCCTGCTATACCAGCCACAATCAAGCCCAGGGTTAACGTCGTGTTGGCTCCAGTCGGTGGTTGAACCGCTGGTGCTTCGGCCGCTAAAACTTCAGGTTCTCGGCCGACACTAATTTCTTGCCGACAATCATCACTGCCATTTTGCCAATTATCATGAGTATCCTTAACTTTCAATGAAGCCCAATAAGTGCCTGGATCCTGATAAACATGCTCCACCCGAGAGTCACTTTGGGTGAGGATCTCGCCATCACCGAAATCAAATTCGTATTCTCGGATATCACCCTCAGAATCGTAGCCGCTGCCATTAAAAACAACTGCTAAGGGGGCCTCACCACTGGTCGGGCTAACGGAAAGACTAACACACCAAGATTCGTGGGGCGAGGGAGTGGGTGTCGGTCCTTCCCATTCTCGGTTACCAAAATGGACTTCCCGGGTTTCATTGTCAAGCGCATTGAATTCTACTCTAGTTGAGGTCGTTGGCGCCCAATCTTCTTTAGCCACTTCTTTAACCTCTACCCGATCATCGCACTCCACTTCGACTTCGCCACCCCAGCCACTCCGCCACCAACGGGTGCTGTAATCATACCAGTCGCCACCATTAATCCGGTATTCAAAGTCCCAGGAAAGCCCATCTTCACCCGAATCCTGGTCGCCATCGCCATTTTCATCGTTGTATTTATGAATTTTAAACTTTGACCAGCAGGGTGTCGGTGTTGGCGTCGGCGTTGGTGTTTCGGTGGGCGTTGGGGTTATTGTCGGCGTCGGGGTAGAAGTCGGTGTTGGGGTTGCTGTTGGTGTGGGTGTTGGTGAAGGTGTGCAGGTCGGTGTCGGTGTACAAGTGGGTGTCGGTGTGGGCGAAGGCGTACAAGTTGGAGTGGGTGTTGGTGATGGTTCAGGCCTGGCCCAAGCTTTAAACATCACTTGGATTTCGTATTCGTTACCAGGATCAAGATTGGGCAAACTTACCCCACTCGTAGTAATTGTTTCTGGTAGAGAATGCTCGCCCGAACCATCGACATAACGAGCGTGTCCGGAAAGGTATTCAATCTTGGCACTCCCAGTCAGATTAACTGTGGCTGTATCAGTCACCTCATTGGCATTATTAGCAGTTAAATGAATTGTCGCAATTTGCTGAGTTCCATAACTCCCGGGAAGGTCAGCTTTGACCTTAACTCCGGTGGCCGCCTCATCACCCACGTTTCGGACTCGGGTATGATACTCAACCACGTTGCCTGGATCAACATTGTTAAGAGGATCAACCCAAGAAGGAGTATCCTGTTTGGTGTTATTGTAAGCCTTAAAAATGTTACCTGATAAAAAGGCGGCTCCGGGATCAGCCAAAGCAATTCTTACCACTCCCAGAATAAGAGGGATCGAGAGTAAAACGAGTGGTAAAAGTTTTTTAAGTTTCATCAATTATTCTCCTTTGGTGGTTCAACTGGTCCCTGTGGCGGCACAGCGGTCGCTGTTGGTTTTTTAACTGGTGGCTGGGGTGGATGGGCTGTTGCTGTTGGTGGTCTCTTCCCTCCGTTACCGTCTCTTTCTTGGGGTGGGGTGGCGGTCGCTGTAGGCGTGGGCGACGGTGGAAGTTTTATCGCTAAGAAGAGATTGCCACACAAACCATCAAAAGCAAAAATTAACCGACTGCTGTCTTCGTCAAGTCCTTCCACCACAGCGATTGGCGAACCATCCCAGCGCCCATGACAGTCATCAAGTAATTGTCTTGTAACCTCAATCTCTTGCTGATTAGCGACAATCTTTACTACAATTTGTCCGGCAGCATTTTCCTCTCTCTTCCGGTAAAGCATGCTCTGTAAGGCTTGTAAATCGCCGTTTTCAATTCTTAACTGATTTTGAGTCGCTTGGCCATAAACTTCTTCAGTCATAATCAAAAGCGAGCGTAGATTATTTACTAAATCGACTAGCTGGTCATCACCTTCAGGAGGAATATCCAGAGGTTTAACTGTTTCTGGTCTTAATCTAATCCCCGAGTAATTCCCCATGCCTGGGTTCTCTAAATACTCAAATAAAGCAGTCCGGGCAGGGGTTTGTTCTTGAAAAAAAGAAATCACGTCTCCAACCTTTACTTGGTCTTTCCATCTGGTCTGAGGAATAACAAAGGATCCTGGGGCACAAAGATTCGGTCTTAAATCCGGAGTGGGAGTAAGAATGGCCATCATCGTCGAAGTTGCCGTTTCAGTTGGTCTGGGTGTAGCGGTAGAGGTGGCAGTCGGAGTTTCGGTGGAAACCGCTGTTCCTGCAAAACTAGAAGCATTCAGCATCAAGGCTAATGCGAGCGTTCCTGGGGGCTGCTCTACAGGAACAGGAAGCGAGTGAACTTCCAAATCGAGAGTTGCCGAAGGTGCTGCTTCAGGCTCTTGGCGATTCGGCTCCTCTTCTCTTCTCCCTCCCAACCAATAACCAGTTCCGCCCGCCAAAAGAGATGCTGCTCCTCCTACCGCACCTACAAGGAATAATTTTCTACTCACTCTAGGTTTTCCTGATTCTGGAGAGGCAGTCATTTAAAGCCTTTCTTTAAGCTTATTAGACTTATAAGATCTCTTGACAAGAAAAATTTCTTGTGCTAGTCTGTCTGATAGGTCGACAAGTTACCTGTCCTAACTTGTAAACCGCTATTAAGGGCATTACTATTCGTGGACCTGTCCAGCGATAGTAATGCTCTTTCTTTTTAAGGTTATGTTAAGCTGTTTCAACTTTTATCACATTTCCATTAGCTTGTCAAGCCTATAGAAAGACTAATAATAAAAATCGGTAGACCTATAAAATATACTATTAATAATATAGGCACGGAAATAGCGGTTCTTAAGAAAAAAATGGTTATTGTGGATAACTTGGGAAAAGGGATCAGTCTACTTTAGAAGAGTTTTGACAATTTGATTAATTGAGGTGGCTGTTTCCGGAGAAATAATCTTCGTAAAGCCCAACCTTTTAGCTTCTCTTCTCCTTTGTTCAGCCTGGCCCACCTTTCTGATCTCGCCCAAAAGTCCAATTTCGCCAAAAACAGCCGTTTTCGGATCAAGGGGAATGTTTTTAAAAGAGGAAATTATGGCTAAAGCAATGCCTAGATCAGCGGCCGGCTCTTGGATTTTTAATCCCCCAACCACGTTAACGTAAATGTCCTGAGTAGCCAAGGGCAAACCCAACCTTTTAGTTAAAACAGCGCTAATCAACTGGAGACGATAATAACCGACTCCCTGCCCTACCCGGCGCGGGACGGCTAGCTGAGTGGGAGCCACCAAAGCCTGAATCTCAGCCAAAACCGGCCGAGTCCCTTCCATGGTTACCACCACCACCGAACCAGGCACTCTCTTTACTCTCTCCTTGATAAACAAACGAGAAGGATTAGCAACCTCTTTAAGGCCGGAATCAATCATTTCAAAAACGCCAACCTCATCAGTCGCCCCAAAACGATTCTTGGTGGCTCGAATCAAGCGAAACTGGCCGAAACGTTCACCCTCAAGAGCAATCACCGTATCCACCATATGTTCTAAGACTTTGGGGCCGGCAATCGCCCCTTCTTTAGTCACGTGACCAACCAGAAAAATCGGGATTTTTTCTCTTTTGGCTAACCTAACCAGGCGAGAGGTACACTCTCTTACCTGGCCTACTGAACCAGCAGCGCCTTCAAGATCAGGCATGGTTAAGGCCTGGATCGAATCAACAATTACTATTTTTGGTTTCAGGGTTGCTATTTGAACCAGGCAGGAATCCAGATCGGTTTCAGCTAGAAATTGGGCTTTGGGAGCTTTAATTTTCAGTCTTTCCGCTCGGATCTTCAGTTGCTCTAAAGATTCTTCACCAGAAATATAAAGGCCGCCTACTTTAGCCACCAGCTGGAGTAAAAGGGTTGATTTACCAATCCCTGGCTCACCCGCCACCAAAACCACTGACCCGGGAACAATCCCCGCCCGTCCTGAGCCTGTCGAAGGACTGCCTAAAACTCGATCAAGCTCTGAAATTTTTGAAGAAAGCCTTTTTAATCTCGTTGAAGCAATCTGGGCAAGTTTTTGGGGTTTAATTTCCCTCCTCTTTCTTATTCTCCCCTCTTCTTTCCCTTTCTTTAAAATCATTTCCACTAAACTGCCCCACTCTCCACAACTCGGGCACTTTCCCATCCATTTTGGACTCTCCGCTCCGCATTGTTGGCACACAAAAACTGTTTTGGTTTTTGCCATTAGAGGTTATTATATCAGCTGAGGGCTAGGCTTTTCCCAAAAATTCAATCGCTACCCGGGTGAAGACTTCGGTCACCTTTTTAACGCTCTCCAACTCCACATACTCATCTTTGCCATGAATACCCGCGCCATCCGGACCAAAAGAAACGCTAGGAATTTTCTTCTCGGCAAACATCCAACGATCACTCCAGGGTCGGGAGCCACCAATTTCTGACTTCTTTTTTAAAACCTTTCGGGCCTGCTTTTTTAAAACTTTGACAATCTTTTCTTGAGGACTGGTTTCTGTGGCCGGGATTTTAACTAAATCTTCGACTTCAAATCTAATCTTCTTCCTAAGAGGCTCTACCTTCTTGAGAATTAATCTTTTGATCTGGTTAGGCGTATTCGAAGGTAAAATCCGGGTATCGCCATAAGCTTCACACTTTTCAGGTACAATATTAATCGCTGTTCCGCCTGAAATTTTGGTGGGAAAAGAAAAAACCGGCCTAACATCCGGAAAGAGAGGCGACGGCTTAAAAGGAATGGAAAGGCTTCGCAGCTGAGTAATAACCGTTACCATATCTTGAACAGCGTTCCTTCCTTTAGTTCCCTTCTCCCAATCCTTCATGCCGGTATGGGCCGCCTCGCCAAAGGTGGTAACCTTGAATCGATAGCCTCCTCGACAACCGACGGCAATTTTGTCTGTCATTGGTTCAGTAATAACCACCGCATCAGCTTTTAAGCCTTTTTTCAAAAGGTAGGCGGCACCATAAGGAGAAACTGCTCCTGGCTCTTCGTCGATTACGAAAGTTAAGATCAGATCACCTAAAAGTTTAATTTTGAGGTCTTTCAAAGCTTTAACCATAAAGACCAAACAAGACAAAGAAGCCTTCATATCAGCTGCCCCTAATCCATATAATCGGTTTTTCTTAATTTTTCCGGAATAAGGATCAAAAGAACAGTTTAAAGCTGGCATAACCGTGTCCATATGGCCATAAAAAACAAGTGTCTTGCCCTTTTTCTGACCTTTGATTCTCGCCACTAAATTGGGTCGTTTTTGCGGATAGAGAGCCACTCTTCGAGGTTTAAAGCGGAATTTTTTCAATTTTTTCTCAATTACCTTAGCTACTTCAAGTTCAATTGGTGCTTTAGGGTCGGATTGCTCCGGAGTAAAGGGGTTGGCGCTTTTGGTTTGGACAAGCTTCTGAAGAAAGGCAGTTTGTTCTTTGAAGTTTTTGTCAACAACCACCTCTAGTTCATCCATCAAGAGTAATTATATCAAGTTGGGCTTGGCTATGCTAGTGGGAAAAGTTTTAATACTCAACCTGAACTTCGTGGAGCCAGATCTTTGGCGGCTGGGAAAGCATAAAAAGGACAACTTCAGCCAAGTCAGCCGGATTAGTGAAGTTCTCTAAAGGAACTTTTTCTCCGGTTTTGGCAAACATCTTGGTGGCTGTTCCGCTTTGATAAAGACCGGCCACTCGGATATTCGAACTTTTTAAGTCGGCTTTAAGCACCTCGGTAAAACCATGGGCCCCATATTTGCTGGCTGTATAAACCGATTGGCCTTCTTGAGCAACAACACCTGATTTCGAAATCACATTGATAATCGCCGCCTCTTTTTGTTTTTTAAGATAAGGAAGAACTAAACGGGTGGAGTGAACCAGGGCGGTTAAATTGGTTTGGATAACATCGTCAACCACTTCTTTCTTAGTTTTTTCTACGGGCATCATTTTCTGCCAGATGCCGGCAACATTAATAAGAATGTCAATCTTTTTAAAATCTGAAGCGATCTTTTTGATTGTTTTTTCTAGGTTTTTAGTGATCCGGATATCGCAGGGGTAAATCTCGACTTTGCCTGAGCCTAATTTCGAAGCTTTTTGTTTAACCCGATGAAGATTGTTTTTGCTTCTAGCAATAAGGGCGAGGTCAACGCCTGCTGGAGCTAGTTTCAGGGCAATCTGTTCCCCTATTCCCTCGCTAGCACCAGTGATAACAGTAACCTTATCTTTAAGCTTCATCTTTCTCTTATTTTACCAAAATCAATAATTTTTTCTAGAGACAGGATTTTAACTGAATAGATTCTTTTAAAAATTCAGGAATTAGTAGGCGCGGGTAAAGATCTTCCTGGTTGTGGCCTCTCTTCCAGTTCTTGAATCAAACTGGTTGGCTTTTCTGTTGGATGTTCGGAAAAATGCCATTCCAAATCAATCCCTCTTTCTCCTGCTCTTTCTTCAAAACCGACAATAATCCAGTCCTCTTGAAAACCTTCTTTTACTCCCTGTTGAACCAATTCTTCCTGTTCTGCCCAACCCATTACCTGGATAGGGTTATCATCAAGACAAACCGCAGCTTCTGTGGAATGAAAAGGGTCGGGGTTATCGTATTTAGGAAAAACCTGATCAAAAATCGAGCAACCATAAAGAAATGAACTATAAATGTTTATCCGCCTTCTCAACTCTGCCGGTTTAAGGATTGAAACAAGAAAAGCAGCCCTCTCCCAAGGAAACATAAACATGTCGTTATTGTATAAAGCCCTTTCTCTCTGTTCTAAGGCAAACCTTATTGCACCTTTAGTCATGCCGATCGTTTCTCTTAAAGAAGCTCTTCTTTCGGCCGTCATTTAACAAATAACTCCCCTTTCAGGCAGCAAAAATATTATAGCATCATAAATCAATTCAAGATTCTGAGGAAAAGATCAAAAAAAGGGTTACTTGTACCCCACTGGTTTCTCTTTAAGAACTAGGCCTAAACTCATTCTTTTGGCTTCGGGATCAATCGATTCAATGTAGCAGTTAACTTGATCCCCAACTTTCAAAGATTTTTCAGCCGGAATTTTACTGATATGAATCAGGCCGTCAATCCCTGGTTCCAGGTTAACAAAAGCGCCAAAAGGAGCCAGGCGAACCACCTTGCCCTTAACCCTGGCCTCAACTTTATATTTCTTCTTAACTCCCGCCCAAGGATCGTCGGTCAATTGTTTAATAGAAAGATTGAGTCGCCCACTCTTCTTGTCAATCGCTAAAACTTTAACTTTAACCTTATCCTTTTCCTTGTAATGATCAGCCGGATTATCTACTTTCTCCCAGGAGATTTCTGAGATATGGACCAAGCCTTCTAGTTCGGTATCGTCTTTTGTTTTTATCTTGACAAAAAGGCCAAAAGGCATTACTCCGGTTACCACTCCATCAAAGCTGTCACCGATCTTAATTCCTTTTAGGGCTTTTGACTGGGCGGCCATTATCTTGGCCTCTGAAACCTCTTTTTCCGAAAAAATCAACCGGTTTTTCTCCCGGTTGACCTCAATCGGCTTAACTTTAAGAGTCTTCCCAATCAGCTCTTCTATTTTGTCGGCAAATTTTGAACCAAACTGAGAAGCCGGAATAAATCCCTGGGTACCGCTGACTTCAACCACCAAACCGCCGCGGTTAACGTCGTGGCCGACCACCTTAACCGTTTCGCCGGTTTTAAGTTTCTCTTCAAAATCCCGCCAACGTTTTTCTAAAGCTTCTTTTCTTAAAGAAAGTAAAATCTGGCCTTGATCATTTTCTGCTTGGTAAACAACCGCCTTAACCTTATCGCCAACTTCAATCTTCTCTATTAGATCCTGAGCTAACTTAAGCTCCTTTTCAACAACAATCCCTTCTGATTTACCTCCAAAATCAATAAAAAGGGCTCGTTTTGTTTTTTCGGTAACCGTTCCCTCAATTGTTTCTCCACGAGACAAGCCCCGGGGTTGGTAACCGGTTTGAGCTAATAACTCGTCCATTGTCTGGGGCTGTTTCTTTACCTTTGACTTTTTGGAAACTTTCTTAACTGAAGTTTTAGTCGAGGCTTTCTTTTTGGCCTGCCTGCCGGCAGGCATGGCAGGTTTTTTTACCTTTTTGACCACTTTTCATAAACCACCTTTCTCTAGGAATCTTGTTGATATTATATTACATTTTGGTCTTCTTGGCAACCACAAAAAAAGCTGGCACTGACCTATTTTCGCATATCTGAGAAGATATACTATCGTCGGCGCTGATACGTTTCACTTCTCTGTTCGGAATGGGAAGAGGTGGGGCCGTATCGCTCAAAGCACCAGCAAATTTTTTAATTTTCAATAAGACCGATCTTTTCAATCAAAGACTGATCACCCCTTTGGATGATTAAAAGTCCTACTCTTCGATCGATTAGTACGGCTTGGCTAAAAGTGTTACCACCCTTACACCGGCCGCCTATCAAGCAGATAGTCTCTCTGCGATCTCTCCCCCGCCGAGGCGGGGATGGATACCTTATCTCGGGATGGGCTTCCCGCTTAGATGCTTTCAGCGGTTATCCCGAAGGAATGTGGCTACCCAGCAATGCGCTTGACAGCAACAACTGGCCCACCAGGGATTCCCCCAACCAGGTCCTCTCGTACTGTGGTCAGCTTCCCTCAAGTATCTTGCGGATGCTCTGGATAGAGGCCGAACTGTCTTACGACGTTCTGAACCCAGCTCACGTAGCGCTTTAATGGGCGAACAGACCAACCCTTGGGAGCTTCTTCACCCCCAGGATGCGCTGAGCCGACATCGAGGTCTCGAACCGCGCCGTCGCTATGGACGCTTGGGCGCGACCAAGCTGTTATCCCCGGGGTAGCTTTTATCCGTTAAGTTCGTCGCCTTCCACAAAGCGATCGAAGATCATTAAGACCTGCTTTCGCACCTGCTCGACTTGTCAGTCTCGCAGTCAAGCACCCTTTTGCCTTTACACTTCTATCTCGATTTCCATCCGAGATAAGGGTACCTTTGTACGCTTGCGGTACTTTTTAGCAAGCGACCTCCCCAGTCAAACTACCCACCAGACACTGTCCCTAAACCCGTCTCCAGGGCTTATAGGTAAGAATTGAATTTATCAAAGAGAGGTATTTCACTGACGTCCGAAGACTCCCTCCTATTCTCGACAGTTGACAAACCCAACCCAATGCCAAGCTATAGTAAAGCTCCACGGGGTCTTTTTGTCCTAGAGCATCTAGGCCGCATCTTCACAGCCATTTCAATTTCGCCGGGTGAAGGTTCAAGACAGTTGCTAAGTCGTTAAGCCTTTCGTGCGGGTCAGAACTCACCTGACAAGGAACTTCGCTACCTTTGGACTCTTATAGTTAAAGCCGTCGTTCACCGGGGCTTCAGTTAGAGCCTCATCAAAAGAATCAGCCCCTCCTTTAACCTTCCGGCACCGGACAGGCATCAGCCCATATACTTTGGCTTTCGCCTTTGCATAGACCTGTGTTTTTGGTAAACAGTCGCTTAGCATTCTTTCGCTGCGCCCGCCTAAATTTCAAAGAAACTTTGGCGGGAGGACATCTACCGAAGGTACGTCCAGCTAATTTGCCGAGTTCCTTAAACCTCCTTCTCCCGCTCGCCTGGGTATTCTCTACCTGTCCACCTGTGTCGGTTTGCGGTACGGTTCAGAAAAGTACATTGCTCACGAAGCTTTTCTCGAAGATTAAACCCGTCTGAATTAGCCTTCAACAAGCTCAGGCTTTTTCGTCACGGCTCGACATCGTTTTAACGGATTTTCCTATTAAAACTGCCTTACCGCTTGAACGAGAGCAACTTCATCGCTCCGCTCAGACTGTCTAATCTTGTCCCTCCCTAAACTTAACATTACTTTTCCGAGTAACTGAATATCAACAGTTAATCCATCGACTACGCCATTTGGCCTCGCCTTAGGGCCGACTAACCCGAAGTTGACGAACATTGCTTCGGAAACCTTGGACATTCGGCGAACTGGATTCTCACCAGCTTCTCGCTACTCATACCGGCATTCTCACTCCCGTCGCTTCCACCCTAACCTTGCGGAAGGGCTTCACTAACGACGGGACGCTCCCCTACTGCTCTCGCGCTCCGCGCGCAATAATCCAGTAAAAAAGTAAAATCAGTAAAGCCAGTAATTTTTTAAATTCAGGAAGATTTTTCTTTTATTTTTACTGGCTTCATTGTCTTCATTGACTTCACTGAATCACTGTGTGCGAAGCACAAGAACCTCTGTCTTCGGTATACACTTTGAGCCTCGGTGGATTTTCGGCGCAAGATGGCATCGACCAGTGAGCTGTTACGCTTTCTTTAAAGGATGGCTGCTTCTAAGCCAACCTCCTGGGTGTCTAAGCAATCTTACTTCCTTTCACACTTAAGTGTAATTTAGAGACCTTAGACGAGAGTCTGGGCTGTTTCCCTCTCGAGCATGAAGCTTAGCCCTCATCCTCTGACTGCCCTAGCTCGCTTGATGTATTCGGAGTTTGATTGAATAAAAGATCCGAGGACCCTTTATCCATTCAGTGCTCTACCCCACCAACTTTAACTAGAGCGCTATACCTAAATATATTTCGGGGAGAACCAGCTATCTCCGGGCACGATTAGCATATTACTCCTAACCACAGGTCATCCAAGCCTCTTGCACCAGACATTGGTTCGGGCCTTCCCCACGACTTTCGTCGGGGTTCACCCTGCCCATGGTTAGCTCGCCCGGTTTCGGGTCTGACAAAAGCTACCTAATCGCCATTTTAAGGCTTGCTTTCACTACGATTTCGGATGAAACATCCTTAGTCTTAACGGCAGCTCATGACAACTCGCCGGTTCATTCTTCAATAGGCACGCGGTCACCCCGTCAGACGGGGCTTCCACTGTTTGTTAGCAGACAATTTCAGGTACTTTTCACTCCCTTTTACGGGTGCTTTTCACCTTTCCCTCACGGTACTAGTTCACTATCGGTCTGTTTGGGTATTTAGCCTTGGAGCGTGGTCGCCCCAGATTCCCACAAGAGTTTGCCGTCTCCCGTGGTACTCAGGAAACTCCTAGAGCTGCCTTAGGTTTCGTATACAGGGCTTTCACCTTCTTTGGCGGACAATTCCATGTCCTTTTACTACCCTTAACAGTCCCAGATTGGAGTCCTACAACCCCGCGTTAAACGCGGTTTAGGCTTGGCCCTTTTCGCTCGCCGCTTACTCAGGGCATCACATTCGGTTTCTTTTCCTCACCCTACTTAGATGTTTCAGTTCGGGTGGTTCCCTTCAACATGCCTATGAATTCAGCATGAGATAACTCATAAAGAGTTGGGTTTCCCCATTCGGAAATCGCCGGATCACAGGTTGCTCACACCTTCCCGACGCGTATCGCCGTGAGCCACGTCCTTCATCGGCCCAAACAGCCAAGGCATCCACTGTCTGCGTTAGCGAGTAGATCTTCTATCATCCATAAGATGATCAGCCTTTGGCTGAAAGATCGGTTTTCCCAGCCCTTCGCGAGGGGCTGGGTTTCTTTCTATTTACTTTTCAAGGAGCTAAATTTGCGCCGCAAATTTAGCGACGCACCCGCCAAAAGTCGCAGCACGAGGCGTGTACGAATAGTACCTGAAGCCGAGTGCTAAGACTGGGCGGGAAGGTGCTTTCCGCCAAAGGCGGAAACCCTATCATTGATTTGTCAATTAAGGATAAATCCTTGGTGGACCGAAGCGGGTTCGAACCGCTGACCTTCGCTATGCAAAAGCGACGCTCTGCCAACTGAGCTATCGGCCCGGAATCCTACCCGCCCGACCTTACCCTTCGCCTTTAGATACTATTCGTATACGGCTCAGGGAGCGGTCTTTGGTGGGTAATTGGCTATTTATATATTTTTTAAAGGACAATTAAAAAAGGCTCCTTGCGGAGCCAGTCTTGGAAGTTTACCAAGAAGCCTCAATCACCACGCAAAAAGACCACCAAAGTTTGAATTATTTTTTGCAGGCTTCTCATAAAAACTTCTTAGGACTGTCTCCTAAGTAGGCTCATTATAACAAGCTTGTAAAGAAGTGTCAAGCAAAGTTAAAATAAACCCCTAAGAAATCGCTCTCTTTTCTACTTCTTTATTACTAAAGTAAAAGGTTTATGGTTGTGGAGATGTGGGGAGCGCAAAATCTTACTTATCGGTCTGCCAAAGCGCTTATAATTTACTCGTCCGCATTTCTCTATTACAATTCGTCCAATACTAAAAAGATTATTCAGGCTCCTAAATGGCTTGTTTGTAAAAAGCCGTTTTATTAAATCTTCCTGTAACGGAGCCTCTATGTTCCCATTGGAGAAAGTAACAACGCAACACTTTGGTGAAACAAACGAATTGAAATCATTCTTATCAGAAGTAACGACTAATACTCTTTCTTGTTGTTTTAGGAAGTTGGGCATAAAGCACATTTCGTCAGTTTCCGAAAAACTATTTTTAGCTCGTTTTACCCTCCATCCCTCAGGAAGTCTTGCTTCGGAAAAAGATTTACTTAATCCATCAACGCAACTATCGATCAAAATAGTTCCGGTATTAAGACTTGTCTCTGAATTGGTTTTGTCGGCTTTCATCTCTCAGATAATTTTACTAAAAATCGCCCAGTCTTTCAATCGCTGTTGAAACTTACTATTATAATGAAAAACTTACTGAAGGAAAGAGCGAGAGTGCCTAGCCTAAAACTCTTCTCCTCCTTTTAATTCTTTTTTTTGAACCCAACGAGCTTTCTCTGGAGTTAGCAGTAAAACATCAATTGGTCCGCCCACATTTTTAGGTCTTGCTTGGAACCTAATAGTATCAATTGTCGTTCGGATAGCATAAACCGAGAAATCGATAGCATCTTGAAGGGTCATTGCATCCCAAATAATTGGCGCTTTTGGAGGCTGATTTGGGGCAGGATTTAAAATACTCGAGACAATATCAATCTGCCCTGACCATGTAGCGCCGTACGCAACAGCCCCATCAGGTTTCTGGTTTCTTCTCATTATTTTGTTATCGCCCACATGGCAATAAAAAACATAAGGAGTACTCAATTTTCCTTCTTTCTTATAACCCGCCACATGGAAACCAGTCTTTGCTTTCGGAAAATCTTTATGGAAAAAACGGACAATCTTCTTGACTACACTCTCAATGTCGTCATCTTTAGCTAATACCTTCTCTTGAAACTTTTTAATATGCCCGGCCGTCTGGATTCCACCCAGTATTCCTTCCCCAAAAGTACTGATACCAATGTTTGTTTTACCCTCCTTGCTGCCAATTTTAATCAGGAATGTCTTATAAACGGCGTCGGAATTAACAGTTTGCACTGGTGGGAGTTTCTTCCCTTCCGGGGTTCTACCTCCCACGGTAACAGACTGGCGGCTATCCGACGCCATAACAATGCCTTCCGGTACGTAAGTAGCAACCACTAAACTCATTTGATTAAATTATACTCCCCTTTTTAAAAAGTTACAAGAAGTTTTCTTGGTCTTTCTTTCAAAAAGTGCCTAATTTGCCACGTCCTACCTTATCTCAATGGTGGGCCGTTCAGGATTCGAACCCCGTATAACCTTACTTTTCGCCTTTGGGTTCTATTCGAAAACGGCTCAAAGAGCGGTTTGACGGGGCAGGCCTGAGACCTCCTTGTGGGCACGGATGGAATCGAACCATCTACTTCTTACTTATCAGGTAAGCGTTCTACCAGTGAACTACGTGCCCAGATCACCTTAATTTTATCATAAATACAAAAAATCCGCCATGTGGCGGACTCTTTGTTCTCTTGATCCTACTAATTTTACCTTTCGCCTTTGGGTTCTATTCGAAAACGGCTCAAGGAGCAATTTTGGCAGGATTTCGAACTATTTGTAAATTAACTACAGTTCTCAACAACCAGGAAGTGGTAGGAAGATGTCAATTTTAGTTAGCGAGCAAAATTAACAAAATCTCGGGGTGTTTCCCCCACTTCGCATAAAGCTCCGCGGGGCCGAACAACTCCTAGAAAGGAGGTGATCCATCCGCTCCTTCCAGAACGGATACCTTGTTACGACTTAGTCCTCATCGCCGACCTTACCTTAGCTCACAAAAGTGATTTTCGGGTACTGCCGACTTTGCTGGCTTGACGGGCGGTGTGTACAAGAGGCGAGAACGTATTCACCGCGGTCTGCTGACCCGCGATTACTACCAATTCCGACTTCATGTGGGCGAATTGCAGCCCACAATCCGAACTGAGGACGCTTTTAAGGATTAGCTCCGCCTTGCGGCTTGGCAACCTGTTGTTGCGCCCATTGTAGGATGTGTGTCGCCCTGGACATAAGCGTCATGCTGACTTGACGTCATCCTCTCCTTCCTCCCCGCTTTTTGGCGAGGCAGTCTCCTATGAAAATTTAACATAGAATAAGGGTTACGCTCGTTAAAGCACTTAAGCCTACACCCCACGGCACGAGCTGACGACAGCCATGCAACAGCTGTGCTAGCACCCTCGAAGGACTCCTGCCTTTCGGCAGGGATGCAGCTAGCATGTCAAGTCCAGGTAAGGTTCTTCGCTCTGTCTCGAATTGAACCACATGCTCCACTGGTTGTGCGCCTCCCCGTCAATTCCTTTGAGTTTTAGCCTTGCGGCCGTACTCCCCAGGCGCCTCGCTTAACGCGTTAGCTACGACACCCATCCCCGACGAATCGAGGACGAGCATCTAGCGAGGATCGTTTACGGCTAGGACTACAGGGGTCTCTAATCCCTTTCGCTCCCCTAGCTTTCGTTCCTTAGCGTCAGGTGTGTCCTAGGTGCCTGCCTTCGCCCTCGGTGTTCTTCCTGATATCAATGGATTTCACCCCTCCACCAGGAATTCCAGCACCCCCGAACAACCTCTACCCCACCCATCTCTTGCCCCTGTCCAAAGTTGAGCTTTGGGATTTAAAGCAAGATGTAATGGGGCGCCTACGAAACCCTTTACGCCCAGTAAATCCGGATAACGCTTGCACCCTACGTTTTACCGCTGCTGCTGGCACGTAGTTTGCAGGTGCTTATTCATCTCACCCTGACAGTGAAATAAAAGCGGTTTACAACCCGAAGGCCTTCATCCCGCACGCGGCGTCGCTGCGTCAGGCTTTCGCCCATTGCGCAAGATTCCCGGTTGCTGCCACCCGTAGGTGTAGGGCCCGTGTCTCAGTGCCCTTGTGGCTGACCATCCTCTCAGACCAGCTACCCGTCATTGCCTTGGTAGGCCATTACCCCACCAACAAGCTGATAGGACGCAGGCTCATCCTCCGGCGGGCAGTTATGCCCTTTGCTCCGCAGAGATTATGCGGTATTACCCCGCCTTTCAGCGGGCTATTCCCCACCCGAGGGTAGATTCCCACGCGTTACTCACCCGTCCGCCACTCCCTGTCCGAAGACAGGGCGTTCGACTTGCATGCCTAAGGCACGCCGCCAGCGTTCATCCTGAGCCAGGATCAAACTCTCAAAATTTTTCCTACCACATCCTGATTGCTGAATACCTTTAAAAAAATAAATAGCACTCAGTCCCGTTAAACCGCTCCGTAAGCCGTATTCGAATAGAATTGAAAAGGCGAACGGTAAGGTTATACGGGATCAAAGATGTGATTTGACGAGATCTATTTAGTTTTCAAGGTGCTTGTCTACCCACCTTCGCTAAAGCTTCGGCGGGTGATTGGCTATTTATGAATTATTAATGTCAATCAAAAATCCCGACCAGAGTCGGGATCAACATGCTATAGTGGGCCTCCGCCAGTTGGCGGACCCGACCTGGTCAAAGATTTCAAGTCATGTCTGGTTCGATAATAACAAAATTATTCTTCCTTGTCAATTAAATCTCTTAATCTCTCTTCTGATTGATCCTATTCCTAAATCCTCAAGTGAATAATCCCAAAGAATCTGGAGATCAAAATCGTCTCCGGGTTGCAAAGAAATTGATGGAATTCCCGATCTCCTTCCATTGGAATTAAATCTTCCATCAGCACGAAACCCTTCCCAACAGACAAATAATCTTGTCGGGAGATAATCATGGTCTACTCCTTCAATTACGCCAAGGCTTCCTGCCTCAATTACCAATTCGGGGCTTCCTCCTATAACGGTCTGAATCAAATGACCCTCATTCTCCACTCCAGTTCCTATCAAAAAAGCGTCAATCTTTGAAACCCTCCCGCCGCGCTCAACCACTTCTCTTTTAACTATCTCTTTGAACCGCTCTTTAGTTAAAGCTGGGAGTAAACGCCTTGTTGCTTTCACTGGAATTAAGATCCCTCGATCAGTCATATTCATAAGTTTAATAATTGTCTTAACATTAAGTCTTGGATGACCCCTGGTCCATGGTTCGGAAAGAAAGTATTTAAAAATCCTCTCGAAGGTACTTTCAATTTCATCCCATTCATATTTAGGCAAGGGAAGACGGCTAACGACATTCGCTAAACGCTCTGGAGTTCTCATATTTATCTTTAGAAGAGCAGCTCTTGGGCAACAAATAAATTATAGACCATTAAATCAAAAACCAACGAGCCATCAACTATAAATTGCTGTCGCGAAAAGAATAGTCAATAATTAGTGATTATTCCTCCACCGAGGACTTCATAAGTTTTTTTCTGGCCCAACTTCGTCGAAACTTCACTGGGCAAGTAAAATACGGCTGCTTGGCCAGGAGAAACGCCCCGCTCCCCTTCAACCAGCTCCACTTTTACTCTCCTAGTGTTCTTATATCTTAATATCTTAGCGTCCAAAAGCTCTCCTTGATGCCGGATTCTAACCTTACATTCCATTCCGCCTTTGCCAAGACTTCGGCGGACAAGCCAGTTCACATTTTTTACCCAAAATTCATTAATTTCCGCTTCTTTTCCAAAACCAACTATTAGCTGATTTTTCTTACTGTCCTTGCCAATCACATACAGGGGCCCAATCACCTTCCTATCGGTAATCGCAAAACCGTGGCGCTGACCAACAGTATATAATGGTATCCCTTGATGTCTCCCAATCACCTTTCCTTTAACGTCCACCACTTCACCCGGAACAATTTTTTTAGGAATTTGGCGCTTTAAAAAAGGTCGGTAATCCGCCTCCGGAAAAAAACAAATCTCTTGGGATTCAGGCCGCTCCGCCACTGGCAATTTCCATTTCTTCGCCATCGCCCTCACCTCTTTTTTAAGATAATTCCCCACTGGAAACATTACTTGAGCTAATTGTTTTTGAGTGAGACTGTAGAGAAAATAAGACTGATCCTTAACCCTATCCTTTCCCATTAAGAGACGGAGAAAACGCGGGGAGCCCATCAAATTTTGTGAGGCTTCACTTTGCGAGCGCCGATGAGTTTTTTCAACAACGTGCGTCTTTTCGCGAGAGAAACTGAAGCCGACATCAAAATTTCGGTGGGCGACCTCAGTGCCTTCCATAATTCTCGCATAATGACCAGTCGCTAAATAATCATAACCCAACTTTCTAACATAATCTAAGAGTTCGCCGAATTTAACGAAGCGGTTACACATCACACAAGGATTTGGCGTCTGACCTAAACCATATTCTTTTAAAAAATAGTCAACCACTCTTTTTTTAAAAATCTTCTCAAGATTAATGGTATAAAAAGGCATTCCTAATTGGTGAGCCGTTTTCCTGGCCGCTTCCAATGATTCGGAGCTACAACATTTGTTCTCAAAACTAGGTGCTCGGCGCTGGCTCCCAGACGCTGGCTCCGACCAAAGCTGCAGATGAAACCCAGCCGCCTGAAATCCAGCCTTGACCACCAAAGCGGCCGCCACCCCGGAATCAACTCCTCCACTCATGGCCACCGCAATCTTCTTACCTTTCATGAGCTCGATTTTACCATTTTGAAGAGAAATGCTACAATTACTCCGTGATGCCTGCCAAGTTAACCAGTAGCGCTAAACAACTTTTCTTAATCTTCGTTACCAAAACGGTCCCGGCAATTATTCTCTCTTTAATTCTTTTTTTGGGAGGAATCTGGATCCTTACCCTGCGGATTCCGGGCTGGAGCCTTTTTTTAGGCCTCCCCGCAGCCCAAATCGGAATTATCTTTTTAATCTTTACTTTTGACGAAATTATTCGAGGAAAAGTTGGTCGTGACAGCCTCCATCTCCTTTCCTGCTCGGTCTGTGGTAAGCCCACCCTAGCGGCATCTTGGCGAAAAGAAAAAATCTGTGGTGAATGCGCCAGAAAGATGGCTAAAAAAACAAAAACAGAAGGAGGCTAGTTCTTCTTTTTAATTCCATCACGTCCATCCCGAAAGCCATCAACAAAAGCGTCCCTCTGGGCTACCCTAATCCCTAAAATAAAAGTTAAAATCAAAATTGACGCCCCGATTAAACCAAAAACAAGGCCTAAGCTTTGGGCGATACTAATTGGTGAGGCAAATTTGACCCCTTCTTTATAAGGAGCGGTGATCCATAGAGACCAAGTTTGGCTATCAACTCTTATTGGCGCATAAGCAGTGACCGTTTTAATTAACTTTTTATTGGCCACCAGAAGATAATCATGGACCGCGCTTCCTTCCTCCCCTTCAAGTGCCTTCTTGGTTATCGCCAAGTATTCTTCACGTCTTGGCCAGTCTTCCTGTTGGCCATATTCTAAAACATTTTCTCCGGTTATCTGGGGTATAGTTGAGGCAACCACAAATCCATCCTGGGTAATAAGAAGAGCCTGAGTCGCGGGCAGAGAAACAAGTGGGGTGATAAATTTTTCGGTCAAACCCTCGAGGGGAAAAGAGACAAAAACCAAGCCATTAAATCTGTCTTGATAAAAAACTGGAGTAGCCATCACCGCCACCCATTTTCCTTCTACAATCCCTCCCCTGGAAATCACTGGTTTCCCAACAAAAACTTGCCCTGGCCCGCTTTGATCTTTTGCCCAGATAAAATAATCTCGATCGGCCAGAGAAACCCCTTCCCCTTCTCTATTATCTTCTACATTGGTAACCCAAAGAGCTGTCCCGTCACTGCCGACCCGAACAACGTCGGCTAAAGGAGCATCTTTTATCCGGTCAATTAAAACCTCCATTTTCTCCCTTCCTTCTTCCTCTCTCAAGCTTTTGATTGACTCTATTTCACTAAGCAACAAAAGCTCTGTCTCTCTCTCACGGAGAAATTGAGAAATCGAAAGGGCGCCGGAGCGAGCGAGGGTCAACTTTTCAGTCTCTACCCGACCAACAACTACTTTTTCTGTCCAGCTAGTCGCTTGCCAATAAATGACTACACCGGCGGTTAAAAGAAAAATCAAAACTAACGCTAAAATCCAGGGAAAATGGCAAAACTTTAAGTTGTTGATGTTTAGTTTTTTCCTCACTTTGTTCATCCTAACACCTTTAAAAACCACCAGTCAAGGAATCAAGCGGAAATCAAGGCCTAAATTCTAAAAGGTTTATGTTATCATTAAGCCGATGATTTCTATCCTAGTCCCCATCTCAAACAGAGAAGATCCGAAAATAGTTAATCAATGCCTGAAATCACTGGCCGAACAAACTTACAAAGACTTTGAGGTTTTAATCGTCACTTCAGGTGTTTTGGCTAAAAAAATCTCCCAAATTGTCAAAGAATACCCCTTTGCCAAGGTTTTTAAGAAAGATCTAAGTAAGGGTGCGGCCCGCAACTTTGCTGCTCAAAAGGCAAAAGGGAAATATCTTTACCACCTTGACGTGGACATGACCCCCACACCTCAGGTTTTATCAGCCTGTTTCCAAAAAGCTAAAGAAGGGGCAGAGGCGATCATCATCCCCGAGGTCGAGGCACCACAAACTCATCTTATCAGCCAATGCCGAGCCCTTGAAAGGCGAATTCTTCGCGGTAGTCGGGCGGTCATTGCGCCTCTTTTTCTTAAAAAAAGCCTCTTTGAAAAAGCCGGCGGCTATGATGAAGCCTTGGATCCGGCGGATGACTGGAACTTACATCTTACTTTAAGAAAAATGGGAGTAAAAACCAAAAGCATTCAGCCAACGGTATTCGCTAAAGAAACTACCAGCCTTAAGAGGGCCTTAAAAAGGAAATATGAGATGGGAAGGATTTACCCCGCTCTTAAAGCGAAATATTCCCATGTCCCTCATTTAAGTCCTCAACAACGGTTTGAGGATTATTTTAGAAACTGGAGGGAGCTAATTAGATACCCGCTGATTACTTTGAGTCTTTTTTTTCTAAAGGTAGGCGATATCTTATCCTTCTTTTGGGGGACCCTTCATCCTCTTAACCCTAAAAACCGCTATGCCCTGGTGGCCACTGCCAAAGAATATGATCAAAAACGGCTCGGCAATAACTATGGCCGCTATAAACATTTTGCCGAGTTGAAATCTCTTTTTAAATTGTTTCCTAAAAAAGATGGAAAAATTTTGGAAGTAGGTTGCGGAACCGGAAGGATCACCGCCGAATTAATTAAAAAAGGTTATCCAGTTTCCCCGATTGATAGCTCTCAGGCGATGCTCAACCAA
The DNA here is from genome assembly GCA_964566925.1 of uncultured Gammaproteobacteria bacterium. Lineage (GTDB taxonomy): Bacteria > Patescibacteriota > Microgenomatia > PFEM01 > DATLAM01 > CAZMIZ01. The sequence continues at coordinate 37,597 of CAZMIZ010000005.1, read as the reverse complement.
TATCAGCAAAAACCCGGGTTACCCAAACCAAGACTAGCTAGCGCCACCCAACTTCCCTTTCCAGACAATTCCTTTCCAATTGTCTTTTCCTTGCGGGTTATCTGGCATCTCCCTAGAAAAGACGCTCTTCAGATGTTTGCTGAGCTAGCCAGGGTGGCTACAGATTTTATTATCCTGGATATCACCAACAAAAAACGTTGGCCAAAGATCTATCGCGACCGTTATCCCAATGAATATTTCTTTGCATGGGAAGAGTTTACTGATTTATGTCAAAAATTTAACTTAAAAATAGAAGAAAGGCTCCCCCTAGATACGCTTGCTCCTCTTTGGCTTAATTTTTTCCCATTTAGACTGGCAAGGAATTGGTTTCCTTTAGTTTATAAAGTGGATCTTTGGCTGGCTAAATTTATCCCTCCAGGAAGATATCTGATTAGGCTCAAGAAGGTTTAACTGGCTTAACTCTTTATTCTTCCCTTCTCCACCAATCAACCGGTTTCTTCCAGAGTTCAAAAATCAGATAATCGAGCTTTTTTTCTTGAAATTTAATTAATCGCCAGAAAAGACTCTTCTCTTTCAACCAAACTCCTTCAATTACCATCGCTGGCAAGAAAAGAAAAATCAGCCACGATAAAAGAGAAAGGGCCTTTTCAGAAAAAGGCTGACGATATTCATAAATGATTTTGGCTCCTTTTTTAATTTCAGGGAGACTAATCAGGGCTAAGTTAGGTCCAGCTCGATAAACATCCAGACTTTGGGTGGCTGATCCCTGATCAGAGGCCAACGTAGCCCGGAAATCGGGGTGAAACGCCTCTTTCCAAAGGAGAAAACTAGGACTGGATACGTCTTCCTCAACCGTGAATTCCAGTCTGTCTGGATTTTCTCTTCGATAAGTGACAGGCAAATCTTCCCTTGAGTTTCCGTTAGTCAGCCAAGAGAAAAGATTGGCTAAAAACTTAACCTCTTCGTAGTTAACCTCTTCTTTTTGTCTAAGATGAGGAAAAATGTTCATCCCCGACCAAACAACTTTCCCCTCACCCAGCTCACCGGCAACAATCAGGGGATAATCTTGAACGCTAAGGACCACCTTTGGCCAATTTTTAAGTTCGGTTTTTTTATTGGTAGAAACACCCCAGGGCTGATCTTCATAAATCAGAGGCGCGAACTGAGAAAGGTCCACCCCGTTGCTAAGTTCACTTTCTTCGAAAACAAAATCATCGGTCTTCCCCAAATTCTTCCAGAGGAGTTGGTTAAAAGGGATAATAGCCAGCGTTTCTAAGCCCGATTTGGTTTCCCAATCGGGAGTGGTATACTGCCAGCCGGTATCAATAAAAACATTTCCCCCGCCTTTGACGTAGTCCGCCAGCAGTTCATTCGCTTCTTGGCGATTTTTATAGGTATAACCGTGAAGCAAAAGAAGGTCAAAGTTTGCCAGTTCCTCAGGATGATAATCATCAATTGCCCCCCTACCCCAGACAATTAAATAATCCGGATAAGGAAGAACGCCATAAGCGGCTAGCTGAAAAACCTGGTAATAAACATCGACTTTCTTTTGGCCAATAACTAAAACGGTTGGTTTCGTTGTTAAGTTAGCCAATGAGTTTTCTTCCGGAAATTTTAAAATTCCCTTCTCCCAGCTCCCCTCCCAAACCTCCCAGCCTGCTTCTTGGAATGATCGAGAATCAGTTTCTCCATTAAAGAAAACATAGTTTACTCCAAACCAGCGGGCTAAATTATTTACCAGGTTAGCACTTCCATTGGAGACAAAATTCTCGGAGTAGAAACCATTAATTAGCTGATTCCAAAACTGACGGATCAAACTGGCTGTATTGACGTAAATATAAGTCTGGGAAAGGCTTCGGTCGCGGTTAAAATAAGGAGCCGACATTCCCAGTTGGCCAAGATAAACAGAAAAATCTAATCTTGCCAGGGAGTTCTCGCTAGAAACTCTATTTAGGGTTTCCTTCAGCTGGCCAATTTTCCCAGACGGATCATATAAGCTCTGGGTGACTTCTAATTTCGGCCAGTCGGCGATTATCATTCGTCTGTTTTCCCAATTCGGAAGAGAACCAAACCAATAAAGAGCTCCGATTACTAAAACCAATCCTCCTAAGGAGGCAAAAACGCCTTTAGCAAAATTTCCTAAGCGCCCTTTAACCCAAAAGAAGGGAATTTTAAAGAGCCTGATGACTCCCAAACCAGCTAAAGTCGGTAAAATAAATCTTAAAAGAACAAGAGGTGGTCGTCTATTCAGGGTTTCTGCTAGAACCTGAGGAGCTCGACTCGAAATCCAAAAAAGAAAATCCGGATTAAAGAACAAAACCAAAGCCACAATGGTAAAGAGAGCCAGAGTAAATGACCTGGCCTCCCAAAGAGAAAGAAAGATGCCTAAGATAGCTAGTCCAGAAACCACCGCCGGAAAGGAAATATTCCGAGCCGCCCGATATTCTTCAGTTAAAGGGCGAAAACCTAAGATGTGATCCACCGTCATCTTGCTGTCCCTAAAATATTGATAGCTTTTTCCGGCCACCCCTGCCTCCGCCGTAATTTTGGCGTAACGATAGAATGGAAAGGTTGTCGAGATAGTTAGCCCAAAAGTTAATAAAACCACTAAGCTTAAAGCTAAAACTCCTCGAATGAAGACTTTTCTTTTTTCCTTGGCTTTAATCACATAGCCAATCAGATAAAAACCAAAAAGCATCATCAAGCCCAGGCCGGTATAGAAATGGGCTAGTAGAGCCAATGAGAGAAAAACCACGGCCAAGACAAGGTAAACCCGATTCTTAATCCCCTCAATCTTTTCAAGGAAAGAAGTGAAGAAAAGATCCCAGAAAATAACGGCCGGCATAACAAAAATATGAGAAATACATTCAGCATAAAAACCCCAATCGAACAACCAAACCCAGGCAAGCGGCGAAACAAGGTAAAGAATAGAAGCAATCAGGGCCGCGGTTTGGCTTCTTTGGCCCTTGGCGGAAAAACGTAAGGCAACAAAGGCATAGATTCCCAGGGCCATCAAAGGAACAGAAGAAAAACCTAAGACTCTAAAGGCCTGAACTAAGTCCAAGTTCGTTAATCTTTTCAAAAGAGCGACCAGGTAAAAGGAAAAAACCGGATAAGAATGGGTAATCGAAACCCCGCCGCCGGCCAAGGGATACCAGAAAGGAACATGAGGAAAATACTTATCTACCCAGGCGGCGACGGAAAGGGCGCTCCCCATGTCGCTTCCCCACCTTCCTTCCATTAGAAAAGCCCGACCTCCTAAAATATAGGCCAGTGCCAGAATTACCCCTACCCCTAAGAACAAATAAAGAATCCTGAAGATGCTCACCGAGCCTTTGATAATCCAATTAGATAGTTTCTTCATCTCAAAACCTCAAATAACTTCTTTTCTAATGACCGGCAATGATTTTCCCAGCTAAGCCCTTTTCTAACCCTTTTTAAGCCTGATTTTCCCATTCGCCCAGCCAGCTTTTTGTCGTTGAGCAGCCGGGTAATTTTGTCAGTAAAATCAACCAGATTAAAAGGCGTCGCCAAGAAACCAGTTTCTCCATCAACCACGATCCCGGTGGGTCCGCCGTTCTTCCAGGCCACCACCGGCGTGCCGTGAGCCATCGCCTCCACCATGCCCATCCCAAAATCTTCTTCCGGAGCAGTATAAACATAAACAGCGGCGTTTGAATAAAGCTTTTTCAAATCTTTTTCCTTGACTAAGCCTAAAAAAATCACCTGCTTCCTTAATGATAACTTTTTTACCAAATTCTTCAAATCCTGAGTGTAATCTGTCTCCTCACCAGTTATTACCAAAGGAAGGCTAGAAAACTTTTTCAAGATCGCCGGGAGGGCCATCACCGCGTATTCAAAGCGCTTCTGAGGAAAATGACGATTAGTCAGAAGCAGGTAGGGTTTAGCCATGGTCCGGCCATTGATTTTTAATTTCCCTCGATACCGATCAACCTTATTCCTTTTTCCAGCCAAAGGATAAGCCCCAGCTGGGCAAGAAATCACTCTGATCCCATATGTCCTCTCTAAAACCTTTTTGGCGTGGGGACCATTAGCTAGAATCAGGTTCGCCTCTTTAATACTGGCTTTATCAATCCAGTTGCCCAGGGGTTTCGCGAGCTTCATTAAATAAGTGGCTGGTAAAAACCGCCTCTTACCAGTGAAAATAAGGCCTGTTTCTAAATCAATTTTTCTTGGATGTAAAAATCGGGTTGGTTGGGCCAAATAAGCAACGTAAGGAATACCAAAAAATTTTTTAACCCAAAGGGCTAACCAGAGGCTAGGTTGATTGGCGGCCAAAATGACATCAAAATTTCTAAAGCGGCTGGCCAGAAGCGGCGCTAAAAAACAAGCCAGGAGAACTTGAAAAGCTCCCCATTCAGGGATAGTGGTGGGTAAATTGGGAACAATTGTTTTAATATCAGCTTGATTAATCAGGTCCGGGAAACAGCTCTTCCTGTCAACTACCGGCGAGAAAATGGTTACCTGATGGCCTTTCTTGGCTAAACCCTTAGCCTCTTCCAAAACCAGTTTCTCACCCCCACCAGAATAAATAAAGGCTAAATGGAAAATGGCTATTTTTATTTTGACCGCCTCTCTTTTCCAGGCACCCTAATTACCGCCCAAAGATCAGTTCCCAAGAAAAAAACCAAAGGCTGATGGTAGACGAAAAAGGAAAAAACTCGATTCTCCCAAAGCTGGTCCAGAAAGTTCGCTAAACGAATTGTCCAAAAGGGCAAGTTTTTAACGTTCTGAACCATCTCCGAGAAACACCTTTTCCTGGACTTAAAATAAAGCTTTTGCTGACCTTTAAATGGTCTGAGTTCTCGGCGCAAACTAAAAAAACTTTGTTCATTGACGTGCCCTGGGTGTTCTTCCCATTTTAAAAAGCTTTTGGCTAAAAAATTAACTAATCTAATCAGCCAGGCATTAGGGGTATGAATGATTACCTTCCCTCCAGGCTTAAGAACTCTTTTAACCTCTAAAAAGACTTGCCTCAATTCCTTAGGATAAAGATGTTCAACCACATCAATCATAAAAACCACATCAAAAAACTTGGCGGGATAAAGAATTTTTTTGGCATTCATCCTTTTAATCGAAACTCTTCTCGCCACCTTTTTATCAACTCGACTCAGATTCCCTTTAGCGATTCCAACCGCGGCTTGACTGTAGTCGATCCCCTTGGCGATCGCTCCTGCTTGGGCACATTTAATCAATAATTCTCCTCGACCCGAACCAATATCCAAGACCTGGGCCCCTTTTTTAAGGTCCGCGAGTGAAAAGGCATAAAGTAATCTTTCGGAGATGCCGCCTTTAAGAAATTCCTCAAAACCTCGACAGGAACTTAGGTAATATTTTTTGGTGTAAAGTTTGGCTGGGACGGATCTCATCTTCTCTCTTTCCTCCCTAAAATAAAAAAGCTATTAGAATAACCAGCTTTCTTCCAAGGAAGCTCTAAAACTTCCAGAGGAACTAAAAAAAGGTGCGAGAAAAGATTGATTAAGTTTAAAAAAACTTTCCCTAAGATTAATTTAGGGCGGGAAGAAGAATCAAACAGATTTAGTTTTTTAAAAACCAGGAAAAGAATCATTATTGCTTCATCGATAGCCAAAGTAAAGAAGGAACCAAATAATTCTACTCGCTCGGTCTTAATTCCCAGCCCCTCTAATTTTTTCTTAACCCATCCAGGATCAAGAAAAAGGCGCGGGTCATGGGCCACATTTTGATAAACGTCTACACCGATCTTGTCTAATAAAAAGTTCCAGGTATAACCCTGATGGCTATTGATCGTATAAGCCAATAGTGATCCGCCGGGCTTCAAAACCCGAACCATTTCAGCGAGAGCTTTTTTTTGATTTTCAACGTGCTCTAAAAGATCAAAACTTAAAACGTGGTCAAAGCTCTTATCTGGGAATGGAAGATGGGTGGCATCAGCCACTTGGAAGCTCAATTGGGATGATGGCCAATGGTTGGCCGTACCAATTGACCTCTTTGAAATATCAATACCAATCCCCTTCGCCCCATAAGTTTTAACTACCCGCGCTAAGAAAATTCCCTGGCCACAACCCACATCTAGAACTTTTTCCTTTTTTTTAATTCCCAGGAGGTCGAGATATTTTTTAAACTTTAGGTCTCTGAGCTTATGGCTTTTAGCGAACCCCATTGCCACCAAAAGACTCGGCCAGGGGTAAAGTCCGGGGTGTTCATCAAAAAATTTTTTTTGATATTGCTTCTTTCCGAGTTTTTGAGGAAAGAAGCTTTGCTTATTTCTGATTTTGCGAGGAAACAAGCTCTGCTTACTCTTCGTTAATTTTGACCTGGTAGACCCGGTAGATATATTCATTGGCCACCAACTTAAAGAGTTTCCCTTCCTCTAATTCCAACATTCGACCGTAATTCCTGATTCGCTTTTTCCCTAATATAATCTCGTGTTCGGAAACCACTAAAAGGCTGGCGTCATTTTCTTGAAGCCACTTAATCAACTTCTCTCTGAAAGTTGACCACTCCGAAAAAGGGTCTTCTCCTTGGTAATAATAAAAAGGGTCATAGAATGAAGAAGCCAATCTTTCCCCGGCAATATTTTCGTCGTGGGCCAGAAAATAAGTGAGGTACTCTGATTGGGAGGGTAGGAGAATTGTCCCTTGACCAGGGTCTTGACTGGCAATCACAGCGGCCGCCTTTTGGCTGGGCTCTATCACTGATTTTTCCGGTGAGTAATGCTTGATGATGGAAGGCCAAACGAATTGGCTGGCTCCCAATCCAACTAAGAAAATGGAAACCCCTACCAGGGCGCCTAACCGGCCTCTTTTTTTAGGCAGAAAATAAATCAAAAAGATGATCGCCAAAACGCCTAAAAACCCCCAGGGAAAAGCCAACAGTTTGCCGATCCAAATTTTATCAATTAAGCCTGGGTAGCTCGCCACCCGGTTATAGCCATAAAGGTAGGTGCTAAACCCAAAAATTGAGAAAACCAAGGTCAGGTTGGCTAAACCAAGAAGCAAAAACAGGTAGGGTTTAAGCCTTTTCCAGAGAACCACTAAGCCGCTGACCAAAAAGGAAATGGTTAAAACCCGGCAAATGGTCCTGGTCATCTGAAGGCTGGCGGTTAGTTCTCCATTTTTAGGCGCCCACTCGCCCGCACCGACACCTAAGAAATTCCAATAAACGGGATAGATCGGATTCCCGGTATAGTCAAGCATGTACTTCAGATAAAAAAGGCAAGGAAGGCTGTAGCCAAAAAGAAGGGTTATCTTCCGATCAAAATTTCTTTCTCTTAAAAGAACCGCCAAGACTAAACCAGCCCCAAAAAGCCAATACTCAGCTCTGGCCATGCCGGCCAACATTAAAGAAAAACCAGCCATAAAAGAATGACGGGGATAGAAATAAATTCCTAGAAGGAGGAAGAAAAGCCCCAAGGGCTCTTGTAAACCAAAAGCATCATGAAATAAGGTAATCGGCATTAAACTAAGAAAAACTGCAGCGGCCAAAGCCGTTTTTTTATTAAAATAACGACTCACGATCAAAAAGATCAGGGCCACTACCCCCGAACCAAAGAGAGTCGAGACGATTCGGGGGATAACAATGCTAACCGACCGCGAAAGGGTAAAGGCAATAATCAAAACCAAAGGGTGAAGTAGGCCCCAATAATATTCCATTCCCTTGAAATCCCAGAGTCGCAGAAAACCATGCTTGAAACCAATTGTTTTGGACAAATAGGCAATCTGCCAATGATGCCAAACATCCCCAATCGGAGGTTTATCTGCCTCGGCAAAGAAGAAAAGAAATACCAGTCGGGCGGTCAACGCCAAAAGAAAAACCAAAAGGCTAAGCCAAAAGCGTTTTTTTAGTTTTTCTTTCATTTTTTCAATCAACAGAGGGCCAGAGTAAGTTTATGATCATCCTATCATAACCTAAAGAGATCTTCCAGCCGTGAGGTGAACCCCGGAACCAGGGAAAAACCAGAAAAGCCTTGATTCAAAATAGCTAAGAGCGGCAATCATTGACTTCGTTAGGGCCACCAAATTCCTTTTCCACCCTTGCTCTCGGGCTAGATATTCTTCTACCGAATAAGGCAAACCCCTCCCTCGGAAAGAAAGAAAAGTGAAGTAACCAAAATCCACCAATTGGTTGAAGAGATGGCCAAAATAGCGCTTTCTTAAAAGCTTAAGCCCAGCTTTCCTTAGAAGAGTCTCAAACTCTGAAAACGTATAGGCCTGGACATGGCCCGCATACTTCATTTTAGGGCTAAAATGGAAAAATTTCCTCGCTAGGCCGTGGATAGAAAACAGACTGCCTTCAAGAGGAATAAAGGCGATCAGAATTCCTTTTGGTTTTAGAACGCGGCGGGCTTCAACAAGGGCCTTCTGAGGGTCGTCTAAGTGCTCCAAGAAGTCAAACATTAAAACCGCCTCAAGACTTTTTTCTTTAAAGGGTAGCTGGTAAGCGTCAGCCTGAGAAAATTTGACCCCTTGGGGATTTTGCTTCGCCTTAGAAATCGCCTTTTTAGAGATATCAATCCCGAAAACAGCAAGGTCAGGACGATAAAACTTAATCGCCTTGGCCATTCCCCCGGCTCCACAACCGACCTCCAAAACTCTGCCCTGAATATGCTTTAACTCCGCTAAACCAAACTCCAGCCGAGAGGCGCCCAGGTAAAAAGGAGAAGCCCTGACTTTTGTCCCGCCCCAGATTTTTGATTCATAATCAAACTGGATCATAAGCTTCCAGAATTAATGAGTTTAAAGATTTTTTAGAAACTGGATAATTCTTTGATGAACCTTTATCAAGCCCTCCTGGCGTAAAACTTTAATTGACCCGGGGTCTGGCCAGCCCATTTCCACCACCACTCTCCCTCGATAGCCCATCTCTACTAGCTTCTTCATCACTTTGGCTGACTTAGTCCTTCCCTTGATGAAACGTAGGCCAATATTCTCCTGATGGCCAAAACGAAAATGAACCTCTTTAATAAAAGGAAAAAGTCTTCGCAAAGCCTGATTATCTCTTTCGTCTTCAGCCTCCAGCCAGCCAGTAAATTTATCGGTGTCAATCAAAACCCCTCCAATTTCTTTTTTCTTCAGCGCCTTCTCTATCTGGACGCGGGTCATCCCTAAAGAACAATGAAGTTCCAGCAAAGGCGTACGATAACGATCAAAATCTTCTGGCCAATGAACGACCACCGGCTTTTTGTATTTCTTTTCCAACTTCTGTAAAGCCCAAATCCCCATTGACTCAAAGGCAAAAAGCCAGCTATGTTTAACTAAGAAATTTGCCCGGATAAAACCATAACCCGCCTTTCTTCTATCCTCCCGCCAGTTGATATGAAAGGAGCAAACGTCTCTGGCCAAACAACTCAGCTTTCCCCTGGTAAAAACTTCCCACCAAACCCGCCAAGTAGGGTGAAACTCTACCTGTTCATAGCCTAAGCTTTGGGCTAAATCGACTACTGATTTTGAGCTCATTAAAGCCGATTTTGGGAAAAAACAGCGATCAGAAACACAAATTTTCAGCTTACCCATCTTTTTAATTTTAGCACAAAGTCTCTTGAAATTACGACGTCCTTTTGTTAGAATGCTTTCCTGCCTACCAAAGATGTCAAAAGAAGCTAAACAAGGTAAAATAGAAGTAACTTGGGGAGAAATCCAACAAGCCCTCTTGGATAAAGTTGATAGGGTACGGTCTGGTAAGACTCCCCTCACAATGCTCTGTTGGTATATGCCTCTCACCGATGCTCCGTTTGCTTATATTGAAACCCAAAGAGGTCAGGCTCGTACGCACTACGGCCACGTGGACCAATTCCTGAGATATGAAGTTCTCCAAAAACTAGAAAATAGAGAAGAGGATAAGGTAGAACTCATGGAGATAAAAAAAGGAAAACAAGGCGAGAGATCACTTAGGGTTTATTGGTTTGCCGTCAGGCCAGGCCCGCCATCGTGGAGACAAAGGATGGAAATAGAACTTCAAACTAGTCTACCCGGCAGTTTATTCAAAACGTTCCTAGGTTCCCTCCACTAACCAAGGGCTCTAAGAACCTCTTCTTCCAAGATATCAACGTGTTTATCCCAAGAAAAGTCATTCTTGACCCGTTCCCAGGCAGCCTTTCCCATTTTGGCTCGCTTTTTAGCATCAGAGAGAAGGAACATCATCCCCCGGGCATAATCCTCAACTTGGTAAGGTTTAGCTAAATAGCCGGTTTTTCCATGAATTATGGTGACCGTCGGCCCACCGTGATTCCAGGCCACCGTCGGCACTCCCCAGGCCCCCGCCTCCAAAGGCCCTAAACCGAAATCTTCGTCGGGAGAAGGATAACAATAAACCGCCGCTTGCCAATATAATTTTTGCAAATCATCTTCAGAAATTTGACCTAAAAATAAGACCTTTCTATCTAGTTTTAAACGTTTTGATAGATTAATTAGTTTGGTGGTGTGGGAAGTAAACGGGCCAGGGATGACCAAAGAGGCCTGAGGAGCTTTTTGGTTTACCTGTTTCATTGCCTTAATCACATAATCAAACTTCTTTTGAGGCTCATGACGGTTGGTGATTAAAGCGTAAGGCTTGGTTATTTGACTACCTTTAATTTTAAAACCTCCTTTAAAAGCGCTTTCGGGATTAAGTTTTAGTTTTGACCAGGTTTGAGGATGGGCTCCTCCAGGACACAAAATAACTGGCTTCTGATAGATTTTTTTAATTGATCGACTGATATAGTCGCCATTAACCAGCATTGCTTTACCAGAAATAAAAGAAATCTTGTCGGCCCAAACAACGAAGGGTTTGAGTTTCTTAATCAGGCTAGCAAGAAGATAATAGTCTTTCTTGGTTGGCCAACCAGTCTGTTTATCGATTTTCCGAGGATAAACCAATCGATTAGGCTGATTGAGGTAAACTAAATAGGGCTTGCCTAAGACTTTAGCCATCCAATAAGCCAACCAGGCCCCGGGTTGGTTGGCGCCCATAAAGAGATCGATATCTTTGAATTTAAAGACCAGAAACGGCGCTAAAAGGCTAGATAAGGCCATTCTTAAGGCGTCGCGATAGGGAAACTTCCCAGTAAAATTAGGGAGGAAAGCTTTGACCTCTAGCTCTTCCAAAAAATCCGAGTAAGAGATTTCTGGGTTAACAGTGGGTGCGTAAACAACGACCTGATAACCTCTTTTTTTCAAACCCTTTGCCTGTTCTAAAACAATCCGCTCTCCCCCGCCAGAATAAGTAAAACCACAGTGAAAGATGGCAATTCTGGGTTTCTTTTTGGTCATTAAATTCCCAGTCTTGACTTTAAAATAATGACGCCTGCGGCCGTCAAACTGGTAATCAAGTAGCCAAAAACGCTTTCTACTAAACCAGTTTTCTCTTTAATGTCCCAAACGCCCACTTTTTGCTCCGCGGTTAGGCCTAAAACCCGAGACTCTTCAAGCCCCCAGAGATTTTGGCTAAAAGCGGTGATCATGATAAAAATAGAGGTAAAAACTAAGAAGATTAAACCAAAAGCGGCTAACTGCCGCCTAAAAGTGGGGATTTTAAATTTTTTAAGTTTAGGCGAAGCCCGGAGAAAATCATAAAAAGCGGTGACTAAAATCCCCAGCAAAAAAGCCAGGGAAATACCAAAGGCTGGTAAAAAACGCGATGGTGAAGGATGGGCCACGCCAGCCCCAATAGAAAAAAGGCCAAAGCCAATAGTTAAGAAAAAAGCAATAAACATCGGTTGAAGCTGGGGCCGATTCTCAAAAAGTAAAAAGCCAAAAACACCTAAAATGGGTAAGAGGAAAAAAGAAACCGGCAGAAGATTAGAAAGTGTTTTTTTTAAAAGTTGACCCTGAGGAGATTGTAAGGTCAAAAGAGCGAATTGGGGATTATACCAAAAAGCGGAAAAACCAACCGCCAAAATCAGAACCACCAAAAATCTCAAGATCTTTAATCTCCCTTGACCCAAAAGCATCTCCGAAAAAGTGACCACCCCCATAAAAAGAGCGAGAACCACGAAGCCAATTGGAGAAGTAAGGGCTACCAAAGTCGTTCCAAAAGCAGAGAGAACCCCTGTCCAAAAACCGCCTTGACGTAAGAAGCGAACTAAAAGAAGACAAACTAAGGGGGTAAAAGCCAGCGAGGTCATATGAGCACCATCTTGGGCTAAAAGACTAAGATTAACTCTGATAGGCAGAAAAACTCCAAAAGGAAGAATCACAATAAAGCTCGAGATAAAACCAATCAATTTTCGACTGGAAATCTCTCGGACGAAGTAATAAAAGGAAAGAGGGAAAAGGGCCAGAAAAGCCAGCAACCAAATTCTCACTCCGTACGAAAAGGGAATTAATTTTTCGGTTAAACTAACCAAAAGCGGAACCACTGGAGCTGAAAAAACATTAATCTGATCTGGCCGGCCAAAAAAAGGAAGGAGCAGCCAAAGGCTGGTGAAAAATAGGCCGATCAAACCGACAAATTCTAAGACGACCACCCAACCTCGAGGCGAAAATTTTGCTAATCGCCGGCGAAGATGATAAAACCGGCGAATTCTTTCTTCCTGCTTAATAGCCAGAGTTTCCTCTTTCTCTGGATAATTAAAAGATTTTTTAATAGCCATTGCCCTCCTATAATATCACAACTTTTTTCTTCTCTTTCTTTTTAACCTGGACACAAATGGTAAAAAAGGGCCCAAGCCAAAAAACAGCCATAAGCTTTCTGGGACACTCACCCCCCAATCTTCGAGATAGGGACTCCCCCCGGAATCGGCTAAAGTGGCTTTGAAGCAAATTTCATTATAAGTCGAAGTAGAAAGACCGGAGATGTCAATCGGACCAGTGGTAAATCCACTGGAATTGCCGCTTAAATCTTCATCAGGAATAATCGTGCCGCAATCATTGTAATAAACCTGAACCATAATCGTTCCATGGGTTTCATCCTCGCTCCAGTAAACATCATTCCAGGCTGAAGCCCCATCAAACCAGTCATAGTCAATTTCCGGCGACATAATCGTGCCGCTTGAAGCATCAGGAGTATAGGTGATTACGATAATCCCCTGACCACCTACTCCAGTGCCATCGCATTCTCCGGTATCTAAGGAACCTGATATGCCGCAGCCGCCACCGCCGCCTCCATAAGTTCCGCCTGTTCCTCCGTCTCTATCAGCAGTGCCAGCAGTTCCACTGGCGCCACCGCCGCCACCACCACCGCCGCAGGCTCCATGAGTTGAGTCCCAAGCAGTGTCGCAAGCACCATTACCACCTGGGGAAGGAGTACTTGACTGAGTATCAGCGCCGCCGCCACCGCCGCCGCCATCAGTTCCATTAGAGCCGCCACTTGTATGTTCAACTCCACCAGCGCCTCCACCAGTGCCGCCAGTACCTACACCTCCATCCCCGCCGTCAGGGCCGGTTGGTGTTTCACCGACAGTTGAAGATCCACCATTACTGCCGCCACCTCCTCCAGCACCATAGTTAGTAGAACCAACACCATCGCCGCCTGCTTTACCTGCTCCGCTCGGTCCTGCCGAGCCGCCACCCCCACCGCCTGACGCTGTTGAATTAGAAGCACCTGCACCTCCAGCACCGCCATCATAATTTGCGGCTGTTCCGGTTCCGCCTGTTCCGCCACTACCAGCGGTGGTACCTGAAGCATTACCACCATTCTTAGCTTCAACTACAATAGTATCGCTATTGTTTTCGATCCAGGCACCATCAGCAGAGCTGCCATCTCCACCAGAGGGAATATTAATGTCCACCGTTGAACTAGGTGTCAGAGTGACGTTGGTTGCCGCCCGATATTCACCACCACCCCCACCGCCACCAGAATTAGAACTCGCAGTAGACAAACCCCCGTCTCCACCTGCTCCGATTGCGCGAATAGTATTATTAGACGAATTCCAGTCAGCTGGCACATTCCAAGTCGTACCAGAAGTAAGATAAATAGTCGTCTCGCTTCCCACTATTTCCACCGAATCAGAACCGCTTGTTTGCGTCGATACCATCGTCCCTGTGTCGAACTGCTCATCGGTTGTTTGAAGCCACTCAGAATCTCCAGCTGAACTAGTATACGTATAAGTCCAGGTGCCACAGCAGGCCAAAGTCGTTGACCAATCACCATAATCAGTCCCCCCATCATCCGAAGCCTTAACACGAACGTAATAAGTCACTCCGTCGTTTGAGGGCAAATTTAAAGAACCAGTGGTTTGGAGATTGTAGGCAGTCCCTGATGAGTAAGTCCCAGAGAAGGTTTCGGTGTAAGCCGTCCCGCTGAAATCTGAGGCAGTGTTAAATTCGACGAAAAAAGTATTAAAGGTGGTATCGTGGGTGGCTGAAGCCCGGATAATGGGGGAAGTATCATTCTCCCTAATATTATTAAAAGCGATTTGATTGGAGCCGCCGTCATCGTTATAAAGAGTCGGGGCGGAGGGGGCAACCACTGCCCCGGCTTCATAAATAGCCACGATTTCCGCTTCCGTTAAAAAATCGGCTGCCTCCGCCCAGTAAGAGTAGTCAGCTATTTTTCCGTCAAATAGTAGGCCGATGTCAGTGTCGGTGTGGTCGAAAGACTCAGCATTGCCGCCAATTTCCCAGTCTCCGGTATGCGAACTTAACTCTGAACCTATTGAGGCGGTAGTAGAATCAACTAAAGAGCCGTTGATCCATAATTCCATCGCGTCATCAGACCCCTGCCATTGCATCACCACATGATAAAGTGTTCCGGTTGACAATCCGTCAGTATAACAATACCCTTTATTGGCACCACTCTCACCGATAATGATATAAAGTTCATCATTGTTGGCCGTGTAGGCGCCGAACCAATTTGTTGCCCCTCCCTCTTCCCAGATGTTTCTGGCATTAGAGCCTGTACCTGTTCCAAAGGTGTCAATTTCCACCCAAAAAGAAACTGTTTTTCTGGTGGTGGTACTACTGTTAACATCGCTCGCATTAGTAATAACCGTTTCTGCCGAAGCGGCATAATCTGCGCATTGTCCATCATCGTTGGGAATAATGTTGGTCACGTAACTATCCGGGGCCCCTGAAGTTCCTTGACTCTTAATTTCTTCAGTAATATTGCCGTTAAATTGGATTCTGTAATCAGGCCCCCCATTGGTGGCTAAAACTACATCGTCATAATCAGTCGCTTCAACTTCTTTAATTTTCGGAGGGAAACGGGGGTTAAACCAAATAGCCGGAAAACTGGTTAGAAGCCAGGAGGCAACCAAAACAAAAACAAAAATCGGCCGCAAAAGTTTTTTGACAAAGGTTCTTTTCTTTCTGGCCAAATAAATCAAAAAACTTAAGCTTAAAAGGGTTGAGAAAAGAACCAAGCCTTTGAAGTTCTCCAAGGAAACCGGCTCACCAGCTAAAAGAGCCTCCTTAAGACCAGAGGTAGCCGCCAAGGCTTGTCTTGGTTTAAACAGGCTAAGGATTTGGGAAAGAGTAGCCTGATTGATTGGTAGGCTAGGCTGGGAACTAATCACTTCCACTCTCGCTTGGATAGGCAGATTGGTGATTGCTCCCTGAGGAATCTGGTTACCAAAAAAAGAAAGAAGGGAATTGATGGCTACCACCAAAAAAAGGGCCAACTTACCCCAAAAGCGGTTTCTCTTGGGCCTAATCTCAAAAGAGTTAAAGCGATGGTTAGCGGTTGCTAAGGCTAGATAAGAGTTAGAGAGATGTTTCTCCGTTGTTGCCTCAGCATAGGCAGGGACAGCTCCTCTCCCCGGCAAGATCCCGGCAATCCATCTATAAAATCTCCCTCGGGTAAAGATATCGGTAATTCTTCCCGTTTTAGGCGTCCGAAACCAGGGTCCTTCTTCCTTCTCTAGAAAACCTTTAACTGAGGCATAGGCCTGGAAAGGAACTAAAACGTAAGAAAGAATGGTAAACGAAAAGATACCTAAGTAATCTCTTTCCTCGCTCTCTTCTAAGAACAAACCAACCGCATTGACCAGAGGTAAACAAAAGAAGTTGGTTAAAACCAAAGACCACCCCCAAAGAGAGGTCCAAAAAGGCAACTTAACCCTAAAAACAGCTTCGGCTAAAAGCCAGGAGAGGGTCCCCGCCAAAAAGAAAAAAGCCTGAAGATAATAAGGAGTTAAATAAAGAAGCTCTAGTTTCTCTCCTAAAGTTAAAGGGCTGGGAATCCAACCAGTTTTCCGTCCTTGACCATCTCTCTTTTCCCTTCCCAACATTAACCGTAAAAACATCCTCCTAATATTGTTGCTGTGTCCCTCGGCCCATCTCATCCGTTGTCTAATAAGCCTTTTCAGGGTAGAAACACATTCGGCTGGGGCTTGAACATAGGGGGTGTAGATCACCTTGTAGCCCTGCTCATAGAGCTTGAGGGTTAACTGGAAGTCTTCAGTAATACTCGTACCCCAGCCTACCTTTTTGATGACATCACTTCTAATCATATAGACTGAGCCAGAGATCTGTTTTAGCAATCCCAAGATCTCTCTGCCAGGCCTTTCAATGACGTAGCTCCCAGCATACTCCGTTCTCACTCCTCGGGTGATCCAGTTCTCTGATTTGTTTAAAACATGCCATTGATAACCTCCCACCACGGCAATCTTGCCCCTGGTGTAGTTCTCAGACTGACCATTGTTCACCTTGAAATACTTGACAAACAGTTCCAGAGTGTCTGGGTAAGGGATAAAGTCAGCATCAAAGACCACACAGAACTCCGTCTTTTTATCCATGCTCTTCAAAGCATAAGAAAGGGCGCCACCTTTAAAACCCTCTCTGGTGGGCCGATGAAGAACCTTAATCTTCGGCCCTTTGGGGTGAGTTTGGTTGTGCTTCTTTACGTACCTTTGCACAATATTAATAGTCTCATCATTGGAATCATCACAAACAATAATTTCGTAACTCTCTCTGGGATAATCCATGGCCGTACAGGCTTTAAGAATCCTCTCCGCCACCTTCTTTTCATTAAAGAAGGGCAGATGAATCGAAACAAAGGGATACCGCTTCAGCTTGATATGATCCAAAGAAGGCTGAAGACCTCCAGCTTGAATCGTTTCCTGCCTTTCTTCTCCATTCCCTAGCCCAAATATTTTTTGAAGCCAGCCGCTAGCTGGCAAATCGCGGCTAGTCTTTTTAATTTCAGTTTTCAAACCAATTCCCATTCCCTCCTCTCCTGCTTGGCGGGAAAAAGAAAGAACCACCGCTAAGGTCAAGTAATATTTAATCGAATAAGCAAAAAAGAAAGAACCAATTAAAAGGGCGCTTGTCGCCAGAAAAAGCCCAATTCGGGACGGAATTGGAGCGGCACCGACAATGATGGCAAAATGGCCTAGAACCCCTAAAACAAAAATGGTCGAAAAAGTAGTCAAAAGAGCTATCGCCGCAAATCTAATTGTCTTAGTTCGAGTCTCAGCTGGCAAAACAATGAAGCGAGCGCCAAGTTCTTCAAAAAATGAGATAAGCCTAGTTACCGGCGTGATTTGAGTTTGAGCATAATCTAATCGCTTTTGAAAGGTGTTTAAATCATGCCGACGAAGGATGTTTTGTACCCCATGATAGCCGATGATGGGTTTATCGGCAATTCTTGGTAAAACTTCAAGAATTCTTTTAACTCCAAGTTGAGGGTGTTGAGCCACCGCATCTAGAACAACTTTTTCATACATTGCTGGAGTTTGGCGGGAATAACGACTTATTTGCGGTTTCTTATCCTCCATGGCCTCAAGTTTTTTATCTTTCTGGGCCAAATGATAGCGTTTAAGCCATTTATAGAGGCTGGGTCTGGAGAGACGAAAATCGAGACAAACCTTACTAACCGGTTGATGGTATTTGACCACCTGCTCCACCATTTCTAGCTTTTTTTGAGGAGAAAGTTTTTTAAATGGAGTTATCTTTTTCTTGATTTTAGGAGGAGTTTTTTTAATAGGCCTCCCTGGAGCTCTAGAAGTAACTTTTCCTTCAGCCGAGTAGCGTTTCAGCCAACGATAAAAAAGAGTTCGAGAAATTTTAGCTTCTTGACAAACCTTAGTAACTGGTTCGCCCTTAATGATTACTCGTTCAATGAGTCTTAATCTTTCTTTCTTATTAAGTTTGGCGGGCACGGACTTTCCCTATTCCTGCCTGACTCGGCTGACTAGTCCCAGGGCAGGCTTAATGTAAACACTTTAAGACCTTTGCATATCTTTGCTAGTCTTATTTTCTCATGTTAACATTACCTGGATATATAATGTCAAGGGTCATTTTCGCCTTGACAAAGACTATTTTTTAACTTATCCTTAAAAATAGGCAAAGCTAAATAATTTCTAAAAATTTATTTAGGCAAAAATAGGAAATTATGGCTGAAGATAAAGCTCAATGGGTCTCCATCGGTGAAGCCGCTAAATATCTTGGTGTCTCTCGAGACACTCTCCGGCGCTGGGGAAAAAGAGGAAAAATAAAAGCGATTCGCTCCCCGACTAATCGTCGCTATTACACCAAAAAGCAACTTAACGAAATAATGGGAGCCCGCAAAGGAGCTAAAGAAACTCCTGCCAAGAGATTATCGGCGATTGCCAATCAGTTAGTTGTTGCGGCAATTATCAGTTCCTTAGTAGCTGTTCTCATCGCCTCAGCCATTATCTTCGGATTGATTAAATGATTTCAATTCATTACCCGGTAGATTCTATCTCCGTTTTGATCGTAAATCTTTTCTAACCCTTCTCCTCCCTCAAACTTCTCCGGATAAACAAAATCATGATAAAACTCTTCTGAATCTGGGGTATGAACCACAACATAGGCAACCCTAAGCTTTTTTAGCCATTCAAGAGTTTTCTCAAGATCAACCCCCTCTCTTATTTCCCAAGTCGCTCTTCGCCATTCGGGGTCAATTGACGCTTGATCAACCCCACCTCGGACCTGGGGAATCCGCCAGCTGGCAGGAAAAGCATTTAACCAGAAAGCAGTGGTTCCAGATAAGAAGACTCGCTCGCCAGGGTCAGCAGTCTCTGATAATTGTTTGCTAATTCGGTACTCTACTGTTTGGGTAATGTCTGTTTGGAGAGTGCTAAGAACATATTGGTTAAAGAGAAATAGCCAGGCAATAGGCATTAGGCAATAGGCAAAGATAATAGCGAAGAGTGAATAGCGAAGAGTGAATAGTTTTGAGAAGAGCGCAGGGACAATCAAAGCCAGAGCTATTGCCAGGCCAAACTGGATCTCGGTGCCATAAGCAATCCAGTCTAACCAAAAATCAGGGTCTGCCAAAAACCTAAGCAAAGATAGGCAAAGAAATACCAAAAGCCAATAAAAACAAAAATCGCGTAGCTGGTTTTTCTTTTTGAAAAATTTAACCGAAACAAGGGCAACGCTAAAAGCAATTATCGTGGGCAGAAGTTTGCCTAACCAAATCATCACCTCACCCAATCCTTTACCGGCTAAAGAAGGCGCCCCTAAAAGAGCCAGCCAATAGCCAGGGGTGTACCAGAGGGTAGCAAGGATTAGGCAATAGGCAATAGGGACTAGGGTTCTTTTTATCTTCTCCTCGGGTTTTTTCCAGCCAACTTGGCTTAGGAAAACAGCGGCCATCCCTAAAACCATGGTGGGGATAACCAGGGAATCTAAAAGGAAAAGAAAAGTAATCGCCAAAGATAAAAGAGCAGTTAGCTTCCGACTCCACCCTTTTAGGAAACGCGAATAAAGAGCCAGGATAAAAGGTAAAAAAGAAAAGGCTATTAGAGAAAGGCCGTTAGAGAAACGGAAGGTCAAGGGTATAACTGGGCCAAAAAGATAAAGAAGGGCCGCGAGAACGGCGCTAAGACGCTTTCCCCTCAGTTCTCTGATTAACAAGTAAACTCCTCCGGCACCCAATAACCAGGTAAGAGTAATTAGTAAATAGAAAATAGTAAATAATGAAAGCTGGGGTAGAGCTTGGTGAATGCCAGCCAGGAGAAAAGGTAAAATCGGGCCGGTTAAATAGCGATAAGGAGTCGTTCCTAAATACCAGTAAGGATAATTGCCCAGAATATCACCCCCCTGCTCTAAAAAGCGGGCCAAGGCAATCTGGATGGTCATCATTGATGTCTGGGCGGGATAAATAGGCATTAGAATTTAGGCACTAGATAATAGTTAATTAGGCAATAGTGATTAGGCATTAATGTTTTGCCTCTTTTAGTTTTTTCATTAACACGTTAAGCATCTTCATGACTTCACTTAAAAGGCTGTTTAGTCGTTGAAAATCTTTACCCCTCAATAAGTTTGTTTCTTTAGCAATTAACAACTGTGTTTCAAGTTCGGCACCTGAAGCAAAGGCAATTCTTAAAAACTGAATATATTCGGCTAAACGATGACGGGCATATCCTTCGGCAATGTTAGACGGAATAGAAAAAGCGGCCCTTCTTATTTGAGAAGTCAGGCCGTAAAGCTCTGATCTAGGAAATTTTTTGGTAACTTTATAAACCTCAAGAGCTAACTTAAAAGACTTCTGCCAAACAGTTAGATCTTTATAAGTCTTAATCTTCATAACTTTATCCTACTACAATCTACTGCCTACTGCCTATTGCCTAACTATCTACTTTCTCCTCCAGAATAAAGGCATAGCTAAACCACCAGAAGAAAATCAGCCAGGCAATGGCCATTAAAGCCATTAGATAATCATGGACAATCATAGCAAAGAAGGTGTTGATATAATAAATTCCAGCCGCTACCAGGCTCATCCGGAAAACATTAATTAAAAGGGTGCCAAAAAAACCAAAGACAATACATTCCAGCCTTGAAATATTGGTAAAATTACCTCTTAATCCGGCTATTAAGGAAACGATTAACAAAAGCATGCTTTGCCAGCCCAAACAATTCCAAGCCAAATCGACCGGGACCACTGAATCTTCTTTGATCATATAAAAAGCAACTGTGGTTTGACTGGGACTAACTCTGCTTTTAATCCCTAGAGGATAGATAGCCGCGGCGACTAACTTGGCTTCAAAAGGAACTATATATTTTTGGATTGGTTGATACCAGTTGGCGTGGTTTAAAAAATCAGTTAAGAAAGAGCTACCAGCCGCCACCAGAGGCAAAGCCATTAAGATCAGGCTTAATCCCACCAATAGCAATTTAAAAGTAAGCTTTTGGCCGACACGGTCGGCTTTCTTCTTTTTATAGCTTCCCATAGACTCCATGAAACGTATTACTTAATTAATCTTTCTAATAATTTCCTTTTTCTCCGTCTAATAAAGCCTGGTAAAAAAAGGCCTAAGCCGAAAAATAGCCATAAATTTTCCGGAACAGACACTAACCAGTCATTAAGATAGGGTGTCCCGCTCACATCATTAAGCGTCGCCAAAATGTAAATTTGGGTCTCATCCCCCGCAGGATCTAAACTCGAAATATCAACCGTACAAGAACTACTCCCACCGCTAATAGTGCAGCCTAAACCAGTATCAGATTCGTTTTCATCCAGGATATCGATGGTGATACTGCCGTTGGTCGTTGTTACCCCCACATATACTTCGTTCCAATCCGAGGGTGAACCA
The DNA here is from genome assembly GCA_964566925.1 of uncultured Gammaproteobacteria bacterium. Taxonomy (GTDB): domain Bacteria; phylum Patescibacteriota; class Microgenomatia; order PFEM01; family DATLAM01; genus CAZMIZ01. The sequence goes on along the minus strand of CAZMIZ010000005.1, from coordinate 16,176 downwards.
CTAAACCAACCAAAGTCAATTTGAGTTGACTGGATAGTACCCGAAGAACCACCAGAAGTAGGATATCTAATAATAACAATTCCCGAACCCCCAGACCCACCAGTGCTTGTTGAACCACCACCACCCCCACCGGTATTAGCTACACCATTACTGCCAGTTGTTCCAGCTCCTCCAGCCCCTCCACCTCCCTGTCCACCAGATCCAGCTGTTCCTCCAGAGGCTGCTCCGCCACCGCCACCGCCACCGAACCAGCCAGCCGGTGAACCACCGACACTGCTAAATTGAGAAAACTCTAATCCGGCTCCTCCGGCGCCCCCCACGCCTGTGCCATCTGCACCATTACTACCAGTAGCCCCTGCTCCACCTCCCCCACCAGAACCACCAGGAGCAGCGCTATTGCTATTAGCAGTCCCACCATCATTACCATAACCCCCAGATGCTGATCCCGGCTGGAGACCTGAACCGCCCGCAGTACTGGACCAACCACTACCACCACCACCAGAACCACCATCCTTTCCTACGCCTAAATGTATTCCTGCTCCTCCTCCACCTAATGCAGTCAAATCATCAAATACTGAATCTCCTCCATTATCTGACGCCGTTGAGGTGCCTGACGCTCCGGCACTCCCCACGCCTACTGTCACGGTATAAGTATCTACTACGACAGCATAAGCTGAATCATAGACAATCCCACCAGCACCTCCTCCACCTCGGCTAGCGGTTCCCCCGGTCCCCCCTCCTGCGCCACCACCAACCACCAGCACCTCAACATCGCCTGATCCGGCCGTCACTTCAAACGTTCCACTACTGGTAAAAGTATGGAATTTGTAACCGCCTGATTCGCTGGTTGTCCCACCAGTGGCCGTAATCGCGGTGCCTAATTCTACTGAATCCGATCCACTTATCGTTGTGCCTGACAGCGTTCCAGTAGCAAACTGTTCATCGGTGGTCTGGAACCACTCAGAATAAGGACTAGAGCCAGAGTTTGGGGTGAAACTAATGGCTGTTGTCCAATCACCATAATTTCCTGAACCACCCCCGCCTGAATCATCCTCGGCCCTGACTCGCCACCAGTAAGTTGTCCCACTAGCAAGGGTCGTCGTCGGCGTAAATCTAATCTTTTCTCCCTCATTAAACGGGCTAGTATCACCTCCAGTCACCGTATTAGTAAAACCACCATCGCCGGTGGCACAAGAGGTATCTGATTCACATTCAACTATCACGCTGCCAAACGCCTGATCATCGTCTACTTGAATGTGATAAATGATATCCGCCGTGCCGTCAGGGTCCGAACCGGTAAATTCGAAGTTAGGGGTAGTATCATAGACCATTTCATTAGGAAAAGGAACGTTATGAAGTGTCGGGGCGGCCGGAGAAGCATTAGCCGAATCCCCATAAATTCGAACCTCATCAACGGCCATGTCGTTCGTGTATGTCGTCCCAGCTACCACAGTTCGAAACCTGATACTAAAATCTGAATTGCTATATGCCGTAAAATCATAAGGACCCCTAGATGTAAAGGTCGTGGTTGAATTACCGGCCCAATCATCTATCGGTTGCCAACCAGAGCCATTCCAGGCTTCAAAATATAAATGGGCTGATGTATTGCCATAGGTACAGGTATCGAAGGTCACATAGATACCATAGGTAGTAGCACTAACTTCATTCGCCTCGGCAAGAGTCATATAAAACTCGTCATCGACGGCTACTGGTGATGAGGTTTCCGTATAAACACAGGCCACTCCTGATGGCGGCCCGGTGCTACTTGAAGTTGAGCCAACATCTGTCCAACACCAAGAACCGTCAGTGTTCTCTACTGATAAAACATCTACGTCCGGACCATCCCAGATAAAATCGTTTTCATTGGCCGCCAGAGTATCAAAGCTATAAGTCTCGTCATAGTCGTAGGCCAGAGCTTTTTTAATTTTCGGTGGAAAGCGAGGGGTAAACCAAACAGGGGGAAAGCTGGTCAAAAGCCATATTAAGACAAGAGTGGTCACAAAAGCCGGTCGTAAAAGTTTTTTAACAAATCTTCTCTTTCTTTTTAGCAAATAAACCAAAAGGCTCAAGCTTAAAAGAGTTAAGAAAAGCGCCAAGCCTTTGAAGTTCTCCAGGGAAACTGGCTGTCCAGCCAAAAGGGCATCCTTGAGTCCAGAGGTGACTGCTAAGGCCTGCTTTGGCTTAAACAGACTAAGGATTTGAGAAAAAATGGCTTGATCTATTATGAAACTAGGCTGAGAACCAGCCACCTCGACTCTGGCTTGAATAGGCAGGTTGGCAATCACACCCTGAGGAATCCGATTACCAAAATAGGAAAGGCTTGAACTGATTCCCGCCACCAACAAAAGCGCCAATTTACCCCATAAGCGGTTTCTCTTGGGCGTGATTTCAAAAGAGCTAAACTGACTGTTGGCTGTCGCTAAAGCCAGATAAGAGTTGGGGGGCTGTTTCCCTGTTGTCGCCTCAGCATAGGCAGGGGTAGCTCCTCTCCCTGGAAGAATTCCGGCAATCCAGCGGTAGAATCTTCCCCGGGTAAAGATGTCGGTAATCCTCCCTGTCTTGGGTGTCCGAAACCAAGGACCTTCTTCTTTTTCCAGAAAGCCTTTTACCGAAGCATAGGCCTGGAAGGGAACGAGAACGTAGGAGAGAAAAATAAAAGAGAGTAAACCAAGATAGTCTCTTTCTTCACTTTCTTCTAGGAACAAACCCACGGCATTCACCAAGGGCAAACAGAAAAAGTTAGTTAAAACCAAAGACCAGCCCCAAAGAGAGGTCCAAAAAGGCAACTTAACCCTAAAAACAGCCTCAGCTAAAAGCCAGCAGGAAGTACCGACTAAGAAGAAGGCGGCCTGGAGATAGTAAGGGGAAAGATAAAAAAGCTCTAGTTTCTCTGTGAGAGTCAACTTAGGAGAAACCAGGAGTCGTAAAAACATCCTCCTAATATTGTTGCTGTGTCCCTCGGCCCATCTCATCCGTTGTCTAATAAGCCTTTTCAGGGTAGAAACACATTCGGCTGGGGCTTGAACATAGGGGGTGTAGATCACCTTGTAGCCCTGCTCATAGAGCTTGAGGGTTAACTGGAAGTCTTCAGTAATACTCGTACCCCAGCCTACCTTTTTGATGACATCACTTCTAATCATATAGACTGAGCCAGAGATCTGTTTTAGCAATCCCAAGATCTCTCTGCCAGGCCTTTCAATGACGTAGCTCCCAGCATACTCCGTTCTCACTCCTCGGGTGATCCAGTTCTCTGATTTGTTTAAAACATGCCATTGATAACCTCCCACCACGGCAATCTTGCCCCTGGTGTAGTTCTCAGACTGACCATTGTTCACCTTGAAATACTTGACAAACAGTTCCAGAGTGTCTGGGTAAGGGATAAAGTCAGCATCAAAGACCACACAGAACTCCGTCTTTTTATCCATGCTCTTCAAAGCATAAGAAAGGGCGCCACCTTTAAAACCCTCTCTGGTGGGCCGATGAAGAACCTTAATCTTCGGCCCTTTGGGGTGAGTTTGGTTGTGCTTCTTTACGTACCTTTGCACAATATTAATAGTCTCATCATTGGAATCATCACAAACAATAATTTCGTAACTCTCTCTGGGATAATCCATGGCCGTACAGGCTTTAAGAATCCTCTCCGCCACCTTCTTTTCATTAAAGAAGGGCAGATGAATTGAAACAAAAGGATACCGCTTCAGTTTAATGTGATCTAAAGAAGGCTGAAGACCACCAGCCTGAACTATCTTTCCCTTTTCTTCAGGGCCATTCCCGTTTCCTAAACCAAAGATTCTTAACAACCATCCACTATTGCCGTTACCCCGCGTAGCCCCTGGCGAAGTGGGGCCATTCATTCTCCCTTTCAGGCTAAAGGTGTAGCCTCCCCTTTCTTCTTGGGTTTGGCGAGAAAAAGAAAGAACAATCGCTAGAGTCAGGTAGTATTTCATTGAGTAGATAAAGAAAAACCCGCCAACCAATAATGAAGCTGAAGCAAAAATAAAGCCAAGTTTAGCACTCAGAGTGGGCGCCCGAATGATGAGATCAAACCAAAAAAGAAAAAAAGTGGAGAAAACAATTGAAAAAAAGAGGCTAAAAGCAAAAGGATGAGTTAAAGTGGCAATTTTTTGTTTGATTGGAGGAGGAAGAGGAGAAATAGCTGGAATTCTATCCAGGAGTGACTTAAACCAACCCAGCACTCTTGTAACAGGAGTGATAACTGGTTGAGGGGCTTGAGCATAGGCTAAGCGTTTTTCGTAGGTATTAAGATTTAACCTCTCAAAAGCGTTCTGAACTCCGTGATTGCCGATATCTGCCAATATTTGCGCAACTTTATGGGTGGAATAATCTGGATGCTCCCGAACGATTTTAAGAATGGCCTCTTCCTGCTTATTCGTTAATTGATTCCAGCGTTTTTCAATAGCCGGTTTTTGATCACAAACTGCTTGATATTCCCTACCTGGAGCTGAAGCCAAATAGCGCTTTTGCCATTTATAGAAACTTTTTCGGGAAACTCCACAGGCCTGAGCAGCCCGGCTAGCGGTCATTTCTTTTTGTTCAACCAGCCTGATCATCTCTAACCGCTTTTCAGGCGTCAATCTCCCTGAAAACTTGGTTGCCACCAGCTCAGCAAACTTCTTTGCGGCTTCGGCGGTAGTTATCCCTCTTGCCCAAGCTCGCCTCTTTTTAGTCGTATTTAACCCGAGCCTGGTTAAAGCTTTCTGAATTCCGCTTCTTGAAAAGACTTTTCTGCCCTTTTTATCAGAAAGTTCAATTGAAAGTTCAATTGAAATCCGGTCTAAACCAAAAGAAGGGTTTTTCCAAATAAAAGAAAGGAGAATTGAAAGTTTTTTCGCTCTGGGCAGGTTTTTAGCCACAAACCTCTCCCCTCCAAGGCTTGTTTATAATTAGATACTTATAGGTTTATTTTTATGTTACCATCATTCGGGTACTCTCTGTCAAGAGGCAATTTCAGCCAAATTTAGATCAGTTTTTTAGTGCTCCCAAAACAAAATTTAATCGATTTTGGGGCTTTTTAGCGGGCTTTTAGGGCACTTCGGAGGGAATGAAAATGTCTAGATATCAACCAAATCGAAAACTCTTCAAAAATAAAAACCCCTTTCCTATTTTCTTTTTTTAATCTCTTTTTTCTTTTATTTAAAAGTCCTATAATTTCAACTGTTTAGTCCGAAAAAGAGCTAAAAATTGGCTGTCAGAAGATCAAAAAACTAACGACTGAGGATACTAAAAATTTCAGCAAAAAAAGCTTATTGAAAACGATTTGGGCTGTTTTTTGAAAAAAATTGCCACTTTAATTGACCTACGAAAAACTAAATATTTCCATAAAAAAATGAATTATGAACAATTAAACTCTTCAAAAATAGGCCCCCATTAATAAAATTTCCTGGTCTATTCTCTCTTTGGCGAAAATGGACTTTTTTAGATCAATTTTTTTAATCCGGCAACTTATTTTAGTATTTAGAAAATAAAAGATCTTCTAGTAACAATTAAGGGGATTAAATTCTAGAAAATTGTTAATTTTAATAAAAAAAATAAACTGACTAAATTTGTCCATTTTTTTGGTTAAAAATCTTATTGCTCTATTATTTTATTTTTTGAGATATTAATTCTCTTTTTGACCTAAATTGATAGTCTATTTTTTCCTCTTTCGAAAAATTAAGAAAATTTCGTCGACTAAAATTAACTCAAAGTTGTTATCCTATAAAAATAAAATTTAAGTTTTATAAAATTTGACCAAAATCACCTATTCAATCTATATCAAAAAATGATTTAAGATAAATTAAAATATCTAGTTTTTGGTTTTCTATAATTTTGGCTGATTTTTTTAAATCTTTATCTTTAATCCGATATTCTCGGAACAATATTCTAAGACAAACATTCTCTAAAACTAGTGAAAGTTGAGAAAAACGAGAGCCTTGTCTTAAGCTTGAAGAATTTAATAAGTTAAATACTACAGGTCTTAATTATTTAAAGATCTTACAATCCTATAAAATTTCCACTATTCATACTCCTGGCCAAAGATATGAAAAAAAAGAATGGAGCCAACACAAAAACCTAAGGTAAAAGCTCCCCATAAAAGCATTTCTTACTCCTCTCCAGGCAGGAATCGAAAAATGACTCAATTTTAGGCAGGGAAAATGGGCAGAAGTAGTCTTTTTTTAGCCTAAAAGACATTTTTTGTCAAGCCCTGAACCAGAACAAAGTTCGATACAGGGCGCAAACCCGCCGGAAAACGCTCTTTGAGCCGTGTTCGAATAGAACCCAAAAGGCGAAAAGTAAGTTCAGGCGGGCCAAGTTGACGCCGTCAGATTTATCTGTCATACTTAAACTATGCGATCAGTCAATAATTTAATCAAAGACAGCCTCCAGATTTACGCAGACAATTGGGTTTTTCTAACTAAAGCTCTTCTGATAAGCGTTGCCTTAATTATTCCTCTTATTCTAGGCTTCATTCCCCCAGCCGCAGCTGCTGCAGGGGCCATCTTCGCCAAACAAAAAGCCCTTATGATTTTCTTGGCGATCATTTTCTTCCTAGTTTCCATCATTCTCTCGATAATCATTGGCTCTTGGTCCCAAACCCTAGTCTATCAAGCGGTTTACCAGGCTGGAAAAGGAAAGCCTCTCTCTATTAAGAAGATACTTCAGCTGGCCTGGAAGAAATGGCCAGCCTATTTCTTAGCTACTCTCTTCTCAACTTTTTTGATCATCCTTGGATTTATTCTCTTAATTATTCCTGGAATAATTCTGGCTGTTTGGTTCTTCTTTATCCCTTATGTCGTCGTCATTGAAAAAGCAGGGGCGGTTCAAGCCTTAAAAAGAAGTAAGCAGCTAGTGGAAGGTCATTTTTGGGGAGTCCTAGGCAGGCTAGCCTTAATCTTTCTCATTTCTATTCTCCTTGCATCAATTTTGGTTAAGCTTAGTTTTATCGGCTCCCTGGTCAACTTCTTTCTTTCTCCCCTTTGGATGGTTGTCGGCTATCTAATTTACGTTGACCTAGCCAAGGCTAAATCTGCTTAAATTTCGTCTTCCTTAAATCCAAACTTTTGTAAACCAGCCTAATAATCTCCTTTACTTCTGGAGTTAATCTGCCCTTTGACCCTAGGATGCTTTTGTTAAAAATCAGCTTTCCGCAGCGAAGTCCTGGCTTGACCAAATCCCCTTTCTTAGGCACCCCGTCAGTCAAAACAAACTCTGATTGATTCTTAATATCAAAAACTGAAAACCCTTCCCGTAAAAATTTTAGCTTTCCATTCTCTAATCGATAAACTCCAGCTTGTAAATTTCCCCAGGCCTTAACCCAATTTTTCCGATCACGATTATAAAGGACTAGGTGAGAGCCTCTCTTCTTGCTTTGATAGGAACGGTTAATCGCCTCCACATCAACCTCGTAGGGAATTCCTAAAAACTCCAAAAGATGAAAAGCTTCAAAAGGGATTTCCTCTGCTTGTAACTGAAGCATTGTGTAGACTGGAAAAGCGCCTGTGTAGCGGGGATTACACTCAACTGGATGAACTCGACCCTCCCTCTCATCAATAATCAAATCGATACCAAAAATACCCTTATAACCTTGGCCACCCATATATTCTCCTAGCCTCCTAGCGATTCTCTCTGCTTGATTTTGAAGTCTGCCTTGATAATGCCTAAACTGCCAATCATGACCACAAAATCTACCCTTGCTTTTAGTGGGGCCCATCACTTCTGGCTGATCTATAATCTGGGTCTGGATCGGGCTACAAATTACGCCAGAGTGAGTAACACAACCGGTAATGCTGGCAGGAATTCCCTGAATCCGTTTAGTCACATTGACATTTTTTAGTTCTCTCTCTCTTCTTTCTTTTCGAACGAACTGGCAAAAATTTTCAAAATCTTGAGCCTGATTGATGAAAAATGTGCCTAGGCCACCGCCCCGGGAAATGTCAGTTAATTGAAAAACTAGGTTTGGGCCGTACTTCTTCTGAAACTGCCTGAGTTGGTCTCTATCTAGATTATCAATCCTGAGCGTTTCTCCTTCAATTAGGCCGATTTTCGCCTTCTTTCCAATCTGGCGAAACCGCTTTTTATCCTCATAAACATCCCTAATTCTTGCTTTATTAGCCAAAAGCTGCCAGCCGTTCTCTTCGCAGATCTTATCAATCCGCTCGGTTGAACGATAAACAAAAATCTTAATCCCCTTTTTACTCTTAAGATAATGGAAAACGCCTCGGTGTTTTAAAAGGGCCAGGCTATTAAGCCTTTCAAGGTTCTCTCCGCGGAGATCACGCTGAATGGAAATTATTTTGCAAAACTTCTCAAGAGAAGGTAAATCAGATCCGTTTTTGTAGCAAATAATTTCAAAGTTGTTCAAAAAAAAGGCTGGCCCAATTCGATTAAAAGCGGTTACACCAATACCAATAATCGGGGCTTTATTCCTTTTCAAAGGGGAAATTAAGTCTTTCATTGTGTTTCGTAAGGTAAATCTTAAGGCCTAACTAAAAAGCCCCCTAGATCATTTCTGCCAATGATCATCGGTACTTTCATTTTTGACCGATCAGCCACCGAGGCCGAAGTTCTAATTCTCCTTCCCGCCAGCCAAAAGGTTAGGCCAATCACGGGCCGGGTTTGTCTCCCAACAGTTGAACGGTAAGTAAACCGATCTTTCCAGAGAATATTTTTTTTCTTTAACAAGCCTAATTCTCTGGCTAATTCCCGATCAATTGAGCTACGAAAGGCACCACTATCAACTCGGGCGAGAACGGCCATTTTTTTCTTGTCAGCTGACCGAATTTTAACCTCCTCAACCGCTTCTAGAATCTTTATCCCTTCCTCAACCATTACCCGGTCAGCAAACCGAGCGGCAAAAAGGGTTTTCGCCACTTTCACTCCATGTTCAGCGTCTTTAACCTCTAAACCTTCAACTCGCCCCAGTCTCCTTTTTAAAGGAGACAAATTGGCATTTTGAATTTCGACGCCTGGACGAGCATTCAGTTCCAGGATTACCGGACCGTGCTGTTTATCAAAAACAATATCTACTCCCACAAAACCTAAAGAGGGCACGGCCTCTTGAGCTTTAACCGCCAGCGTCAAAATAGTATTCCAACTGGGAAGCTTTATGCCGTTGATTTTCCTCTTCGTCCCTGGGACATATTTTATAAACTGGCCCCGGATGATCCCATAGGTAGTAATACCGGTAGCGATATCAATCCCCACCCCGATTGCTCCTTGGTGAAGATTTGATTTTCCTTTTGATTCGGCAGCAGGTAAGCGAAGCATGGCCATGACCGGAACTTTATTGTAAACCAAAACTCGAACGTCAGGCGTCCCCTGGTAGGCATATTTGCGCAAAACTTTGGTAATTTTAATTCGCTCCTCGACCATCGCCCAATCTGGTAAATTATGAAGGCTATACTGGCCAGCCAAGATATCCAAAGATCGCAAACGAAAATCGGCAACATTGGTGATTGAATCGTCCATCAAGCGCCATTCGCCGGCCCATTTAGCTCTCTTCTTGACAATGACAATTCCCCCGCCAGCATAGCCTGAAGCTGGCTTTAAAACGAAGTTGTCGGGCAAAGTTAACCAATTAAACTCTGCCACCTCTTGAGGGCTTTTAAACACTTTAAGAAGCTTCGGCGTGGGCAAACCAGCCTTTCTTAAATATTTTTTAGTTAAAAGCTTAGAATCGGCAATCCGGCGGCCTCTTTTGGTATTTAAAGGCTTAAGGTAACTTAGGCTACGAGCGTTTAAACCTAAAATTTGACTAGCTTGAGCAAACATCTTCGCTTCAGGGAAATTCGCTAAATTTTACTTTAAAAGTCTTCTGAAACGTCTGTATTCAAGGAGACGTAAACCTGTAAATCGGCCGATAAAAAGATTTAGAAAGAGGGGGGTCAAAACCACCCAATGAGGGTAAGTCAGGGCTAAATTATGGAGGATTTTAAGGGTAAAAATAAAGTAACCGATTAAGGCAATGATGATCGTTTCGGTGGTCATCCGGGCTGCCTCCCGAAGAGATTTCCCTATCTGAACAGCGATAAACTCTTCGGCTAAAAGAATCAAAATTACAATCGGAAAAATGGAAATGGCTGTCAGTTGAGTCAAGCCTAGATAAGGGGAAGCCAAAACCATGCCTAGAATCCCTAAGGTGACCAACCAAAGCATCAGGGCCATTCGGGGTAAATAATGAAGTCTTAATTTTCTTAACCCTTGGCGACCAATGCTGGCTAAAAGTAAAATTGTCAAGAAAATCAAAATCCCGGTGCCGATCCCGGTTTTAACAAAGGCAACAGCAATGGCGGTGGGAATAAAAATACCAAAACCCCGAAAACCAATCAAATGCCGGGCCGCGCCTACGATCGAGGCCACTAAGGGTAAAAGGAGCAAGAGGACAATTATCTCCTCAGAAACCCCGCTTAAGATGGCCTGATCCACTAAAAATTGGAAAATATTCATCCTGAAAATAATTATACCATTGAACCAAAGATGTCAACAAGGAAAGATAAAAGAAGTTATTCTTCCTCTTCGGTTAAATCCTGAACTTTAGCACAGACACTCTCAGGCTCTCCTCCAGTCAGTTGGCAAATCAAGGTCGTCAAAACCGTCTCTTCTTCTTCCTCGCCAATGCTTTCGCCACTTCCCACCTGGGCATATTGACACCCTAAAACCATAAAGGGAATCCCGTTGTTGTTAAGCTGAGAGTATTGGCTGAAAACGTCTTCGTCTCCCTCTTGGTCCATTCTGTCATGAACCGAAATTAAATTGGCAAACTTTTTAACCACCTTTTCAAAAATGGGGTGTTCCCAAGAACAATGAGGACAAGAACTTCTGCCAAAATAATAAACAACCGGCTTCCCCCCTTCTAAACAGACTTCCTCTTCCAAGGTCACAAAATTACCTAGACCGGTGGTTTTCCAAGTTACTCCGCCCAAAACTTCTTCTTCTGGCGTGGGATTCGCCTGGACTACCTCTTCAGCGCTCTTTTCGCCTGTTTTTTTTGATTGGGCCCAATAATTCCCTAGTAGAAAGAAAGCAGCGGCCACCAGGATAATTAAGATGGGAGTGGTATAACTTTTGCTTTTTTCTTCTTCAGCCATTTCAGTCTGCCGATTTTATCGCATTGACCGGGCAGCTGTCAATGGCCTCCTTAATCTTTGCCTGATCATCACCCGGCGGCTCAATCAGTTGAGCCTTACCGTCACTGCCTAATTTAAAGCTTTTGGGCGCTAAGGCCCTACACGTCCCACAACCAATACATTTGTTTTTATCAATCTTGATCTTCATCATGCCCTATTCTAGTCTAAAAACCCTATCCTGACAAGCCCCCTATTTTGTCGGTTCAAAAAAGATGGTCAGCGGACCAATTTCCTTCTCTACCATCCGAAACACTGATGCGAGCGGGTTAAAACGCATGTCGCTAATCGGATACATTCGATCTTCCCTAAGACTTTCTTCGTTTACTGGCAATTCCAAATTAAGTTCTCTAAACTGCCTCCCTGGTAGAACTACCAGGTCAACTTGATTTTTTTCACCGACTTCTTCTCCAATTAAAATTCCATGCTCGCTGGCATAAACAAAATCTTCGGGACTTAAAATTAATAGCGCTCCAACCACTTCCCTGTGTGGAGGTGTTAAAGTAATCCCTTCCGTTCTACCATCCTCTGAACATCGACTAGCATATTTCCCTCCTTCTAAATAGACTTCCACCTCTCTCCCGACCCCAATTGACTTCACTAAAGCTACTCTGCTTTCCCAGTCCACCCTAATCATGATTCCAAATTGCCTATAATATTTTCTGAGGCCATCTAATTTGTTGCTATTAGAAGGCAAAAGATTATGTAAAAGGTGGTCAAAAGGGATTCTAAATCCCTTTTTAATCTGCGCGGAAGGCAATTCTGGAAATTCTATCTCTTCTCCAGCCAACGGAATAATATTTCCCCTGTCGGCTACTAAAGCTTCCATTACCTTTACATAACTCCCTATAGACCGCTCTCTATCATCCCCTTTTATTTCTAATCTTTCTGGAATCGGACTCATGATTATCTCCTTCTAAAAACTGCCCTGGAAACGGGCAGTTAATTCCTTATATCATCCCCTATAGTTCTCTGTCAATCTTTCTTCATTGCCTTGACAATCCGTTCAATCGCCAGGATATAGGCGGCCGTCCGTAAATCGACCTGATATTTTTTACTCGCTTTCCAAATAGAATTAAAAGCCCTCACCATGATCTTTTCAAGCCTTTGATTAACCTCTCTTTCACTCCATTTCTTCCCTGTTAGATTCTGCTTCCATTCAAAATAGGAAACGGTCACCCCGCCAGCATTAGCCAAAATATCAGGCACGGCTATAATTCCTTTTTCAATCAAAATTTTATCCGCCCCTGGAGTCACCGGCCCGTTAGCCAGCTCAATAATTACTTTTGCCTTAATCTTGGCGGCATTCGCCTTGGTAATAATGTTTTCTAAAGCCGCGGGGGCCAGAATGTCAGTCTTAGTAATTAGCAATTGATTATTGGTGATCTTTTTAGTTCTCGGAAAACCCACCACCGACCCCGTCTTTCTCTTGTAGGCCATCACCTTCTTAGGGTTTAACCCTCTCGGGCTTAGAATCCCGCCTTTACTGTCTGAAACAGCCACGACTTTAAAACCAACCTCATGGGCTAACTGAGCAAACCAATAACCGACATTACCAAACCCTTGGACGGCAATAGAAAGCAGGTTTTGATTTGAAGCCTGAAGAAAAGCCTGTAAAGTATAAAGTCCACCGCGGCCAGTGGCGGCTTCCCTACCCAAACTGCCCCCTAATTTAATTGGCTTGCCAGTAAAGGTGGCTGATGCCTTCTTGCCAACAATCTTTTCGTATTCATCCATCATCCAGGCCATTATTTGAGCGTTGGTATTCACGTCTGGGGCCGGCACATCCACCCTGGGTCCAATGTAAGGAGCAATCGCTCGGACATAGACTCGAGAAAGCCGCTCGATTTCCGTTTGGGAAAGTTCTTTGGGATCAACAATCACCCCACCTTTACCACCTCCCAAAGGAAGACCAACGACCGCGGTCTTAATACTCATCCAAAAAGCCAAAGCCTTGACTTCCTCCAAACTCACCTGGGGATGAAAACGGATTCCCCCTTTATAGGGACCTCGAGCATTATTGTATTGAATCCGAAAAGCCTTAAATTTAGCCGTTTTTCCGTTATCCAATTTAATTGATATTTCCTTGCGAATAAGCCTATTTGGGTACTTTAATTTATCAAGCTCTCTCCGCCCCGCTTTGGTGTAGGCAGCGGCTCTTTCCAATTGTTGGATGGCGTTTTGAAAAGGATTCATTTTAAAACTCCGCTAAATTTTAAACCGTGCCTTGCACGGGGTGTCAACTTAATTTCCCCTGAGCTGACTTTCTTAGCTAAAGCCTCGGGGTTAAAGAATCTTCCCTTCTCAATTTCTTCCGGACTTAATTTAAAAGGGCCTTTATAGGTTGCTTTGTAAGCCATATTTATTTCTGTTTCGCGTTCATTCTGATGGAAAAATTTGCCGATCTTCTTAAAAGGAACGTTAATTCCCAATTCTTCTCGCATTTCCTTTTTCGCCGCCTGATCATAGGTTTCCCCGCTGGCAACATGGCCTCCAACCGAAAGCGACCATAAGCTAGGATAGAGATCTTTAGTAGCACTTCTTTTTTGCAAATAGAGCTCGCCTTGATCATTAAAAACTAAAATAACTACTCCGCGATGAATTAATTTTTTATTCCGATGACATTCTCCCCTAGTTGCCTGACCAATAACCTTATCGTTTTTGTCAACGATGACAAACATCTCCTGCTGATCGTCAGTGATTTTTCGGGAAGCCATAAAATCTTATCTTTATTTAGAACCAACTCCTAATATCTGGGGCGCTTGCTCTTTTTTCAAAAATTTATAGGCAGAAGCCGCCGCTAAAGCCCCTTCAGCACAAGCAGTGATCATTTGTTGAAAGTTCGGCAAGCGATCATTACAATCTCCAGCCGAGAAAACCCCAGCTAAGTTAGTTTCCATCTGCTCGTTCACTTTAATAAAACCGGCTTCAGTCAGCTCAATCCCCATTGAGGAAGCAATCCCCACTCCCGGCACGCCCCCAATTTCGATAAAAACTCCGTCTAAAGGTAGACTTTTCTTGCCTTGATAGGGATTATTAAGCTCCACTCCGCTAACTTTCCCTGAAGCTCCCAGGATCTCCGTAATATTAGTCTTATAAATTGGTTCAATCTTGGGATTTTTTAAAGCCTGCTCGACCCAGATTGGTTCAGCCCGGAACTTGTCTTTACGATAAATAATGTAGACTTTTTTGGCAAATTCGGCGGTGTGGATCGCACCGGAAACAGCGCTATCTGCCCCGCCAATTAAAGCCACCACTTTATCTCTAAAAAACGGGGCGTCGCAAGTTGTACAATAAGTTACACCTCGACCAAGATACTCTTTTTCGCCGGGAACCCCAAGACTTCTTCTCTCCGTTCCGGTGGTAATGATAATCGCTTTTGCCAGAAGATTTTTGCCTGATTGAACTAAAACCTCAAAACTCTCTCCTTCTTTTTTTACCCCGGTGACTGGATCATAGACCACTTCCGCACCCAGACCTTTAACATGCTCCTCAATCTTAGCCATTAAATCCAAACCTGAAATAGAATGAAAGCCAGGGTAATTCTCGACTTTACTCGCTAAGCCAATCGTTCCCCCTACCTTCTCACCTAAAACCAGGTTGGAAAGCTTGTATCGGCTCGCATAAATCGAGGCAGTAAAGCCTGCTGGACCAGAGCCAATAATGATGAGGTCGTAAGCCTGATCCTCCATATCTTCTTTTAGAGTGAAGGGAAACTGTTTTGAAAAGAATTTGATCGTCAGTCAGATGGCGTTATTCATTCACTTTCAAGAAACACTGCTGACGATCACTTAGCGAGAGACTAGAAGGTTCCAATTTACCTCTAAATCTCGTCTCGCGTCTTTGAAAAATATGTTTCCCCGAACTAAAGCACCCCCTTAATCAATTGCTCATAACCCGCTTTGCCGGGAAAGCCTATCTGCCTTTTAGCTTCTTTACCTTCTTTGAAGATTATTACCGTGGGGATACTCATTACCCCATATTTCTCGGCCGTCTTCGGATTCTCATCAACGTTGAGCTTGCCTACCTTCACTTTTCCCTCATATTCCTGGGCCAACTCATCAATCACCGGTCCAGCCATTCTACAGGGTCCGCACCAAGGCGCCCAAAAATCAACCAAAACCGGCTCTTTAGCCTTCAAAACCTCCTCTTGAAAGCTTTTATTAGTTAATTCAAGCATCCTTTTTATCTTACCCAAAACCGATCCCATTTTCAATTAGGAAAAAATAAACTTCAAGAAGAAATTCTAACCGCTCCCCGCCTTAAAACCTCAACCCTCCCACTTTCTACCTTAATCAATGTGGAAGGCAAAGAATCAAGCCTGCCTTGATCAAGATAAAAATCAACCTGATCATTAAAATAGGCTTTAGCTTCCTCAATCGTTTTCGCTGGCTCCAGGCCTTCAGGATTGGCTGTTGGTGCCACTAATGGCCCAGTTTTTTTAAGTAAAAACCGTAAATCCTTTTTATCAGGTAACCGAAAGGCTAGAGTCTCCCCTCCTCGATGAAGATAAGCAAACTTTTTTGAAGGACAAGGGAAAATAACGCTCACCTTTCCGGGCCAACATTGATTTAATATCTTTTTTGTTTTCTGGTCGACTTTAATTTTGAATAAAGCTAAATCGGATAAGGAGCTAATCAGAATAATTAGAGGTTTTTGGGGGTTTCTTTTTTTTAGCTGATAAATCTTCCCAACCGCTTTTTTTGAGAGAGCCGAACCTACCAGTCCATAAAGGGTATCCGTGGGTAAAACCCCCACGCCATTGTTTTTTAAGGTGTCCTCAACTCTCCCTTTCTCCATAAAAATCATCCCGAACCATTCACGCTGATAACCAGCCGCCGTCTACATAGATCAGAGCGCCGGTTAGATAGTCAGCCTCGTCACTGGCTAAGAAGGCGGCGACCGCGCCAATATCTTCCGGTTTCCCAAACCTTCCCCAGGGAATTCGGGCTATCAGCCCCTGTTTAACTTTAGGGTCAGAAATCAACTCCCTAGTCATGTCGGTATCAATAAAACCCGGACCAATCGCATTAACGTTAATTTTGTAGGGCGC
>CAZMIZ010000004.1:0-111379 GCA_964566925.1 uncultured Gammaproteobacteria bacterium | reverse complement strand
AGATTGTGGTTAACCAGCCTAGATTGAGATATGCGCTATTAGCTGACGATGTTGCGATCGGAGAAGGAGGAAAGCCAATTATTTTCGGCGTATTTGACGAAATTCAAGTAAAAAAGCTTCCCTTTACACACCTCGCCTTCACTGTGTTTACATCTTGGACTGGGAAAGAAGGGAAATATGCTCAGACAACTAAAATAACTACTCCTACTGGACAGGTCTTTCAAAAGATCGAAAATACAGAGTTTAGTTTAACGAAAGAACATCTTGTTGGCAATGTGAGACATCGTTTCCGGCTAGTGAAATTTGAAATGGATGGGGTATACAAGATCCAAATTTTAATTAATGGAAAGATTGTCAAGACGATAAAATTCCTTGTTAAAAGATCATAGCTTCTTAAGTTATGGCGGATTTCAAACATAAAGGGAGACGTGGCGATACTTTTGGAGCCCCTCCTTCTGACGGAAAGAATGGAGAGCTGAGGGGTGAGACAGTAGCCAAAGAAACCCCTTCGGTAGCCGAAGACCAGGGAAGATTTACATTTCCTATCAAACCAGAAATCTCGTGGAGGAAAAAATGGTCAAGGGCGACGAATGTGATGAAATTTATTGATGCGAATGAGCAAGAAATAAAAAAAAGTCTAAAAGAAAGAGGCAGAACATTTGAGCTAGAAGAGATGAAAAATTTATGGAAGAAAATATGCAATTTAATGGCTCATCCAGCGGACAAAAAAGATATAAAAGATCAGATAAGGAATGACGTTGAAAGGCTTTGGAAATTTGTAAAAACTTGCCCCAATATAATCGCAAAAGATGTTCCTCCCGGAGCCGATGAGAGTCAGAGTCCAGTAATCAGAAAGTGGGGGAAGCCCAAGAGATTCGCTTTTAAGCCCTCAGATCATATAGAAATTGGAAAGAGGCTGAATATTATTGATTTAGAAAAGGGGGCTGGAGTTGCGGGCTCAGGATTCTATTTCCTAAAGAATGAGGCAGCGATTTTAGAAGTAGCATTAATTAACCTAGTTAAAAAAATGCTTCTAGAAAAGGGATTTGTATTTATTATCCCCCCCGAACTTGTTACAGAAGAAATTATTGACGCTGCAGGATTTACTCCTGCCGAAGAGCAAACGGTCTATAAAGTACAAGCTAGAAAAGGTAGGGATTTATATTTAATAGCAACAGCAGAAATTCCCATACTAGGCATCCATAAAGATGAAGTTTTGGCAGAAGATCAATTGCCAGAATTATACCTAGGTTTTTCTTCTTGCTTTAGAGTAGAAGCTGGCGCATATGGGAAAAAAGTTAAGGGAGTTTTTAGAACCCACGAGTTTGATAAATTAGAAATGTTTGTATTTTGTAAGCCCGAAGAATCCAAAAATTTTCAGGAACAGCTTTTAGATTATGAAGAAGAAATACTTCAAGCCCTAGAGATACCCTATCGCCTAGTAAATGTTTGCTCAGGTGATTTAGGTGCACCCGCTTATAAAAAGTTTGATTTAGAAGCCTGGATTCCGTCACAGAGGCGCTACAGAGAGGTAACTTCTTGTAGTAATTGTTTAGATTGGCAAGCGATGAGGTTATCAATTAGATACAAAGAAGAATCCACAGGTCAAAGTCGCTTCATCCACACAGTAAATGCAACTGCGGTAGCGATTGGTAGAACTTTAATTGCCATTTTAGAAAATCATCAGCAAAAAGACGGTTCAGTTTTAGTGCCGAAGGTTCTTCAGAAATATACCGGTTTTGGAAAAATCCTGCCCAAAACCTAAAATGCCTTTTTCGCTTTTGCCACGAACAGTTCTTGAAACAACGTCTTCGATTAGTGGTTCTATCAAGATTGTTGAACATTTAGGTAAAAACCGGCTTTATGTAGGGAAAATGCTCCAGTCAGGCGGGTTACTGGAGGGGGTTTGGAAAAAAGTCCTCGCGAATATCGAGTCTCCAGTATCCAGTATCTTAATTTTAGGCTTAGGTGGCGGCACAGTGGCTAAACAAATGGCGGTTAAATGGCCGGGTTCAAAAATCATGGGCATTGAGATTGACCCGGTGATTGTCAAATTAGGCAAGAAATACTTTGGCTTAAGCGATATTCCAGGATTAGGAATTGTTATTGAAGATGCGGCTGACTGGGTAAAAAAAGCAGCTAAAGAAAGGGTCAGGTTTGACTTGATTCTTGTTGATCTTTATCTTAATGATGAAATTCCAGAGAGATGTCGAAGCGAAGCTTTTCTTAATACAGTTAAAAAGCTTCTTAATAAAAAAGGAGTGGCTGTTTTTAATCAGTTGCGGGCGAAAAAGAAGGAAAGGGAAATCGAAGAAAGAATTAAGAACCTCCAGAAGCTTTTTCCTCAAGCTAAGCTTCTTAAGACGGCCACCAACCTCCTGATTTTAGGATCTTTTTGAGTTATAATTAGTGTTATACAAGCCGTTAGGCGAAGTATAATAGATATTATGCTTAATTTTCTTGGTAAGTTGCTTGATTCCAATGAGCGGGAGACAAAAAAGCTGACTCCTTTGGTGGAGAAAATTAATTCTCTTGAACCAAAGATCAAAAAGCTTAAAGACAGCGAATTTCCAGCCCAAACCGCGGCCTTTAAAAAACGTTTGGCTGAAGGCGAGAGCCTGGATGATCTCCTCCCCGAAGCCTTTGCCGTTGCCCGGGAAGCAATTCGTCGGACGGTGGGTGAGCGGGCCTATGATGTTCAGCTCATGGCCGCGATTGTCCTTCATCAAGGCCGGATTGCTGAACAGAAGACTGGAGAGGGAAAAACTCTTTCGGCAGCCATTACCGCCTATCTTAATGGCTTGGCCGATAGAGGGGTCCATATTGTCACCGTCAACGACTATCTCGCTCGGCGAGACACGGGTTGGTATGGAAAAGCTCTTCATTTTTTGGGCCTTTCGGTGGCCTGTATTATCCACGAACAGGCTTTTTTATTGGATCCTAAGTTTGAAGTTAAAGGCCAGGAAGATGAACGTTTACGCCATTTGAAGCCGATTAATCGCCAAGAAGCTTATGGGGCCGACATCACCTACGGTACCAACAATGAATTCGGTTTTGATTATCTTCGGGATAACATGGTTCCGTCAGTGGAGCGGATGGTTCAGCGGGATCATTATTTTGCCATTGTTGACGAGGTTGACTCAATTTTAATTGACGAAGCGCGAACGCCCTTAATTATTTCTGCCCCGGATACCGAACCGACCCAAAAATATTATGAATTTGCCAATTTGATCAAAGGCCTTTCTCAAGATACGGATTATACGATTGATGAAAAACTGAAGACGGCTAACCTTACCGAGCACGGTCTACGTAAAGTAGAAAAGCGTCTTAACGTGGAAAACCTTTATGAGAAAGACTTTGAAACGATCCACCACATTGAAAACGCTTTGAAGGCGCGAACTCTTTTTCTTCGCGATCGGGACTACGTGGTTAAAGACGATCAGGTGGTCATTGTCGATGAATTCACCGGTCGTTTAATGTTTGGTCGGCGCTGGAGCGAGGGTCTTCATCAAGCGGTGGAAGCCAAGGAGGGTGTTAAAATCCAACAGGAATCACGAACCTTAGCCACTATTTCTTTTCAGAATTACTTTCGGATGTACGAGAAATTGGCAGGAATGACCGGGACGGCGGCTACCGAAGCCGAGGAATTTGAGAAGATTTATGAACTGGACGTGGTGATCGTCCCCACTAACGAGCCGATGATTAGAAAAGACAAGGCTGATGTGGTTTATAAAACGGAACGGGCAAAATATGCAGCCGTGGTCGCCGAAATTGAGAAAAGTCATCAAAAAGGTCAGCCGGTTTTAGTAGGGACAACTTCCATTGAGCGGAATGAGATTATTGATGCTTTTTTAAAGAAAAAAGGTATTCCCCATCAAGTTTTGAATGCCAAACAGCATGAGAAAGAAGCTCAAATTATTGCCCAAGCCGGTGAGAAAGGGGCGGTGACGGTGGCCACCAACATGGCGGGTCGAGGCGTGGATATTGTTTTAGGTGGAGCCGCTCCCGAAATAAAAAAAGGTAAAAAGAACGGCGGACTTAAGAAATGGAAAAAAGACCATGATGAGGTGGTTAAGCTGGGCGGCCTCCATGTCATTGGTACCGAACGGCATGAATCCCGCCGAATTGATAACCAGCTTCGGGGTCGGTCTGGCCGGCAAGGCGATCCGGGTTCTTCACGGTTCTTTGTCAGTTTAGAGGATGACATTATGCGCCTTTTTGGCGGTGAGCAAGTGGCCAAATTGATGACTGCCTTTAAACTACCAGAAGATCAGCCGATTGAACACCAAATGGTTTCCCGAGCGATTCAACAAGCCCAAGTTAAAGTCGAAGGGTTTAACTTTGATATGCGGAAACGAGTGGTGGAATACGATGACGTGATGAACAAACAAAGAGAGATTATCTATAAAAAGCGACGCCAAATTTTAGCGGCAGCCGTAGAGAAAAAGGAAGCAAAAGAGAACGGACTCAAAGATCAGATTTTAGAAACAATGACGGCCGATATTGCCAATCTGGTGGCCATGTATTCACCTGAAGGTTATACCGAACCGGAGTACGAAAAGATCATCGGTGGATTTTGCGAGATTTTACCGTTTGATAGCGATTCCCAAAAGCGACTGAAGAATCGGCTTGAAAAAATCAAAACCCAGGAAAAAATAACGGAATTTCTTGGCAAGACGGTTGAAGATGCTTATCAGGCTCGAGAAAAACAAATTACTCCCGAAGTGATGCGCCAGGTTGAGCGGTTTGTTTATCTATCAACGATTGATCATCTTTGGATGGATCATTTGGATGCGATGGATGATCTTCGGGAAGGAATTGGTTTGCGGGGTTATGGCCAACGAGATCCTTTGGTGGAATATAAATCCGAGGCTTTTTCGGCTTTTGAGCGCTTAATGAGCTCAATTGATTATGAAGTCGTTCGTCGGGTTTTCCGGGTTCAAGTTAGCCGCCAACCAGCACCGACCATGCCCCAACAGGCAACTGAAGGTCGGGGAGAAATACCCACCGCCCCGCCTCAACCCGTAAAAGGGTTACCCACCGAAGCTCGGAGAGCGAAGGCGGGACCTGCCCAGGGCGCTCCAGTGAGACCTCAGCCAATTGGGCAACCAACTGGGCCGAGGATTAAGCCGATTGTTTCGGGCAAGAAAAAAATTGGCCGCAACGACCCTTGTTGGTGCGGAAGTGGGAAGAAATTCAAGAAATGTCATTATCCTCAGTTAGGCCCGGCCTAGAATTAATTGAAAAATCTTCTTGAAATTGCTACTCTTATCTCATGTGGCGGGAACGTTTAATTCGCTTTATTTTGGTAGCCGGGATAACTGTTTTAATTTTAATGGGAGCTAAGACTTTAGCCACCAGTTGGCGGGAAAAGCCGTTGAAGTTACCCAAGATTGAAGAGGAACAGATTGGAAAAATTGAGCCGTTGACCGAAAAAGTTCTAGGCGAAACGAATCTTGAAGATCAAGCAGAGAGCTTAATTGAGCAAATTAAAAATTTTCCTCAAGAACAGCTAAAGTTGATCAAGAAACAATTTGATCAAGAATTTTGGGGAAAATTCATTGAGGTAGAAAATGACTAATCAAAGCGAATTTCAAAAAAGAATCGAGGCGCTTAAGAAGAAGTTTAATCTTGACGCTCTTCAAAAAGAGATCCAAAAGATTCAAGCTGAATCCGCCAAACCTGATTTCTGGCGGGATCATCAAGCCGCCTCAGCCAAAATGAAAAAGATGGCTTCTCTCCAAAAAGAAATTGAGGAGATTAAGACGCTTGATCAGCTTCTAGCTAAAGGGAAAGTTAAAGAGCTTAAAAAGAAACTGGATCGCTTGGAAATCAAGACCTATCTTTCTGGTAAATATGATCGGTTTGATGCCATCCTCTCAATTCACGCCGGTCAGGGTGGGGTAGAAGCGATGGATTGGGCAGAGATGCTGGAAAGAATGTATCTTAAGTATTTTGAAAAGAAAGGCTGGCAACACGAGATTACTGATTTGATTCGCGGTGAAGAAGCGGGTATTAAAAGCGTGACGATGAAGGTTTCCGATGGCTTAGTTTATGGTTATTTAAAACATGAGGCGGGAACGCATCGGTTAGTCCGTCAGTCGCCTTTTAATGCCGATCGTTTGCGCCAAACTTCGTTTGCCCTGGTTGAAGTTTTGCCTGTCCTAGAGAAAATTGAGGTGGAACTTCGTGATGACGATTTGGAGATGCAAACTTTTCGCTCTTCTGGGCCAGGTGGCCAATATGTTAATAAAGTGGCCACCGCCGTTCGGTTGAAGCATAAACCAACCGGGATCGTGGTTGCCTGTCAATCACAGCGCTTTCAAGAACAAAATCGGAAAACAGCCATGGAGATCCTTCAGGCTAAGCTTTGGGAGAGAGAAGAAAAAAAGCGCGAAGAAGAGAAACAAAAACTAAAAGGTAGTCGGAAAAAGGCTGCCTGGGGAACTCAAATTAGGTCCTATGTCCTCCACCCTTATAAAATGGTCAAAGATTTAAGAACCGGTTATGAAACTGCCAATGCTGAAGCCGTTTTAAATGGTGATTTAGATGGTTTGGTTGAGGCCTCTGTGCGGAGTATGGTATAGTCAAGATAAGGAGGAATTTATGCCCGAAGAAACCAACGTTCAGCCCATTGAAGTTAAAACCGAAGAAGATTCTTTGGTTCATAACTTAGAGGAAAAGAAGGAGAGTAAGGGGAGGTTAAAAGAAGTTTTGCTTCCAGCCGGTTTGATTCTAGCCATCATTTTGGCTGGGGTTTTTACCGGTAATTTTTTTGCCAGCCGTAGAGGGGGACTTCCGACTGGCCCAACCGAGACTAAAGAGCTTGAAGAGGGGGTGGAAATAATTTCCGGCCCGGAGGAGGTTGGGATTAAGGATACTCGGGTTTTTCGGGATTCAGCCGAAGGCAAGATCCAGGTCAATGATGGAAAGGTAACCACCGAGGGTTCTCATAAACTAATCCGGCCCGGTGGCGAGAGTCAAACCGCCTACCTGACCTCTTCGGTGGTTGATCTCGACCTTTTTATTGGTAAATGCGTCGAGGTTTGGGGAGAAACCTTAAAAGCCGAGAAGGCCGGTTGGTTTATGGATGTGGGTCGGGTCAAGCTTTTAGATAAGTGTCCTTCAGGCATTTAGAAGGCCTGTTCCGCGAAGCGAAGTGGAAATGATTAAATTTAAAAACGTAACCAAAAGATTTGGTGATTTAGTGGCTTTAGATAAGGTGAGTTTTAAAGTTGCTCCGGGCGAATTCCTTTTTATTACCGGTCCCTCAGGTGCTGGCAAAACGACCATTATCCGACTGCTTTTGCGTGAACTTTCGCCCTCTTCCGGTCTGGTGGAAATTGATGGTATTGATTTAAGTAAACTGCCGATTAAGAAAATCCCTGAATTAAGACAGAAAATCGGGGTGGTTTTTCAGGATTTTAAGCTTTTGCCAGATCAAACGGTTTTCGAAAATGTGGCCTTAGCTTTAAAGGTTTTAGGGAAGAAAGAGGAGGAAATTGGGAAAGAAGTTGAAAAGGTTTTGAATTTGGTTGGTCTGGGAGATCGGACAGAGGCTTTTCCATCTCAACTGGCTGGGGGCGAATTACAACGAACTTGTTTGGCTCGAGCGGTTGTCGGCAAACCGAAGATCGTTTTAGCCGACGAGCCAACAGGCAACCTGGACATGGCTACCGGCTGGCAAATTACTAAACTCTTAAAAGAGATTAACAAATCAGGCAAAACGGTGATTATGGCCACTCATAATTTTGAAATTGTTAATTCTCTCAAAGAACGGGTGATTGAGGTTGATGGGGGTAAAGTCACTAGCGATAAGAAAAAAGGGAAATATAAAGTAAAATAAAACCATGAAGAAACATTTACGAACCACCTGGAATCATATTCGCCGCTCGCCTTATCAAGCGGCGGCCGCGGTAGCCATTATGATGTTAACTTTCTTTATTGCCTCGGTTTTCATTCTCATCGCGGCCGGCTCTCAAGGGATTCTTCACTATTTTGAGACCCGCCCTCAGGTAACCGCTTTTTTCAAAGACGAAGTGACCATGAAAGAGGTTGAGAATTTACAAGCAAAGTTGGCCGCAACCAATAAGGTTAAGAGCACGAGATATGTTTCTAAAGAGGAAGCCTTAGCTATTTATCGAGAGCAGAATAAAGACGACCCCTTGCTTTTGGAAATGGTAACCGCCAATATTTTGCCAGCTTCTTTGGAGGTCTCTGCCTTGGATATTTCTTATTTAGGTGAAGTCGCCGAGATTTTACGTCAGGAATCGGGGGTTGAGGAGGTTATTTTCCAAGAAGAAGTGGTTGAAGCCCTTAAAGAGTGGACAAGTAATATCCGAAAAATTGGAGTAGGCCTGGTTAGCTTTTTGGGGCTCGTTTCTTTTCTGATTATTTTAGTGATTATTGGGATGAGAGTGGCTGCCCGAAGGGAAGAAATTGAAATTATGCAGTTGATTGGCGCTTCTTCTTGGTATATCCGCGCCCCGTTTATCTTTGAAGGAATTTTTTACGGAGTGATTGGGGCCATTCTCGCTTGGGGAACAGCCTATCTTCTTCTCTTATACGCCACCCCGTTTTTGGTTGATTTTTTAGCGGGTATCCCTCTTTTGCCGGCTCCGATTCTCTTTATGCTAGCTGTTCTAGGAGGAGAAGTTTTAATTGGCGCTTTAATCGGGGTTTTAGGCAGTTATCTGGCAGTGAGGCGCTATTTACACTAATGTCCCAATGGCTCGACTTGCTAAAAAAATTTTTCTTCTAGTTTCCCTTTTAGTTTTTACCCTATCTATTTGGGGTCCTCAAATTTCTCTAGCCATTACTCAAGAGGAATGTTTAGAAAAGGTAGGCAAAGAGGATTTAAACTATGATGACTTGAAAGAATGCGACAAAATTTTAAATGAACTTCTTGGAGAAACAACCACTCAAAAGCGAACTCTCCAGAACGAAATTAGCCGTTTCAACACTGCTATTGCCATTACCACTAACAAAATTTATACCACTATTAAAGAGATCGAGGAGCTGGAGAAAGAAATCGCTTCTTTGGGCGGGAAGATTGCTAAGCTTGATATCTCTTTAGATCAGCTTTCAGAGATTCTTATCAAAAGGATTGGGGAGACTTATAAAAAGGGGAAGATTGATTCGTTGGCTCTGCTTCTTTCTTCAGAAGACTTTTCCGAATTTATTAGCCGCTTCAAATATCTACGGGTGATGCAGCTTCATGACCGGAATTTAATGATCCAAATGGAAACAGTCAGGACAAATTATGCCGATCAGAAAACCCTCAAAGAAGAAAAACAAGATGCCTTAGAATTGGCTAAGAAAAAATTGGAATCAGAAAAAGTGCTTTTAGCCCAACAAAAAGCAGATAAAGAAAAATTTCTTGAGGTAACTCAAAATAATGAGAGACGCTACCAACAGCTCTTGGCGGTTACTCGGGCTGAGCTTGAGGCGATCCAAAGCATTATTGCTGGTAAAGGTGAGGAAACCGAGGTAGGCGGAGTCAATCAAGGCGATCAAGTTGCCACCATTATTGCTGGCGCCTCGGCCTGTTCCACTGGTACTCACCTTCACTTTGAGATTAGAGAGAATGGCGATGTCCGCGATCCTTTTGCTTATTTGAAGTCGGTTAATCTAATTGATGATTCTGGGGGCGATTCCCATAATGCGACTGGCAGTTGGGAATGGCCGTTGGATGAGCCAATTAAATTTAACCAAGGTTTTGGTTCAAATACCTGGTTTATTAACAGCGGGCTTTCCTGGTACAGTTTTCATACCGGAATTGACATTGTTTCCAATAATTTGAAAGTGAAGTCGGTTAAACAAGGAACTCTTTATCGGGGAGCCATTGCTTGTGGTGGAGGAACTTTAAGATATGTCCGGGTTGACCATAATGATTCAGAAATAGACACCTATTATCTGCATGTAAATTATTAATTGATGCCTGTCCCGGTAAAAAGCTTTTTTATATTAATCGCCTTCTCGGCGATTTTTTTATTTTTCCTAACAACTTCTTGGGCAGCCATGAATTTTACTCTTGATGGAATTAAAGATGATCTAACCGCCATTGATTCGGATCAAGAAATAGAAATTTCCTTTTCTTTTAATAATGTTTCTGGAGACAAGAGTTATTATCTTCAGGCGGCCTTTAAAGCTAAAGACGGGACTAGATATTTTGGCTGGACACAAAATGAGAGAGGTGGTTGGTATCAGTACGACGAGGGCGACTTCACTAATTTTTATTTGATTAGGATAGAAGATGGGAGCAAAAGCGCTTCCTTGAAGGCAAAGCCAGATAATCAAAGCAGTTATTTTAAGGGAAGCGGAGAATATATTCTAAAACTTTTTCGTTTTACTGAAGGAGGCAGTAAAACAGCTTCAGATAATCAAGTCGAGCTGGCAATCAGGGAGCCAACAACCACCCCCACTTTTACTCCCACTCCTGAACCAGAGGAAGAGAGTGAAGAGGAGTCTGTTTCTCCTACGGCGACGTCTACCTCTTCTCCAACCCCGACCCCAACGCCTAGAGCAGTAGAAGTAATAGGAGCGACTCTTTCAGGAGAAGTTTTAGGTAAAGAAGAAGCTTCTCAACAGGCTCTTTATCCTTGGGAGGCGACCGAAGGGGCTGAAGAGGAAGAAGCGACCTCAGCAAAGAAAAGTATTTCACCGCTGATCTTTCTTGGTTTAGGGTTTGTCTTTCTGAGTGCCGCCGCTTATCGGCTGTGGTATACTTTCTATCGAAAAGGAATGACCAAAGATGAAACCAAAGAGAAATCTAAAATTGTTGATTAATTTTTGGCTACCAGTGTTTGTTTGGTGTGGTTTAATCTTTTATCTCTCTTCCCAACAAGCATTGCCTCCCACCGGGAGCTGGTTCCTTGATTTCATTTTGCCTAATTTGGCCCATTTGGTTGAATATGGAGTTCTTTGGCTTCTGATTTGGCGGGCCACCAAAAATCTTTATTTTTCTTTTCTTTTCCCCCTTTTTTATGCCCTTTCCGATGAATTCCATCAATCCTTTGTGCCTACCAGGACGCCGAGCCTAGATGACATCTTTATTGATCTTTTCGGCATGATTTTAAGTTGGCTTTTGATATGGAAGTTGTTACCAAAAGCGCCCGAGAAACTCAAAAGCTGGGCGAAAAATTGGCAAATTCTCTGAAAGGTGGCTCAATCATTGCTCTTTTCGGAGACCTGGGAAGCGGGAAAACGACCTTTGTTAAAGGGTTGGCTAAAGGATTGGGGATAAAAGAGCGAATTCTCTCGCCCACGTTTGTTTTAATTAGGCAGTATTTAGCCATCAATCATCAGCCATCAATCATTAACTTTTATCATGTTGATCTTTACCGAATTGAAGCGGTTGAAGAGGTAAAAGGAATTGGACTGGAAGAAATTTTTACTGACGAAAAAGGGATTGTGGCGATTGAATGGGCCGAAAAGATTAAAACCATTCTGCCTAAGAAAAGAATTGAGGTTTATTTTGAGTATGCAGGCGAAAAGCAGAGGAAAATTGAAATTAATGATTAATGATCGATGATCAATGATTAATGGTCGAATTCATCAATCATCAGTCATCAGTCATTAATCATTAGTCATTAATTATGATTCTCTTTCTTGACACATCCGATAATAAAAAAACTATAATAGGGTTGGATAAAAAGACCTGGACCTTTACGGCCAAAGAACATCGAAGCCAACAGTTGTTGGCCGAAATTGATCAAGTTTTGAAAAAGAGCCGGGTTTCGCTTAAACAGATTAAGGAGATTAAGGTTAATCTGGGGCCGGGATCATTTACTGGTTTAAGAGTGGGGATTTCGGTGGCCAATGCTTTAGGCTGGGCTTTAAAGATTCCCATTAACAACCAAAAAGTCGGGAAGCTAGCAGAACCAAAGTATGAATAAAAAGATTTTAGTCACTGGCGGAGCTGGTTACATTGGTAGTTTTACGGCTCAAGCTCTTAAAAAAAAGGGTTACGAGGTCGTTATTTTTGATAATCTTCGATATGGCCATCAAGAGGCGGTGACTGGCTTCAATCTAATCAAGGGTGATTTGACAACCGATAAGGATCTCCTGGAAGGAACCTTCAAAAAAGAAAAATTTGCTGGGGTGGTTCATTTTGCCGCCTATGCCCTGACGGGGGAGTCAATGGAAAAACCAGCCAAGTATTTTCTCAATAATGTGGGTGGGACCCTGAATTTACTGGAAGCAATGAGAAAAAATCAGGTTAAGAAAATCGTTTTTTCCTCAACCTGTGCTGTTTATGGTCAGCCCGAGAAACTGCCGATTGTTGAAGGGGAGAAGAAAAAACCAGAAAGTCCTTATGGCGAATCAAAATTGATGGTCGAAAAGATCTTGAGTTGGTATGAAAATATTTTTGGTCTTCATTCAATTTCTCTTCGCTATTTTAATGCCGCGGGGGCGGCTCCTGATGGCTCAATAGGCGAGGATCATGATCCGGAAACCCACTTGATTCCCCTGGCTTGCCAAACCGCTTTAGGGAAGAGGAAAAAGCTAGTTATTTATGGGGACGACTACCCAACCCCTGATGGAACCTGTATTCGGGATTATATCCATGTTCTTGATTTGGCTAAAGTTCATCTTTTGGCTTTAGAAAGATTAGAAAAGAGAAAAAAAACGGAGTTTTTTAATGTGGGCACTGGCCAAGGCTATTCGGTTAAAGAGGTGGTGGCCAAGGTAAAGAAAGTCTCCGGCCTTGATTTTAAAACCGAAATTGGTCCCCGAAGACCAGGTGATCCTGCCCGACTTTATGCCGATAATCGCAAAATTAAAAAGGAATTTTCCTGGCAACCAAAATATTCTGATTTGGAATCAATTGTGAAGAGCGCTTGGCAGTGGCACCAAAGCCATCCTCAAGGTTATCAGGGTTAAAGGTTGATTTCGACTTTTTGGCCTCTTTTTAATTCTCCTTTAAGGATTCGCTGGGCAATTTGATCCTCGATTTTGTCTTGGATAACTCGTTTCATTGGTCGGGCGCCAAGGGTGGGACTATAGCCTAACTCAGCCACTTTTTCAATTAGTTGATCATCAATTTTTAGCTTCAGATCTTTTTCGGCCAGTCTCTGGTTTAGTCTTTGGAGAAGGAGTTGGGCAACCTTTTTTAATTGGTCTTTATTTAATGGCCCATAAACAACGACCGCATCAAAACGATTAAGAAATTCCGGAGAAAAGATTTCCTTTTTCTGAACGAAGTCTAAAACTTTGGCTGGCAATTGGTTTTTATCAGTCCCTCGGTTAAGTTCTTCCCGAATAAATTCACTGCCAGCGTTGGAAGTGCCAATGACAATCAGGTTACGACAATCGATTTTTTTACCAAAGGCGTCAGTGAAAAAACCTTCATCAAGGAGAACCAGAAAAAGATTAAGAATATCAGGGTGGGCTTTTTCAATTTCATCCAAAAGAAGCAAAGAGAAAGGATTTTTCCGGATGGCCGAGGCGATTAAACCTGGTTCTTCAGTCGTTTGATTGCCAAGAACTCTTTTGATCGCGTCTTGGCCTTGATATTCGCTCATATCGAAACGAATCATTCGTTTTTCGTGGCCAAAATAGGCTTCGGCTAAGGCTTTAGCGGTTTCGGTTTTACCCACCCCGGTGGGGCCCAAAAAGAGGAAAGTACCAATTGGCTTGTCTTTTTGGGCAATTCCTAGCCTAGCTCGACGCATCGCTTTGGCAATTTGACTGACAGCTATTTCTTGGTTAACGATTCTTTTATGCAAGAGACTTTCTAGCTGTTTCAGTTTTTCTTGCTCCTCTTTTTTAATATCGCCTAAAGGAATTTTGATTTTTTCCGCCAAAACTTGATTAACTTCCTTAGGGGTGACGAGAGGCTTTTTGGCTTTTGTTGAGGTAAAGACGCAGCTCTCATCAAGAAGGTCAATTGCTTTCTCCGGAAAGGGAATTTCGGTCACATACTGGTCAGACTTGGTAACGATCTCGGTTAAGGTTTGATGAAGAACAAAAACATTATTTCGTTTCTCATAAAAAGGAGTCGTGTCTTGGAGAATCACCAGGGCCTCTTTGAGACTGGGTGGTTCAGCCTCGACCTTTTCAAAAGCTTTCATAATTTCCTGGTTAGGGAAGATATATTTCTGGAAAGCAGCGGGGGTGGTAATGCCAATGACTTGAAGCCTGGCTCCAGTTGAACTTTCTTTAAAAAGGTCAGTTAAGTCGATTCGGCCAGAACCACTGGAAACAAATTTGTCAAAACTGTCAATGACCAGGATGACATTGCCGGCCTTGGTGGCTTCTTGAAGAACGGTCTCAATAAGACCTTTTGCCTTTACCAGTGATTCCGAAGAACCCAAGAGGAGATTAAGATTTAAAGAGAGAACTCGTTTATGAGCTAAAGAAGGATGGACTCTTCCTTCTTTCACTTTTTTGGCCAACTCTAAAATAATTGTGTGACGGCCAATGCCCGGTTGGCCAACCAGCAAAACGTTGTTTTCTTCGGCTCGGGAGAGAACCTGTTGGATCAGTTCGACTTCTTTTTCGCGGCCGACCAGATGGTGAGAAAAAGGCAAAGGTTGGGTTAAATCATCCGAGTATTTATCCAAATCAAGGGTGTAACCATAGGCCCAATCTTTGCCAATCCCCCTCATGCTTAAAAGATTTTCGGACTCCCAGAAGCGAATCTGGTGTCGTTCCTCTTTCTTAATCCTTTCAAACCAACGGCAAACAGTGAGGATGTCTTTTTCGTCCAATTCTTTTTCAAAAAGAAATTTTTTAAAAGGTGACCAGTTTTTAGCCAAAAGATAGAAGAGGCGGGTTGAGGAAGGGGTTTTGGGTAAGGGGAAGGGTTGGTCTTTGGGAGGGGTTTTGGTTAATGAGTCGGTGAACTTCCCTGGTAAAATGCCTAGTCGAGAGAAAAGAAATTTGCCCATCTCGGTTTTAAGCAGAAACCGAAAGATTTTTTCTGGATCGCTAACCCTCTTTTTAATTAACTTTAAGGCAGGATCAGGTGGCTTCCTCAAGTAAAGGAAAAGAGGGGAGGTGAACCCCGGAATGATTATCCAGGCGGGGAAAAGGAAAAGAAAAAAGAAAAAGACGACGACTTCACTCCAGAACCAGCCCAATAAAACGATTCCTCGAACAATGGCCCCAATCGTTCGGGAGATAAGGTTAAAAGAAAGAACCTGGAGGAGGTTAGAAAGACTAAGCCTCCTTTCTCTTTTAATCGTTTGCCTTTTCCAGGGAGAGAAGAAGGTTCGGACCAAAATTCTGACTGAGAAGTAATAATAAAAGAAAAGGAAAAAATTGGTTGTGATCCTTAAAAGCTTCTTTGGCGCAAAGACATAATGCCAAAAAAGATAGGCAGAAAAGGTTTCCATGACAATTCTAATTTAGCATAAAAAGAGGGGTTAGTAAACCTAACTATTTAAGTTGACAACTTAACTGATTTGGATTATATAAAAGACAGAAAGGCTTAATGAGAAGGGTTTTTCTAAGTTTTGTTTTCTTTCCCCTGATTATTTCCAATCTGGCCTCAGCTAAAGTAGAAACAGAGGTGATTAACGAAGTTTCTGGCGATAATGCTTCTGCCCAAACGGAAATCACCAATGTTGTCAATGGAGAAACGACTCACGTGGAAAGCACCAGTCCAGGCACGATTAAAGTGGAAGTGGAGGATGGGGAGGTTAAAGTTGAATCCAGCCCAGAAGGTTCATTGGTGGTTACCTCGGTTTCTCCTGATCAGCCAAATGAAGAATCTCAGGAAAAGGCTTCCCAATCAATAGAGGTTTTTAGAAAAAAACTATTGGATTTTGTCAGCCGTCTTTTTTCAGAAATTATAGGATTTTTCTGGTTTTCGCCTTAAGAGAGAAAGTTGGCTCTTGACAAAATCTCTTTTTCTGCTCTATATTGCTAGTTAACTTCTTAACTTTCTGCCCTATAAGAAGTCAGATTTGGTTTTGCTAGATACCAAGAGAGGTAAATATTTCTTGCTGGAATTCTTTTACTATTCTAAAAATTTTCTTCGAAGAAAATTCTTAAGCCCGTCTTTGCCTTCTAGGTGATGGCGAGGCAGGGAAAGGGGGTGAAAATTAAATGGTTAAAAAAGCAATTGCGTTCGGTGCCGCAGGCTTAATGCTTCTTTCCGTTGCTGGCCCAGCCATGGGTATGTGGAACATTCACAATTATGGTCTTGTTTCCAATAGTGTTCGGACCAAAGCCGACAGTGGAGACAACATGATTGGCGGGATGTGGGTCTGTGGCGGCTCAATTCGCACTGGTGCCGCTAGCGCCTACGCCAATGTGGGCAATGATGTTAATAGCACTGGGATCGGAGGATGTGTTGGTTGTTTCGGAGGGAATATCTACAATGGTGGGGTGGTTTCTAACTGGGTTAAGACCAAAGCCGACAGTGGAGACAACATGATTAGCGGGGGAATGGTCGGAAGCGGATCAATTAACACCGGTGCTGCAAGCGCAACCTCGGTTGTGACTAGCTTTGTCAATTATAGTTTGATTGGCATGTAATCACTCCGCAAAAGGAGCGCTTGTTTTTGTCCTAGGGAAGGGGGTTTTGGCCCCCTTCCCAGGGACGAGTTAAGTAAGTTTAAGAAGAAAGATTAATGAAAAAAATTAAAAAAGGTTTAGCAATCTGGATCATTTTCTTACTGGCCGTGGGTCAGCTGGGCTTTAGAGCCGTTTTAGCTGAAGAAGCTGGTTCAGGAGACGATCCAGAGGTGCAGACAACGGAAACCACGGATGAATCTGGTGATTCTTTGCCGCCTTGCGACCCACCTGAGGAAACTGAAGAAGAGGCGACGACCGCCGAAATTGAAAACGAAGCCGAAGTGACCAACGAAGTTGACTCAACGGCGATCAGTGGTGAAAATTCAATTGAGGAACCGACGCCCACTCCAACGATTGATCCCTTAACCACTGAAGAAGCCACTCCCAGTGCCACCGAAGAAACGACGGGAGAAACCGAAACCCTTCCTGAAGAGACGCCGACGCCCACGCCTTCACCGGCGGTAATTGAAACCGGTGATGCCGTTTCCGTGGTGGAAGTGGAAAATGAAGTCAATTCGACGGAAGTCAATTCCCAGGTTTTGTACCAAACTTTAAATATTTTTGTTCCCCAGGGTGGGGATATCGATTTAACCACGACACCCCTGGCAATTGCCAATAACGTTTTTATTCAAAATGACAATCAAGAACCGGTGGTTAATGTTTCCGTCATTAATAATCAGAATTTCGCCTATCTCTCTAACGAGATTGTTTCTTCAGCCAATACCGGGGATAACTCAATTGAAGGGGCTGAAGAAGCGGTGATCAATACCGGCGATGCCGTTTCAATTGTTTCCTTACTTAATAAGGTGAATACGACCTTTATTGATTCCACCGTTCATATCGTGACGATTAACATTTTTGGCGGGGTTGAAGGAAACATTCTTTTACCTGAGTTCTCGACTGAAGATAACTGCTGCGGTGAGGTCGTAAAAATAGAAAACGAGGCGACGGTTGAAAATCAGGTTGATTCCTCAGCCATCAGTGGCCAGAACTCAATTACGAGCACCGAGAGCGCCAGTATCACTACCGGTAATGCCCAAAGCGTGGTTAATTTGGTTAATTTAGTTAATACCAGTTTGGTTGACGTTACTTTCTATCATTTGGTGGTTAATACTTTTGGCCAATGGCTAGGAGACTTTTTGGGTTGGAATGAGCTGGAAGGTTTAGCTGGAGGCGGCAATTTGTTATTGAGTTCCACTAGTTCAAGTACTGATAGTGATAGTAGTTGTTCCACCTGTGGCGATGTGGTTTTGGTTGATAATCAAGCCTGTGTGGTCAACAATGTTTCCTCAACTGCCAATACCGGCGGGAATTCAATTGAAGGTGGGGAAGCAGAGATTGAAACTGGGGATGCCTACAGTGCGATTTCGATTATTAATTTTGTTAATTCCTCAATTATTCGTTCGTTTGGCTTTTTAGGTTTTATTAATATCTTTGGTTCTCTTGATGGGGATATTGGTGGCGCCAGTCTTTTTGCCACTGATCCGGAAAATAACCCTGACTCCCCAATTGAGACAACTTCGGCTCATGAAGATTCAGGTTTAGAGCTTCACCAAGAAGGGGGACTTCTGGAAGTTAATTTGAGTCATAATGTGGGCACTCATGTTCTTCCGGGCGACACCGTTACTTTCTTTGTTGTCGTTAAAAATCCGGGAACCGGTCGAGTTTATGATACTAAGCTGGCGATTAATTTGATTAAGGACGGAATTGATATGGGTGGCGGGATTTTTGATTTAGGTGATCTTGATGCCGGTAAAGGCGTTAAGGTGACTACCGGCTTGGTTCTTTCCCAAGATGCTCCCCCGGGTGAATATCTAGCTCGAGCCGTGGCTTCAGGTTACGTTGGCCCAGATGATCAGTTGATTTCGGCTTCATCAGAGAGTCCTTTTCTGATCGGTGGTTCTTTACCTTTGATTCCTGGAGCCAGTCAAGAGGTGGAAGCGGCTGGGGGTGGCGGTACTTTAGGAGTGACAACGGCCCCGGCGGGAATGACCCAAGAACAAAAACTATGGGTGATTCTTTTCGGTTCCTTGGCCACCTACCTATCAACTAAGGGATACCGAAGAAGAAGAGAACTAATAGGGGCTTTAGCAACCAGCCGAGGCTTTCTTAGCGCCAGATCAGCGGCTTTTCGCTCCTTCTTAATGAGTTTGGCTTCTTTCTTTAGTTAGTTTTCACTTGACAAGTTTGTTTCGGTGTGTATAATATAGGCCAACTGCCTCGATAGAATGTTTAAACAAAAAATTTCTCCGCGACTAATTAAAATCGGTTTCATTTTCCTGGCGCTTTTATTCTTGACAAGCGCTGCAGCCTTAGCCATTCAAGACGGGGTTTGTCCTAGTGGTTGTGGTTCAATTTGTGAGGATTGTGGAGAATGCTCTTGTCCAGATTGTCCAGATTGTCAAGATTGTGGTGGATGTGATCAGACTCCTTGTGAGTGTGGTGGTTGTCCATCATTCTGCTTAGGAGATTTAAACGAATATGAGATAGATGGTAGGCTGGTTTGTCGGAATCCGGCTTGTTGGGAAGAAACAGACTGCGACTGTTCAGGAGAAACCCCCACCCCAACCTCAACCTTGACTCCAACTCCGACTCCCACCACTCCCCCCAGTAACGGCGGGGACGGTGGCGATGGCGGTGATAATGGGGGTACCGGCGGACCAGGTGAACCTTTTGTTTGTGGGGCCACCATTCCGTCAGCGCCAACTCTTTTGAGTGCCATTAAAAGTGGGAGCAGTGCTGATTTAAGTTGGACGGCCGTTGAACCAGCCACCCACTACCAGATTTCCTATGGTTTTTCTTCAGGTAGTTATCTTTATGGGGTTGATAATACTGGCAAGGTTACCGCTTATTCTGTAGGCGGTTTAGATTTGGGATCTGATTATTGCTTTATTGTTCGGGCGGTTAATGATTGTGCTCCGAGTGATCCTTCCAATGAAATTTGTACTGGTCAAGTTTTAGGAAGAGGTCAGGTCTTAGGAGCGACCACTTTAGCAGACACAGGCAGTTTAGCCGAGAATCTTTTTTACCTTTTGTTTATAATGGGTAGTGTATGCACCGGTGTTGGCTTAAGGCTTCTTCCCGTCAAAAGATCGGCTTAATCCTCTTTTTTCTTGGTTTTTCTTTTTTAATTTTAGCTTTTCTTTGGCAAAAAGCCTCTCAATTCCAGGAGAACAGCCTTTCCTTTGCCAGTTTTCCTGAAACCCAAACCGAGGTTAAAGAAGAGGATTTACCGGAAAGAGTTGTAATTCCCCAGGTAGGGATTGATTTGCCTGTTTTTTTGGCCGAAGTAACCAATGATCAGTGGCAAGTTGCCGACGAAGGCGTTTCTTATCTTCTTGGCTCCGGTATTCCTGGGAGAGAAGGAAATACGGTTATTTACGGCCACAATAAAAATAATCTTTTTGGGCCAATCAGGTGGCTGGAAAAGGGAGTTGAGATTAAAATTTTTAATAAAAAAGGAGAGGAATTTGTTTACCAACTAACGGAAACTAAAACAGTTTCCCCTGATTTCGTCGAGATCTTGTCTCCCACCAAAGAAGCCATCTTAACTCTCTATACTTGCACTGGTTTTTGGGATTCCCAACGCTATGTGGTGAGAGCTAGATTGCAACCAGAATGAAGTAGTGCTATCATGAAAACTGATAAGAACCTTGCCTTTGGCAAGAACCTTGTTTTTCGTTAACACTCAAAATGGAAAACCTGCTCAAATGGTGCCACCATTTTTTCATTCCCCATCAGGGTAATAACTACAAAGCTAAGATTCTTCACCCTGCTTCTTTATCGGTTTTAGTGGCTTTGTTCTTGGTTGGCCAATTTGGATTAAACTTTTTTATTCTTGTTTCACCTCATGTTCTTGGTTTTGCTTCAGCAATTACGCCTGAGCGGGTGATTGAGTTAACCAATCAAAAACGATTAGAAAATGGTTTGGCACCCTTAGAGATTAATCAAACTTTAAACCAAGCCGCCTTAGCCAAGGCCGGGGATATGTTTGCCTTGGATTACTGGGCGCATAATTCTCCTTCGGGACGGAATCCTTGGTTCTTTTTCCAGCAAGCCGGCTATAGTTACCTTTATGCCGGTGAAAACTTGGCCCGAGATTTTTATACCCCTGAAGAGGTAGTTCAGGCCTGGATGGCTTCCCCGTCTCATAAAGACAATCTCTTGAATGGTCATTATGAAGAGATTGGCTTGGCGGTGGTGGACGGAACCTTACAAGGAATAGAGACGACTTTAGTCGTTCAGCTTTTTGGAACACCGACTCCCGCTCCGGCTCCCGTCGTCCAGAACTATTCTCAAACCTCTCCTCCAGAAACGGTTGAATCGCCGGTTAGCAGGCTTGGAGAAGCTTCGGCGGTTGAAGAAGAATTGGTAGCCGCTCTCAATCAATCTACCGGTGAGGAAAGATCGACTCCACCCCTTTTCAGCCCTTTTTTCCTAACTAAGACTTTGGCAATTTTGGTTATGGGGGTCCTTTTTGGGGCGCTTATTTTTGATCTGGTTTTAGTCCACCGTAAGAAGGTCGTCCGGCTAGCAGGGCGGAATTTAGCTCATCTCGCCTTAATTGGCACTTTGCTTTTAGCCGCTCTTTTAACCCAGCAAGGAGCCATTTTATAAAGAGAGTTTATGTTTGAAGAACTAGTTAAAGAATATAAAGTAAAAGACTATCTGGCCCTTTTTTCCATTTTGGCGGTGGGGTTCAGTCTATTTTTGCTCTTTGATTATTACCGGGCTGCTCAGCAGCTGGTGGTTGTCGGTACAGCGGTCGCTTATGTTATTTGGGGGATGATTCATCATGCCCTTCATCGAGATCTACACTTTAGGGTGGTTCTCGAATATTGTCTGGTCGCTCTTTTAGCCAGCATGACGACCCTCTTTTTGCTTTCTCGAACCTAACTTTACTCTAATAATGGAGTTTATTATACTAAGCCCATGACCAAAGTTTCCCGAATCCCAGTTGAGCCTCCGGAATTGATGGGCGTTTATATTGATAACTTCTGGAATGCCATTACTTTGCTTGAGTCAAAGGCAGAAACGAGAGAATTCTTAAAAGATCTCTTAAGCCATACAGAAGTGAAAATGTTGGCTAAGCGGATTCAGATTGCCAAAATGCTTATAAATAGGGCTGACTATCAGACAATCAAAAGCAAGGTCAGGGTGACTAGCAATACTATTGCCAAGATTAATAATCAACTAAACACCAATGGTTTCGGTTTAAAGAAAACCATTGGTCGGATTATTAAGCTGGAGGAGCAAAAAAGGCCCAAACCAAGGACAATAATCCGCGCTCCCAAGACAGCTGGTTCAACTCTTGTTGAAGCGGCAGTAAAGCTTGGCACCGACGCTGCCCTTAAAAAAATTAAAAGAGTCAAAAAGCGCCGATCAGTAAGAGTTCGCACTTAGTATAATAGTGGAGTTTATTATAGCGAGGTAAGGCAGAAAAGAAAAAAGGCAAACTCAATCTCCTTTAATTACCGCCAAAGGAATCATTTGGACCACTTTTTTAGCAATGCCCGCCTCTTCAAGCGTTTCAATTACCTGATTAATATCTTTATAAGCACCTGGGGCTTCATCAGCGATTACCCAGAAGGGTTTGTTATAGACAATTTCCCCCATTTGCTTTTCAAATTCCTCTTGGCTGATTTTTCTTTTGGCTTCTTTCCGGCTCATCGCCCGACCAGCGCCATGATTAACCGAAAAATAGGTCTCCTGGGCGCCAGGCAGACCAACGAGAATAAAGGAAGGGGTTCCCATTGTGCCAGGAATAATGGCCGGATGGCCGGTTTTTTTATATCGCTGGGGATTTTTGGGATGATCGGCAGGCAAAGCTCTGGTGGCGCCCTTCCGATGAACTAAAAGCTGTTTACCCTGAGTGGAGTCGAAGGGTTCCCATTTGGCAATGTTATGGGCGACATCATAAATAATTTTGAGCTTAGCTTTGCCTTTGAAAAAGCGATGGAAAACACTTTGCAATTGGTATTCGATATATTGGCGGTTGGCAAAAGCAAAATTAACGGCCGCCGCCATGGCCCCGAAATAGGCAGTGCCCTCAGGAGTGTCAAGCGGAAGAGCTGCCAAACCTTTTCTGGGCACATCAATCTGATATTTATCTTTTAAGCCCCAGAATCGATTGGTGTAGTCAAGACAAGTTTGATGGCCTAAGCCCCGGGAACCGCAGTGGACCATGATACAGATTTGATTTAGAGAAAGCCCCCAGGTTTTAGCTAAAGTTTTATCAAAAATTCCTGCCACTTTTTGAATTTCAATGAAATGATTGCCTGAACCTAAGGTCCCTAGTTGTTTTTTACCTCTTTTCTGAGCACGGTCAGTGAGGGCTTCTAAAGAGGCGCCTTCTAATTTGCCTCCTTCTTCGGTACCTTCAAGATCTTCTTTAGTTCCAAAGCCTTTTTTCACCAAAACTTCGGCTCCGCGAGTAACAATCTCGGATAAGGTTAATCCGGGAATTTTTCCTTTACGTCTACCACCTAAGCCAACCGGAATTTCTTGCTCGATTTTCCGGATGATAGTCTGGAGGGCTACCCGATTAAAAAGCTTAGAATCATAGCTAAGATTGCTTGCCAAAAGCCTGACGCCGCAATTAATATCCATCCCGACTGCCCCAACAGAAATGAGACCTTCGGTGGCCATCACTCCGCCAATTGGCAAACCAAAACCTTCGTGGATATCCGGCATCCCCACTACCGGGGAAACGACTTGAGGGAGCATGGCTGCTTCTTGAAGCTGAGTTAAAGAGAGATCGCCCTGGATTTGAGGAAGCATTTCTTCTTTGGCAAAGATGATTGCCTCGGCTTTCATCTGCGGCAACCGCTCGATTTGCCACTTGTTAAGACCGACTTTTTTGAGCTTAACGGCCATAGCTATTATTATACAGGATGGCCTGCCAAAACGGCCTGGTAGGGATATTTAAAAAGGTCAGAATTTGTGATATACTAAGCTCAAACCTATGAAAAAGAATGGTTTTTTTATTAGCCCTAGTGCCGGGAAGTTGACCATTAAAAGAATGGTGAGTGAATTGGCTGGTTTTATTGATGAAGAGCCAGGCAATTTCTATCGTCTCGTCATTGGCACTGATTCTAAATCCCACCGGGACAAAAAAGGAAAGAGGTTGGACATTATTACCGCGGTGGTTATTCATCGTAAGGGCAAAGGTGGTCGCTATTTCTGGCAACGCAATAAAAAGAATAAAGTTAACTCCCTCCGGGATAAAATTTATACCGAAACCCTATATTCACTTGATTTAGCGGAGATTTTATTGCCTCAGTTACAGAAGCGCCTTAACGGTGAACCCTATGAACTTGAAATCCACATTGATGTCGGCCAGAA
Source organism: uncultured Gammaproteobacteria bacterium (assembly GCA_964566925.1). Classification (GTDB taxonomy): domain Bacteria; phylum Patescibacteriota; class Microgenomatia; order PFEM01; family DATLAM01; genus CAZMIZ01. Next base: position 87,508 of record CAZMIZ010000004.1, on the reverse strand, counting down.
TGGTTCTACCAGAGAGATGATTAAAGAAGTGGTCGGGATGGTTAACGGCAATGGTTTTACTGCTAAAACTAAACCGGAATCTTATGGCGCTTTTGTCGTGGCTGATAAGCATACCTAAGATAGGGTTTAGGACAGAAATGAGGTTTGGTTTTATTTTTACTAGTGCCTAGTACCTAATTGGGAAGGAGGTGAGATAAATTGAAAAGATCTTGGATTGTTATCGCTGCCATTGTTTTAATTTTAGGCGTTGGTTTGGTTAACTTCTATAATAGTTTGATTACCCAAAGTCAGGCAATTGAAAATCAGTGGGCCCAAGTTGAAACTCAGTATCAAAGACGTTTTGATTTAATCCCCAATTTAGTGAAATCAGTTGAAGGGATCATGACTCAGGAGCAAGCTGTTTTTGGCCAAATCGCTGAAGCCAGAACCAAATATTCCGGAGCCACCTCCACCGAAGAGAAAGTGAAGGCGGCTTCCGAAGTCGAATCCGCCTTAGGGCGACTCTTGGTGATCGTCGAGAATTACCCGGAGCTTCGTTCTTCCCAAAACGTGTCTCAATTAATGGACGAATTAGCCGGGACCGAGAATCGAATTGCCGTTGAGCGGCGGCGGTTTAATGACTTGGTTCGGGATTATAATACGGCCATCAAGCAGTTTCCCGCTAATTTAATTGCTGGTGCTTTAGGTTTTAGCGAGCGCTCTTATTTTGAGGCAGCTGAAGGTGCCGAACAAGCCCCAGAAGTGGAAATTAGTCCGGAAAAACCTGAATGAAAATTTTGAAAGGTTTAGCTTTATTTATCTTAGGATTTTTCCTAATTGTTTCTTCTGTTTTGGCGATTGATTTTCCTCAGCCAGTTGGTTATGTTAATGATTTTGCAGAAATCCTTTCGCCGACCTTTCGCCAGTCTCTGGAGACGGATTTAGCTGAGTTTGAGAAAGAAACCACGGTCGAAATTGCGGTGGTGACGATTAACTCTTTAGAGGGCAATTCACTTGAAGATTATGCAGTCCGGCTTTTTGAGGATTGGAAAATCGGCAAGAAGGAAAAAGATAACGGCCTTTTGCTTTTAATCGCCAAAGAAGAGCGTCAAATTCGAATTGAAGTGGGCTATGGTTTGGAGCCAATTATTACTGACGGCCGGGCGGGAAGGATTATTCGTGAACAGATGAGGGATGCCTTCCGCGAGGAAGATTATGATCAGGGAGTTAGATCAGCCATTGAAAAAATCCAAGGATACATTCGTTCTGGTGAACCAGCACCTGAAACCGATGAGGCAGCCGAGAACTTACCGCCATTGGTCTTCTTTTTAATTATCACCTTTTTGGTTTTTATTTATTCTTCAGCCTTTTTAGCGAGAAGCAAAAGTTATTGGGCTGGCGGGGTAATTGGGGGAATTCTAGGGACAATAATCGGACTGATTATCGGTAGTCTCCTGGCGATTGTTTTTTCAGCGCTGGGTTTGGTCTTACTGGGTCTAATCTTAGACTACATCCTTTCTAAGAATTACAAAAAGCTTAAAAAGAAAGGTAAATCAACCGGATTTTTCTCCAGCTGGGGCGGTTTCTCCTCAGGCGGTGGTGGTGGCGGTGGTTTTGGTGGTTTTGGTGGCGGTTCTTCTGGAGGTGGCGGTGCCAGCGGGAGTTGGTAAATAAATGACTTATTTGGTTTCAAAATATAAACATCTTTTTCCTCTAGGCACTTTTGACGCCCCTAAAAGGATTACTTCTTGGGAGCAATCACATCGGCTCTTTGCCCTCAATCAGGTAAGGGATAAAAAAAGCCAGCAAGCGTTAGCCCCCGGCCTAATCCTAAAAAAGGGCCACCTCGACTTTAAGCAAGGTTTTACTAATTATCGTTGTTTGGAAATAGATCCTCAAAAAAGAAAATTGAGGATTATTTTTAAAAATAAAGGAGAGTTTCCGGTTAAGGTTTTTGAAAAGACCCCTAAAATCTTAGGTTTAGCCACCCTGGGCTATTTTTATTTCACCACCAACTCTAAAGAAGACGAAATCCCGGCCCCCAAGATTAAAGTTAACAATCTTTTTATTCATCAGAAAAAACTTTATCAGCTGCCAGTGGTTAATCGGACAGCGGCGGCGATTTACCAAGACGGCCGAATTAAACTGCCTTTTGTGGAAGCCAAGGGAACTTTGAAAATTGGCAACCAAAAATTTAAGTGGCGAGGGGCGAAAATGCTAGCCAGATCTTGCTTGGCGCCAGACGAGATAATTGTTTACACTGCCTCAGCGAGCCGGATTATTCCTTATATGGATAGAATCATGGGAGCAGGAAGATTGGCCAAAAAAGTTTTAACCCCGAAGCAGGGGGTGACTGATCTGATCATTGACCACCGGAGAGGCAAATTGAGAGTAGTCGAAATTAGGAAAGGCGGAGGGACAGCGGTGACCCAAGGGTTGATGGTTCTCTCCGGCAAAGAAAAGCTTTTAGAAGGAGTCAAAAAAGGCGATCTTTTGTCAGCGATTGACATCCGCTGGTTGGATCAAGAGGGAATTTTAGATGCCGTCAGTATTGGACCTCAACTTTTCCGAAATAAGAAAAAACGGATTCAACAGTCCATCGTTGAGGGCCACGAAAACGACGCGTCTCTTTGTAACCGGCCTCATCGAGAAGGAATCAAATTGGCCCGAGCCGCTTTGGCGCTCCTAAAAGATGGCCGACTGGTGGCCATCACCGTGGATGGCATCCCTCAAGCGGGTAATATTTATCCTGGGGTGACCCCTCAAGAATTGGCTGACTTTGCTTTTGAAATGTATCCTCAGGCAATTAAAGTGGTGGCCACTGATCCCGGTGGCTCAGCGAAGATGGTTTATCGTGATAATAAGAAAATAGTTGTTTTTGGTAACCTCTTTTACTTAAAATATAGATACTTAAAAAATGGGAGTTTAAAATTCGCTCCCAATGGTCGCCAGGGTCGCAAGGTAGTGACCCTGTTAGGAGTCTTTTAAAAATGAAACTATTAGTCACTGGCGGGGCTGGTTTTATTGGCTCAAATTTCATTCATTATTGGTTGAAACATCACCCTAAAGACCAATTGGTTAATTTTGACAAACTGACCTACGCGGGCAATCTCGCCAGTCTCAAAGAGGTTGAGAGTAAGCCTAATTATTCTTTTATCAAGGGCGATATTTGTCATCCTAAAGCTGTTGATCAGGCGCTGGCAGGAGTTGAGGTGATTGTTCATTTCGCTGCCGAAACCCATGTTGATCGGTCGATTCTCAATCCGGCCGATTTTATTATGACCAATGTCGTTGGGACTCAAGTCCTTTTAGATAAAGCCCTTAAAAGAAAGGTTAAAAGGTTTCACCACGTTTCCACCGATGAGGTTTTTGGTAGCTTGCAACTTAACTCAAAAGAAAAATTTTCAGAAACGACTTCCTACAATCCCCGGAACCCCTATTCGGCTAGTAAAGCCGCCTCCGATCATTTGGTCAGGGCCTATTTCACCACCTATGGTTTACCGATTACGATTACCAACACGGCTAATAACTATGGTCCCTATCAATTTCCGGAAAAATTAATTCCTTTGGCGGTGACCAATCTTTTAGAAGGGAAAAAGGTGCCAATTTACGGTGACGGTCTTTATGTTCGGGATTGGCTCTATGTTAAAGATCACTGTCGGGGAATAGATCTGGTTTTAGCAAAAGGCAAGCCTGGGGAAACCTATTGTCTTGGTGGGTTGACTAAAGACATCACCAATCTGGCGGTGATTAAAAAAATTATTAAGATTTTAGGGAAAAAGGAAACAATGATAAAATTCGTTAAAGACCGGCCCGGTCACGATCGTCGTTACGCCATTGATTGGTCTAAAGCCCAAAAAGAATTAGGCTATCAACCCCAACGTCATTTTAATGATTATCTGGTGAGGACAATTAAGTGGTACCAGGAGAATAAAGCTTGGTGGAAAAAAATTAAAAGCGGAGAATATCAGCAGTATTATCAGAGGCAGTATGGAAGAAAATAAATTTATCCAGTTAAGTTCGCCAACCGAAATAAAAATTAAAGAGGTGAGGGCGATCGAACGAACAATTTTTTATGACGAGCGTGGCTATCTAGTGGAGACTTTTGCTCAGTCTAAAGAAGGGGCCAAAGGTGCCTATGCTTATACCTCTCTTGTCCGAGAAGGTCAAGCTAAGGATTCGGATCAATATCACTTTCATCAGGAACAATTTGACCGAATGACAGTCGTTCGGGGAGTGATGTGGATTCTCCTTTTGGACACGAGGAAGGATTCTCCAACTGAGGGGAGATTAGAAGTGGTTGAGGTTAAAGGAGCGGATCAGGGTGTAAGAGAAAAAAAGGAACAAAAAGTTTTTACTATTATTATCCCCCCGGGGGTTTATCATGGGATCATGGCGCCCGGCCCAGGTGACGCCGAGTTAGTCAATCACCCTAGTCTAGAATATAATCCCAAAGAGGAAGGAAGAATTGCCTTTGATAAAATTCCCGTCTCTTCTCTTAACGGAAAAACTTTCAGTTGGGATAAAGTAAAAAAAGCTTCATGAAGTTGAAAATCATTGGCACCGGCCTTTCTGGCTTAGTGGGCTCCCGGATCGTTGAGCTTCTGGCCGATAAATATGACTTTTTGGATTTAAGCCTAGAAACAGGTGTTGATCTCACCCAAGTTGATCAAATTGAAAAAAAGATTAAAGAAAGTGAAGCCGAAGCAGTTATTCATTTGGCGGCTTTTACCGACGTTGATCGGGCCTGGGAGCAGCAGGGCGATAAGAAGGGGCCTTGTTATCAAGTTAACGTTATCGGCACCAAGAATATGGCTCAGCTCTGTGCTCAATCCGGAAAGTATTTAATCCATATTTCCACTGATTACGTTTTCGATGGTAAGAAAGAATCACCTTATACCGAAGAGGATAAGCCTAAACCAATTGAGTGGTATGGCCAGACAAAATTATGGGCTGAAAAAGCGGTCGGGGATTCTGGAGCGAAGTTTGCTATTACCAGGATCGCTTTCCCGTTTCGAGCCGAATTTAAATCTAAAAAAGATCTGGTCAGGAAGATTATTGAAAGATTCGAAGAAGATTCTTTGCCTCCGATGTTTGCTGATCAGAAAATTACCCCGACTTTTATTGATGATCTAGTGGATGCTTTAGATGTTTTTCTCCAGAAAAGGCCAACGGGGATTTACCATCTGGTGGGTTCTACCGTCCTTAGCCCTTATGAATTAGCTGGTGAAATAGCGGAAGTTTTTGGTTTTGATAAAAAAAAGATAGAGAAGGGGAGCCTGGTAGAGTTTCTAAAAACCACCTCCCGTCCGCGGGGATTTAATATGGGTCTTTCTAATCAAAAGGTTCAAAAAGAGCTGGGGATTAAGATGAAAACCGTTAAGGAAGCACTTCAATTAATCAAAGAACAACCAAGCGGCTAAAAGTTTTTAAGGAGGTCGGGACGGCGTTGCTTGGTTCGTTTTAGCGCCTTCTCTTTTCGCCATTCTTTAATTTTTTGATGATCGCCAGAAAGCAAAATCTTCGGCACTTGCCAGCCTTTAAAGTTCGCGGGCCGGGTGTATTGGGGGTATTCAAGGGTTGGGGTTTGAAAGCTTTCGTTCTTGGTTGCTTCGGGTTTTTCTAGGACTCCAGGGATAAGACGACTAATTGTATCGGCCACCACCATTGCCGGCAGCTCACCGCCGGTTAAAACGTAATCGCCAATTGAGATTTCTTCGTCAACTAGGTGTTCGCGAACCCGCTCATCAACACCCTCATAATGGCCGCAGATCAAAATCAGATGTTTTAATTTAGCTAATTTCTGGGCTGTTTTTTGATTGAAGGGTTTACCTTGGGGAGTGAGCAAGATTACCTTTGAATTTTTTCGGCGAAGTTCCTTTAAGGCTTGATCAATGGGTTCAATCATTAAAACCATGCCTATCCCCCCACCAAAAGGCCGCTCGTCAATGGTTCGGCGTTTATCTTTAGCCCATTTCCGTAAGTTATGGATTCTGATGGCGACCAGGCCTTTTTCTTGGGCTATTTTAATAATGGACTCCGCAAACGGGCCGTTGAACATTTTTGGGAAAAGAGTTAGAATATCAATTCTCATGAGCCTAGTTTATCATTTTTACGATCATTAATCTATTGGCTTTTTTGTGATTTTTTCATTAATATAGTATAAGAGAAGGATCTCTATAGAGACTTAAAAAATAAACTATGGCTATTTACCTAGCAAGCCCGATGGCCTCTACCAAAAGACTAGACGGATACTCCTTTTCCCGAAAAAAATTATTAAGGAATAAGAAGATTGCTCAAAAATTAATCGAAAATGGCCTCGATGTTTTCTTGCCCCAAGAAAACCAAAAAAAATCAGAAAAACTGACATTGGAGAAAGAGTTGAGAATGATTAGGGACTGCGAATTTTTAATTGCTATTTTGTCTGACACCCGGGGCGCGTATTTAGAAGCAGGTTACGCTAAAGGATTAGGTAAAAAGATTTACGGGTTAAAGGTTGAAGAAACTAGGGTTGGAGAGGAAGGAAAGGTTTCGGAATGGCTAGCTGGTTTTTTTGATTACATCGCTTATGATATTAAAGAGTTAATAGAATATTTAAAAAAAGCTGAATGAATTTAGCGGTCATTGGCGCTGGTTTTGTTGGTTTAGTCACCGCTGGGGTTTTTGCTGATCTTGGCCATCAAGTTTGGGTAGTGGAGATTGATCGTCAAAAGATAAAAAAACTTTCTCAAGGAAAAGTCCCTTTTTACGAGCCTGGGTTGGAAAAGTTAATTACCAAGAATCTTAAAGCGAACCGGCTTAAATTTACCAGTCATTATCGAGAAGCTATCCCTGGAGCGGAGGTAATTTTTGTTTGTGTGGGCACTCCTAATAAAAACGGCGAAATCGATTTAAATTTTGTTTATTCGGCAACGAAATCGATTGCCGAGAACCTTAAGAAGCCAGCGATTATTGTTCTTAAAAGTACCGTTCCTCCAGGTATTAACCAAGAGCTTGAAAAATGGATAAAAAAACATACGCGATCGAATTTTGAGCTTGCTTCAGTGCCAGAATTTTTGGCTGAAGGTAGGGCAATCGAAGACACCTTAAATCCTTATCGGGTGATTATTGGTACTAACAAGAATTCGGTGGCCAAGGAATTGCTCAAGTTACACCAGAAGCTTCCAGGAAAAAGATTGATTTGCGATCCGGCCAGCGCCCAAATGATTAAATATGCGGCCAATGCCTTTTTGCCTACTAAGATCTCATTTGCTAACGCCATTGCAGTTCTTTGCGATCGTTTTGGGGCGGATGTTAATAAGGTGATGGCAGGTTTAGGAATGGATAAAAGAGTGGGTCCTGATTTTCTTAGAGCCGGACTTGGTTATGGTGGGGCTTGTTTCCCTAAAGACGTTGAAGCCCTGATTAGGTTGGCCGCTAGAGAAAAATATGATTTTCAAATTTTAAAAGCGGTTCAGGCAGCTAATCAGGCCCAAATTGATTATTTTCTTGGAAAAGCCGTTCGACTTTGTGGCGGAACCATTAAAGGTAAAAAAGTGGCTGTCTTAGGCCTTGCTTTTAAGCCGGAGACTTCGGATATGCGCGCCGCCCGCTCAATTTACGTAGTTAAAGGCTTAAAGAAAAGAGGAGCTCAGGTTCGGGCTTGTGATCCGGCGGCCATTCCGGAAGCGAAAAAGATTTTAAAAGGGGTGAGATTTTTTTCTGACCCTTATCAAGCGCTGAAAGGAGCAAATGCACTCCTTTTAGTAACAGAGTGGAAGGAGTATCAGGAACTGGATTTCCAAAAAGTCAAGAAATTAATGAAAACTTCACTTGTAGTTGATGGCAGAAACGTTTATAATCGAAAAAAGTTAGAAAAACTTGGCTTTATCTACGAAGGAGTTGGTCGATGAAAAAAGTTTTAATTACGGGCATCACCGGTTTTGCCGGTAGCCACCTAAGCGAACTTCTGCTCAAGAATGGTTATCAGGTTTTCGGTACTGCCCGGCCTCGGAGTAAAACCGAAAACATTGACCATCTAAGCCAGAAAATAAAACTTTTCGACGCTGATATCTTAGATTCCCATAGTGTTTATGAGGTGATTCACACCGTTAAGCCTGATTTTATTTTCCATCTGGCTGCCCAATCTTTTGTCCCCACTTCTTGGGCGAGCCCCGCCAATACTTTGGAGATTAACCTCATCGGTTCGGTCCATCTTTTTGAAGCCGTCAGAAAACTAGAGATTAAACCAAGAATTCAAATTGCCTGTTCTTCGGAAGAGTATGGCTTAATTAAACCCAGTGAAATCCCGGTTAAAGAAGCCAACCCTCTTCGGCCACTTTCGCCTTACGCGGTTTCCAAAGTGGCGATGGACATGTTGGGCTACCAATATTTTCAAAGCTACCAAATGAAAATTATTCGTACCCGGGCTTTTAATCACACCGGGCCAAGAAGAGGAGAATCCTTTGTCTGTTCCAATTTTGCTAAGCAGATTGCCCAGATCGAAAAAGGCAAGAAAAAGCCGGTGCTGATGGTCGGCAACCTTGAGGCTAAGCGGGATTTTACTGACGTTCGCGACATTGTCCGGGGCTACTTATTGGCAGTTCAGAAAGGGGAGCCGGGTGAGGTTTACAATCTTTGTTCCGGGAAAGCGATTACCATTAAAGAAGTTTTAAATTTGCTCCTCGGTATGGCTAAAACCAGAATTGAGGTAAAAAAGGATCCGGCCCGGATGAGGCCTTCGGATGTTCCTATTTTAGAGGGCAACTACTCTCAATTTAGAAAAAGGACAGGTTGGCAACCAAGAATTCCTTTTGAAAAAACCTTAAGAGACTTGCTGGACTACTGGCGAGAAAGGGTCTAAAAATGCGGATCGTCCATCTTCTTTCTACCTACAACGAGAAAGAAAACATTAGGCCAATGGTTGTATATCTAGAGAAGTTGGCCAAGAAATTACCCCAGCATGAATTTATCAATTTAGTGGTGGATAGTCATTCGCCTGACGGGACAGGTGATTTGGTTAAAAAGATGGCCAAAACCAGAAAGAACCTTTTTCTTCTTCTCACCCCTCGGGGGTTGGGCATCTCTTTGATTAAGGGCTATCAATATGCAGTCAAGAAATTAAAAGCCGAGGTAGTAATTCCTAATGATGCTGATTTTCAATGGCACCCCAAATATATTCCCCAGATGCTCAAAAAAATTGAAGAAGGTTATGATGTGGTCGTGCCTTCACGCCATGTTCCTGGCGGCGAGGATAATTTTGACTGGTTTCGAAAATTAACTCACTTTGTTTCCAACACTTTGATTAACCACTATTGGGCCGGCATTAGAGAGGTTAAAGATTTAGCCGGCAACTTTAAAGCCATTCGGGTTAAAGGGGTTTTAGAAAAAGTCAATTTTAGCCGGCTAAATGTTAAAGGTTTTGTTATCCAGCCGACAATGATTTATGAGCTGTCTAAAACCGGAGCCAAATTTTGTGAGATTCCGGCTATCTATGGCGAGCGTCGGGCAGGCGAAACCAAAGTTGGCTTTAATCTTCAGTTTATCAAAGACGTTATTGAAACGGTGATTAATGCTACCAAGATTAGAATTGAGCGCTCGGCTCAGTTTATCAAATTCGCGATTGTGGGTTTTATTGGTTTTATTGTTAACACGATTGGTCTGGAGCTTTTTGTTCGTTTAGGATTCCGGCCTTCGGTTTCCGGGATGTTGGGAGCGGAAATGGCGATTATCTCGAACTTTACTCTTAATAATTTCTGGACTTTTGCGGCCAAAAGGATTACCTCATTAAGAAAGGTTCCAGTTAAATTTTTCCAATTTAATTTAACTTCGGTCGGGGCGATTATTATTCAGGGAGTAACGATTGAATTAGGTACTTTGTTTTTCGGTGGCTTAATGGATGGTCTTTTTTCGGGTGTTTTAAAACCATACTGGGGAGATGAAGGTTATCGCTTCTTCTTTATTATGGGAATTGGTTTTGGCCTGATTTGGAACTATTTTGCTTATACCACCTTTATTTGGAAAACCAGAAAATCCAAACTCTTCGGTTGGCTCCAGAAAAAGATCAGCTAATCCCGCTCATTCTTATCTGTATGTTATACTTTAACTGCCATGAAGGTTGCTGAACTTTCGGTTTTCTTTCCTGCCTACAATGAAGAAGCCAATATTAAGAAAACCGTCACCCGGGCAACCAGAATCCTTCCTGATGTGGCCCAGAAATGGGAGATTATTGTGGTTAATGATGGCTCAACCGACAAAACTGGCGAGATAGTGGAAAGACTCATCGCCGAAGAGAAGCGGATTCGAATGATTGCCCATACTCCCAATCGGGGTTATGGAGCGGCGGTTAAATCCGGCCTTTATCATTCTTCTTACGACCTAACTGTTCTTATTGATGCTGATGGCCAGTTTGATTTTTCTGAAATTACTAACTTTCTGGAAACCAAAAAGAAAACAAAGGCCGACTTAGTAATTGGTTACTATTTAAAAAGAGCAGTGCCTCAATATCGGATTTGGGCATCAAAAGTTTGGGAGTTGATTGTTTCTTTGATATTTGGTTTAAAAGTAAGAGATATTGATTGTGGTTTTAAATTGATCAGCAGAGAGGTGATTAATCGAATTCCCCGATTGGAATCAGAGAGGGGCCCTTTTATTTCTAGCGAGCTTTTAATTAAAGCTAAGAAAGCCGGTTTTAAAATAGTAGAGATTGGAGTTCATCATTATCCTCGGGAATCAGGCAGGGCAACTGGAGCCAGTTTGAAAGTAGGCTTGAGCGGCCTGATTGAATTGATGAAGCTAAGAAGAAAGTTATGAGGGAAAAATTAATTAGCTGGCTTAAAAAGAACAAGCTTGAAGCAACAATTTTGTTAGCTATTTTGGGAGTGGCTGCCTTTTTGCGCCTTTATCGGATTGCCGATTACATGACTTTTTTGGGTGATGAGGGCCGGGACGTTTTAGTGGTTAAAAGAATTCTGGTTGACCATAAATTGACTCTTCTTGGTCCGACAGCCAGCGTGGGCGGTTTTTTCTTGGGACCGATTTATTACTATTTTATGCTTCCTTTTCTATGGCTTTTCCGTCTTGATCCGGTAGGGCCGGCGGTGATGGTCGCTCTTTTTGGGGTGGCGACTGTTTTCCTAGTTTGGAAAGTGGGTCGTGATTTTTTCAATCCCTTGACAGGCTTAGTGGCAGCTGGCCTTTATGCTCTGCCGCCGGTGATTCTTGCTTATTCCCGTTCTTCGTGGAATCCTAACCTGATGCCTTTCTTCTGTCTCTTAACTCTTTATCTTCTTTGGCTGGTGGTTGCTCGGAAAAAATTAAAACTTCTGGGAGGGGTGGGTCTCTTAATGGGAATTGCCTTTCAGCTTCACTATCTGGCCACCTTTTTGGTGCCGGTAATTGTTCTTTATCTCCTGATTTTTACCCGAAAGATTGAGAATCTAAAATATTATTTTCTAGGCATTCTAGGATTCTTGGTCGGCTGGTCTCCTTTTCTTTTATTTGAATTTCGCCATCAATTTCCCAACTTTAAAACCTTTTTCCAGTTTTTTCTTTACGGCGAAGAAACAGGTTTTTTGGCGGATCAGTTTTGGCCAACCATTAGCGATGTTCTTTTTCGCCTTTTTAATCGCCTGATGACCAACAATTATGTTTTCATTGCCCAAATAACCTTGGTGGTTACCCTCGCTACTTTTATCTTTTTTTGGATAACCTCAAGGAAAAAGAAGAGGTTTCTAGCCCTTTCTCTTTTTGGTTTGTGGTTAATTTTTGGCGTTGGCCTTTTTGGTTTTTATCAAAGAGGAATTTATGATTACTATTTGGGGTTTATGTTTCCTCTGCCGTTTCTACTCGCCGGTCTTACCTTTTCTTCTTCTTCGAAATCATCAATAGGTCGAATGGCGGCCAGTCTTTTCTTAGTTGTTCTGGTGGCCGTCAATCTCAAGGGAGTTCCTTTCCGTTATACTCCCAATCGCCAGCTTGATCAGACAAAAAAGATTGCCGCCATCATTCTGAGGGAGGCTAATGGGGAGCCTTTTAACTTTGCCCTTATAACCAGGCAGAATTCTGATCATGCCTATCGCTATTTTTTAGAAATTTGGGGAAATCGGCCGGTGGTGATTGAAAACCCCCAGAATGATCCTGAAAGAAAAACGGTTACCGATCAGCTTTTGATAGTCTGCGAGGTTTCTGATTGCCAGCCTCTTGGTCATTCCCTTTGGGAAATTGCCGGGTTTGGCCGAGCCGAGATTGTTGGCAGTTGGCCTGCTCCCGGAGGGATTACGGTGATGAAATTGAGTCATTATACCGAAGAATGAAAAAAAATATATTTTTATCAGTGGTTATTCCTTGCTATAACGAAGAGAAAAACCTTAAAAGAGGCGTTCTTGAAGGCATCGATGGTTATCTCGAAAAACAAAGTTATTCCAGTGAAGTAATTATTTCTGATGACGGCTCGACTGATAAAAGCCGAAAGATAATTGAGAGTTTTATTAAAGATCATCCGCGATTTAAGCTTTTTAAAAATCCTCACTCTGGTAAACCTTATGCTGTTAAAGCCGGAGTGATCGAGGCTAAAGGGAAGATTATTCTATTTAGTGATATGGATCAATCAACGCCTATTAACCAAATCGAAAAACTTTTACCCTTCTTCAAAAAAGGCTTTCCGGTTGTTATTGGCTCTAGAGGGCAGAGGCGAACCGGCTACTCCTTGTTTCGGCAAGTGGCTTCCAATGCTTTCCGTCTGGTCAGACAAACCTTGCTTCTTCGGGAAATCGCTGACACCCAGTGTGGCTTTAAAGCCTTCAGCAACCAGGTCGGCAAAGATCTTTTTAAGCAGTTGTTGATTTTTAAAGAAGGCAAAAAAGTCAAGGGTTGGCGAGTAGGGGCTTGGGATGTTGAACTCCTGTTTATTGCTCAGAAAAAAGGCTATAAAATTGCCGAGGTGCCGATTCAGTGGCAGGATCAAGATATTGCCGAGGGAAAAGAGAGGAAATTTTTCCGGGAATCTCAAGAAATGTTTAAAGAAATTTTACGGGTTAAAATAAATGATTTAAGGGGTCTCTACGATTAGCCATGACCAAAACGCCCACGAGAATTAAGTTGATCATTTTCGGCTGGCTGGCAACTGTTTTCTCTCTTTTTCTTTATTCATTTACCCAAATAGATTTAAATCTTACCCTTTCTCAAGTTTCGGTCTGGCAGAGATTAGAAAAGGCCTTTATGTATCTTGGTTATTTCCAGCGGCCTCTTTCAACCTTGATTTATTTGCTGATTCTCGGCTTACTTTTCTCTTTTTATCTTTTAATTTTACGGCTGGTTAAGAAAAATAAATTCCCAACTCGAAAACTGCGGCCCCTAATTATCTTGACGATGGTCATCCTCTTTTTTGCTTATCCAGCTTTTTCCCACGACGTTTTCAATTATATCTTTGATGCTAAAATTGTTGCTTTTTATCAGCAGAACCCATATCAGGTGAAACCCCTTGATTTTCCGGAAGACCCGATGGTTCGCTTTATGCATTGGACGCATCGGCCTAGCATTTATCCTCCGCTCTGGATTGGCCTGTCGATCATCCCTTTCCTGGCCGGCTTTGGGAAATTTCTGCTTCAGCTTCTTGCCTTTAAGACTTTAATGGCTGGTTTTTATTTAGGGACACTCTGGTTAATTTGGGAAATTTCAGCGGTTATTGCGCCTAAACAAAAAATGTTTAACCTTGCCTTTTATGCTTTTAGCCCACTGGTGTTAATAGAAAGTTTAGTCAGCGCCCATAACGATGGGGTGATGATCTTTTTTGCTTTACTGGCTTTTTATTTGTGGTTAAAGAGAAAAGCTTTCTTTTCTTTTTTGGCTTGGCTTTTTTCGGCTGGGATTAAATATATCACCGTGGTTCTCCTGCCAGTTTTTGGCTTGGTAGCCTGGCAAGAGTTAAGAGTAAAAAAAGTTGACTGCCAAAAATTAATCACTCTTAGTATTTTATTTCTATTTTTAGGGGTTTTGGCGACCACTTATCAAATTGGCTTCCAGCCATGGTATCTTCTTTGGGTTCTGCCCTTTCTAGCTCTGATGGCAAAAGAAAGATTTATTTTTTGGTTAACAATTGGATTTTCACTAGGAAGTCTTTTGCGCTATTCACCTTTCCTTTATTTAGGGAATTGGGATCCGCCGGTCCCGACGATTAAACTTTGGCTAACTGTTTTTCCGATTGGGCTAGGGCTAATCAGCTATCTGATTGGGAAGAAAAAGTTAAATGAGGTATAATTTCTTTAGATGATCGTTAAGTTAATTAAGAAATTTAGAGTTGAACTGGCTGTCGGTTTGTTGCTTTTGGCAATTTTCTTCCTCTTTCGATTGATCAACTTAAGTCTTATTCCCATTTTTGTTGATGAGGCGATTTATCTTCGCTGGGCTCAAATTGCCAAGAATGACGCTTCTTGGCGTTTTATTTCTTTAACCGACGGCAAACAGCCTCTTTTCGTTTGGCTGACCATGATTTTTATGAAAGTGATTAAAGATCCCCTGATCGCTGGCCGCCTGGTTTCGGTGGGAACAGGTTTAGTTTCCTTGGTTGGCCTTTGGTTTTTAAGCCTTAATCTCTTCAAAAAAAGACGGCTGGCTCTTTTCGCCCTGCTTCTTTATTTGTTCATTCCTTTTTACTTGCTCTACGATCGGATGGCCTTGATGGATGCGATGGTGGGAACCTTTTTCATCCTCTCCCTTCTCTTTGAGATTTTACTGGTTAAAACCCTTCGGTTAGATGTGGCCTTAATTCTGGGCTGGGTTTTAGGTGGCGCGGTTTTGACCAAAACTTCCGGTTTTTTCAATCTCTATCTTTTTCCATTGACCTTAATCCTTTTTGATTGGCAGAATAAAAAAAGATGGCCCAGGTTATTAAGATGGGCAGGCTTAGCTGTTTTGGCCGTAGTGATTTCTCAAATTTTCTATTCAATCCTCCGACTTTCCCCCTGGTTCCACATGATTGCCCAGAAAGACACCACTTTCGTTTTTCCGATCAAGGAATGGCTGGATCACCCTTTACTTTTTTTCTGGGGTAATCTCAAGGGATTATTTGATTGGCTGACCACTTATTTGACCTGGCCGATTGTTCTTTTGGCCGCTGGCTCATTACTGTTGATTAGAGAGAGACCAAAGGAAAAGCTTCTTTTAGTCTCTTGGTTTTTAATTCCCATTGTCGGTTTAGCCTTTTTTGGCAAAGTCATCTACCCCCGGTTTATTCTTTTTATGAGCCTACCTCTGTTGATTTTGGCAGCGGCTTCTTTGGAACAATTAGCCATCAAGGTTAAAAACCGAAAGACTTTTTTGATTGTTTGCAGTTTGTTTTTTGTTCTGCCGCTATACACTGACCTCAAGCTTCTTTTTGAACCAACAGCGGCTCCTATTCCTGAAGCTGACAAAGGGCAGTATATTGATAACTGGCCGGCCGGCTTTGGAGTTAATGAGGTGGTTACTTTTGCCAGAGAAGAGGCAGAAGATAAACCAATTTTTATTGCCACCGAGGGCACTTTTGGATTGATGCCGGCTTCATTAGAGCTTTATCTTTGGGATCACCCAAATGTGGAAATTAAAGGTTATTGGCCGGTAAACAAATTTCCTGAGGAAGTTTTAGAAAAAGCGAAAGAAAAGCCGGCCTATTTTCTCTTCAACGAAACTCAAGAAATACCGACCGACTGGCCTTTAGAGTTGGTTTTTAGGGTCAGCAAGGGAAACGAAAAGACTTTTCTTTATTTTTATAAAGTCGTCCTTTAGATCCCATGAAGTGGTTGGCTATCTTCAAGAAAGCTTTTCCGATCATTCTTCTTTTTTTAATAACCCTGATCCTTTTTTATAAGGTTTTTCTTGGGCTCTATCCCTACGCAGGCAATCTTTTGGTTTCTTTTTTCTTTCCTTGGAGCGGGGGAGGGTTTACCGGTTATGATTCCTGGACGACCCACAAAGAATTTATCGGTTCTGACTCCATCAGAATGCAATTGCCTTGGAAAGGCCTCGCTTTTGAGCAAATAAAAAGAGGCCAGCCACCGCTATGGAATCCTTATAATTTTACCGGCAGCCCGCTTTTAGCCAACTACCAGTCAGGAATTCTTTATCCCTTTAATCTTCTTTACTTAATTTTAACCCCTTTAATGGCCTGGTCCGCCTTGACCATTCTCCAAGTTTTTCTGGCGATGGTCTTTATGTTTCTGCTTTTGCGAAAATTTAAAGTTTCTCTACCAGCCAGCCTTTTCGGTAGTCTCGCCTTTGTCTCTTCAAGTTTTTTCATTATGTGGATTGAAATTGATATCATCGGTCATGCTTATCTTTGGCTGCCTTTGATCATTTATTTCATCGAATCAATTTTGGCTGAGAAAAAGAGATATTTTTACCCGGCCCTTTCTTTAGCGATTGCCCTAAGCATTTTCGCCGGCTACCCCCAAACGGCTGTTTTAGTGGCCCTCTATGCCCTTCTTTATTTTCTTTTCCGGGTTTGGCATTTAGCTAAAAAGGGCCGGCAGATAGCCTCTTTCCTTTTATTTTTAGGCTTGGGTTTTGCTTTGGCGGCGGCTCAGCTTCTGCCCACGATTGAGCTTTATCAACAGGCTCCATTGTCTCAAAGCTTTGCCCACTGGACCTTTGATTATTTTTTGATTCCTTATCGTCAGTTGTTAAGCTTTTTTGCGCCTGATTTTTTTGGCAATCCGGCCGCCAATAATTTCTGGGGAAAGGATTATGGCGATCTCACTCCTTCTCTGGGAATCATCCCTTTGTTTTTTGCCTTGATTCCCCTCTTTTTCAAGAGGAAGGATAAACTTTTCAAGTTTCTTTATTTGACAAGCCTCTTTTTCCTTCTTTTAGCGGTGAGGAGTCCAGTTTCCTTTTTAGTGAAAGTGGCCCATTTGCCGATTCTTTCGTCTGGCAATCCGGCTAGAATTTTATGCCTCCTATTTTTTAACCTCTCTTTTCTCTCTGCTTTTGGTTTCGACCATTTTTTGCCAAAAGTGACAAAAGCGACGAAAGATCAAAGGATCCGCATTTTAGGCTTTGCTTTCGTTTTGATTTTTCTTTCTCTTTGGGGTTTTGCCTTCCTGACTCCTAAAATATTGACGGCTAATTCCTCAATGGTTGGTAATTTAGCTGTTACCCGACGGAATTTGGTTATCCCCACTTTCGGACTCCTGATCATTAGCGGCCTTTTTCTTAGTCAGAATTATCTTAAAAAATTTAAATATTTTCGCCATTTAGCCGGGGGATTAATCATTGGCTTTCTTTTTTTGAGCCTCTTTTATCGAGTTCATAAATATAATCCTTTTTCGCCTGAAAAATTCTTTTTCCCTAATCATCCGATAATCGAATTCTTAAAAGACAAATCTTTGGTTACTGATCGGTTTTATGGGTGGGAAACAGCCCATTTCGATAACAACTTTGCCACCTTTTATCAGATTTATGCGGCCGAGGGTTATGATACTCTGCGGATTGGCAGATACGCTGAGCTGGTGGCGGCTATTGAATCTGGAAAAATTCCTGACGAATATTTGCGCTCGGATGCGGTTTTCCCTAAAGACGACAGCGAGAATCGAAGAAAGATTTTTAATCTTTTGGGAATAAAGTATCTTTTAGACAAAGATGATGCCGCCAAAGGATCCTGGGATCCTCAGCCCTGGAAATATCCTGAAGACCGATATCAGCTTATTTGGCAGAAAGAGAAGTGGAAGGTTTATGAAAACCTAGAAACTCTTCCTCGAGCTTTTCTGGTTGATGATTATTTGGTGATTAAGGATGACGAGGAGATAATTGAAAAGATCTTTGCCGCTGATTTCGATATGGCGGCCATGGTTATTCTTGAAGAAGAGATTCCGGGTAGAGAATTGGTCAAAGGCAATCCGGGCAAAGTAGAGATGGTTGCTTATACGCCGAACCAAGTGGAAATAAAAACCGAAAATAATGGTGATGCCCTGCTTTTTCTTTCTGACGCCTTTTATCCGGGTTGGCAGGCTTATTTGGACGGCAGGCAGGAGAAAATTTATCGGGCTAATTATGCTTTTCGGGCGGTTTTGGTTCCCGCCGGAGAACATCAAATAATTTTTAGCTATGAACCAGACTCATTTAAATGGGGAACGATTGTCTCTGGAATAACTTCAGCCACTCTTCTAGGTTTAGGTTTATTGAGTTTCTGGAGGTTGAGAAGATGAAAAAGAAAATACTTTTCCTGTTAGCGGTCTTTATTCTTTCCCTGCCAGCAGTTTGGAGTCTTTTTCATCCCGGCTTTTTCCCTTCTCATGATGGGGAATGGATGGTCATTCGGCTTTCTGATTTTCATCGCAGTCTGGTTTCTGGGCAAATTCCCGTGCGCTGGGCCGCTCGACTTAATCATGGTTATGGCTATCCGGTTTTTAACTTTCTTTATCCCTTTTCTCTTTATCTCGGTGAATTTTTTTATCTTTTTTTGGGCAGCTTTGTTAACGCGATCAAGCTGGTTTTTATCCTTAGCTTTGTGCTTTCCGGAGTCTTTATTTATCTTTGGCTTCGGGAGGATTGGGGAGAATGGGCCGGAATGGCGAGTGCCCTTCTTTATATTTACACTCCTTATCGTTTTTTAGATGTTTATGTTCGGGGTTCGCTAGGAGAAGCGGTGGCCTTTATTTTCCCGCCCTTGATTTTCTGGTCGGCCACGAAGTTGGTTAAAAAATGGAATAAGTATTATCTGGCCCTGGGGGCGATAGCTTTTGCTGGCCTGATTAGTTCGCATAATACGATGGCGATGCTTTTCAGTTTAGTTTTTGGCGGTTGGGTTGTTTTTCGCTGGTTGCTTTTCCGTCAGACCAAGGTTTTTGGGCGGCAACTGGTTATTTTCTTTCTTGGTTTGATGCTCTCTTGCTTTTTCTGGCTGCCAGCCTTATATGACAAACAATTTGTTTTTTTTGATCAAGCGACGGTCAGCAATTTCTTTCTCCACTTTCCTACCCTTCGCCAACTGATTGTTCCTGGCTGGGGATACGGTCCTTCTCTGCCGCTTTCCGATCAAGACACGCTTTCCTTCCAGTTGGGGGTAATCAATTTAATTGTCTTTTTCGTCGGTGCTCTGATCTTCGGCTTAAGTTTAATTAAGGCGGCTAAAAGAAAAGAACATTTAAAGAAAAATTTTCAAACCTTTTGCTTTCTCTTGGTTGCTCTTGTTTCTTTCTTTTTAATGTTAGGGGCTTCTTCTTGGGTTTGGCGTCTTCTGCCAATTTATAATTTAATTCAATTTCCTTGGCGACTTCTGGGTTTAACCACCTTTGCTTCGGCAGTTTTAATAGGGGCCTTGGTCCACTTAATTAGACCTCGTTTGAGGGCCTGGGTGGTGATCATAGGTGTGATCTTTTTGATTTTCCTAAATTATGGTTACACTCACCCGGAATACTTTGTTGACCGAGGAGAAGATTATTATGTGACTAACGAAGGCACAACCACGGTTGCCAATGAATATTTGCCAATTTGGGTTGAGGAGCCGCCTCTGGTTCGGGCCGAAGAAAAGGTGGAAATTGTTTCCGGCAGAGGAACGATTGAAAATCTAGTTTTTGATTCTAAGAAGATTAACTTTGATCTCGAGACGGAAACCGAAGCCGAAATCCAGATCAATAGTCATTATTTCCCTGGCTGGAAAGCAACGATTGATGGTGTCCAAACCTCTTTAGACTATCAGAATCAAAAAGGAGTAATGAGAATAAAAGCTGAACCCGGGGCTCATCAGGCAGTGATGGTTTTTAAGGAGACACCAATCAGGCTTTTAGCTGACCTTGTTTCTCTTCTTGGTTTGACAGCCATCCTCGGTCTAATGATCAAAAGGAGATGAAAAAGAAAATCTTTAGGTTGGTCAAGAACAAGCAGGTCGTTTTCCTGATTTTTTTAATCGTTGTTTTTGGCCTTCTTTATAGTTTGCTTTCTATCAGGCGACATCAACGCTTTGACTCATTTGCTTATGATCTAGGCATCTTTGATCAAACGATCTGGCAATATAGTCAGCTGAAAATTCCCTGGAATACCCTTAAAGGAAAACATATTTTTGGCGATCACTTTGCCCCCACCTTGGTTTTATTAGCCCCTCTTTACTGGCTTTGGAACGATGTCCACGCCCTTTTACTTTTTCAGGCTTTTTGGCTGGCCTTTTCGGCTTATCCGGTTTTCCTTTTAGCCAAGAGAAAAAAACTGCCTGTTCTTACTAGCTTCTTCGTGACTGGGCTTTATTTAGCTTTTTTCGGCTTTCAACACGCGCTTAATTTTGATTTCCATGCTAGCGTGGTTGCGGCCGGATTAGCCCCTTGGCTGATTTATTTTTGGGACAAGCAAGATTGGCTGAAATTTAGTCTTTCGGCGGTTTTATTTGTGGGGTTGAAAGAGAACTTGGCATTGATGATCTTGGCCCTGGGTTTAGTCTCGCTTTTAAGGCAACAGAAGAAGGGGCTATTAATGATTATTGCCTCTTTTACCTATTTTCTGCTCGTGACAAAAAGCATTATTCCTTTATTTTCACCGATTGGCTATGAGTATCAACCCAGCTTGCCTCAAAACTTATTAGGTTTTTTTCAGGGAATGTTTTGGCCAAGAGTTAAGCTAGAAACCTGGTTTTATTCTTTAGCCTGGTTTTCTTTTTTACCGCTTTTAGCGCCCCAGACTTTAATTCCGGTCTTGATTGACTTAGCTCAACATTTTCTGGCCGGAGAGAAGTACGCGGGCACCTGGGGGCTTTTCATGCACTATCGGGCTTCTTTGGGTCCTTTTTTGGTTTGGGGAACAATTGAAGGCCTTGTTTTTCTGAAAAGTAAACTAAAACTCTTTTATCTGACTTTCTTGATTATTTTACCGGCTCTCTTCTTCCAATATTACCTCCATTTACCCTTAAATCGATTGAGCAAGTCCTATTTTTGGCAAGAAGAGGAGTGGATGAAAAATAATCAAGCACTTCTCTCGGTGATTAAAGAGAAAGCTCCGGTGGTGGCTCAGAATAACCTCGTGCCTCACCTGGCTCACCGAGACGAAATCTACCTCGCTTGGCCGCGAAAGGAAAATGATCGCTGGTGGCTTTTTTGGTCAGGAAACCCCGAATATTTGATTGTTGATCTCCATCCAGGCCAGGCAATTACCCATCTTTTGGTTAATTCGGAAGTTGAGCTAAGAGAGGCGGTTGAAAATATGGAAAACGAGGGCAGGATAAATCTGGTAAAATCAAGAGGTGAAAGCCGCTTATACTGGATAAACAATGAAGAATAGATTAAGCGCTCTAATTAAAAACCATTGGTGGCTGTTAGCCATTCTCCTTTTATCTTTTTGGGCGATTAGACCTCTCCTTCTTCCCGGTTTTTTCCCGATGCATGATGATGAGCAGATTGCTCGACTTTACGAACTTGATCAGGCTTTAACTGGCGGTCAGTTTCCACCTCGCTGGGTAGGGAATTTAGGCTTTGGGTATGGCTATCCTCTTTTTAACTTTTACCCTCCCTTAGTTTATTATTTAGGCGAGATTTTTTATTGGCTTGGTTTTTCCTTAATTGTTTCGACTAAAATCGTTATGGGGTTGGGGTTTATCCTTTCCGGGATTTTTATTTATCTTTTGGCCAAAGAATTTTTTGGGAAAGTTGGCGGTTTAGGGGCGGCCGCTTTTTACATTTATGCACCGTATCACGCCCTAGATCTTTATGTCCGGGGTGCCTTTGCCGAATTCTACACTTTTGTTTTTTTGCCGGCTGTTTTTTGGTCAACCTTCAAGCTGATTAAAAGAAAAAACATTAAATGGTTGATAATCAATAGTCTTTTTTTATCTCTTCTGCTTTTAAGCCATAACTTCATTGCCCTGATCCTGATGCCCTTTTATTTTGCCTTCGTTCTCTTCTTTCTTTTCTTTGAGAAAGTAAAGAAAAGAGCAGTTTGGTTAGTCTCGGTGTCGTTTATCTTGTTTTTAGGCCTTACCTGTTATTTTTGGTTGCCAGCCCTTTGGGAGAAGAAAGAAACCTTAGTGGATACCATTTTGACCGGTGAGCTGGCCAACTATAAGCTTCATTTTGTTTACCTGCGCCAGCTTTGGGATTCCCCCTGGGGTTATGGTGGTTCAATCATGGGCTTGGAGGACGGGATTTCCTTCGAAGTGGGCAAACTCCACCTAATTTTAAGCTTCTTAGCAAGTATTTTGGGCCCTTATTTACTTTTGAAAAGAAAAAAGACTGGCTTATTCTTTATTCTTTATTCTTTATTCTTTATTCTTTCCCTCTTCATGACCAGTTTTCGTTCCCAGCTAATCTGGGATCGAATTCAGCCTCTTTGGTATCTTCAGTTTCCCTGGCGTTTTCTGATCTTAGCCGCCTTTTTTTCTTCTCTGCTTGTGGGTGGAGGCGTCAATTTCATTTTTAAGCAGCTTAAAGGGAAAAGAGTTCTTCAGTGGGGAGCGGTTTTAGTTCCTTTAGTTTTGGTTATCTTTTCAAATCAGGCCTATTTTCAGCCTGCTGATTATCTTGAAGTTGGTGATCGTGATTATACTTCTGAAAAGGATTTGAAATGGCGAGTGAGCGGGCTTTCTTTTGAATTTGTTCCCAAAGGAGTGGCCACCAGATTATCTGATATTGGTACCACCCAGCTGGATATCGCCGAGGAGGGAATTGGCAAGACAGCCTATCAAGCCTTAACCGGCGATTTAGAAGTTGAAGTAGTTAAAGACTTTCCTCATCAAAAAATCTTGACCACAAAAGGTCAAGGAGAATTGAGAGTTAATGTTTATAATTTTCCCGGCTGGAAAGCTTTTCTTGATCAAGAAGAGATTGGGATTCAGGAATCAGGTAAGTTGAAACTGATCAGTTTGGATGTTCCTGAAGGGGAACATCAGGTCGAGGTCGTCTTTACCGACACGCCGGTGCGCAGTTTAGCCAACTTGGTTTCCTTATTAGCGGCGATCGTTTTGGTTGGAGGGGGGTTGGGTGCTAAAAAAATCTTCAGCTGATCTTTCTTTATTAAAAAAAATATTCTTGGTTATCATTTTTTTTGGTTTGGTCTTTTTTGCTTTCCGGACGCTTCAGTCTCATATGTTTAACACTCATTTTGTTGACGAAGACGAAAATTTGATGGCTGGCCATTATCTGGCCCAAGGCCAGAAACTTTACGCTGATATTTTTTCCCACAAACAGCCGATGCCCGCGGCTTTCAGCGCCTTAATTAATAAGACCTTAAAGCCTAATTCTTTGTTTCTCCTTATTAAAAGACACCGGGAGGCGGTTTTCTTTTATTCGGTTCTCTGGTGGCTGGGGTTTCTTTATTTTTTCGGCGCCGCTGGTCTCACTTTTTCTCTGGTGATAGAGCTGATAAAAAGGCTTTTGTTGGGCGATCTTTTTTTGGGCGAGTCGCTGGTAATTTACCCTCTTGCCTTTGTTCTTGCCTATCTTTGGAAAAAAGAGTTAGCCAAGGGGCCGATTAATAGCTGGGGGCGATACCTCTTTCTCTTTAGTTTGGTTTTAATTCCTTTCCAGTTGATTATTCTGATCCCTTTTTCCGCGATCCTGATTTTCTATCTTCTTGTCAGGGAGAAATTTCATAAGAAAATCGTCCTCCCCCTAATTCTTTTTTTTGGTTTCCTTTTCCTTCTCTTTTCTCCTCTTGTTAGCTATCAAGAATATTTTCTTAATACTAAGGCGGCACTCACCAGCCATTATCTTGAAGATACCGCCAATCAAGGGGCATCTCGTCTTTTGGCCTATTCTTTTTTAAAGCCGGTTATCGCCCTGATTGAGCCTGTCAAGGGAGATTTTGGCCTTTTTGCCAAAATCTGGTGTGGTTTTTACCTTCTCAGCTTTGTGTATTTACTTTTTAAAGAAAAGAAAAAGAAATTATTCCTGGTTTTTAGTTTTTTTCTGCTCGGGACCACCAGTTTGCGCTTGGTCTATCCTCAAGCGGTTTTGTATGAAGGCTTTCATGGCTTCCCCTGGTGGGCCGCGATAATCATCCTGACTATTCTTCAAATTAAAAGGGTTTTCTTGCTGAATTGGCAGTCGGTTAAAAAAAGAACTCTAACCTTCGCCGGTTTAATTCTGATGATTTTAATTTTTGCCTTTACCGGCCAGTTTTTCTTTAGAGAATATTTTCGCCAACCGGATTATTATCGCGATTTTTGGGTGAACTTTTCTTATTTAGAGGGAACCGGCCAGGCGATTAGAAACCTTGCTTCTAGCAATGATAAGCTAATGGTGATTCCCGTTGAACAGCTTTTGTATTTTGTTAGCGGTCTTAGTCCTCAAAATCGCTTTCTTTATTACTATGAATGGATTTTCTGGAATGAAGGATTAAAAAACGAAATTAAAAACGACCTAGAGGGAAACCCTCCTGTTTTTGTTTATTATGAATACTCTAGTGTTGGCGAGGCCGCCAAAAGCGTTTTTGATCCGGTGGTGGCTGATTACATCCAGTTACGCCAGGGGAATGATCCCTCGCCTTTGTTAATGAGAAGAGACAAGCTAGACAACCTTCAACCCGAACAGATTGAAGAAATCCAAAAATTCGGCTTTTTTCTTCCTTTATCTGCGGGACAAGACTTGAACTAGCTTATTTAAAAAGATGTTTGTGTCCTTTGCCGATGATCAGGAGGATGGCGGCTATTCCTACCAATAAGGCGCTAAGCCAAATCGACCAGGGAAGCTTTAGAAAAATGCCTAAAAGCAAAATCACGATTGGGTAAATTAAGGCATCAAGATAGGTAATTCTGGCAATAATTTTAAATCTTTTTGGCTGGAGAGCGGCTTTGATGTAGATGGTTCCCAAGAAAGAGGCGGAA
Organism: uncultured Gammaproteobacteria bacterium; assembly: GCA_964566925.1. Taxonomy (GTDB): domain Bacteria; phylum Patescibacteriota; class Microgenomatia; order PFEM01; family DATLAM01; genus CAZMIZ01. The sequence continues at coordinate 62,775 of CAZMIZ010000004.1, read as the reverse complement.
ATGCCAACTAGTTTTAGGAATAAAGGTGGGAAATCTGTTAAGCCTAACCAAGAAAAGTATTTAACAGGAATAAAAAGCAAGAATAAGCCGAAAAGAAGAAGGTTTAAAATACCTTTGATTAAAAGTCCGAGTTTAGTCAACTGTCTTTCGTTTTTTTCTCCCACTAGATCCTCTTTCTCTAAAAAGATTTTATCATAAACCAAAAAGGCCCTAGGGGTGAGAACCCTGTTAAATTAAAAGTTTCAGTTAGGAATCGAATTTTGGTATACTTTATAAGATGGTCAAAAAAGCGTTTAATGAAAAAGTTACTGTGAGGTATCTCCAAAAAGGGGACTTGAATGCTCTAGAATTTTTCCTTCGACCAATGTGGTTAAGTCATGCAAAGAACGAAGACGAGTTTATAGAAGCAGATGTTTTGGCAAATATTAGTCTTTCTAAATATTTTGAAAAGGCACTAAAAAGAAAAGGTGAATTTGTATTAGTAGCAGAAAAAGATGGAGAGATTGTAGGAATTTTAAAAGTAGATGAAGTTGAATTAGAAAATTTTTTCAAAAATAAAAAGGCTTATTATTTAGATGATTTGGCAGTAAAAGAAGAACATCAAAGGCAGGGAATAGCTAGTCAGTTAATCGAAAAGGCTATCAATATTGCAAAAAAGAACGGAATAGAAGTCATAAAAACAAGGATCTACACCTTTAACAAAGTTGCCCAGAGGTTGTTTGAGAAACACGGCTTGGAACCCTTGTATAGTGAGTATTTTAGAAGGGTTACAAATTAAACAATTATTGAAACGACCCCATTATTGCTTCAGGATATTCATTCAATAATTTATATCCACTTCACGGTTCGAAAATTGTCCTATTGCGTCGGGATGAGAATGAGATTTTGTGTTAAAATGATTGTATGGATGAGCTTGACTTGGCAACGATCAAAAAACGCTCGATTACCGGCGTTGTCGCCTTAACTTCCCGAACCTTTTTCCTCCAGATTGTTAACTTTGTGGCCATGTTTCTGTTAACTATCTTCTTAGCCCCAGAAGCATTTGGCATCTTTTTTGTCGTCACGGCCGTGGTCAATTTCTTAAACTATTTTTCGGATATCGGTTTGGCGGCGGCTTTAATTCAGAAAAAAGAGAAACTAACCGACGCCGATCTGAAGACCACTTTTACGATCCAGCAAGCCTTAGTGATTTTTTTGGTAATCTTGGCCTTTTTAGGCTCCACCCAGGTTGCCAAATTTTATAATTTAAGCTCGGCTGGACTCTGGCTTTTCCGGGCTTTAGTGATCTCCTTTTTCCTTTCTTCTCTGAAAACGATCCCCTCGGTCCTCTTAGAGAGGAAGCTTGACTTTAATCGTTTAGTGATTCCTCAAATCGGGGAAACGATTTTATTTAACTTGGTAGCCGTTTTTCTTGCCTGGAAAGGGGCGGGAGTGGCCAGCTTTACTTGGGCGGTTTTGGTCCGAGGAATTTCCGGTCTGATTCTTATTTACTTGATTTCTCCTTGGCTCCCTGGCTTGGCTCTGAATAAGGCCAGCGCTAAAAAGTTACTTTCTTTTGGGGTGCCTTTTCAGGCCAATAGTCTTTTGGCTTTATTAAAAGACGACCTTTTAACTGTTTTTTTAGGTAAAGTTTTACCTTTTGCCCAGGTGGGTTTCATTGGTTGGGCTCAAAAATGGGCCAACACGCCCCTTCGTTTTATTATGGACAGCGTTATTAAAGTTACCTTTCCGGCTTATTCTCGCTTACAAGACCATCTTCAGGCTTTACGAGCTGGGATAGAAAAGGCTTTGTTCGCCGTTTGCTTTTTAACTTTTCCGGCCCTGGTCGGCCTAGCTCTTTTAGCCTCACCCTTAGTTGAATTCTTGCCCCGCTATCTAAAGTGGCAGCCAGCCCTTTTAGCCCTTTACTTTTTCTGTGTTCAGGCTGCTTTTGCTTGTGTTTCCACCACTTTAACTAATACTCTTAACGCCACCGGGAGAATTAAGACCACTCTTAAGCTAATGATTTTCTGGACGGCCCTCACTTGGATTTTCACCCCAGTCTTTATTTATCTTTGGGGATACAATGGAGTGGCGCCGGCCGCGGTCTTAGTGGCCACCAGCGTGGTTCTGCCGATCTGGTTAGTGAAAAAGATTGTTGATATCAATCTTTGGGAGAACGTAGGCAAACCCTTTTTAGGAGCCTTGTTAATGGGATTGGTTCTTTATTTAGCGGTTCCTTTAGTAGTGAAAAATTTAATAGGAATCGCTTTAATGATTATCTTGGGTGTTATAATTTATTTAGGCATCATGCTTTTTCTGGCTAAGGAGAAAATTTTTGAAGCCGTTAATTTAGTTTTAGGGACAACCAGATGAAAAAAATCTCAGTTTGTTTGGCCACTTTTAATGAAGAAAAAAACATTAAAGATTGTCTTGAGTCTGTGAAATGGGCGGATGAGATGGTCATCGTGGACGGGACGAGCACTGATAAAACGGTTGAGATCGCTTCGTCCATAGGACGATCGGCCTCTGGCCGAAAAAGATTAAAGACTAAAATCATTGTCAGAGAAAACCCTTTAATGTTTCATATCAATAAACAGAAAGCCTTTGAAGCGGCTACCGGTGATTGGATTTTATATCTCGATGCTGATGAGCGGGTGGACGGAAAGTTGAAAAAGGAAATTCTTTCAGCCATAAAAAAGAGAGGATTTAATGGTTTTTGGATTCCCAGGAAAAACATTATTTTTGGTAAGTGGATTAAACATACGGGGTGGTATCCTGACTATCAGCTCCGTCTTTTCAAAAAAGATAAAGCCCACCTTCCTTGCCAGAGCGTCCATGAGCAACCGAAGCTCTCTGGAAAAGCAGGACGCTTAAAAAATCCTTTAATTCATTATAATTACCAGACAATTTCCCAATTCGTTGAGAGATTGAATCGGCTTTATACCGAGAACGACAAAAACGTTTTTTTGAGCGGAGATAAAAAAATTAAGTGGCAAGATTCGATCTCCTTTCCACTGGAGGAGTTTTATAAAAGATTTTTTAAAGAAAAAGGTTATCGAGATGGGCTTCACGGCTTGGTCTTAAGCCTTCTCCAGGCCTTTTCTTCTTTTGTCACCTTTGCCAAAATCTGGGAAGCCCAGGGATTTAAAGAAGTCAAGGAGGAAAGGTTTTTAGAAAAAGTAGAAAGAGAAATGGTTAAAGCCAAAAAAGATTTGGAATATTGGTTTTTGACTAGTCGAATCCACAAAGAGGGTAGTCCTATCAAAAAGTTTTTCTTAAAATTTAGGCGTTGGTTGGGGAGGTAGCTTTGAATGATGAACCCATCTGGACTCGTTTAGCTTGGGGAAAAGCGGCTCTTCTTATTTTTGTTTCCTTTTTTTTGATTAACCTCCTAATTTTAGATCTTAAAGTTTTCACCAACGAAGAAGAGGTGGCGACTCCGGTTGCCGATAAAAGCCAAACAACGACCATCCCTTCTTTTGAAGACATTGATGAAACCGGGACATGTCCGCCAGCTTGTTTAGAAGAAATTGCCAGGGCAACTCTTTCTGGATTGGCTCAGCCCACCCCGATTTCTCTTCCTGCTCCGGTCGAGCCAACGGTCAAAGAATTTTACATTCCCTTAGGATCAGGTTCAACTAACAGCCGAGACTACGCCGAATTGATTGGAGTAGAAGGGGTGATTGACATGGCCAATTATCCTAACGTTAAATCGATTATTTTTGAAGCCTCAATGCGGATTCCCACCGCCAATGGTCTGGTCTACGCCAAACTTTACAATGTTACCGATAAACATGACGTTTGGAATAGTGAAGTCTATGCCGAGAGTCTGAATGGCTACCGAGCCGAATCAGGCGAGATTAACCTTGCCTCAGGGAGAAAGCTCTATCGGGTGATGATGAAATCGACCATGGGCTACGAGGCAATTTTGGATTCGGCCCGAATTAAAATCTTACTTAAATAAACTCCTTATGAAGAAAGTTTTTGTGATTATTCTTCATTATAAAGGTAAAAAATTTACCCGTCAGTGTCTTTTATCTTTGAATAAAATTAAAACCAGTAATTTTTCCGTTAAGGCGGTGGTCGTCGAAAGCGGGTCTCTAGAACCAATTGATGAGCTGAAGAAAGAGTTTTTTAATGAAGTTTTTATCAAGAAGAAAGAAAACCTGGGTTATGCTGAAGGTAATAACGTGGGTATCCGCTATGCCCTTAAGCAAGGAGCCGATTATCTTCTTCTTTTAAACAATGATACTGTTGTTGATTCTCAAATGCTTCTTCAATTAGTTAAAGTGGGAGAATCAGATGAGAGTTTTGGGATTTTAGGCCCAAAGATTTATTTTGCCCCTGGGTGTGAATATCATTCAGGCCGTTATCAGAAAAAAGAAAAAGGAAAAGTCATTTGGTACGCCGGAGGCATTATTGATTGGCCAAACATTTTAGCTTCTCATCGGGGAGTGGATGAAGTCGATCGTGGCCAATATGATGAAATGGAAGAGACTGACTTTATTTCTGGTTGCGCCATGTTGATCAAGCGAGAGGTTTTAGAAAAGATTGGTTTACTGGATAAGAGATATTTCCTCTATCTTGAAGATAATGATTTTTGCCAACGGGCTAAGAAGGCGGGTTTTAAATTAGTTTATGTCCCCCAGGCAAAACTTTGGCATGCCAATGCTGGTTCCAGCCGGGTCGGGAGCCCGCTTCATGATTATTATTTGGCTCGAAACCGGATGCTTTTTGGTTTGCGTTACGCGCCAGTCAGGGCTAAGCTGGCTTTGATTCGAGAGAGTCTCAGGTTGCTTTTGTTTGGCCGAGAATGGCAAAAAGTGGGCATCAAAGATTTCTACCTAAGAAAATTGGGTAAGGGCAGCTACCGGTTATGAGCTTTCTTGTTGACCTTTTAATTTTTGGGCTCGGGGTTGTTTTCTTTTTTTATTTGCCTGGTTGGTTAGTTCTTTACTGTCTCCGTCTTAAACTTTCTCGACTAGAGGCAATAACGATTTCCTTAATTAGCGGCTTGCTTTTATTTACGAGTCTGAATTATCTTTTAGGTTTTTTAAATCTTCGTTATCTGACAGGCTGGCTGGTTTCCGGTTTAAGCTTGATTGCCCTTTTAAACTTCTGGGAGAGGAGAAAAAAGGTTTTTCCATCTTTTAAAATGAGCTTAAAACCGCCTCATCGTTTTCTGATTTTGCTGGTGGTTTTAGGGATCGTTGTTCAAGGATCAATCGTTTTTTTTAGCGGTTTAGAAAACGATAAGGGTCTTGCTTTTAAAGGGGAGATTCACGACGCTTTTTGGCACTTGGCTTTGATTAATGAGCTAAAAAGTCATTTTCCGCCTGAACACCCTGGCTTTGCTAGCGAGAGATTAACTAACTATCATTTTTTTTATGATTTGCTAGTGGCCGGCTTTTCTAATTTAACGAAACTATCTGGATTAGATTTATACTTTCGCTTTTTCCCGATTTTAATCTCTTTGCTTCTGGGATTGGCTGCCTTTATCGCGGCCCGTTCTTTCTTAAAAAGTGAGGTGGCCGCTAATCTGGTGGTTTTCCTCACTTATTTTTGTGGCAACTTTGGTTATTTTTTGCCTCTTTTAAGGGGATCGGGAACTCCCTGGAGCGATTTTTCTTTTTGGATCAACCAAACCCATGCCGCTCTTTATAATCCTCAATTTGCTCTTTCCCTCCCAATCTTTTTAGTTGGCTTTTTTCTTTTTTTGAAATACTTAAAAGAAAAAAGTCTCTCTGTTTTGGTGCTAGCCAGTTTAACTCTCGGCATGCTGATTGGATTTAAATCTTATGGAGGAGTAATCGCTTTAGGGACCCTCTTGACCGTTAGTTTGGTTGAGATAATCTTTTATAAAAGGATTAAGGTTTTATGGCTATTTATTGCTTCCTTGGCAGTTGCCCTGATTGTTTTTCTGCCGAACTACCGTCCCACCGAAAATTTCTTTATTTTTGCTCCCGGCTGGTTTTTAAGAGCGATGATGGAAAACGCTGATCGTCTTAACCTGCCCGACTGGGTTTTACGGGAGAATACTTACATCACGCTTGGCGACTCGCTTGGTCTGCTCAGGTTGAGAGTCATGGAATTCCTGATTTTCCTCACCGGCAATTTAGGGGTTAGAATCTTGGGGTTTGGTGGGCTTCTTTTGGTGATTTCTAAGGGTTTTAAAATTAGCTTGAGCCAATTGTTTCTTCTGGTGGCCGCTTTCATTTCTTTTCTTTTTCCTCTGTTTTTTATTCAAAAGGGCAGTGTGGCCAATACCATCCAGTTTGCTTTTTATTTCTTAATCATAATGAATTTCTTTACGACTATGGCGATAATGAAGCTTATCCAAAAGAGAACTAGCTGGCAAAAATTAACTCTTCTTCTTTTAATCTTTTTATTGGCTGTCCCTTCGAGTCTAAAAATGTTGGTTGGTTTCTTTACTTCGCCGGTAGCGCCAACCGCCATTCCTTATGAAGAGTTAGAAGCTTTATCTCTTTTGGGAAAAGAACCTGATGATGAAGCGGTGGTCCTTCTTTATCCTAATAAGAACAATTTGGCTTGGATGTATGTCAGCGCTCTTTCAGGGAAGAGAAGTTATTTTTCGGATGTTATCCCAGCGGCCATTACCGGTGAAGATTATCAACACCGGATTGACCTTTCAAAAGATTTCTTTATTACCGATGATTTAGAATTTCAGCGAGCTTTTTTAAAGCAGAATAACATTGCCTACCTCTACCTTTTAACTACTGACGAAACGGATCTTTCGCCGACCAAATTGCCCCTTTCAATCGTTTTTACTAATGAAAAAGTGACCGTCTATAAAGTAGATTAAACCAGTAAGGCAAGGTATAATCTAAGAGATTACCTGAGTGAAACGAGGTATAATTAGGATTAAGATGAAATTGAGTGTGATTGTCTTAGCCAAGGATGAAGAGAAAGTTATCGGTGACTGCCTGGAATCAGTTAAATGGGCTGACGAGATTGTTCTGGTGGATACCGGGATAACTGATAAGATTCTGAAGATTGCCAAAAAGTATCAGGCGAGGATCGTTGAAGCTAAATCAAAAAGTTTGGCCTTTGCTCGGTGGCGTAATTTAGGCAAAGAAAAAGCCAAAGGCGACTGGATTTTATATCTGGATGCCGATGAGAGAGCGACGCCTCAGTTAAGAGAGGAAATTCAGCGGGTGATCGCCAAGAATAAGTTTGCGGCTTATAAAATCCCGAGGCGCAATTTTTTTCTGGGTCGGGAAATGAAACATGGGGGTGCTTGGCCAGATTATGTTCAAAGACTTTTTAGAAAAAGTAAATTAAAAGGTTGGCAGGACCAACTTCATGAATGGCCGATTTTTGAGGGAAAAGCGGGCAAGCTAGAGAATCCCATTATCCACCTAACTCATCGAGATTTAACCTCGATGTTGAATAAAACCATTAAATGGACCAAGATTGAAGCCAGGCTTCTTTACCAGGCGAAGCATCCTCCGGTAGTTTGGTGGCGGTTTTTACGAATGATGGCGACTAAGTTTTTTGAAAGAATCGTCAAGCAAGGCGGTTGGCGCGATGGCACCGAGGGTTGGATCAATGCCATTTTTGAAACCTTTAATACCTTTATCATTTACGCTCGTTTATGGGAAATGCAGCGGGGAGACAAGAAATGAAAATTGGTTTATTCAACCCGTATCTTAACAGTTTGGGAGGAGGAGAAAAATATGTCCTTACTCTTGCCGAACATTTAAGCAATCAGGATCATCAAGTAGATCTTTTTTGGGATGATGAACAGATAAAGAAAAAGTTAAAGGAAAGATTTGACCTTGATTTAGGCAAAATTAGTTTTGTTGAGAATATTTTTTCCTCGAATAGAAATGTTGTTCATAAATGGCAGATCACCAGGAATTACGATCTAGTTTTTTATTTATCTGACGGCAGTCTGCCCTTTTTATTTGCCAAGAAAAACATCCTTCATTTTCAGGTCCCTTTTACTAGAGTTAACGGGAAATCCCTTTTAAACAAAATAAAATTAGCCAAATTTAGCCAAATTGTCTGTAACTCGAAATTCACCAAAAAATATATTGACCAGGAGTATGGCGTCCAAAGCCAAGTCATTTATCCGCCGGTTTCCGTCGAAGATTTTAAACCAGATAAAAAAGAAAACCTGATTCTTTCGGTGGGCCGATTTACCCAGGCACTTCATGCTAAGAAGCAGCATATTTTAGTTGAGGTTTTTAGAAAAGTTTATGATCAGGGCCTCAAAGGTTGGCGTTTAGTCTTATTAGGAGGGGCGTTAAAGGCGGATGAAGGCTATCTTAAGGCTCTTAAAAAAGCGGCCGAAGGATATCCGATTGAGGTGCGCTCTAACGTTAAGTTTGATGAATTAAAAAAACATTATGATCGAGCTAAAATATATTGGCACGCCGCTGGTTTTGGCGAGGACGAAAATTTATATCCTGAACGAATGGAGCATTTCGGCATTTCAGTGGTCGAGGCGATGGCCGCTGGTGATGTGCCGGTGGTGATTGGTAAAGGCGGCATTCCCGAAATCATCAAAGATGGCAGGAATGGCTTCCTCTGGCAAACAAAGAAAGAGCTTCAAAAGCTGACCATCAGACTATCAAAATCACCGACTTTATGGAAAAACCTTTCTCGCCAAGCAATAAAAGACAGTCAAAGATTTAAAAAGGAAGTTTTTTACCAGAAGTTTGATGAAATTATCAAGCCTTAAAAGTTTGATCGTTGCTCATTGGTCGATAATCCTCATCGGCCTAGTAGTGGCGATTTTTTTCCATCAATTTTTACTTGGTGGCCTCTTGCCTCTTCCAGCCGACACGATTGTGGGCATGTATCATCCCTGGAGAGATGTTGTCTGGGATAATTTCACCGCCGGGGTGCCTTTTAAAAATTTTCTAATCACTGATCCGGTGCGCCAACAATATCCCTGGCGGGAGTTAGGGATTGATTTAATTTCCCAGGGCCAACTGCCTTTATGGAATCCTTATACCTTAGCTGGGGGACCACTCTTAGCCAATCTTCAAGGGGCCGTTTTTTACCCTCTGAATATTTTATTTTTTGTTTTACCTTTTAATTTGGCTTGGAGTGGCCTAATTTTCCTTCAGCCGCTTTTGGCCGGCTTTTTCCTTTATGCTTATCTTCGCCAGCTAAAGCTAGAAAAGCTGGCCGCTTTTCTGGGGGCAATCAGTTTTTCGCTTTCCGGCTTTTTTATTGCCTGGCTCGAATGGGGAACGGTTCTTCAGGTGGCCTTATGGATGCCTTTAATTTTGCTGGCCATCGACAAGATAGTCTTAAGTATTAAGTCTCAAGTATTAAGTAAAAGTGGAAATTTACTACTTTGGGGTTTGGTCTTTGTTTTTTCTCTTACAGTCTCTTTTTTGGCTGGCCATTTACAGACCTCTTTTTATTTAGTTTTATTTTCGATTATCTATTTAGTTTGGCGATTACTCCAAACTAAAAAAGATCGCCGCAAACTAATTCTTCTGTTCTGTTTTCTTTATTCATTATTCCTTTTGCTTACCTCAATCCAGTGGTTACCCACTCTTCAATTTATTAAATTGAGCGCCAGAGAGATCGATCAGTCTCAATTCAATCAACCTGGCTGGTTTATTCCTTGGCAAAACCTAGTTCAATTCTTAGCACCTGATTTTTTTGGCAACCCAACCACCTTGAATTATTGGGGGATTTTTAATTACGCCGAGTTCCTGGGATATCTGGGGGTGATTCCTTTAATTTTTGCTTTTTTAGCTATCATCTGGCGACGCGATAAAACAACCTTATTCTTTAGTTTCTTAGTTTTTTTGTTTTTAAGTTTTGCTTTACCCACGCCCTGGGCAAAATTGCCCTACTGGCTAAACTTACCGTTGATTTCTACTAGCCAACCGACTAGGCTGCTCTTTATCGTTGATTTTTGTCTCGCCGTTTTGGCTGCCTTGGGCGTCGATGCCTTTCTGAAAAAGAAAATCTCTTGGGGGAAAATAATCTTAACCCTAATCCCATTTTCTATTTTTTATGGTCTCTTATGGCTTTTTGTTTTAGGAGCAAAAAAGATTTGGCCAGAGGCTCCATGGGTAGTTAATTTGGCGGTTAGTCAAAGAAACCTTATCTTGCCAACGGCCATCTTTGCTGGCTTGGCTGGTTTGATGGTGGCCAGCTGGTTAACCCCGAAACTATTCAAAAAAAAGAGATTCATAATTCGTTATTCTCGACTCTTAATTCTAATAGGAATTGTCTTATTGACCATCTTCGACCTTCTCCGTTTTGGTTGGAAATTTACTCCTTTTGTTAAAGAAGAATGGCTTTTTCCTTCAACCGAGACGGTTGAATTTTTGAAAAAAGATCAAGACGTTTTCCGCTTGATGACCACCGATCGCCGTCTTTTGGCCCCCAATTTCTCAATTCCTTATAGGCTTCAAACGATAGAAGGGTATGATCCCTTGTATCTTTCTCGCTACGCTGAGCTCATCGCCGCCTCAGAAAGGGGAGAGGCCAACATTGAACCACCATTTGGATTTAATCGAATTATTACTCCTCATAATTACGAATCAAGAATTATCGATCTTTTGAATACTAAATATCTTTTAAGCCTAGATGAGGAAGATTCGCCTAAATGGGTTAAGGTTTTTGAAGAGGGCCAAACTAAGGTTTATCAGAACCAAAATGTTTTTCCTCGGGCTTTTATAGTTTACCAATATCAACTAGCTAAAGATAAGCAAGAAGCGATTGATTTATTAATGAATGAAGGGATTGATTTAAGAGAGACAGTCATTTTGGAAAGCGATCAGCCTGAAACGGGTTTGGTTAAAGGCGAAAATAAAGTAGCCATTCTGGATTATGAAGAAAACAAGGTTCTTATTGAGGTGGAAACCAGCCAGTCAGGGATTTTGGTTTTAACTGATTCTTTTTACCCCGGCTGGCAAGCAAAAATTGACGGCCAAGGAACTCAAATTTATCGGGCCGATTATAATTTCCGGGGAGTGATTGTCCCGGAAGGAAATCATCAAGTAACTTTTGAATATGGCTGGTATTAAAGTCAGTCTGGTTATTCCCAACTTCAACGGCAAGGAACTCTTGAAGAAAAACTTGCCAGCGGTGATCAAAGCCTGTCAGACCTGGTCAAAATCCAACCCGCCAGTTGATAAGGCAGGCGAGGCAGGTTGGGAAATTATTGTGGTTGATGATGCTTCCACTGACGGGAGTGTTACCTTTTTAAAAAAGAATTATCCTCAAGTTAGAGTGATGGTTCATCAAAAAAACCAGCGCTTTGCGGCCGCTTGTAACACTGGGGTAAAAGCGGCCAAAGGAGAAATTGTTGTCCTTCTTAATAATGACGTCTCTCCGGAGCCAGCTTTTTTAGAACCCCTTTTAAAACACTTTGAAGATTCTCTAGTTTTTGCTGTTGGTTGTAAAGAGAAAGACATTAGAAATGGAAAAGTGGTTTATAGTGGACGGGGATTGGGAGAGTTTAAACGAGGGTTTTTGGTTCATTGGCGGGCTAAAGATCAAAACAAAAGGGATACTCTTTGGGCCACTGCCGGCAGTATGGCGGTTGAGCGAGAGAAATGGCTCAAACTCGGTGGAATGGACCCTCTCTTCCGACCCGCTTATTGGGAAGACATTGATTTATCATGGCGGGCAAGAAAAAGAGGTTGGAGGGTTGTCTTTGAGCCAGGATCAAGGGTTAACCACCGACATGAAACCACCAATATCCCTACATTTGGTCAGAAAGAAATGAAAGTTTTTGGTTATAAGAACCAATTTTTGTTTGTCTGGAAAAACGCGAATTTAGAGATGTTGATTCCCCATTTGTTTTGGCTTCCGTATCACTTAATCAGAGCGACCTTCTCTACTGATTTCTTGTTCTGGTTAGGCCTGGGAAAGGCCCTGGCTCAACTGCCAGAACTAATCAATTCTAGGGTCAGGGGGAAAGTTTGAAATCCAAAAAAATTGACTGGTTGATTGTCCTCTTTTTGTTTTTGGTTTCTCTTTTTGCCGTCAAAGCTTTATTTCATCCCGGGTTTTATACCAGCCACGACGGCGAGCACCAAATGATTAGGCTTAATCACTTTCTGGTGGGTCTAAAAGATGGCCAATGGCCGGTTCGCTGGGCAGGCCCACCCGCTTTTAGGGGTTTCGGTTATCCGTTGTTTGTTTTCACCTATCGTTTCCCCTTTTACTTGGGAGCATTTTTCAGTTTTCTGGGCCTTTCCTTGAGTGATTCAATTAAAGCCGTTTTCATCTTAGCCTATCTTTTTTCGGGTATCGTGATGTATTGGGCCCAAAAAAAGATTTGGGGTAATCGCTTGGCCGCTTTAATAGGAGCCCTTTTTTATCTTTGGGCCCCTTGGCGCTTTTCCACTATTTTTGTTCGTGCCAGTCTGGGTGAGGCGGTCTGCTTCTTTTTCTTTCCCTTGGCAATCTGGGCTCTCGTTTCTCTTCGCGAAAAAGAAAACCAAAAAGCTATTTTTATAGGCGCTTTCTCTTTAGCCGGACTTTTGCTTTCTCATGCCATGTTGACCTTTCTTTTTTTGCCCTTTTTTGTTTTTCTGGCAGGGTTTTGCCTTTGGCAAACCGGGAAGAAAAAGGAAGTCGGTTATCGCTATTTAAAGCTTTTCATTTTAGCCGCCGGAATATCGGCTTATTACTGGTTACCGATATTGATAGAAAGAAGATGGGCGATGTTTTCTCGGTTGCTAACCAATTTTTACACCCAACATTTTCCTAATTTTAAGCAACTCCTTTACTCGCCTTGGGGTTATGGCTTTTCTCATCCCGGGGTTGAAAGAGACGCGATGTCCTTTCAAGTCGGAATTGCTCAATGGCTAGTTGTTATCTTAATGTTCTTTCTCTTAGTTTGGCGAAGAATAAGAAAAGAAAAATTTGAATTTTTTCATAAACTAGCCGGTTTATTGGTTTTCTTTTTCGCCACCTCAATTTTTTTAATGCTTTCTCTTTCAAAGCCTTGTTGGCAGATGATGTCTTTGTTTTTCAAAATTGATTTCCCCTTTCGTTACCTGGCTTTGACGACTCTCTTTTCTTCTTTAATTGCCGGGGGACTGGTGACTCTTTTAAGAAAAGAAAGGCTCTTGAAGAGCTTTCTTTATCCGGTGGTTTTAGGACTTTTGTTTTTGACTTTTTATGGCAACCGAAACCATTTGAGGGTCAATCAATATCTTGACCTGCCTGACAGTTTTTATCAAGAACATTACTCATCTAGCAGTTCTTTTGATGAATATCGGCCTCTTTGGGTAAATCCTAAATATTTGCCTAGAAGGGAGACGCCCGTCACCGGTTCCGGCGGTCAGGCGGAAACTGAAGTGGTTGAGATGCGGTCTAATCTTCAGGCTTATCGGATCGGGGTTAAAGAAGCAAGCTCATTGATTCTCAATACCATCTATTATCCTGGCTGGGAGTTATTCATTGACGGTCAAAAAGAAAAGATGGAAATCACGACAGTGACTGGTCTAATGAGGATTCCTGTGGTGGCGGGGAAGCATGAAGTTCTCTTTAAATTTGGAAAAACCTGGGATAGAATAATAGGAGAAGCGCTGACCTTAGTGACCTTAATTTTTATTGGTTATCAGTTAAGGAACTTATGGAAAAAATAGTGGTTATCATGCCTGCCTATAACGCGGCTAAAACCCTGGAGAAGACCTATCACGATATTCCCCAAGGATTAGCAGAAGAGGTAATCTTAGTTGATGACCAGAGTCAGGACAAGACGGTGAAGATCGCCAAAAAGCTGGGCCTGAAGGTCTTTGTTCACCCAACCAATTTGGGTTATGGTGGCAATCAAAAGACTTGCTATTGGGAAGCGTTAAAGACAAAGCCGGACATTGTGGTGATGATTCATCCAGATTACCAATATGACGCTACCTTGACGGCTGATTTGGTTAAACCTCTTCTTGATGGGCGGTTTGAGATTATGCTAGGCAGTCGGATTAGAAGTCGAAAAGAAGCTCTTGAAGGGGGGATGCCATTTTATAAATATCTTTCTAATCGGTTTTTAACGATTTTGGAAAATATTGTTTTAGGTCTTAACCTTTCTGAATACCATACTGGTTTTCGAGCCTTTAAGAGTGAAGTTTTACGAACCCTCCCTTTTCAGCAGTTCTCTAATGACTTTGTTTTTGATCAGGAGATTTTAATTTCGGCGGTGGCCGCCGGATTCAGCATTGGCGAGATCCCTGTCCCGGTGCGCTATTTTCCAGAAGCTTCTTCAATCAACTTCGTCCGGTCAGTTCGCTATGGCTTAATGACAATTTTGACTTTATTTAAATATCTTTTGCGGCCGTTGGGAGTGAAATCAAAGATTTTTATTTGAGAATGAAAAAAAAGAAAAACAAACCAGGGAAAATAATTGTTTTCTTATTTATTTTAGTCCTTCTGGGCCAGCTTTTTTTCTATCGAGAAGCTCTTTTTCAAAAAAAGATTGTTTTCCCTTCGAATTTTTTGGCTCAATTTTATTCTCCCTGGTCGACTGAGAAATTTGCAGGCTGGGAGAGGGGAATTCCTCATAAGCCGATCGGGATTGATCAAATCCGTCTTTTTTATCCCTGGCGGAGCTTTACTAACCGCTTATTGCACCAAGGCCAGATTCCCCTTTGGGACCCTTACATTTTTTCAGGCAATCCCCATTTAGCCAATTTCCAATCGGCGATTTTCTATCCGCTTAATGTTTTCCATCTTTTTTTGCCCCAGCTTACTGCCTGGTCAATTTTAGTTTTTATTCAGCCTTTATTGGCGATGGTTTTTACCTATCTTTTTTTAAGACAACTTTCGCTTGCCAAAATTGCCGCTTTTTTTGGCGCCTTCGCCTTTGGTTTTTCAGGTTTTATGATTGTTTGGGGACAAGAGAATGCTGTGGTTGCCCAGGCCGCTCTTTGGCTGCCCTTAATTTTGTTTGGCCTGGAAGGTTTTTTCAGGACCAAAAAAGGCTGGTTTTTCTTAATCAGCGTTTTGGCTTTAACTTGTTCTTTTTTAGCTGGCTTTTTTCAGATTAGCTTCTACCTTTTCGTTTTTGCTTTTCTTTATGGTTTATTCCAAATAAAAGAGGAAAAGAAGAAAACGAGGTTGAAAAGCAGCCTTCTTTTGGTGGGAATGTTTATTTTTACCCTTTCTCTTTCGGCTATCCAGCTTTTGCCATCAATAGAGGCTTTCTTTGAATCGCCGAGACCAACCTCATCGGCCCTTTATCTGTTTGATACCTATCTTTTGCCAGCCAGCCACTTTCTAAACGTTCTGGTTCCAGACATTTTTGGCAATCCTGGTGTTTATAATTTTTTTGGCCGAGGATTCTATCACGAAACCTTGCTTTTTATTGGGGTGATCCCTTTGTTTTTTGCCTTGCTGGCCTTTTTAAGATTTAGGCTAAATCATTCAGTTCGTTTTTTTGGGCTAGGGGCCTTAATTTCCTTTTTTCTGATGATTGACTCGCCTTTAACTCAAGCGTTTTATCATTTGCCCTTGCCGCTGATTCCCACCTTCTTACCGAGCCGGATTCTCATTATTACTACCTTTTGTTTGGCGGCGCTCTCCGCTTTTGGCCTTTCTTTCTGGTTAGAAGACCGCTCCCTAAAAATCAAAAAATCAACCAAAATTATTTTTCTCATTCTCTTAGGAACCCTTGTTTTAGCCATGACTTACGGGTTTATTTTGTGGAAATTTAATCCTCAAATTTTGCAGCCTCTTAATAATTTGATGATTAGGCCAGGCATAAAAGTTGACCAGAATAGTGCCCTGGTGATGATCAAAAACATTTTTTTATCTCTCTTCTTGCTCGGCTCAGGACTTATTTTAATCAGATTGAAAAAATGGCGCCGCCCTGCTTTAGCCGGACTGATTCTGCTTACTTTATTAGGCCAATTTTATTTTTTGAATAAATATCTCTCGCTTGGTTACCCTCAATTTTTATACCCCCGACACCCAGTCTTTTCGTTTTTAAAACAACATTCTTTTCCGCCTTATCGCTTTATTGCTTTTGGTGAGCCAATACCGGGCAATATTGCCACTTATGAACAGCTTTATTCTCCGGAAGGTTTAGATCCGATCTTTTCTAATCAATATGGCCAGCTCCTCTTTGCCGCCGAGAACGACGGTTTGATCACCAATAACATTCCCAGAATCGAAGCTAAGCTTTCTGACTTAGGCAACGAAGAGGGCCTTTTGGATAATCAGAGGAGATTGAGGCTTTTATCTCTTTTGGGGGTGAAATATTTAGCTTATTATGACGACCGAACGTCGGTGATGACTCTGAAAAAGAGATTCCCTAAAGAAGTTTTTAAACAGGTTTGGCATAAAGGAGACTGGTATGTGTTTGAATATCTGGATGTTTTCCCTCGGGCGTTTTTGGTTGACAAGGTGGTGGTTGAAAAAGACCCTCAAAAAATCCTAGACTCTCTTTTTAATCCTGATTTTGATTTAAAAGAAAAGGTTGTTTTAGAAGAAAAGCCTAACAATTTTAAGGAGGGGGATAGCCAAAGAGAATCCTTTTTAGAAATCAAAACTTATGAGCCACAAGAGGTGGTGATGAGCGCCGAGACAGACCATTCTCAACTCCTTTTCTTTTCAGACAATTACTATCCTGGCTGGCAAGCCTTCCTTGATGGCTTTCCCACTAAAGTCTATCGGGCTAATTATGCCTTCAGATCAGTGGTCGTCCCGGAGGGAGAGCACCTCATTAGTTTCGTCTATCACCCCATGGGTTATAATATAGGCAAGGTAATTTCTCTAGTTTCTTTAGTTGCTTTTTTAACAATGGCCTTAATTTTCGCTTTTTTAAGAAAATGAAGAAGTTTTTACCTTTGCTAATCATCCTGATTCTCGCCACGGTTTTGCGATTTTATCATTTAGGCGTTAATCCACCTTCTTTAGCCTGGGATGAAACCGCTTTAGGTTATAATGCTTATTCAATTGGTGAAACCTTAAGAGATGAGTTTGGCCGATTTTTGCCTGATGACTATTTTACTTCCTTTGGTGATTACAAGCCGCCGCTTTATGTTTATGCCGCGGTTTTGCCAATCAAAATCTTCGGTTTAAATGAATTTGCCGTTCGCTTTCCCTCAGCTTTTTTTGGCACTTTGACCGTTTTCCTTACTTATTTTCTGGTTAAAGAACTTTTTCCTAAATTAAAAAACAGTTGGCTGGCGGAGATAGCGGCTCTTTTTTTGGCCATCTCCCCCTGGCATACCCAATTATCCAGAGCTGCCTGGGAAGCAAATTTGGCCAGCTTCTTGGTCGTCTTGGGAGTCTGGCTGTTTTTACTCAGCCTTAGAAAACAAAAATGGTTTTTAGTTTTAGCGGCGATCGCTTTTGTGGCTACTTTCTATACTTTTAATAGTACGCGTCTTTTTTCGCCCCTTTTAGTCTTGGGTCTTTTTCTTTGGCAGCGGAAGAGATTGTGGCAGATGAGGAGATGGGTGGTTTTCGCTGGCTTGATAACCGTTTTTTTACTGGCACCCTTAATGCCTCACCTGGTTTCTCCGGAAGGAAAATTGCGCTTTCAGGAAGTGAACATCTTTACTGATCTGAGGGTGATTAAAACCACTAATCGTTGGCTGGCGGCTGATAATAATTCTTTATGGGCAAGGATTATTCACAACCGGAGGATTCATTTCGCCCTTTTGTTTTTAGAACATTATTTCCATCATTTCGAAGTGAAGTTTTTATTTCTTTCAGGTGATGTTAATCCTAAATTTTCCCTTCAGGAAGTAGGCCAGCTTTATTTGTTTGATTTGCCCTTTTTGCTAGCCGGAATTTATTTCTTGATCCGGAAAAAAGAAAAAGCCGCTTTTCCGATTTTCTGGTGGTTTTTGGTTGCCCCTTTGCCGGCGGCCACGGCTCGAGAGACCCCTCATGCCCTACGGATTCTTGACTCCTTGCCTACCTGGCAGATCATTGCGGCCTACGGGTTTTATGTTTTTTTAGAGCGAGTGAGGGGAAAAGAGTCGCTTATTAAAAATTGTTTGCTCTTTTCTATCTTCGGCTTACTTTTCCTCAATCTTTTCTATTACCTTCACAATTATTATGCCCACTATCCAACTGAGTTTTCCAGTGAATGGCAGTATGGTTATCGGGAAATGGTTGAGGCGGTGGGTGAAATTGAAGCAGACTACGATCGGGTGGTAATCAGTAAAAGTGCGGGCCGGCCCTATATTTATTTTCTCTTTTATCAGCAATATTCACCAGAAAAATTTTGGCAGTATCAAGATCAGGTGATTAAAGAACCAGCAGGCTTTATCAATGTAGTTGGCTTTGATCGCTATGAGTTTCGACAGATTGACTGGGAAGAAGAAAAAAAAGAAGGAGTTTTATTTGTGGCTGGCAAAGAGGGAGCGCCTCAAGAGGCCAGGGTTTTGCGAGCCATCCGGTTTTTAAATAACGAACCGGCGTTTACCCTTTTTGATAGTGGTGAGATATGAATTTACGTTTTAAGTTGATCTTAGTAGGGATTATTATTTTAGCCTTTGGTTTGCGTTTCTATCAACTAGGAAATAATCCGCCTAGTTTAGATTGGGATGAGGCCGCTCTGGGCTATAATGCCTATTCGCTTCTAAAAACCGGCCGAGATGAATACGGTACCCGCTTTCCTTTAACTTTTCGCTCGTTTGATGATTACAAACCGCCGGTTTATATTTACCTGACTATTCCTAGTGTGGCTCTTTTTGGCCTTAACGACTGGGCAGTCCGTTTTCCTTCCGCCTTTTTGGGAGCTTTAACGGTCATTGTTTTCTTCCTCCTGGTTAAAGAGCTTTTAGGCGATTTAAAGCTGGCTCTTTTGGCGATGTTATTTTTAGCGATTTCACCCTGGCATCTTCAATTTTCTCGGGTGGCTTTTGAAACCAATATTGCTCTTTCTTTTACCGTTTTTGGTACCTGGGCGTTTTTAAAAGGCCTAAAAAAAGGCAATTTTTTAATTCTAGCGATGTTCTTTTTTGGCACCGCCCTTTATTCTTATCACAGCGCTCGGGTTTTTGTTCCCTTATTAGGCTTGAGCCTGGTGGTGGTCTTTAGAAAGAAATTGATTAAACTTTGGCGCCACTGTCTTCTGGCGGCCATCTTAGGAACAATCATTATTCTTCCGTTGATAAGTATCATGACTTCCGTGGAAGGCAGAATGAGGCTAAAAGGAGTCAGTTCGATTTCCGATCCGGCCATTCTTTACCGATCAATTGAAAAAATCCAGGAGGATCAAGAAAGGGGAGACTACCTTTTAGGAAGATTGTTTCATAATCGCCGGCTAGTTTTTACTAAGATCCTTCTTCAGGGTTATTCTTATCATTTCAATCTTAATTGGTTATTCCTGAAGAGCGATCTTAATCGTCATCACGCCCCGAATGTTGGCCTTTTATATCTTTGGGAATTGCCGTTTGTTTTGGCCGGCGTCTATTTTTTGATCAAGAAGAAGCCGAAATTTTATCAGGTAATTTTTCTCTGGTTGCTCCTGGCCCCGGTACCCGCGGCGCCCACCACCGAGTTGCCTCATGCGGTTCGGACGTTAAATATGGTGATTCCCATGCACCTCCTTTCTGCTTATGGGTTTTATCAATTTATTCAACTGGTTAAAAAGAAGACCACTTTAACCAAGAGAATCTTGCTATTAATTGTTTCTTGTTTATTGGCGGCCAACTTTTTCTATTATCTCCATCAATATTATGTTCACATGCCTCTTGATTGGTCTTTTGATTGGCAATACGGGCGTAAAAAGGCGGTTGAAGTAGCCGAAAATTTAAAAGATAGCTATAAAAAAGTGGTTGTTTCCACTAGCCTGGAACAACCTCACATGTTTTGGCTTTACTATTTACAATATGATCCCGCCCTATATCTGGCTGAGGGAGGAACGACTTCCGGGGGCTTTGCCGAAGAAGGAAACAAATTTGACCGCTACGAATTCCGGCCTATTGATTGGCAAAAGGATAGAGAAGAGGAGAATGTTCTTTTTGTTGGTTTACCTGAAGAATTTCCCAAAGGGATTAGGACCATTAAAACTATTTATTATCTCAATGGCGAAGAAGCAATTAAAATTGTTAGAAAAATTTAAAGCCTTTTCGATTATCCTCTTGATTGCCGCAGGTCTTTTTTTAAGATTTTACAACATCGAGAAGGTAACTCCCTTTGGCTGGGATCAAGCGAGGGATGCTTGGGCAATGAAGGAGATGCTTGTTGATAAAAAACTTCCTTTGATTGGGCCCAGAACCGGAATTGGTCATTTTCATCTCGGCCCTGTCTTTTATTATCTTTTGGCCCCTTTTTATCTTTTGACAAACCTTGATCCCATTGCCTCAAGTTATTTTTCAATTTTTGCCAGCTTATTAACAATTATTTCAATTTTCTGGGTGGCTCGTGAAGTCTTCGGAATAAAAGTTGCCTATCTCTCAACTTTTATTTACGCTTTTTGTCGATATCTTATCTCGATGGATCGGGTTCCCTGGAATGTTTCTTTAGTGATGATGGCCTCTGTTTGGATTTTTTACAGCCTTTTCAAAATATACGAAGGCAATAATAGGTGGTTTATTCCCTTAGGTTTATTGGCGGGATTTTTCTTTCATTTACATTTTACTGCCGTTTTTATTCCTCCGATTGTGGTTCTCTCTTTGTTTTTTATAAGGAATAAAAAGCAAGCATTTCCTTGGATGGCGGGATCGATATTGGCCTTTAGTTTATTTTTTATCCCTAATATTATTCATGAGCTTCAACACGGGCTAAGTGATTATTATAAGTTTCAAGAATTCTTAAAATACTATTATCATGGATTTCATTTTCGGTTTATGATCTATCGTTTGAATGACGCTTTAATAATGTTTGACTCTGCTCTTTTTTTCGAAAGTTTAAAATTTTTAAAGTATATTTTGCCAATAATTTTTGGGATTGTATTTATCGTCTTCCCTCAGAACAAGAACAGTCGGTTTGTTGGGATAGTTTTCTTTCTTTGGTTTTGGGTGACTTTAGTTGGTTTTACCCTCTATAGCGGCCCCTTATCAGATTATTATTTCCTTCCTACGATGCCTCTGGCAATTTATATAGTTTCTTGGCTAGCAATTTGGATCTTGCGTTCAGGGGTTAAGCCTCTTGCAATATTGATAATCCTATTTTGGCTTTTTTGGGCCTACAGGAACGTTTTAACATCGGTGACCGATTCCCCTAGAGGCGGCTTGATAAAGGATAGGCAAGTAGTGATAGAGAAAATTAATAGAGGTGAAAAGGTTAAATTCAGCGAATCAATGACCCAATCTTATCTTTACTATATCTATACTAGGAAATGAAATTATTACAACCGCTTCATTTATCAAATATAAGAACATTACCAAGATGATGAGTGTTATAATTGGGTGGTAAAATGAAAAAAATTTCGGTGGCCATCGCTACTTTTAATGAGGAAGAAAACATTGGTCCTTGCTTGGAGTCAGTTCACCAGCTGGCGGATGAGATGATTGTTGTTGATGGGAGCTCGCAAGACAAAACTAGAGAGATAGCCAGAAAACACGGGGCCAGGGTCATTAAAACTACTAATAAGCCTATTTTTCATATCAACAAACAGATGGCGGTTGATGCTTGCAAAGGAGAGTGGATTTTGCAACTGGATGCCGATGAGAGAGTTACCTCGAAACTGGCTGAAGAGATTCTCAAGATTTTTTCGATGAACGATGACAAAATCGAAGAATATCAAAAAACATTGCCCCAAAGACGGTTGTTTCTAAAGCATCAAGAGATTGTTGAGAAAAGAGATGGTAAGATTGGGCAAGAAAGGGGGGAGTATGTTGGTTTTTTTCTCCCCCGCTTAAATTATTTTCTTGGCAGGTATCTTCGCCATGGTGGCGTTTACCCTGATGGAGTGATCCGTTTGGTCAAAAATTCAAAGGCTCGTTTCCCGTGCCAGAGTGTTCATGAACAAATTAAGATTAATGGCAGAGTAGGTTGGTTGCAAAACGCCCTTCTTCATTTAGCTGACCCTAATTTTAGCCGTTATCGTCTGAGGTTTAACCGCTACACCGATCTTATGGTCAATGAAATGGAAGAGAAAAAGGTTGACATCGGACTGATCAACGGTTTTGATTATCTATTGGCCAAGCCGCTTCATTGGTTTTTTTTGACTTACTTTCGCCACAAAGGTTTTATGGATGGCTTCCCGGGATTTGTTTTTTCTTTGTTTTCAGGTTTAAGATTTACAGTGGCTTACATTAAATATTGGGGAAAACAGAATGAAAATTAAAAAAAGCTGGCTTATTCTTGGCCTTCTTTTAATCATTGGCGCTTTTCTTAGGTTCCATAATTATGAAAGTCGGATTAGTTTGGGCTGGGAGAGCGCTCGGGATTATTTTGTTAGCGATGTCGGTTGGAGAGAGAAACAACTGCCCTTAGTTGGCCCTTGGGCCTCGATTGCTCCTTTAACGATCGGACCTTGGTATTGGTATTTTCTGATTTTTTTAAAATTTTTGATTCCCTCCTTGTTGGCGCCCTGGATAGCCTTAGGTTTAGCCTCTCTGAGTCTTATTTTGATTATGTATCGAATCGGCGTTCTTTTAGAAGACCAAAGATTAGGTTTAATTTTAGCTGTTTTGGCTACCTTCTCGCCAAACTTAATAATCACCAGCGCCTTACTGACGAACCCTTCTCTAATTGCCTTTCTCAGCTCTCTCTGTTTGTTAGTTTTTCTTGAAGTTTCTAGCCCAAAAAGAAATTGGCCTTGGGGGACTTTGTTAGGTTGGCTAGTTGGCTTTACTCTTTTGACTCATTATCAAGGAGCGGGGCTTTTAACTTTGATTTTTTTGTTGCTTTTCCTGGGCAAGAAAAGACTTCGTCTCTTTTTAGCTTCTCTTTTAGGCCTTTTTCTGGCGGCTTTGCCCATGCTCTTTTTTGAATTAAACAATCACTGGTTTAACACCAGGGGAATTTTTGATTTTATCCTCCATCGTCAATATCAATTCTGGACGAGTATGCGCTGGCTGAAGTTTGTTTTTGAATTTTTCCCCCAGACTTGGGTAGGGCTTACCGGTGGCCCATTATGGCTGGGATTATTTTTAATGTTTGGCGGGGGAGCGGTTTTATTACTCCGACTGATAAGAAAAAAACTTTCTTTACCCCTCTTTCTGTTAATCATCAGTTTTCTTATCCAGGTGATTGTTGTCCGTTATTGGCGAGGCGAAAGATATTTAGGTTGGCTCCAATTTTTTTCTCCCTATATTTTTATTTTTACCGGTTTGTTTTTTTATGATCTCTTAATTCGAAAAGTTAAAAAACAACATTTCTATCTAGTTTTTCTCTTAATGGCTGTTTTATGGTTTGGTTTGATAAATAATTCTTTAAGAAGTGGTGCCTGGAAAGAGGATGATTTAACCAAGAGAATCGATGAGGAGGTAGAAACCATGAAAGAGATAACCGGAAGAGAAAAGTTTAGTTTCTATTATTGCAATGAAATCAGCGGCACTGCTTTTAATAGAAATTCTTATTTATTGATGCTTTCTCTGAAGAAGGCCCACAGCGATGATGGGTTTAAAATAGGTCTGGATGATGGTGATTGCCAGTTACCTTTTATTGATAAAGAGAAAAAAGACCTTCATTTGATCGACTCTTTAATGGATTTTTCCCGGGCTTCAGAGTCAGGGATTTTAGCTAATGACTGGAAACAAGAAACACCCAGAAATGTCTCTGACCGTTATGTTAAATGGTGGTACGAGGAAAAGCCTTAAGCTAGGTAAGAAAAATGAAAGTGGCAATTGATATTTCTCCACTAAAGTCTTCCCATCAATTTCGGGGCGTGGGAGTTTATACCAAGTGCTTGGTTGAATCATTAAAAAAACATGATCAGAAAAACGAGTATTTTCTTATCAATCATCAATCATCAATCATCAATCATCAATTTGATCTGATCCACTATCCCTACTTTGACTTATTCTGGTTGACTTTACCTTTAAAAAAGTCTAGGCCGACGGTGGTAACCGTTCATGATTTAACTCCTCTGGTTTTTCCTGATAAATTTCCTAAGGGCTTACGGGGGAGCGCCAAATATCAGATCCAGAAGCATTCTTTAAAGGGAGCCAAGGCGATTATTACTGATTCTCAAAATTCAAAAGAAGATATTGTTCGATTTATCGGTTTTCCTAAAAAAGGAATTAAGGTTATTCATCTGGCGCCTGGAGAGGAGTTTAAACCAATCAAGTCGGGAAAGTTATTATTAAGATTAAAGAAAAAATATAGCTTGCCAGAAAAGTTTGTTCTTTATGTTGGCGATATTAATTATAATAAAAATGTTTTAGGTTTAGTGGAGGCGTCTAAACAAGCGAAAATTAAAATTGTCATTGTTAGCAAACCCGCCGCTCAGGAAAATTTTAACTCTTCTCATATTGAAGATCAGCCTTTAGTTCAATTAATTAAATTGTATGGAAAGGACCCTGATGTTATCCGGATTGGCTTTGTGCCAATAAAAGATTTAGTGGCCCTCTATAATTTGGCCACCGTTTATTGTCAACCCTCTTTTTATGAAGGCTTTGGTTTGCCAGTTTTGGAGGCCATGGCTTGCGGAACGCCGGTAGTTGCGGCCGAGACTTCAAGCTTGCCAGAAATCTGTGGGGGAGCCGCGGTCATGGTTAATCCCCACCGGAGAAGAGAGATTGGTCGGGGGATTAAAAAAGTGTTTAATGATAAAATACTGAGAGAAAAACTGGTTAAGAAAGGGTTAAAACAAGTAGAAAAGTTTAGTTGGGAGAAAACCGCTCGAGAGACAGTTAAGGTTTACCAAAAAGTTTATGACCAAGAAAACTAAAGCTTTACTCCAGTGGATAGGAACCGCCTTTATTATTTGGCGGGTGGCTTTGATTTTGATTGCTTTGATGGGAAGCAAGTTTTTCCCTTTGCGTGAGGGATTTCTAGGAGGAGGAAGGGGGGCCTATTTGAAAAATCCTTTCCTCTGGTCTTGGGCAAATTTTGATGGCGTTCATTATCTAACCATCGCCGAGAGGGGCTACTATCAGTTTCAACAGGCCTTTTTTCCTTTTTATCCCTACCTGATGCGCTCTTTGGCGATTTTTGTAAAAAACTATCTCCTTTCAGGTTTTTTGATTTCCCACCTCTGTTTTTTAGCTGCCCTGGTTTTGTTGTATAAGCTAGCGAGATTAGATCTTAAGGAGAATCAAGCCAAGAGGGTTCTTTTTTACCTTCTTATTTTCCCTACTTCCTTCTTCTTCGGCGGTATTTACACGGAATCTCTATTTTTATTGCTGGTTTTGGGCGCTTTTTATGCCGCTCGGAAAGGTCAGTGGGGTATGGCTGGTGTTTTAGGGGCGATGGCCAGCGCAACCAGATTTATCGGCATTTTTTTATTTCCGGCTCTTCTGGTCGAGTGGTTTCAGCAGAACGAAAAATTGAAAAAGAAAAAATTAACCAGTCTTTTGCCTCTATTTTTGATTGGCTTGGGGCTTTTAATCTATATGGGGTACTTGAGACAGACGGTGAGTGATCCTCTTTATTTCATTCATGTTCAGCCGTTTTTCGGAGCTCAGCGGACTGGGGGCAAGATTATTCTTCTATATCAGGTTTTTTGGCGCTATCTGAAGATGTTGGTGACGGTTGAGAAAATGACTCCGACTTATTTCACCGTTATTTTAGAATTTTTAACTGGCCTCCTATTTTTATTTCTTTCAATTTTCGCTTATCTCCGTTTAAGGCTCTCCTATTTCACTTTTATGATTCTTGCCTATCTAACGCCCACTTTAACCGGGACACTTTCTTCATTGCCTCGTTATGTCTTGGTTTGCTTTCCTGGCTTCATTCTTCTTAGTCTTTGGTCAGAAAAATACCGCTGGCTGAAGACGGTTTATCCGCTCATCGCCGGGGGTCTGCTGATTATCTCGGTCGCTCTTTTCACTCGGGGTTTCTTTATTGCTTAATAGCCGAAATTTTACCCAATGAAATTGATTAAAAACCATTTTTTTAAACTCCTTCAAAACAAGCTTATTAGCGGCAGTCTAGTCTTGTTTGTCGGGACAACTGCCGTCAACCTGAGCAACTATTTATATCACCTTTTCATGGGGCGGATGTTGGGTCCAGCTGATTATGGTGTTTTAGTTTCTCTGATGTCCTTGGCTTATTTCAGTATGGTTATTTCTCTTTCTCTTAATACGGTCGTGGTTCGGTTTACTTCGATTTTTAAGGCCAAGAAAGATTATCCTCGCATCTATTCCCTTTTCCGAGGTTTCAGTCGCTATTCTTTACTCTTAGGAGCGAGTATTTTCCTTCTTTTTATTTTAGGCCATCGCTCAGTGGCTGAATTCTTAAATATTTCTAACTATCAAGCGATTGTCCTTGTAGCCAGCACCTTTTTAATCAGATTTTTGGTGCCGATTAATAATGGGTTGATACAGGGTTTTTTGAACTTTAAATTTCTTTCAGCCAATAACATGTTGGCCGCTGTTTCTAAATTGATAATCGCCCTTTTTTTGGTCAAGGCTGGCTTTTCTGTTTTAGGGGCGGTCTTGGCTTTTGTCATTGCCGATTATTTAACCTACCTGGTCTCATTTCTTCCTTTGAGGTTTCTCTTTCAACATAGAGCTAAGACTCTTAATGTTAACTGGCGGGAGACAATTAATTATGCTGGCCCTGCCTTTATAGTTGTCCTTAGTCTTACCAGCCTCTACACGAGTGACATTATTTTGATAAAGCATTTTTTGGAACCTTATCAAGCAGGTCTTTATTCTGCCCTTGGTGTTTTAGGGAAGATCATTTTCTTTGCCTCCGGTGCCATTACAATGGCGATGTTTCCATTGGTAGCAGAAAGACATGAGAACGGCAGAAAATATAAAAACATCTTTTTTCAAGCCTTTTTTCTGGTTGGGATGATTTCAGCGGGTATAACCCTGCTTTACTTTTTGGCGCCCAAAATAATGATTCTTTTACTTTATGGTTCTTCTTACCTCGAAATTGCCCCCCTCTTGGGTTTTTTCGGAATTTTCATTTCATTTCACACCCTCTCATATGTTTTAACTAATTTTTTCCTTTCAATTCACAAGACTGATGTGGCCGTTTTTCCTGTCATGGCCGCCTGCACTCAGATAGGGTTAATTTGGTTTTTCCATACCTCCTTGCTTCAAGTGATCCAGATTTCCATTCTGGTAACCGCTTTACTCCTAACCTCCCTTTTGCTATATTTTGTGTACAGTTACAGAAAGGCCTAAAAGAGTGAAAAAACGGAAAAACCAACTTTTTTCGGTAGTGATTCCTGCTTATAAACAGGAGAAGACTATTCTTAAGGATTTAAAGCACGTCCAGGCGGTTCTTGATAAAATTCGCTATGATTACGAAGTGATTGTGGTCGTTGACGGGAAAACAGACAAAACTTTTGAAAACGCCCAAAAAATTAAATCCCCCAAAATTAAGGTGGTGGGTTATGACATTAATAGAGGTAAAGGTCATGCCGTTCGCTACGGTATGGCGAGAGCAAAAGGAGACCCAATCGCCTTTATCGATGCGGGGATGGAAATTGACCCGAACGGAATCAGTATGATTTTAGAACATATGGAATGGTATGATGCCGATATTATCGTTGGCTCCAAAAGGCATCCTGTTTCTCAAGTGCATTATCCACTGAAAAGAAGGGCCATTAGTCGCCTTTATCAGCTTTTTGTGAAAATCTTTACGGGATTGAACGTTAAAGATACTCAAGCCGGGCTGAAGATCTTTCGCCGGAAAGTGCTAGAAGACGTTCTTCCTCGACTCTTAGTCAAACGATACGCTTTTGATCTTGAAATGCTAACGGTTGCCCATCGACTTGGTTATCGAAGGATTTTTGAGGCACCGGTTAAGATCAGCTATAACTTTAATGATTTAACTCATGCCGCCACTCTGGCCGCCATGAAGAGAGCCCTTATTGATACCCTGGCTATTATTTATCGCCTCCGTTTTCTTCGCTACTATGATAATTCAAACAAGCGCAAATGGCGCTATGATCCGGATTTAGACTTCAAGGTTAATATCGGATGAAAACGGTTTTAGTCACTGGAGGAGCTGGCTTTATCGGCTCTCACCTTTGTCAGCAGCTTTTACAGGATAGTCAAGTTATCTGTGTTGACAATCTTATCAGTGGCCACCAGCGAAATATCGTTGATCTCGAGAAAGATAAAAATTTTAAGTTTTTCAAGCACGATATTGTTCTCCCGCTTAAGTTTAGCAAGAAAATAGATGAGATTTATAATCTTGCCTGCCCGGCCTCACCAATTGATTTTCCTAAATTTTCGATTGAGATTTTATTGACCTCTTCAATTGGAGTTAAGAATATCCTTGATCTCGCTCTAAAGCATCAAGCGAAACTCCTCCACACTTCAACCTCTGAAGTTTACGGTGATCCCCAAGAGCACCCTCAAAAAGAAGGTTATTGGGGTAACGTTAATCCAATTGGCCCTAGGAGTTGTTACGATGAAGGTAAGCGCTTCGCCGAAAGTCTGATCGAAAATTACCGAAAAAAATATAATCTTCAAACTAAAATTATTAGGGTTTTTAATACCTACGGGCCGAGGATGCGACCCGATGATGGGCGGGTAATTTCCACCCTAATTGTCCAGGCACTGAAGGGAGAAAGTTTAACCGTCAAGGGTGCTGGTGACCAGACTCGTTCTTTTTGTTATATATCTGATATGATAAAAGCGATTTTAAAAATGATGGCTTCGAATGAAGCGGGGCCTATCAACTTGGGTTTTCCTGAAGAAGAAAAAATTATTGATTTAGCAAAAAAAATTATCTCCATGACAGGCACCAAATCAAAAATTACTTTTCGCCCACTTTTCCCAGACGAGCCTCTTAAAAGAAAACCAGATATCACTTTAGCTAGAAAAAAGCTGGGTTGGAAGCCCAAAGTAGAACTAAAAGAGGGTCTTAAAAAAACAATTGAATACTTTAAGGGAGAAGTATGAAACAGCCGCTGGTTTCCATTATCATTCCGGTTAAAAAAATTAATGATTACCTTCGGCAGGAGACCGTCCCGGCGATTTTGAAACAAACCTATCAAGATTTCGAGATCATCATTCTTCCTGATCGGCTTTCAAAGGAAAAATTCAAAAAAACTAAAATTATTGCCACCTGGCCAAAAAGGGGACCGGCAGATAAAAGAGATATCGGCGCTAAAAAGGCGAAAGGAGAGATTTTAGCTTTTTTGGACGATGACTCCTATCCTGACAAAAATTGGCTTAAGGAGGCGGTTAAAGTTTTCCAGGAGGATAAGAGGATTGCTGGAGTGGGCGGTCCTAGTTTAACTCCTCCTCAAGATAATCTTTACCAAAAAGCTTCAGGTTATGTTTGGTCAACTTGGTTAGGGAGCGGTGGGGCGGGGACGTACCGTTGCGCTGTTCATCCCCGAAAAGAGATTGATGATTTTCCGACAGTCAATTTATTAGTTAGAAAAAAAGATTTTTGGGCGGTGGGCGGCTTTGATTCTCATTTTTGGCCGGGTGAGGACACAAAATTATGTTTAGACTTGACCAAAAAGTTAGATAAGAAAATAATTTATGATCCAAAGGTTCTTGTTTATCATCATCGTCGTGAAGTTTTTGGGTCTCATTTGAAACAAATTAGCCGTTATGCTATTCATCGAGGCCACTTTGCCCGGATTTTACCGGAAACCTCTTTCCGGCTTGGTTATTTTATTCCTACTTTTTTCATCCTGGGGTTGATAGCGGGCGCTTTTCTGGCCTGGTTAAATCCTTGGGTAAAAATGGTTTATTGGCTGGTTTTGGCATTTTATTTCCTAGCCTTATGTTTGACCAGTCTTCAGGTTTATCTCCAAGAAAGAGAAGTCAGGGTTGCCTTTTTAGTCATTCCTTCGATTTTTATTACCCATCTTATTTATGGGGTTCTTTTTATTAAAGGCTTTTTCTCTTTGAAGCTCAAAAGATAGCTGCTTAATCCCTATAAAGATAAAAACAACTGTTTGGCCCTTTGGTTCTCCGGGTCCAGTTGAAGAGCTTTTAAGAAGGTCTCTTTAGCCATTTCCTTTTCGTCTTGGCTCAGATAGAAAATCCCCAAAACAGTATAGAGTTCAGGGTTTTGAGGGTTGATGGCGATTGCTTTTTCTAGATTTTCTCTGGCGGCTTCATATTCCTGGTGTTTAAAAAGAATGGCCGCAATGTTTTGGTATGACTGCCAGAGGTTGGGGTTGAGGGAAATGGCTTTTTGGTAGTTCTCGATGGCCAATTTGTCTTCCCCAATTGCGTAGTAGACGTTGCCAAGATTATGATAGGCGTCGCCATAATTAGGTTTAAGTTGAATGGCGGTTTGAAATTCTTCGATTGCCTTTTCATAGTTGCCTTGACGGGAATAGAGATCGCCTAGATTATTGTGATTTTGAGGGCTTAAAGGTGAGGTTTTGGCGGTGGCCAACCAGAGAGTATCCGCGTCTTTCCAATCGGCATTTCTAATAATAGTTCGGAGGCTGAAGATTAAAAGGAGGAAAACGAAAAGGGCCAGAGTGACCTGTTTGTTTTTAACCAAATCGCCAATTTTTTTGATTAACCAAGCCATGAGAACAAAAATTCCCAGAGCGCCCAGATAAACGTAACGTTCGGCGACGACCCAGCCAACCCTTAAAGGTGTTAGGGTTGGTAATAAGGAAAGAGGGAAAAACAAAAGCCAGAAGAAAACCCGCCGGTCTTTTTTAAAGAAAAAACCAATGATGACTAGGAACAAGATAAAAATAGCCAGCTTTAAAAGATATTCAGTCGGGGTGAAGACTGTTTTGGCGTGATATAAGGTCAAGTTTTTGGGCCAAAAGGCGAGCTCTAAATAAGAAGCAATGGCTACTGGGATTTGGATCAAAGGGTTATTAATCCCCGGTTCCTGGTAAAAGGTAGTTTTTAGGGTGGTGGTTCGGGCACCAAACAAGCCAAGAACATAGAGGCCCCAAAAGCCGCTGATTACCCAAAAAGGAAGGGATTTTTTCCAATTTGATTTTAAGTTGCCGAAGCAAAACTCGTAAATCAGCAAAACCAAAGGAAAGAAAATGAGTTTTTGGGAAGTTAGTCCAGCCAGGAAAAAGGAAATAATCGAGAGGGGATAAAGTTTCGGGCGTTTTTCTTTGATTGCCAAAGAGTAGGTTAAAAGAGAAAGAAGGAGAAAAAAGGCGCCATTAGAATAAGGTCCCCCAGAAATCCAGCCGACACCTTCGATTAGAAGCGGATGGACAGCAAAGAGACTAGCCGCGATTAAAGGTAGGGGGGAGGTAAAAGATAGAGCCAGTAAGAGATAGATTAAACAGCTTGAGCCGAAATGAAAAAGGAGGTTGGAAAGGCGATAAAAAACAGGCTGGAGGCCAAAAAGCTGATGGGTGAAGAAAATAATGATCGATCTTAAGTTAAATTTAAAATAGGTAAGATATTCAAACTTGCCCAGGAGAGGGTTGTCTCTAATCGTCCCTAGATCATCAGAGACGAAATCATTACCCAAAGAATTTAAATAGACAGCGAAGACCAGAAAGGCCAGAAAAGCAAAAACCTTCCCGTTTTTAAAATAGTTCTTTCGCCCGCGGCCAAGGGTCATTTTCTATGTTATAATTTGAGCATAAAAGCGAAGATTATACAAGTCCGGCCTGCCAAAAGGCAGAGACGAGGCGCCGTCTAATTAATTTTAATGAAAATTGCCATTGGCTATCCTCCACTAGAATCCCTAAAAGGGATTCCTTATTTGGGTCAAAACCGCCAGTTTCAGTGGGCCCATGATCCTTGGCACGCTTACCCCATGGTGCCCGCCTATGCGGCCACCTTACTTAAGGAAGCTGGCTATCAAGTGGTCTGGTTAGACGGCATTGCCAGTGGTCAAACCTTAAAGGAATGGCTTAGAGAGCTTAAAAAGGAAAAACCAGACTTGGTAATGATCGAAACCAAAACACCGGTTGTCAAAAAGCATTGGCAGATTATCAATGATTTGAAAAAACTGGCAACCGGCAACTGGAAAGTGGAAATTATCTTGGTTGGCGATCACGTCACCGCTTTACCAAAAGAATCTTTTCAAAAATCAAAAGTTGATTACCTTTTAACTGGTGGCGATTATGATTTCTTACTTTTAAATCTGGCTAACCATCTAACCAAAAAAGAAAAATTGGAGCCAGGGGTCTGGTTTCGCCAGCAGAACCAGATTAAAAATACCGGCCAGTTTGTCCTTAACCATAATCTTGACTCTTTACCCTTTATTGATCGAGATTTAACTCGATGGCCACTTTATGCCTACAAGAACAGTAATTATAGTCGGGTGCCAGGAACTTACACCATGTTTGGTCGGGATTGTTGGTGGGGCCGCTGCAGTTTTTGTTCCTGGACGACCCTTTACCCAGGAGCAAAATATCGGGTGATGTCCCCTAAAAGAGCTTTAAACGAGATTGGCTACGTTTTAGACCATTATCCGGTTAGGGAAATTATGGATGATAGTGGCACTTTTCCGACCAGTGATTGGTTGCGCCAGTTTTGCCGGGGAATGATCAAGCGTGGTTATCACCAGAAGATAAAAATGGATTGTAACATGAGGTTTAATGCTGGCCTCTCTCAGAAAGATTATCAGCTGATGGGCCGGGCGGGTTTCCGTTTTGTTCTTTATGGTCTGGAATCAGCCAATCAAAAGACGCTTGATCGCCTCAACAAAAATCTCCAGGTCAGCCAGATTAGCCCTGTGGCCCGGATGGCCAAAAAGGCCGGTTTATGGCCCCATGCAACCGCCATGGTGGGTTATCCCTGGGAAACAAAAAAAGAAGCTTTGAAAACTTTAAATTTGGCCCGAGAGCTTTTTCGGAAGGGTTGGATTGATACCCTCCAGGCAACGGTCGTCATTCCTTATCCTGGCACACCCCTCTTCACTGAAAGTCAAAAAAAAGGCTGGTTAAAAACCCTTAATTGGGACCGCTATGACATGAGAGAGCCGGTGATGAAAACCCTCATGAGCGATAGGGAGATCATGGGCCTGGTTCGGGGAATTTATGGTTCTTTTCGAACACCAGAATTTATTTGGCGGAAGTTAAAAGAAGGACTGACTAGCCGAGAGAGGTTTAAATACTTTCTTTGGCTGGCCTTGAAGTATTTTAGTCGGGGGATGGATTTTCGCTTAAGAAAACATAAAGATCAAACATTAAGCCTCAAGGTTCTCGAGTTTTTCTGGCAGATCGGGAAGATCCCTTTAGGTTATTTGGCTAATTTGACTCGGAGATAATCATGGAGCCAGGTCTTTTTTATCACGAAATTCCTCATTTTATTTTAACGGTGATTATTGCTGGGGCCTTCTACTGGAAATTCCGTGATTGGCGATTGGTTTTAACCTGTTTTTTAATGGGTATCCTGATTGACGTTGATCATCTTTTTGATTTTTGGGCTTATTCTGGGGTTGGGTCAAATATTTTTAAGATGTTCTCTTATGATTATTTTCGTCAGTCCCAAAAAGTTTATGTTCTTCTTCATGGTTGGGAGTTTCTTCCTTTTTGGTGGCTAATTGGCAGATATCTGAATCAACGGTTAAAAATTAAAGGGCTGGAATGGGCTTTAACGATTGCTTATTTTGGCCATCTCCTTGTGGACCAGTTTTCCGGCTATACGAGTAATCTTTTTGCTTATTCTCTTATTTACCGGATTTTAATAAAATTCGACTTGGGGAAGTTTAACGGCTTATGACCAATTATCTTTCGATTGATTTTGAATCTTGGGCCTATCCAGATTTGCCAGGGTTTAGAAGCTTGACCAGTCAAGCGAGAAAAAAACTGGATGGAGGACACGTTAAAGAGTCGGCCGAAAAGATTTTAAGCCTTCTAAAAAAACATGACACTCGACTGACTTTCTTTGTTTTAGCCCAACTTTATGATTGGCATCCGGAAACTATTGAAAAAATTGCCGCTGCCGGTCATGAAATCGCTTTTCATAGTTATACCCATGAGATTATGAAATCCAAAAAGATTTTAGTTAATTCACTGGAAAAATCAAAAAGATTTTTAAAGAGGTTTAAGCCAAAGGGTTTTCGGGCGCCGATGATTTTGATTAAAAAAGGCTATTATCAGATTTTAAAAGACTACGGCTTTGAGTATGATTCTTCGGTTTATGGCCCTTTTTCGTCTAAGGAAACAATCGGCGGGATCCTGGAATTGCCGGTGACTAAATGGGTCGGACTACCAATTGGTTCTGGTTACTTTGTCGCTCTTTTCGGGAGAAAGATTGGCTGGTTTTATCAACTGATTAATAAAAAAGGTGACCCGCTTATTGGTTTTGTTCACAACTGGCAGATTGTTAAACCAAAGAAAGCGACTTTCCCCAACTCCAGTTACCTTTTAAAGCACCCTTATTATTTACCTTATACTTTTGAAATCGGTAATACTTTTGAATATCTTTTAAAAAATTTTTCTTTTAGGCCGATGAAGGAACTGGTTAGTAAAGGAGATTGAGATGGCTTCCCAAAAAGAGTATTGGGATCAACAAATTAAGGAGTGGAGCGAAGCCTCTTATAAGGGAAAGGGGGACAACCTAATCGAAAGAATCGCCAATTTGTTTCGGGGGCCGATTACCAAAAGGATGGAAGTGGCTCTGGAGATTATTGGTCCTAAGGCAAAAGATAAGGTTATCCTAGATTTGGGTTGCGGCCTAGGCGATTTTTGTTTTGCAGTTTTAAAATATCGGCCTAAAAAGGTGATCGGGATCGATATTTCACCAGTGGCCATTAGAGAAGCCAAAAAAAGAACCGAGAGAAGGAAACTTAAAGGTAAAGTCGGGTTTCTTGAAACTGACGTGGCTAAAATAAAAAAATTACCAGATTTTGATCTTGGCGTTGGTTTGGGCTTCATTGATTATTTAGATAAAGGGCAAATGAGACATTTATTTAAACTTCTTGCCGGTCGCCGATTCCTTTTTTCCTTTTTTGAAAAAAAGCTTTCCCTGTTGAATTTGCTCCATGAGTTTTATATTAAGATCCAAAGATGCCCTGGCGCCTACAAATACACTCGGGAAGAAATGCGTCAGCTGGCCCCAGAAGGTCTTAATCTTCGTTTTCTGGAAAAAGAAGGGATGTTTTTTATCACTAATTTCTCTTAGCCGCCACTCTCATCTTTGAAGTTCTCCCGGAAATTTTTATTTGGAAAAAATCAACCAGACTAAAAGCTGCTAATAAACAGGGGTTGTATTTGTGGATCATCTCATAAGGGAAGTCAAAGCGCTTAAATAAATAATTTTTAATACTCTTAACCCAAATATTGGGACTCAAGAGAAATGTAATTCGAATATCGGTATATCCATTTTCCCTGAGAAGCTTTTTAATCGTGGTGGGCCTAAAAAGATGCCAATGTCTGGGAATATGATATTCATCCCAGGCATCAGCAAAAATTTTTCTCCCTAAGCAATCAAAATTAGGGGTTTCCAAAATTATGGTTCCTTTCGGTCTAAGATATCGGTGAATATCCCTGACCATTTTTTTAGGACTCTCAACGTGCTCGATAACTTGATTAGCAATTACCAAATCAAAGAGTAGTTTTTCTTTCTTTAGAAGTTCATTGTATTCTTTTAAATTGTAAACCGGGAGATTATTGGCCTTGGCAATATTGACTGCCTTTTGATCGATGTCCATGCCAACGACCCTCCAATCTCTCGGGGCGAGTTTGAGCATCTCTCTAATTAAACTACCGTCACCGCAACCGAAATCGAGAATATTTGCCTTTTTTGAGCAGATATAAGGAAAATAGGCTTTGACAATTTTTTTCCTTTCTCGCCATCGCCGCACGCGGACGGCTAGTTTTTTACTCTTGGTAAATTGATGGGCAGTGTATTCTTCGGGGTAAATTTTTTCTATCTCTGAAGAAATTGGCCGGGGATTAAGATAAACATGGTTGCATTTTTTGCAGCGGGCGACATTGAAGGATTTTCTGGTTGTCCAAAATTCATAGTCATAAGATTGGGCGACCAATTGATAATTATCGGCTCCACACAAATCGCACTTAACGGCAGTGGTTTTAATTCTTTTATTCATGAGGAAGGAAAGGTTGAATTTCTTCTAAATTTACTGGCTGTTTTCTTACTTTTCGGGAGGATCGGAGAAGAGCGTTGATAACCCGCTTGTCTTCAGCGGGAGGGCAATGGGGTTGATAGTGGTCAAAATAAGAGATTTGTTTTCGTTTCATAAGGATTTTTTCCAGAGACTCTTTTTTGATATTTCCCAAGGAGAAGGGAAGGAAAGTACAACCCATAATATCGCCATAAGGAGTAACGTAAAGTTTTTCTTTGAAAGCGGGACAACCCCAGCCGCGAAGATTATTGACATGATCGGTGCGAAAGTAAGGTGTTTTTTTTTCTAAGACTCGGAGAAAGCGAGCCATTTTTTTGGGAAGTAAGATTTTTTTATGGTCCTGCCAATTACCAAGAGGAATCGGTAAATTGCCAATCGTTAAGACCCGGCGATTAAAACAGTAGTTTAAGACCTTTTCCAGCTCGCCATTTTTAAAGGATTCTTTGGTGACTACATAGGAAAATTGAATCTTGAGATGATATTTTTTAGCTATAGTTAAAATTTTGTTGCACCAATCAAAATCGATTCCTGATTTGCCGCTTAGAGACTGGGAATGCATGGTGTCGATCGAGACGTTGAGAACATCAACTTTCGCTTGGGCAATTTTTTTCATCAGCCGCTCATTAAGAAGAGTGCCATTAGTTTGAATAATAATCAGCCTTTTTTGTGGATTGAGAGTTTTAATAAGCTTAAAAAGGGAGGAATCGATTAGGGGCTCACCACCAGTGAAAACATAGTTTAAAAAGCCAATTTTATCCAGTTGTCTATCAAGGTCGAGGTAATCCCTTAAAGTCATTACTTTTTTTCTTGGATTTTTCATTAAGGTAATGTTGCAATGAGCGCAATTAAGATTGCAGTTGTAGGTAACCACCAGGCTGACGGAGCGCAAAGTTTTCCTTTTAACCCTCAGATATCTACCGGTAAATGCCTGCCAGAAGGTTTTAAGAAGAACCATTGGCTTTCGGGGCAGCAGTGCCAGCCCGTAGGTAGCGCTGGTATACCAACCAATCAGCCGGTGCCAAAGAGGTATTTTAATCGTTTGAGAGTGCTCGAATTGGGAATAGAGCTTGTTTATTTTGATCGGCATCGCCAATAAGAATAACATAATCCAGTGTAGAAAAGAAATGACTTTAAGCTTGGAGTTTGGTAAAATAACAACATCTTGGTTAAAAAACCAGTCGTTTCGATCGTTATTCCTGTCTGCAATGAAGAGAAGAATCTGCCACTCCTCTATTGTCAGTTGAAGAGAGAATTGATTAAATTAAATCAATCTTATGAGATTGTCTTTATCGATGACGGCAGCTTTGATTCCTCCTTAGCGGTTTTAAAAGGGCTTCGCGGGAGAGATAAAAAAGTGAAAATTATTAGCTTCAGAAGGAATTTTGGCAAAGCCGCCGCTCTATTAGCGGGATTTAGGGAGGCTAGAGGGAAGACGGTTTTGACGCTGGATGCAGATCTTCAAGACAGGCCCGATCAGATTCCCAAATTTTTAAAGAAACTTGCTGAAGGTTATGATTTAGTTTGTGGTTGGAGATATCAAAGAAAAGACAGTCCTTTTAAAATTTTTACTTCCTCAATTTTTAATAAAATTACAGCCACTTTGACCAGAACTCATCTGCATGATGTTAACTGTGGTTTTAAAGTTTTTACCAATGATTTAGCCAAAGGGCTTAAGATTTACGGAGAACTTCATCGCTTTATCCCTATTTTGGCTAAGTGGCAAGGTTTTAAGGTGGGGGAGGTAAGAGTTAAACATTCCCCGCGGAAATTTGGTGACTCGAAATTCGGCCCAGAAAGGTTTTTGAGTGGTTTTTTTGATCTTTTGACGGTGATGTTTTTAACCCGCTACATTAGTAAGCCCCTCCATATTTTTGGTTTGATAGGTTTGGTTAGTAGTTTTTCAGGGGGCTCGATTATTCTCTTTTTTGCCTTAAGAAAATATCTTTTGGGTGTTTTGATCGGAGCCGGCAGGCCCATCATTCAGATTGCGGTTTTTCTAATGATTTTTGGCGTTCAAGTTTTTATCTTCGGGCTTCTAGCAGAAATGATTATCAGCAGTCGCGATCAAGACAGCTCCTATTTAATTAAAGAAAAAATTGGATAAATGAAGATTCTTTTCATCCAGCCTCCTTGGGGGGAGGCTTATGGCTCCTTCAAGGAGGCTGCTAAAATAGGGAATGCTTATCCACCTCTTAGCCTTGGTTATCTTTCTTCGGTTTTAAAAAAAGAAGGGCATCAAACCAAAATCATTGATGCCGAGATAGGAAGCTTAACCAAAGAGAAAGTTGTCCGCCGAGTTAGACGCTACCAACCGGATTTGGTTGGCTTTACCGCGACTACCCCGATTTTTCATTTAGCTTGCGAATTAGCCGCTGAGATTAAAAAGAAATTGCCTGTAACTCCAGTAATGATCGGGGGACCCCATTTAACAGCTATGCCCCGACAAGCTTTTTCCCAGTCAAAAATGTTTGACTTTGGGATTTATGGTGAAGGGGAGGAAACGATTGTCGAACTAGTCCAATTTATTAGCTCTGGCAGACCGGCGCTAAAGAGGATAAAGGGGATTCTTTATCGAGGCAAGGGCGGGAGAACAATAAAGAATCCTCCCCGGCCTTTAATTAGCGATTTAGACAGATTGCCTTTCCCAGACAGAAGAGGGTTGAAATTAGATAAATATCTTTGGAGCGTTCCAAAGAAAGGAATTGTCAAGTTTACCACTTTAATGACTACCCGAGGCTGCCCTTTTAATTGTATTTTTTGTTCCACCCATACTGTTTTTGGCAAGAAGATTAGAGAAAGATCAGTAGAAAATGTTTTGATAGAGCTGGAACACATGGTCAAAAAGCTAAAGATTAAGCATTTTACCTTGATTGATGATACTCTTACCTTAAATCGCCAGCGAGTGATTGAAATCTGTCAGGGGATTATTGATCGAAAACTGGATATCACTTGGGAGGGTTGGACCAGGGCTAATACTATCGATAAAGAACTTTTGAACATTATGCGGCAGGCAGGTTTTGTTAGAGTTTCTTTTGGTATCGAGAGCGGTGATCCGAAAATTTTAAAGGTGATTAAAAAGGGAGTAACCCTGGCCCAGGTTCGAAAAGCCTACAAAATGGCTAAAGAAGCAGGCCTTGAAACAAGAGGTTCGGTGATGATTGGACACCCCTTCGAGACTAAAAAAACAGTTATGCGAACACTGAAATTTATTAAGAGCTTAAAA
This sequence comes from uncultured Gammaproteobacteria bacterium, assembly GCA_964566925.1. Taxonomy (GTDB): domain Bacteria; phylum Patescibacteriota; class Microgenomatia; order PFEM01; family DATLAM01; genus CAZMIZ01. The sequence goes on along the minus strand of CAZMIZ010000004.1, from coordinate 23,585 downwards.
AATTGTGATCAAATGTACATTAATATTACGACCCCTTATCCTGGGACAGAACTTTATCAGATGATTAAAAAAAATATTGGTGGGATTTCTCTTTTAACCGATGATTTTTCCCAATTTAAGCGTTATGGAGAAGCAGTGATTGAAGTGAACGACTTAACCAGGGAAAACCTGATTAACTTCCAAAGGAAGGGTTTTAAAATGTTTTATTTTTCGCCGAGAAGAATAGTCTATAATTTAAAGCGAGCCGGATTAAGGGCGGCGATTATTAATTCCCTGGCCTTTTTTAAGGGAGTCATTTTAGGCGGACGTCATGCGCCAACTGAATAAAAGAAATTTTCCAACCTATGTTAGAAATCATACTTTGTTTTTAAATCGGATAGTTGATTTAAGAAGAAAAAAAGCGATTGATATCGGTTGTGGTGACGGCATTTTTTTAAACCAGCTTAAAAAACAATTAGGCTTAGCTCAAATTGTTGGCTTAGACATCGATCCAAAAAGGTGTAAGCTGGCCAGGAAATTAAACCCAGGGACGAAAATAATCGAGGGTGATGCCCAAAAGATTCCTTTTAAAACTAGCAGCTTTGATTTTGTTTTTGTTAACGCCCTGCTTCACCATGTTAAAAATCCTTACAGTGTTATTAATGAACTGGTGCGGATTTGCCGAGATGGTGGGTGGGTAGCCATGGTAGAACCAAGAACTTTTCATCCAGCTATTTTTTTTCTTAGCCTTCTCAAAACGGAAGAGAGGGGCCAACTGCGCTTTAGCTTAAAAAAAATCTGTCAGTTTTTAAAAAAGAAGAAAACGATTAAAGAGATCCAAACATTCCCGGTTAATAGTTTTCTTTATCCCTATCAGCAGTTTCCACCTCGATTCCTATTCAATATTGTTTCAAAGCTGGAGGATATTTTTAATCATCCCTCTTTGTCTACTCATCAAGCTGTCGTCGTCAGAGTTAAGAAATGAATATTTTAGTTTTTAATCCCACAACCAAGTCGGTTAAGAATGTTGTCAGAGACTTAGTTTATGGTTGTTGGTGTCGGGGCAAAAGAATCGGAGGCATGCAGTCGCCTCCCTTAAACCTGCTTTATGTGGCGACTGTTCTTAAAAATGAAGGCCATCAAGTAAGTTTTGTCGACGGCAGTGTAGATTCAGAAAGTTTTGAGGTTGCCGTCAAAAGGGCAAAAGATTATCGGCTGGCTATTTTCCAGACCTCTACCCATAGTTTTGTGAGTGATATGGAGGGGGTGGGGAGACTGAAAAAAAATAACCCTGCTTTATTAACGGTTGCTTTTGGTTCTCACCCTACTTTTTTGCCTCAGGCCTCTCTTGAGAAGGGAACTCTTGACCTGGTAGTAAGGAGGGAGCCGGAATTCGTTATCAGAGATTTAGCCCGACTGGTGAGTCAAAAGAAAGGCTACCAGGATCTAAAAGGGATCGCTTTTAGAAAGAAGGAGAAAGTGGTGGTCAATCCCGTCTATCATTTTATTAAGAATCTAGATGAGTTACCAATACCAGATCGCCATTTTCTTCCTAAAGGCATTGACTATTTTAATCCGGTAGTTAAGAGGGTGCCCTATACGACGATGCAGACCTCAAGGGGTTGTCCAGGAAAATGCAATTTCTGTACCGTTCCCTCTTTCTATGGAAATGAGTTTAGGGCCCAGAGTGCGGGGAGGGTAGTTAGAGAAATGAAGATGCTCAAAAGACAAGGATATAAAGAGGTTTTTTTCAGAGACGAGACATTTACCGCCTTTCCTAAAAGAAATAAAGAGATCTGCTTAAGAATTATAAAAGAAGGGATCGATTTAACCTGGGTTTGCAACTCTCGGGTGGATACCATCTCGCTTGAGATGATGCGCCTAATGAAAGAGGCAGGCTGCCACATGATTAAGTTTGGGGTGGAATCAGGCGTTCAGAAGATTTTAGATAATATTAACAAAAAAACCAGGGTGGACCAAACAAGAAAGGCTTTCCAGTGGGCTCACACAGTGGGAATAGATACCCATGCCCACGTCATGCTCGGTTGTCCAGGAGAGACAAAACAAACGATTAAAAGAACGGTTGAATTTATTAAAGAGATTGCTCCTACTACCGCCACCTTTGGTATCCACACCCCCTATCCAGGCACAAAGCTTTTTGAAAGGGTGGCCAAAACCCATCCAGAGATAAAAGATGGAACTGCCTGCGATTTAGCGAAAATTCATACTGAAGGCTTTTTTAATGAATCGTTTACACACTTAACTAAAGGCGAATTAGAAAGAAGCATTCCTTGGGCTTATCGGCAATTCTATTTTCGTCCCCGCTATCTGTTAAACTGGTTTAAAAGACTAAACAGCCTAGAGGAGCTTAGAAGGATTAGTATTGCAGGGACTACCATCCTGGATTTTTCTTTAAGGGGAGATTAGCGCAATTAATTCAACTAATGTTTAAAAAATTAAAAAAGCATTCGTCCGTTATTTTTCTTTTTTTCATCGTTATTTTGGCTCTAATTTTGAGAATGCATCAATTAGGGGAGAAAAGTTTTTGGATGGATGAGATCTGGAGCGTTACTCGCTCGCAGGTGCCATTAACTCAGATTCTTCAGCAAAAATTCAAATATGGCGAGGCTTCTTATGGCTATCAGCCACTTCATTATCTTTTCATTCACTTGGCTTTATCATTTGGTAAAAGTGAATTCGCGGTTCGTTTCCCCTCAGTTATTTTTGGACTACTAACAATTCTTTTGACCTACCAGGTTGGAAAAAGATTTTTTGATCAAAAGGTGGCTTTGATTGGCGCCTTTCTTTTAACCATTTCACCTCTCCATATTCACTATTCCCAAGAAGCAAGATATTATTCCTATTTTGCCTTTTTTTCGTTGTTGACCCTTTTAGCCTTTTACAGATTAGTTAAAGAGAAAAATAAAGTTTGGCTAATTATCTTTATGGTTACCACAGCGCTTAATTTCCTCCTTCACTTTTTAGCTTTTTTAGTCTTCTTGGCAGAAATTACTGCTTTGCCTATTTTACTTTCCAAAAAGATTGGTGTAGCCAAGAAATGGCTTCGCCGAAGCTCTCTTTTATCGACCCTAATTGGGATCGCCTTTGGAGGGATGATTATCTTTTTCCTTTACCATTCTTTTCCCTATATTAAAAAAATTCAAATAAACAAACCAGGGATGATCCTTTTAAATCTTAATCATTTATTAAATGAATTTTGCGGCTATTCGATTACTAACTACAAACAGCCCGGTTTACCCTGGCTTAATTTGCCTATAATTCTTTTTACAACAACATTCTTGTATGGGATGATGACTTCAATTAAAAAACATCGAGAACAGGTTACCATTTCGGCTTTCTGGATAACAGTTCCCATAATTGTTTTATTGATTTTTGCCTCGAGGGGGGTTGGTTTTCATGCTAGACATGTCATTTTTTTACTCCCTCTTTATTTTCTCATGATTTCTCTGGGGATACTCGGTTTCCAAAAGAATTTAAATGGAAACAAAGCTGGCCGGTTAGTTAGTCTAGTCGGACTCATTCTTGTTTTTGGGATTATTAGTTTCCCCTTAATTATGGCTGACTATAATACTCCAAAAGAAGCCTTCCGCGAGGCTGGCCATTATCTAATGACTAACGTTCGGGCAGGCGATGTAATTATTGCCGACGCTAAAGAAAATACTCTTACCGCTTTAAAATATTATTATGGTTTTTATTATGGTGGCGATAACCTCATGAAGACTATGGCGGATTCCCTGTTACCCTATTCATTTTCCCCATCTACCCCTTTTAGGCGTTACTATGTTTATCATGATTATGTAAACGCTGAAAAACCTCCCGATCCAGGAAGGATAAATATAGCCGATGAGCAAATAGAAAAAATAGTTCCGATTGGCGACATGTATATTTACAAATCCAAACCGATTACTCTTTGGCAAGAAGCAGAAGGTGAGCCGGTTGCCAGCGATGGCTGGGAGATTTCTATCCACTATGGAAGATCAACAAGAGGAACTGACTCTCTTGCAAGCCCAGAGGCAAAGATTACTTATAAAATTAGTGTTCCTCGAAGTGGCAGTTATGATCTTTATGCTTGTCTCCGCTGGGACGGGATACGGAGTCTGCTAAAATATAAAATTGATTACCTTTCCTGGTCAAAAAGTTTTCGGCCGCTTCTTGGCGAGCCCGGCAATCAAGGCGGCTTTCACTGGAAAGAGAAAAAATTAGGAACCCATTATTTGACTAAAGGAGATCATCTAGTCAGTTTTATGAACTTCTCTACCGGTGGACAGTTTGAGCGATTTCAAACAATTGATTATTTTTACCTTACTTTAAATGAGTAAAGTCCCATCTATTTCTGTTCTGATTCCCACTTTAAACGCGGCGAGCGTTTTGGAGAGATGTTTGAGATCGATTGTTAATCAGAATTATCCGAAAAATAAAGTCGAGATTATTGTGGCCGATGGCGGCTCAACTGACCGGAGTTTAGCGATTGCCAAAAAATATGGCGCCGAAATCTATAAAAATCCTTTAAGAACCGCAGAAGCCGGGAAAGCGGTTGCCCTTCGGCAGGCTCAAGGCAAGCTGGTGGCCCTCATTGATTCGGATAACATCTTACCGGATAAGAACTGGTTCAAGAAAATGGTGGTGCCCTTTTCCGATCCGGAGATTGTTGGCAGCGAGCCGTGGGCCTACACTTATCGGCGTCAGGACGGTTTTATCACCCGCTACTGCGCTCTTTTGGGAGTCAATGACCCCTTAGTTTATTTTATTGGCAATTATGATCGGCGAAATTTTTTGTCTGAACAATGGACGGGCTTAACAGTTGATCAAGAGGATCGAGGTGGCTGGATTAAGGCAACTTTAAAGCCTGGTACCCTGCCTACCATTGGTGCCAACGGGACGATAATGCGGCAAGAGATTTTAACTCAAAGCGGAATGGTGGATAAATACTTAGTGGATATTGATATTTTAGCTGATTTGGTAACCCAAAAACCAGTTAAGTTTGCTAAGGTCAAAATCGGCATTATTCATCTTTACTGTGGTTCGAGCCTCCCTACTTTTATCCGCAAACAGAAGCGTCGGGTGAAAGATTATCTTTATTATCAGGGGATTGGTGCTCGGGCTTATCCTTGGCTGAAGAAAGATAAAACCGGCATGCTAAAATTTATTTTCAGTTGTCTAACTGTTTTGCCGTTATTGACCCAATCGTTAAAAGGTTATTTTAGAAAGCCTGATTGGGCTTGGTTTTTTCATCCTTTGGCTTGCTGGCTAACCTTTTGGGTTTACAGCACCCAAGTAGTTTTATCTCGATTTAAAACGGCGGAGATGAGCCGGGAAAGGTGGAGTCAGTAGTGGCCAGGATTAAAAAAAGAATTTTATTAATTAGTCCCTTTTGCTATCCCAGCGTCGGCGGGGCAGAAACTCATTTGGCGGATCTTTACGAATACCTTCGGACTCATGGCTATTTCGTTTATGTAGCCACCTATCAGCCGATTACCGTTGATCTCCGGGGCAAGTCGTTAGAAAAAAAGAAAAATCTAGAAATCCATCGTTTTCCCTGGTTCGGTCATAATCTCTTTTTCAAATTAGAAAAATATCATCCGGTTTTTAATTTTCTTTATTTAACACCCTATCTCTTCCTGCGATCGTTTTTGTTTATGTTGACTTATCGGGAAAAAATTGAGGTGATCCATGCCCACGGCTTAAACGCTTCATTTATCGCTTTTTTACTTAAAAAATTATTCAAAAAGCGAGCTGTCATGAGCACTATGGCCCTTTATAGTTTTAAGCGGGGGAGTCTCTTTTCTCGGGTAACCGCCCGGATTTTGTCTTCCTTGGATAAAGTCATTGCCGAAACTGAGGAATCAAAAGAGGAACTGGTTAAAATTGGCGTTCCTCAGGAAAAAGTAGTTGTTTTTTCTCATTGGGTTAATCAAAACCAGTTTAAACCAGAAGATAAAAAGAAAGCCAAAAAAAGATTGGGGTGGCAAGACAAATTTGTGGCCCTTTTTGTGGGTCGGGCGATTCCGATTAAAGGTGGTGATACTTTAACCAAAGTGGCGACCAAGATTGATCCTCGAATCAATCTGGCGGTGATTGCTGATGCCGGGCCCCAGCTAGATCTTTTCAAAAAAACGGCCCAAAAGTATCAAAACTTTATTTTCGTGGGCGGGGTTCCTTATAAGAAGCTCCACTATTATTATAAGGCGGCGGATATTTTTGTTATTCCTTCCCGCTATGAAGAAGGGGCGGCCAGGGTAATGATGGAGGCCGTCTCTTGTGGGGTGCCGGTGGTGGCTTCAAATCGGGGGGCCATTCCTTCAGTTTTGGACGAATCGGTGGCTGTTTTCGTTACCCCTGACGAAAAAAGTATTCGCCGGGCCATTGAAAATCTTTATCGCCAGCCAAGAAAGCTAAAAGAATTGGCGAAAAACTGTTTTCCTTTTGCCACCAAACATTTTGGCTTCGATAATGCTAAAATAGTAACCGCCAGTTATCAAAAAAGGTGATCAATGAAAAAAGTCAGTGTCGTTATCCCGGCCAAGGATGAAGGGGAAACAATTGGCTCAGTTCTAGATGATCTTCAGAAAGCGACAGCCAAACTCCAAAAGAAACGTCAGTATACTTTTGAAGTAATCGTGGTTGCCGATCATTGCCAAGACAGAACGGCTCAGATTGCTAAAGAAAAAGGCGTTTTGGTAGTTAATAATCGATATCCGGCCGGCAAAGGCAATGCCCTAAGGTATGGTTTCGAAAAAGCAAAAGGGAATTACTTGGTGATGATGGACGCTGATTATTCCCACCGTCCAGAAGACCTGCCCAAATTTCTCAAAGAACTAGATAAGGGAGTTGGTTTAGTGATTGGATCAAGAATTTTTGGTGGCAGCGATGAATATACTCGCACTCGAGCTCTGGGAAACATTTTCTTAACCTTAGCCTTTGGTCTTTTACACGGCCGCTATCTCTCCGACGCGCTAAACGGATATAAAGCTTTTCGCCGAGAAGTATTTAGCGACTTTGGATATAATTCTTCGGATTTTGAGATTGAAATTGAGCTTTTAGCCAATACGCTTCGTCAGGGCCTAGAAATTGTTGAAGTCTCAAGCCATGAAAGGGCTAGGGCAGGAGGAGAGGCAAAATCAACGGTGTTTAAACACGGCTGGAAATTTTTTTCTAGAATCATAAAAGAGTGGATTAAAGGGAGATTTGATGGCCAAAGCAGACATTGAGCACCAGTGGCTTGAGCGTATGGGGAGATTAAAAAGTTATAATGAGTGGGTTTTTAGCCAGATTAAAGACTATTTAGGCGATTCTGTTTGGGAGGTAGGGTCAGGGGAAGGGGCTTATTCCCAATACATGACAGGGGCGAAATTCTTAGTTTTATCGGATATTATCGATGACTACTTAAAGGTTTTAAAGGGAAAATTTGATGATTTTGAGAATGTGACAATTGAAAAAATTGATTTAGTTAGCGATGACTATAAAAAATTAAGTAATTATAATATTGACACGGTAGTTTGTATAAATGTCTTAGAACATATAGGACCTCATTTAAAAGCGATGAGGAATATTTATAAAACTCTCCAGCCAGGTGGGAGGCTTCTTTTCATTGGTCCGCATCACCCCTTTTTATATGGAAGCTTGGATAAACATGCTAACCACTTCAGAAGGCATACAAGGCGGCAGATGGCCCCTTCTTTGAATAAAATTGGTTTTAAAATTGAAAAGATTCTCGTTTTCAATTTATTGGCTGCCTTTAACTGGTTTTTTCAAGGTAGGGTTCTTAAAAGAAAGATTATCTCGTCGGGAAATTTGGATTGGTGTGAGAAATTTCTTCCTTTTGCCAAGTTTATTGATTTAATCAATCCCTTTCCGATAGGCTTAAATATTGTAGTCATTGCCAGAAAATGAAAAAAAGGGTTGTTTTGATTAACCCCAACTGTGGCTCTGCCAGTGGTACCAACAAAGCCACCATTGAACCACCTATAGGAATAGCTTACTTGGCTGCTTATCTGATCAAAAACGGCCATGAAGCAGATTTAATTGATGCCAACATTCTAGGGCTAACTAATGAACAAGTTGGAAGTTTGATGAACCCTAAAACTGATGTGGTCGGTATCTCTTTTAATGTTGTCAGTGCGATAGCTGTCCCGGCGTTAGTGGAATATTTAAAAAGAAGATTCCCTAAGGCTTTGTTTCTGGCTGGAGGACCGCACCCTTCTGCATTACCCGAACTGTCTATTAAAGAATTCGGCTTTGATGCTGTTTGTATTGGCGAAGGAGAAAAAACCTTTCTTGAGGTGATGAATAAGATCACAAAAAACAAGCACCCATTCAGGCAAGTTAAGGGTGTTTATTATCAAGGGAAAAGAAAAGTTATTAAAAATGGACTTCGAGAACTGATATCGGACTTGGATCTGCTGCCCTTTCCTAAATTGGAATTACTACCAGATTTGAGGATTTACAAATCTCGGGCAAGAGGGGTGCCCGTGGGCGTAATTTTATCCAGCAGAGGCTGTCCCTTCGGGTGCGTCTTCTGCAATAAGAATATTTTTCGAAGAAATTATCGGAGTCGCTCGGTGGCCAATATCATTTCGGAAATCGAGCATCAGATCAAACAGTTTAAAATTAAACAGGTTGATTTTTTGGATGATAATCTTACTCTTGATATGGAAAAAGCTGAAAAATTGTTTGATGAAATTATTAAGAGGAAATTTAATCTTTATATCAATTTACAGAACGGAGTAAGGGCCGATAGGGTTAATGAAAGGCTTATCAAAAAGATGAAGAAAGCGGGCGTTTTCAAGGTTTCAATAGGTGTGGAATCTGGGGATGAAAGGATCCAAAAGGTTATTAAGAAGAACTTGGACCTAAACAAGGTGTTAGAGGCGACAAGATTGTTTAGAAAATATGGGATCAAGGTTTACGGCAACTTTATGCTGGGTCTTCCCGGGGATAATTCTAAAAGCATGCAAAAAACAATAGATTTCGCTAGGAAGATGGATCCCGATATTGCCAATTTTATGATTACCATACCTTTGCCCGGCACCGAGCTTTATGATCAGGTAAAAAAGAAAGGGTCCTTTCTTGAAGAGATAGAAAGAGGCATGAAAGAGGGGTTTTATGGGGGAAGAGTCTATTATTCTTTGCCGGGCATGGCGACCAATAAAGTCGTTGATTATTACAAAAAGGCCTATTTTAGTTTTTATTTCCGACCATCTAAGATAATGAAGATTTTGTTTGATTGTAAAAATTTTGCCGAGGTTAAGTGGCTTTTTATGGCTGTTTTAGACACTTTAAAACCGATGCTTAAAAATAAAAAGGTATAATGGCTAAAAAGAGTTCTCTGGTGATGAAATTCAAAAATAATTTTTCCGAAATTTTATTAGTTTTAATTGTTTCGGTAGGAATTATCTTGCGAACCCCCTTGCTTAATAATCTTCCGGTGGGTCGTGACGAATTTGCCCGATTATTGCCTGAATTTACCTTTACCTCTTTAATCCCTCCGGGCTTTCTATTGCTTACTAAAACCTCTGCTTATTTTGCCAACTACGCTGATTGGGGGTATAGACTTCCCATTTTTGTTTTTGGCATTTTAGGCATAGTTTTAATTTACTATCTTGGGAAAACCTTTTTCGGCAAGATTGAGGGCCTTTTGGCCTCACTTATTCTTACTGGTCTTTTTATTCATATTAGTCTTTCTAACCAGACCTTTGAGTATGTTCCCCTCATGTCTTTTGCTGCCCTTTCGACTACTCTGGTTTATCAGATCCTTTTTGGCGAGAGGGATAAAAAACTTTATATTTCAGCCTACCTCTTGGTTAGCTTCATGGCCATTTTTTTCAGCAGTTATTTCTATTTTTTGGTGATAATTTATCAAGTCATTATTCTTTCGGCGCTTAATTTTCTCAAAAATTACTCCCAGGCCAAAAAACTATTAAATTATCTTCGCCAATCCCAGAAGCGCCTTTTTCTTGCCTTAGGATCGGTCACTTTCCTGCTCCTTCTTTTTTTGATCATTTGGCGAGCTTTTGATGCCTATTTTGGCATTCGCCTCACTTTCCCAAAGCCCGCGGCCCTCTTCCGCTATTTTCAAAATATCGCCTATTTCGCTACCATGGATGTTAAATATTCTCGCTTCACCCAGACCTTTTTTCTCCTTGGGGCAATCTTATTTTGGTTTTTCCCTCGTTATCGGAAAGGATATTTTTACCTGATTGCCTTTGGCGCTCTTGACATTTTGCTGGTTAACACGGCTAGATTCGCCAACGCCGCTTATCCTTTTCACTATCCTCGCTATCACTCTTTCTTGCTGCCCCTTTATGTTGTGGCCGTGGCGGCTTCAGTAGGCGTGCTGATCCAATTTGCCGGAAGAATAGCCGCTTGGGTATTTGAAAGGTTTAAGATTGGGAAAGAGCCTTTGACAGCGCCAATGATTAAAAATTCAATCGCTATCCTGATTTTGATTTTGTTTGTTGGTTATAACCTGAAATATCAGCTGCCGTTGATCAAATGGTATTATTCCCTTCCAGAGACAGTCCTCTTGACTAATTTTAAAGATGCCGGTCGATATCTAAATCGCCATCTGGCAAAAGGAGACACCCTGGTGAGAGTTAAGAACTTCTGCGTAGCCACAAAATTTAATCAGGTCAATCATTACCTTAATCGCCAGGTACTTGCCAAGATTAATTATTCTATCTTTCCAGAAAGAACGAGTAAAAATAACTGGTATGTACCTTTAAAAAACGGAGACGAAGATCCTTGGGGTTTTAGTGATTGGTTGGTGGTTGAAAAGATTAGACCGTCCTTAAGGTTTGACGGTCCTTATATTTGGAAGCTGGGTTACTTTGGCCCGCTGGTGGCGGTTAGGGAGCTAGAAGACAAGAGTGGCTGGAAAGCGTCATCAAATATCACCGGCGAAGATTTAAACTTGGCTTTTGACGGGGACGACCAAACTGTCTGGGGAGGGCGAATTAAAACCGGCGATTACTTTTTGCTTGATTTAAGGGAAGCACATATTTTAAACTCCATTAATTATAATTTTAGCTCCTTGTTTCCTCAAAATTTTATCTTAAAGACCTCACTAGACCGGGTAAGTTGGCAAAGCGTCTTTACTTTAGCCGCCCCAGGTTTTCACCCTCACAACTTTTCCAAAGTATATTTCAAACCAACCAAGGCTCGCTTTATCAAGATAGAGTTTATCCCTGACCACTTTGCTCTCAACCGAAGGATCGAGATTCGAGAGATTGAGGCTTTTGAGGTTTATGAAAGAGAAGTTGGGATTAATAGAGAGAGCGTCTTTAATGCCGAACCAATCAAACGCTTCAATTTTTCGGAGAATCTTGAGGGTTGGGCCGGCAGTGAGAGGGTGACCGATTTGCGCGCAGAAAAAGGGGAGTTGAGAGGTCAAATTTCAGGAAAAAATGCAAGGATTAGTGTCTCTGTACCAGAGTTGTCGAAAGGAAAATCAAGGGTAAACTATCTTAACTTTGCCCTTCGGGTGGATCAAGGAAAATATGTTTCTATTGGCTTGAGAACAAAGGAGAAAACTCTTTTGCTTGACAAAATAGAGCTGGAACCTGACAATCTTTTACATTATTATGCTTTCGACTTGAATGATCCCCGAGTTCCTCAGGGTTTACCGGAAAAGATTGAGGAAATTATCTTTACTCCTTCTGATGCAGTTGGGGCAAACTTTGGCCTGGACTTTTTCTCTTTAGATAGGAGAAACTTGCCAGGGATACAAGTCAGGGACAGCCAGTCACCCAATGGTTTTTCTCAATTGATTCCTTACGATCCTGAGGTAGATTACATTTTCTTCCAATTCGGCAACAAATTAAGTTTAGAAAAAGGGGAGTATCTTGTTCGTTTTAAAGTCAAGGTAGATGCCATTAATCCTTCTTGGAAAGAAAAGCTACCGTCTCCTCCGCCTTGGAGATTATATAGCTATATTGAACCTAAAGAGGTAAGCAACAGCGACATTCTATATGCTTTTGTGGAAACAACGAGGGCAATATTTTTTGAACCGCCAGCCCGGCTCATTATCCGTGGACAAACGTTTCAAGAGAAGGATAAATACTATGAATTTTCGATGCGCTTTAAGGCTAATGGTAAAGAGACAATTTTCTTTCAAGCTTTTTCGCCACGTCACCGAAGGTATCCAGCCAACCTTTATATTACCTATCCTGAGGTTGAAAAAATAAAATGAAAAAAGTTGGCGTTGTCATCCCAGCCAGAGATGAGGAAGAAACAATCGGTTTGGTTTTGGATGACCTTAACAAGACTATTTCCGGACTGAGAAAAGAAAACAGATATCGTTTTGAAGTGATGGTTGTTGTTGATCATCGTCGGGATAAAACTGCGAAAATTGCCAGGAAAAAAGGAGCGAAAGTGATAAAAAATCTGCACCAATCCGGCAAGGGGAATGCTTTAAGGAACGGTTTTAGCGAGGTAAAAGGGGACTATCTGGTAATGATGGATGCTGACTACTCTCATCGACCAGAAGACTTGCCTAAATTCTTGGAGGCCCTAGACAAAGGAGCTGGGCTAGTCGTCGGGTCAAGAATTTATGGAGGAAGCGATGAATATAATAAAACTAGGGCTTTTGGCAATGTTTTTCTTACCCTAGTTTTTGGGATTTTCCATGGCCGCTATCTCTCCGACGCGCTAAACGGATATAAAGCTTTTCGCCGAGAAGTATTTAGCGACTTTAAATATGATTCCAAGGATCTTGAGATAGAAATTGAACTTTTAGCCAACACCCTGCGCAAAGGATTGAGCGTAGTTGAGGTTTCTAGTCATGAAAGAAGAAGAGCTGGAGGTAAGGCAAAATCAAGGACTTTTGAACATGGCTGGAAGCTCTTCTCTCGAATAATTGAGGAATATTTCAAAAACAGATACAAGACATATGAAACAAGAAATTTATAAATATTTTAAAAAAGACTACACAGGAGTTTTGCTAGCGCTGATTGTTCTGGCTGGGGCGCTTTTAAGAATTCCTCTTTTGAATAGCTACCCAATGGAGCGAGATGAGTTTGCCCGGGTAGTGCCTGAATTTACCTTCACCTCTTTAGTACCTCCGGGTTTTTTATTTCTGATCAAACTTTCTGCCTATTTTTTCAAATACTCTGATTTAGGCTATAGGCTGCCTGTTTACATCTTTGGTGTTTTAAGCATCATCCTGATTTACTATCTTGGAAAGACCTTTTTTGGTAAAATCGAGGGCCTTTTAGCCTCTTTCATGCTGGCTGGGTTTTTAAAGCATATTAGTTTTTCTAATCAAACCAAGGAATATATACCAATGATGTTTTTTGCCATTCTTTCAAGCCTTTTAGCTTACAAAATCATTTTTGATCAAGGAGAAAAGAAATTTCTTTATTTAGCTTTTGGCCTGGCGACCTTAACCGCCATTTTCTTTAGTAGTTATTTCTGTTTTTTAGTCTTTGCCTATCAATTGGCGATTATCCTTGTGGTTTTTATTTTTAGAAAGCGGGCTCGACTCAAAAAACTTTTAACTTCAGCTCGAAGAGCCTCTAAGAGTCACCTTAAAGCCCTAGGGGTGGCCGTCATTCTTTTGTTGGTTTTATTTTTTCTTTGGCGGGCGATGAATAGCTATTTTGGGATCCGGATTGTTTTCCCAAAACTGCCGGTGGCGATTAAGTATTTTCACGAGACGGCCTATTTTGTCACTCGAGATAAGGACTATGCTCATTTGACGGAAGGACTTCTTCTTTTAGGGCTAGTTGTTTCTCTACTTCTTTCTCGCTACCGAAAGGGATACCTTTACCTGGTTGCTTTTGGCGCCTTAGACATTTTTCTTGTCAGTGGTGTTAAGTTTGCTCACGCGGCTTTTCCATTGCACTATCCTCGTTATCACTCTTTTTGGCTCCCGCTTTATGTTGTGGCCGTTGCCGGTTCTATGGGCGGCCTAAGTTGTCTGGCAAGAAAAGCGGTTACTCGGATAATATGGAAATTAGGAATCAGAAGAAGCCCTCTAACAGTGATTGTTAAGACTTCAGTTGCGGGGCTAATTTTAATTTTGTTTGTCGGTTACAACTTGAAGCACATGGTACCAATGATTAGATGGTATTACACTCTTCCCGAGCAGGTGGTGATGAATTTTAAGGACGCCGGCCGGTATTTGACTCTTAATATGAAAAGGGGTGATACCCTAGTAAGGTTGAAAAATTTCAGCATGGAGCAAAAGTTTAATCATGTTAACCATTACCTTGACCCTACCCTTTTCTTGAAAATTAATTATTCTATCTTTCCGGAAAGAATCAGTAAAAACAACTGGTATGTGCCCTTGCGAACTGGAGACGAAGACCCTTGGGGCTTTAGTGATTGGCTGGTAGTGGAAAAAATCAGGCCTACCTTGAGATTCCATGAGCCCTATATTTGGAAGCTGGGTTACTTTGGTCCACTGGTGGCAACCAGGGAAATTGAAAACAAAACGAATTGGAGAACCTCATCAACCATTTCTGGTGAAAACCTTGCTTTTGCCTTCGATGGAAATGAACAAACGGTTTGGGGTGGGCCAATTAAAACCGGCGACTATCTTGTACTTGATTTAGGGAAAAGGCATCTCGTTAACTCAATCAATTACAATTTTAATCAATACTTTCCTCAAAATTTTATCCTTTGGACCTCTCAAGATGGAGCGTCTTGGCAAAATGTTTTTTCTCTGGCTACGCCTGGTTTTAATACTCATAATTTCTCGAAAATATTCTTTAAACCCACTGATGCCCGTTTTATCAAACTAGAATTTGTTGTTGACCCTTTAACCATTAACAAAAGAGTTGAAATCCAAGAAATAGAAGTTTTGGAAGCTTATGAGAGGAGTGTCGGGATTGATAGAGAAGATGTTTTCAACGCCGAACCGGTCAGGCGCTTTAATTTCTCCGATAGTCCTGAAGGCTGGTTTGATAAAGAGGGAATTGCTAATTTGAGAGCGGGGGGAGGAGAATTGAGGGGGCAAATTTTCAGAGGGAATGCGAAACTTGAGGTGTTTTTGCCGGATTTATCGGAGAATAGTTCGAGAGTCAATTTGATTAACTTTGCCCTCAAGGTTGATCGGGGAAAGTATGCTGCCATTGGTTTGAAAACGAAAGAAGAGATTTTTTGGATCAGGGAGATCGAGATCGATCCGGATAATCTTCCACACTATTATTCTTTAAATTTAGATGATTCTCGATTCCCGGAAAACTTAAGGGAGAAGATAGAGAGGGTTATTTTTATTCCCTCAGATACGGTTGGAGCTGAGTTCGGGCTGGACTTCTTTTCTCTTGACAAGAGAAATTTGCCAGGAATCCAGGTGGCCGACCAGGAATCTCCCAACGGCCTGGCTCAAATGATTCCTTATAACCCTGAGGTCGACTATATTTTTAATCAATTTGGCGAGCGTTTGGAATTGGGAAAGGGGGAATATGTGGCTCATTTTAAGATCAAAGCCGAATCGATTGATCCTGATTGGAAGGAAAAGTTAAAGCCTAGGCCGAACTGGCGACTCTATTCCTATATTGAATCAAAAGATGTTAGTGACAGCGACATTTTATACATTTCTCTGGAAACCACCCGAGGAACATTTTATGAATCACCTGCTTATTTAAATGTCCACGGGGAGACTTTTCAGGAGGCAGGAAAATATTATGAATTTTCCATGCGCTTTCGGGCCAATGGAAGAGAAAAGCTGTTTTTCCAAGCCTGGTCGCCGCGCCACCGGCGATATCCAGCCAATCTTTATATTACCTTTCCGGAAATTGAGAAAATAAAATGAAGAAGGTTCTCTGGTTGATTCTTTTTTTAGCTTTTTCCCTTCGCTTCTATCAAATTTCTTCCAATCCACCGGGGCTTTATTGGGATGAAGCTTCAATTGGCTATAATGCTTATTCTATCTTAAAAACCGGGAGAGATGAATCCGGAGAGTTTCTACCGATCGTTTTTAAATCTTTTGGCGACTATAAACAACCTTTATATTTCTATTTGGTCTCGCTTTCGATGGCCGTTTTTGGCCTGAGCGAGTTTGCTATTCGTTTTCCTTCAGCCTTTTTTGGCACCTTGACCGTTTTCCTGGTTTATTTATTGGTCAAAGAACTTTTTAAAAATTCCAAATTCGCTCTTCGCTATTCACTTTTGGCGGCTCTTTTTCTGGCCATTTCCCCCTGGCACCTTCAGTTTTCTCGGGCGGGCTTTGAAGCCAATTTAGGTCTCTTTTTTATTATTCTCGGCGGTTTGATGTTTTTGAAAAACCGTTTTTTAGCAATGGCCATTGGTTTCTTTTTAGCGATGTTGACCTATAGCGCTGTTAAGCTTTTTCTTATTCCTTTAATTTTTGGCTGGGCCTTTTTCTACCGAAAAAAGTTGTCAAAGCGAAAGCCCTTTCATTTAGTGATTGCTTTTTTGGTTTTGGTGACGCCCATCCTACTGACTTTGGTCCTACCAAAATCCCTGGCCCGGTTTTATATGGTCAATGCTTTATTGGGAGAGGAGCCAGTTAAGGCTTTGATGATTTTCATTAAAAATTACTTGGCTCATTTCTCCTTTGATTTTTTGTTTTTTCGAGGCGATCAGATGCCTCGACATGGGGTGGGGGAGATGGGTAATCTTTACTTTTTTGAGATCCCTTTAGTTTTGGTAGGCCTTTGGCAACTTTTGAAAACCGAGACGAGGAAAACAAAAGCGTTCCTTTTTTCTTGGCTTTTAGCGGCGCCCATTGTTAGTTCTTTAGCTCAACCTTCCCCCCACAGCATTAGGAGTCTGAATATGGTGGTTCCTTTAGTCATCATTCCCAGTCTTGGTTTTTGGGCGCTGTTTAAAATCGTTTCCCAAAAGGCCCAGCGATATCTTTACGGATTTTGCTTATTAAGCGGTTTGGTTGGCTTTTATTTCTTTCTAAGCTATCTCCATCTCTACTGGGTTCATTATCCCCAAAAATATGCCCTTGCTTGGCAAGCAGGTAACAAAGAAATGGTTCAAGCCGTCGTTGCGAGAGAGAAGGATTATGAAAGAGTGGTTATTTCCAATTTTTTCGGTCAGCCCTATTTATATCTTCTCATTTATGGGAAAATTGAACCTCCTTTTTATCAAACCCACCAAAATCCGAGAGGGTTTGACAAATATCTCTTCGTCGCCGACGAGCAGATGGTTAGAACAGATGAAAAAACTCTTTTTGTTTCCTCTTATGAGACTGAGCCAAAAGGGAAGCTTTTGACCGAAATTAAACTTAAAAATGGAGACGTTCTTTATCGTCTTTGGGAGTCGGAATGAATTTTGATTGTCATTTTTTTTATTTAAGGAATGAGGTGATGAGCCAGATCCAGGCGGCGATTACCATGGATGCCGGCCAGCCTGTTTTGCTTACCCGGTTTTTCCATAATAAACCTGTTTATTATCTAGTTAATTTGGTCAGATGTTATTTTGGCAATTTTAACCTTTTGTATATAATTGGTCTTTATGGAATTTATAAACTTTTTCAAAGAAGGAGGAAAATTTTAAAAAAATGAAGATCGCTTTTGTTTGTGCTGAAGATGAAATTCCAGGCCTGGGTTATCTTTCTGCCCATCTCAAGAAAAAGGACCATCAGGTGGAGCTCATTTTTGAACCTAAACAGTTCAGCCGGGCTTATATCAGAAACGGATTCTTGGCCAGACTTTTCAGTCGGGAAAAGGATAATTTAGAAAAAATTAAGCGGATCAAGCCGGATCTAATTGGCTTTTCTTGCACTACCGCTCATTATCAATGGGCTTTGGCTTTTGCCAAGAAAGTTAAAAAGCGGTATCCCAAAATCCCCATCATCTTTGGCGGTGTCCACACCACTCTCGTCCCAGAGTTGGTGATTAAAGAAAAAGCAGTTGATTTTGTTTGTCTGGGCGAAGGTGAAGCCGCTTTTTCGGAATTACTAGAAGCTTTAAAAAGGGGTCAAAAAGATTTTAAGATCAAAAACATTTGGTACAAAAAAGGCGGCAAAGTCATCAGGAATCCTTTGCGCCCTTTATTGGAAGACCTGGACGAACTCCCTTTTATTGACAAGGAATTATTCCGTGGTTATCTTCCCGAACATTATTTTACCCACACTTACTTTTTCACTGGTCGGGGATGCCCTTTTAACTGTAGTTTTTGTGGCAACGAACAGATGAGGAAAATTTATCATGGCTTAGGGAAATATGTCCGGCGGATGAGTCCTGAACGGGCGATTAAAGAATTAGTTCTTTTAAAAGAAAAATATGGAGCTAAGTATATTCTCTTTGAGGATGACATCTTTGCTCTTGATCCGGCTTGGCTAAAGAAGTTTATCCCTCTTTATAAGAAAAAAGTTGGTCTGCCTTTCACTTGTTTTGGCCACGTTCAGGTTTTAACGCCGGAGCTGATTAAACTTCTTAAAGAAGGGGGTTGTGATCTCCTCTGGTTTGGCATCCAATCAGCCAATGAGGAAATCAGACAAAAGGTTCATAACCGCCACGAGACTAATGATCAGATCATTCGAGCGACCAAGCTGTGTAAAAAGGCGGGGATTAAGTTTATGATTGATCACATCTTAGGTGTTCCCTATGACACCGAAAAGGCGATTAAGGAAGCAATTGTTCTCTACAACCAGATCCGTCCAGACATGATTAACTGTTATAATCTTTTGTTTTTCCCCAAAGCGAAGATTAACGAAATTGCCCTTGATGCAGGTTTAATTAAGAAAAAAGATATTCAGGCTATTAATCAAGGAAAATTCGTTGTTTACCAAACAGGGGAGTTGGTTGCTAAGAAAAAAGATTTTTATAGTCGCTACGCCCTTTTATTAACCAGCATTCCGATTTTGCCGAAGTGGCTGGTCAAGCGGATTGCCCGAAGTGATCAGGCGATTGGTTTTTTTGGAAAATTACCTCTTTTTTTGATTCCCCCAATTAAGATTTTTCTTAATTTCCGGATTGGTCGGGGATTTTTACCTTTGGCGATTTTTCGGATGGAGTTCTTTTTTACCAAGGATTTTTTAAAGAAAAAATTGAAGCACTTCTTATCATTCTAAAACGGCTTCCGTTGCTTTTTGAATCTCCGGGTTAGCGAAGTAAATGAGAAGGTGTTTTTCCTGGGCCGACTCTAGAATGGTGAAAAGAATTTCAAGCTGGGTTTTTGGCGACGAAGAAAGTGATTTGATTAAAGCGGCGTTTAAAAAGATTCCGATGATTTCCTTTTTTCTGGCTGGAGGCAGTTTTTTAATATCAGCCACAATGCTAGGACAATTACACTCCGGGCTAAGCTCGCTACTTAAGGTTTGGTTATAGACAGTGGTCGGGCCCAGAATCCAAAACAGATCAACCAAAAATTTATCGTCAATTATCAGAACACCATCATACCCTACCTGTTGATAGAAACGGAGGGAAGCTTCATTAAGTCTTGGTTGGTTAAGATTACCGGACATCTCGGGAATAATTTTGCCTTTTTCTAAACGGAAAATACCGTAGGCTGTCAAACGAGCATCATTTTCCTGAAAGAAGACCAAGAATTTTTTTTGGCCGCTAATAAATTCCGGTAAGATTTTGATGGTTGGTCGAAAGGCAAGCCTAATTTCCTCTAGTTTTTCCAGCCTGTCTTTGAGAAGAACGATATTTTCCCTAATCAGCTTACCCCTTATTTTTTGAGGGTAGTGGTTGGGATTGATCTTATCGATTTGTTCTTTGGCTAAGGAGAAACTGTCGAGCGCTTTTTCAATCTGAGGGAGCAATTTTTCTGTTTCTTCTAAAGACTCCAGCCGCAAATCAGGAATAATTTTAACGATGATCAGGCCTGAGTTAATGACGTGACTGCTGGCAGCGATCAGGCTGTTGGCATCTTGATAATAACCTCCAAGTAAAGGAACGGTGCCCATCCAGCCAAGCCGGTTCCAATTTTTATCAAGGACCTGAACTTCTGCTTGAATTGATTTGAGCCTTTCTTCGGCGGCCTTAAATTCTTTATTTTGGATGAGGAAGATCATTTCTCGGGGAAAGGCGATAAGGCTTTTGGCAACTAAGCCAATTTTTAAAGCAGGAATCAGCAAGAAGAACCAAAGAATGATGGTTAAGATAATGGCGGCGAGATAATATTTTGGTTTTTTAAGTTTTAATAAAGGCGACTTAAGTTTTTTTAAGGGCCGAAAAAATTTCTTGGGCGTGATTTTATAAAAGAAAAAAAGAAAGAGTAAAAGACTTAAAAGATCAGCTAAAAGGATTAAACCAAACCGCATGGTTTTGTAGCGCTCGGCAAACTCAGGATTCATATAAACCAGTGGGAATTTGGTTCGGTAGATATCAAAAGTCAGATAGCCGAGATTAGCTTGGACCACCCGGGAAAGAAGCAAAACTGGGAGAGAAAGGCCCACCAGGAAAAATAAAATTAACCATCGAAAAACAGTTAGGGCTAAAACAACTAAGACAATCAGCCTTAAGAAATATTTGTTGATTTTAGTCATCATCTGTTATTATAGTATAGTCTATATGGTCTAGTCCATGAAAAAAATTAACTGCTTTTTTTATTTAGCTATTTTTCTAATTATTTTCTTCACCCAATTTTACCATCCGGTTAATGGTTTAGCTGATGATCAAATTGGTTTGGTAACTGCAGAGAGAGTGATTCAAAACATTACTCCTCAAGAAGGCTATGAGTATTTGATGGAGAAATACCTTCTCTCCCGGAATTTACATCCCTGCAGCGCCTTAGGACTTCCTTGGATTAATACCATCTATACTCTTGTTACCCACGGCTATTCTTCTTTGGTTGGTTTGTCTATTCCAAGGTGGCATTTTCTCTCCGTTCTTTTATTTGTTTTTCTTCTTTATATGGCCAAAAAATTGGGTGATTTTTTCTTTGGTAAGTATGGTCTGTTTTTTCCTTTTCTTTTGGCCACTAATGCCTATGTTTTGGTGGTTATCAGAAATTCGATTATTCTTTTTTCTTTAAGCTTAGCCCTTCAGTTTGGGGCGATCTATTACTTTCTTAAAGCTCATGAAAAATTTAACCCCAAGTTTCTGGCTCTTACTGCTGTCTTTTTGTTTCTTACTCTCAGCAATGGCTCCACTTATAGCCCGGTTGGCTACCTTTATTTAGTTATCGTTTTTCTTTCCCTGGTTGCCTGGAAAACAATCCAGCGATTTAGAGGATCAAGGGGTAAGGATTTTATCCTTCTTAAAAAGAGATATTACTTTTTCTTGTTTTTGTTGATTCCTTTATTCGCCTCGGTTTCTTATTTTGTTAACGATCTGGTGCTTAATACCCCCTTAGGCTCTTCTTTGGACGGGTTTTTGTATTTTACTAAAAGTAAATTTCCTCCAAATTTTCCCACGCTTGAATCAAAGATCGTCTCCGCGATTCTAAATTTTAAAGAGCTTTTCCGAGGCACTCCTTTCGGAGAAATTTTTGGTCCCCACGCCACCTTTTTTCCCTATCGGATCCCAGTTTTGAGCAGAGTGGTTGCCTTTTTATTTTTTCTGGGGATTTTTAGTTTTTTCAAAAAGCTTAATTATAAAAAGTTTATTCTTCTTGCCTTTCTGGGTTATACTCTTTTTTACCTTTATCGCGCTAACGTAGCCAGAGTATTTATTACTTTTATTCCTTTTTTGTTGCTGGTTGCCTCTTCAGGGTTTGTTTTTTTGCTGGAGGCACTAAAAAAACTTAAATTTAATCGCCTCATCGTTTATCTTTTTCTGGGAATAATTTTTACTCTCCTGGCTTACGATGTTTATTATTTTGAAGACTACTTTGTGGTGAAGTCGAATTCTAATTTAATGAGAGGAACCGGTGTGGCCGTGATTGAAAAATATCTTGATACGATTGGTAAAAACAGAGTTCTGGTTTTTATGGAAGGCGGCTACCCGACTTGGTATTTAGCTGATTTTAGGGAAACCGATTTTGTGGTTAATGACATTACTGATCCCGAGAAGTTCAGAGAGCAAGTATCAAGATTAGAGGAGCAGTACAAAGAAGTGATTTTGATTTTCCCCACTCACTATAGCTACGTTGGCAACCCTGGCGTGTTACCAGCTGTTTGGGAAGATTTTAATTATCGTTATCGGTTTTTCTTGGAGGCTTTTCCAGAAAAAGTAATGGCTGATAAGGTAGTTTCTGACTATCAAGGTATCCCCCAACACTATCTTTACAGATTCACTCGAGATGAAGAATTGCCAAAAGCAAAAAGGTTAGTTTTTGAAGATCCTTCGCAATCACTTCCTCTTGGAATTTCAGGCGAGATCGAGGCTTTAAGAATTCAAGGGGGGGCGGAAAAGTTAAAATTTGAAGGGATAGGCGAAGTTCCCGTTCACTCCAATCCGGCGATTGAAGCGGTGATTAATTTTGGCCGGGAGAGTTTCTATAATTTTTATCTTAATTTCGATCAAGAGTTTTTTAACTCCAATTTTAATCAAAAAGAAGTATCAGAAATCGAGAAGAAATTTCTTTTGGGAAAAAGTGGGGGGTTAACTTGGATTGAGCCCGATCTTACCCCGGATAAACCCCCTTATTTACTTGAATTTCTTTTTGATTTTCCTTACCCGATTGAAAAAGTAGAAATTAAAACTGATATGCGTTTGTTTAATGCCGAGGGAAGTGAAGCGGCGATTAGAGGCTACTTAGTTGATGAAGAAAAACACTTCACCGATTATCAAAAGAAAGGCAAGCGCTTTCTATTCCTTGAAGTTAAAAGCGATGACAGTAGTACCTATGCGCCAGGAGGGCAAACCAATGTTTTGAGCAAACCCTCTAACTGGGGAATAGGCAGGCTTTCAAGTTACAAAATTCTCAGGCTTAAAAAGCCTCAGAAGGTGTTGGCTGCCTTGAGTTTTGAATCTAGATATTACAAGCCAGATTATTTCTTGGCTCATCTTTATAATCTCGGCCATTCTTCATTTTTCAAGTTTACTTTGGATACAGAGGGTCTTAAAAAGCTGGCGGTTAAAGAAAGTACGGTTCTTTCCCTTGAGAAGGATAGCAACGAGACAGGCCCAGTCGTGATTAATATTATTTATCGCTGAAATGCTGTTAGCCAGGTGATGAAGAAAAGAAAAAAGTTTTTAGTCTTTGGCGCCCCTTTCGTAGGCGAAGAAGAGGTTAAAGAGGTGGTTACCACCTTAAAGTCTGGCTGGTGGGGGACCGGACCCAGAGTTGAGCGATTTGAAGAAGAGTTCAAAAGATATATTGGCTGCCAGCACGCCTTGGCGGTTAACTCTTGTACGGCCGGCCTTCATTTAGCCCTAAAAGTTTTAGGAGTGGGAGAGGGTGACGAGGTGATTACTTCGCCGATGACTTTTTGTTCCACGGCCAATGTCATTCTCCATTGTGGAGCCAAGCCTGTTTTTGCTGATATTGATCGTTATGATTGGAACATTGATCCAGTTGAGATTGAGAAAAAAATTACCCAGCGAACTAAGGCGATTCTCCCGGTTCATCTTCACGGTCGGCCTTGTCAAATGGATAAGATTATGGTCTTAGCCAAGAAACATAAGCTTTTAGTGGTTGAGGATGCGGCTCATGCGCTTGAGGCTTGGTATCACGGAAAGAAGATTGGCAACATTGGCGATCTAACCGCCTTTTCTTTTTACGTGACCAAAAACGTGGCCACCGGTGAAGGCGGGATGGTGACCACCAATAAC
>CAZMIZ010000003.1:0-113607 GCA_964566925.1 uncultured Gammaproteobacteria bacterium | reverse complement strand
TTACGTGACCAAAAACGTGGCCACCGGTGAAGGCGGGATGGTGACCACCAATAACAAAACCTGGGCTAAGCAAATTAAGATCATGAGCCTTCATGGTTTATCCCGAGACGCTTACAAACGCTATTCTATTAAAGTTTTTCGTCATTATCAGGCCATTGTTCCGGGCTATAAGTACAATATGATGGATCTTCAAGCAGCCATCGGAATTCATCAACTGGCTCGGGTGGAAAAAAATGCCCAGATCAGAAAAAAACATTGGCAGCTTTATGATCAAGCCTTTAAAAAGGTACCAGAATTGATTACTCCCGCCCCAGAAGAAAAGGAGACTTTTCACGCTCGCCATCTTTACGCGATTCTGGTTCGGCCGGAAAGATTAAAAGTCAGTCGAGACGAGTTTATTTCTCAATTATTAAGACTGAACATCGGTAGCGGGGTTCATTTTTATCCGGTTCATCTTCACCCTTACTACCAGAAGAAATTTGGCTTCAAAAAAGGCGATTTTCCTAATGCCGAGTTCGTCGGCGAGCGAACGGTTTCTCTTCCCTTAGCCGCCAATTTAGTTCTCAAGGATATCAATGATGTTATTCGAGCAATTAAATACCTGATAGCTAAATTTAGGAGGTAAGATGCTTAGATCAATCGAGGAAAACTGGGTTAAAATCCAAAGAAGTCTCTCCGAACCATTTGTTTCTCTTTTCCTTAAAACTCCGGTGACGCCAAACCAGATAACCGTCGGTCGCTTTATTTTTTTAATGCTTCCCGCCCTTTACCTTTTTACCCAGGGCGATCACAGGAGCAATATTATTGCTGTTATTCTCTGTTCCCTTTTTTCTTTTTTTGATTTTGTTGATGGCGGTTTAGCCCGAAGAAAAAAAATGATGACCGAATTAGGAGCCTGGCTTGATCCTATTTTGGAAGTAATTTCTCAGAATTTGATTTTGGTGGCCATTACCTTGGGGGCTTATTATTCTCGGCAAGATAGCCTTTGGTTAATGGTAGGACTTTTTGCTTTCCCTGGACACCTGTTTGCCACCGTTCTTTATACCCGATACGGTAGTACTTTTGGTTTTAACGCTTGGCAAGGTCTAAAAGAATTGGATGAAAAATTTGCCCGCTCTAAAAAGAGAATTGTCCTCCTTGACAGCCTACTCAAGAGTATCATCGACCAATCAGGTTTTATTTTTACTTTCCTTTTTACCTTTCGCTATATCCTTGTCTTGGGCGCTTTTCTTAACTTAATGCCTTATACCCTTCTTTTGATCGCCATAACCAGCCATTTGCGTTGGCTAGTCCTTTTCTTTGTTTATGCCGAAACCTTAAGGGAGAAGAAAAAAGAACTGATCTTGGTAAGCTTCTTAAAAGATATTAAAAAAAAGAAAGAAGCTCAGGGATAAAATGTGTGGCATCGCCGGCTTTACCCACCAACAATCAAAGAACAGCCGACCATTATTAACCAGAATGGTTGGGACACTTAGACATCGCGGCCCAGATGATGAGGCTTTTTATGTTTCAGATAAAATTGCTTTTGGGATGCGGCGACTAAGTATTATTGATTTAACCCCTGGAATTTACCCAATCAAGAATGAGAGAGGAAACCTGATTTTAATTTTTAATGGCGAAATTTACAACTTCGGAGAGATTAAAAGAGAGCTTGAGAAGTTTGGCCACCGGTTTAAGACTAAATGCGATGGCGAGGTTTTGGTTCATGCCTATGAACAATGGGGAGAAAACTTCCTTTCTCGCCTTAATGGCATGTTTGCTCTTGCTTTATGGAATAAGAAAGAAAAGCGACTTTTTTTGGCTAGGGATAGGTTGGGTATTAAACCTCTTTATTACGCACTCCTTGGCGGGGACTTGGTTTTTGCTTCAGAGATAAAAGCGATTCTTAAGCACCCCGAGTTTAAAAAGAAACCTAACTTGAAGGTTTTAGGCAGCTACTTCTCTTTCCGGTATATTGTTGGTGAAGAAACATTTTTTGAGAAAATCTACAGTTTGCCACCCGGTTATTTTCTCGTCTGGCAAGAGGGGAAGGTAAAGAAAAAAAGGTATTGGGACTTGCCCATTATTGCAGATAAAAAGGGAGAGGATCTTGAATTTTATCTAGAAAAAACTAAGTTGCTTCTTAAGAAATCAGTGAAAAGGAGGTTAATTAGCGATGTTCCTTTGGGGGCTTTTTTAAGTGGCGGGCTTGATTCAAGTATTATTGTTGCCATCATGAGCAATTATTCAAACAGGCCGGTGAAAACATTTTCTATTGGATTTGCCGAGAAAGGTTTTAATGAGCTTACTTATTCGCGCCGAATTGCCAAAAGATTCAAGACTGATCATCAAGAAATTATTTTGAAGGGAGTAGACTATATCGATTTAATGTCAAAATTAATCAAGTTCAAAGATGCCCCTCTTGCTGTCCCTAATGAGGTGCCTCTTTATCTGATGTCCAAGGAGTTGAAAAAAATTTTTACCGTTGTTCTCTCAGGCGAGGGTGCAGATGAACTTTTTGGTGGTTACGGCCGGATTTTTAGGAGTCCGTTTGATTACCAGCGGCTGAAACTGATTCCGACTTCGGCCAGAGAGCGATTTCTGCCTAATCTTTATCGCAAATACAAAGGCTTTGACCCAGAAAACGAGCTTGAGTTTTTTCTTTACCTTTATCGCTATACTCCCCTTAAAGAACAGAGGGAAATTTTTTCTTCCCAAGTGAATGAAATTGTTAAAAACGACCAGTATGGCATAGCTGTCTTTCAATCATTTTTTCAAAAAACAAAAGATCTTTCTTTCTATGAGCGCGTTCTTTATGTTTTCCAAAAGCTTCATCTCTTAGGCCTCCTACACAAGATTGATACCACTACGATGGCGGCCAGTGTTGAAGGCAGAGTTCCTTTTGTTGATCATGAGCTAGTAGAATTTGTTAATGGCATCCCGTTTGGAGATAAAATTCCCTGGAAATCACTGACTGACAAGCTTGTCTCTTTATTTCTAAATTGTAATCAAATCAGTGAAAAACACGATGTCCCCAAATTTTTACTTAAGAAAAACTTTGAGGGTATCTTGCCCAAAAGGATCGTCTGGCGGAAAAAAGTTGGCTTTCCGGTTCCTCTCGACGATTGGTTTAAGGGCAGTTTTAAAGATTATGCCCGGAAAATCCTTTTGGGCTCAAAAAGCAAAAGCCGGGGCCTTTTTAATTTAAAAAATGTTGAGAAAATGATTAGGACTGATTCCGGGGAAAAATTTGGCTTGAAACTCTGGCAGATGGTAAATTTGGAACTGTGGTTTAGGGAATACATTGACTGAAAATAGAAATATAAAGAAGATATAGAGAGACTTAAAAAAATTGGCGTTGATAGATTAATGAGTGAGGTGTTAAAATAACCAGAATGAAGACAATAATTTTAGCCGCGGGCAGGGGAGAGAGGTTAATGCCTTTAACCCAAAATACCCCGAAGCCCTTGCTTGATCTAGGCAACGGCAAAACGATCCTTGAGGCCCAGCTTGATGCCCTGGAGGAATGTGGGCTTAAAGAGGTTGTTTTAGTTGTCGGTTATTTAGCCGAACAGATTGAGGCAAAAATTAAAAAATACAAAGATTTTAAGATTACCACTATTTATAACCCTTTTTACGAGATGAGTAGCAATCTGGCCACCCTTTGGATGGCTAGACAGGAGATGGGGGGTGGGTTGGTTGTGGTTAATGGTGACGATATTTTTCATCCGCGGGTGCTTAAGGGACTTTTGGCAGCGCCAGAAGAAAAAGAAGTTTGTATGGTGATTAATCGCAAGAAAAAATATCTTCATGAACATATGAAGGTTATTACCAAAAGAAACAGGGTTTACACCGTGAGCAAGGAGATCGATCTCAAAAAGGCCAATGGTGAGTCAATTGGGATGATTAGGTTCTTGGGAAATGGTACCAGAAAGATGGTTGCCACCATGGAGGCAATGATGAGGGATGGTATTGGCCTCAAAGTTTTTTGGCTAGAGGCTGTCCAACGATTGATAACCGAAGGCTTTCCTGTTCATTATCACACCGTTCGCGAAAAAGACTGGGCCGAAATCGATTTTCATCCCGAACTAGAGGCGGTTAAGGCAAGCCTAGAC
Source organism: uncultured Gammaproteobacteria bacterium (assembly GCA_964566925.1). Taxonomy (GTDB): domain Bacteria; phylum Patescibacteriota; class Microgenomatia; order PFEM01; family DATLAM01; genus CAZMIZ01. Next base: position 109,513 of record CAZMIZ010000003.1, on the reverse strand, counting down.
GGATTTATTAAGATCACTAAAAAATGGCAGAAATAAAGCCTCAAAAAGGGGGATGGAATCTTGACAAGCACGGCGATTAATATTATTGCCAATGGGGTTTGGGGGCCAGAGGGGTTAAGCGGAGGTGACGATATCTTCATTAACTTTGCTAAGGTTTTTCGAAAAAAAGGTTTTGAAGTCAATATTTTTACCTGGGAAGATGGCCATGAGATGTCTTTGGCTAACGGACTCCAAAATGTCAATTTTTATCTCATTAAATTAAGGCGCTTCCGAAATCTTGGCTTTTATCCCTTATATCTTTTGCGAACCATTGTCGGAGTTAAGAAAATTAGAGAAGTAATTAGTGCCGGGAAATTCGAAAATAAAAAAGTGGTTATTTATTCGGCCTCTGATTTTTATCCGGATTCAATTCCTGGGTTTTTTTTCAAAAGATGGCTTCCAAAAGCGAAATGGGTGGCAGGCTTTTATCTTTTTGCCCCCAATCCTTTTAAGGGGTTTCGAGGGAGCTATAAAAGGGGGTTGGTTTTTCCCAGGCTTGCTGACGTGATTTATTGGCTTTCCCAGAAGCTTGTCTTCTGGTTGGTCAAAAAATATGCTGATCTGATTTGTGTGACCAGCAAGCCAGACGTTGAACCGTTTGTTAAAGCCGGAAGGAAAAAAGAAGACGTTTTTGTGGTTAAGGGCGGCATTGATTACCAACATCTCAAAAAATTCCAAAAGCCAGCCAAAAAATTTTATGATGCTGTTTTTGTGGGCCGGTTTCATCCTCAAAAAGGGGTGGTCGAGATGATTGATATCTGGGCTGAAGTGGTTAAGCGGAAACCAAAGGCAAAACTGGCGATTATCGGCTTAGGGCCAATGGAGGGAAAGATGAGGCAAGAAATCAGAAGGCATCAACTAGAGAAGAATATTAGGTTTTTAGGGATTATGCTGGGTGATGACAAGCATCAGGTTTTGCAAAAAAGCAGAATTATTCTTCATCCAGCCGTTTATGACAGCGGTGGGATGGCTCCAGCCGCTGGCTTAGCTTGCGGTTTGCCTGGCGTCAGTTTTGATTTACCGGTTTTTAAGACCTACTATCCTCAGGGTTTTTTGCGGGCTAAAATCGGCGATACCCGCGCTTTTGCTCGAAAAATTATCAGCCTCTTGGAAAAGAAAGATTTATACGCTAAAATGAGCCGAGAAGCGATTAACGAGGCAGTGACATGGGGTTGGGAAAAGAAAGCCCAAAACTTTCTTAGGAGGATCAGTTTATGAAAAAGACTTTTTTTATTAACTACGGAAGCACCCCCTTTTTAGAAACCAGTAAAACCAGTAGTCGTCTCAATCGTTTAAATTGGCGGGCTGAGATTTTACTTAATCGTAACCAGAAAGCAATCAAGGGTAAAAAGATTCTTGATATTGCCAGCCATGACGGAAGGTTTTCCTATGCCTGCTTAAAATTAGGCGCTAAGCAGGTCACCGGGGTTGAGGGCAGAGACTATCTGGTTAAATTGGCTAGAAAAAACTTAACCTCCTTCGGCTTTAAGTCTCGGAGTTTTAACTTTATTCGAGATGATATCTTTAATTATTTGCCTAAAGTAAAACCAGGGACCTTTGACACCATTTTATGTTTTGGCTTTTTTTACCATACCGTCAGGCAGGTTGAATTAATAGAGCAGGTAAAGCGGATTAAACCAAAACATTTTCTCTTAGATACCTTTATTGAAAAGGGTTTGGTTGTTCGAGATCCGAACCGGCGCCACTTCTTCTTAAGATTACTCAGGGTGATTCCGAAGATTAAACTTGAACATCTTTTTAACCCCCAAAAGACTTTCAAAAAGATGGGAACGGTCACCGCTCCCCCGAGTGCCTGTCTGGTCTTTTTTTATGAAGACCATACCGAAGAATCAAATACGATCAACCCAATTAATTTGATTGCCAGCCCAACCAAACCGTTCATCGAACTTCTTTTTAAAACCTATCGCTTTAAGTTTAAACAGCTTCTTTGGGATGAAGAGAGGGTTGATGACTGGACCGCTCTCAAGGATTATCAGGATAAGATTAGAGTTTCCTATCTGGCTCAACCGAAATAAGGAAGATGATGGCTAAAAGGCATAAAGTTTTGGTGGTCGGTCTTGACGGAGCTACTTTTTCTTTAATTAAGCCTTGGGTGAAAAAAGGCCAATTGCCTCTATTCCAAAAATTAATAAAGGAAGGTTGTTATGGTAAGCTTAAGAGTACCATTCCTCCTTTAACGCCCCCGGCTTGGGTCTCGGCTTTTACTGGGGTTAACCCCGGTAAACACGGAATTTTTGATTTCTTCATCTGGGAGGGCTATCAGCGCAGTCCGGTTTTCTCCACTGATATTAAAAAACCTATGGTTTGGGAAATTTTGGGGAAGAGAAATCTAAAAAGTTTTGTGATTAATGTTCCCATTACCTATCCGCCTAAAAAAATTAAAGGAACAATGATTACCGGCATGCAAACCCCCGATCTTAAAAGCGAGTTTACTTATCCTAAAAGCTTGAGGAAGAGGTTGATAAAAGATGATTATGTAATTGATTATGGTGATAAGGGTGAAGTAGTTTCTGAGAAAAATATTTACCTTGATAAAACCATCAATGTTATTACCAAAAGAGAAACAGCCGCTCTTAGGTTAATGAGAAAGAAATCCTGGGATTTAGGAATTGTCGTTTTTACGACCACTGATCGGGTCCAGCATTTTTTTTGGCAAGAAAAGGAAAAGATTTTAAAGATTTATCAGCGAATTGAAACAGCGATCGAAAGATTTCTTAAAGAGGCTGGTCAAGGAACCTCGTTGATTGTTTTCTCTGATCACGGTTTTGCTCCTTTAAAAAATGATGTTTATTTGAATAATTATCTGAAGAAGGCGGGTTTCTTAAGTACCAGGTCAAGCCAATCGTTTTTAGCCAAAATGGGCTTAACCGAGGCAGCCGCTATTGACCTGGCTAACTTTTTAACCAAGATTGGGTTAGGGAAGGTGGTTGATCAGCTTTCGAAGTCGGTGGGAGGCAGAATCGCTGAAGCTACTGGCGCGGGTAACATTGATTGGTCAAAAACTAAGGCCTGGTTTGCTTCTTTTGCCGGTCAAAGCGTCCGCCTTAATCTGGTTGGTCGAGAGCCCCAAGGGATTGTTAAGAGAGCCGATTATGAAAAAATCCGGGAGCAAATAATCAAAAAGCTAGTTCTCTTAAAAGATCCTCGGACCGGAAAGAAAATTGTTAAAAGAGTTTACAAAAGAGAAGAGGTTTATGATGGGCCTTATATTAAAAATGCTCCGGATCTTATTTTGGAAGCAGTTAAGGGTTATGTCTTTCAAGAGGGATTTAACCAAAGCCTGATTAGTTCAGCGAGGCAGGGCCGGGCGAGAAGAACAGCCGATCATCGAGGCGAGGGAATTTTTCTTTGCCGGGCCGCTGGAGTGAAAAAAGGCAAGGAGGTTAGGGGATTAAAAATTTGGGAGGTAGCCCCGACTATTTTTCATCTTTTAGGAATGGAAGTTCCGGTTGATTTTGATAGTCAGGTCCCCGCGGCGATCTTTACCAAAAAACCAAGACCTTCTTTACCGGCAATCGAGAAGAAAGTTAAGCAGGCCAAAGAGGTTTTGAAAAAAACTTTCCAGCAATACCCTCATCAGAGGATTGTCCTTGCCTGGACAGGCGGCAAAGACAGTACTTTAATCTTGTGGCTCCTGCGAGAGGTTTGTCAGGAAAATAATTTTCCCTTGCCGAGAGCGATGTTCATCAATGAAGGAGAGGTTTTTAAGGAAACAATCGCTTTTGTTAAGAAATGGGCTAAAAAATGGGGAGTAAAAGTTGATTTTGTCCAGAATGATGACGTTCTTAAGCAGGTTAAAAAAGTCGGTGATCCGGTGGAGGTCGGTCGACTAAACCAGAGAAACAAGCTGGCTCTCAAGCGGTTGGGCTTTCAAGGGAAGAGTTTTCCTTTTGAACCCGAGTCTTTGGTCGGCAATCATTTAATGAAAACCGTGGCCATGAATATTTACTTGGAGAAGAGAAAAATTAAGGCTTTGATTACCGGTATTCGTTGGGACGAACAAGAAGCGCGTGCCAACGAAACTTATTTCTCTCCCAGGAAGAAACCTCCTCACACTCGAGTTCACCCCATTCTTCATTTTCGCGAAGGTGATGTTTGGGAGGCGACTCATCGATTTAAAATTCCCTATGTTGAACTCTATAAAGAAGGCTATCGTTCTTTAGGGGCCAAGGGGACGACAATCAAGCCGGCTGAAGTGCCTGCTTGGGAGCAAGATTTAGAGAAGACTACCGAGCGAATTGGTCGGCGTCAAGATAAGGAAAAGATTATGGAGCGATTAAGGAAATTAGGCTATATGTAGATCTAGAATGAAAATCCTTCTTGTTTATCCACCGGTGACTGTTTATCAGGCGGCCCATATTGACCCTCATCCGCCTCTGGGATTGGCTTATTTAGCTGCTTATCTTGAAAAGCACCATTTCGACGTTAAAATTTTAGACGCCCTTGCTCTAGGGATTAAGACCCGCAAGAAAAAAGGGAAAGGGATCAGAATTGGTTTATCAGAAAAAAAGATTAAACAATACATTAAAGATTATAATCCAGAGATTGTGGGTATCGGCACCATGTTTACTCCCTTTGCTGAGGATGCTCATCAAGTGGCTAAGCTGGTAAAAGCGGTTAACCAGAAAATCTTGGTTGTTTTTGGGGGCGCCCATTCTTCAATTGATCCGGAGATCATTTTAAAAGATAAGAACGTCGATTTAGTGATTAGAGGAGAAGGGGAGATTACCCTGCTCAAATTGGCTAAAGCGATGGTTAAAAAGAAAAATTGGCGAAAGGCCACCGGTATTAGTTATCGGAAAAATAGGAAAGTAATTCATAACCCACCAACGCCTTTTATTAAAGATCTAGACATCCTTCCTTTTCCGGCTCGTCATTTGTTGCCGATGGAAATTTATGATACTCCTGATGATCCTTTTTCGATGAGGCATCCTTTAACTTCAATGGTTACCTCCAGGGGTTGTCCCGGCCGGTGTGTTTATTGCGCTATCCATTCTGTTTGGGGACATTCTTGGCGGGGCCGGAGTGCTAAAAAAGTGGTTGATGAGATAGAACATCTGATAAAAGATTACGGTATCAGAGAGATTCATTTCCAAGATGATAGCATGTCGATTAGCAAGAAAAGAATGAACGAAATTTGTGACGAAATTATTAAAAGAAAGCTAGATGTTAAATGGGCGACTCCTAACGGGATTGCTCATTGGACTTTAGATAAGAGATTATTAAAAAAGATGAAGAAAGCCGGTTGTTACCGGATTACTTTTGGGATCGAATCTGGCAATCCGGAGATGAGAAGGTGGGTGGGAAAGCCCTACAGCCTTGAGCAGGCCAAAGAGTTAACCCAATACGCCAACAAGATTGGCATGTGGACCGTGGCCACCAACATTATCGGTTTTCCTTACGAAACCAGAGAACAGATTGAGGATACGATTAATTTTGCCATCAAGTCGGATGTTGATTTTGCTCTTTTTTATCGGTTAGCCCCCCGGTGGGGGACACCAGTTTATGAGGTTTTTAAAAAAGAGGACCTTCTTCCAAAAGATGAAACCGAGCTTTATAAAGAAGGCGCTCCTTGTGATACCAAGAATTTCACTAAAGAAGAGCTCGTCCAAATAAGAAATTTAGCCCACTCCCGGTTCCTAAAAGCTCGCTTCATTAGCTTTTTAAACCCCTTAAGAACGCTTCAAAAAATTCGCTCTTTTGAAGATTTTTGGTATCTGGTGAGGTTAGCGAGAGTCGGTTTTAAACTGATTATCAATTCAGCCTTGAGTGGCCCTAAAAAAATCACCTCTAAAACTTTTAGAAAGTAAAAGCGAATTGAGGTTTTGATTTTTTAGATGGAAAAAAATGGCAAAAGTTGATAAAATCTTGAAAGATAACCAGGGAGGTTGGATTTCATTGGATGATTAAAAGATTAAAGCCCCATTTTTTTGCCTTGGTGGTTATTACCCTTCTAGGGATGGTGCCTTTATTTTATTTTCGTGATGGCTTACCGATTTTTGGTGGCGATCATGGTGCCTGGCCATATAATCCTAGTTTCCAGATTGAGCGCTACAGCTTCCTCTGGAACTTTCGTGGTGGAGAAGGCTATAATCCGATCGGGCCACTACTAATTCCTCCACTGATATTTTTGCAATTTTTGCAGACTTTAGGGGTCTCGGTGGGCATTTCTGAGGCAATCCTCCTCTCTCTTTTATTCGCTGGTTCCGGTTTGGCCATGTACTTTCTGGCCATTTCTCTTTTTGGTTCAAAAAGACGCTTGTTGGCGACTACGGCAGCTGTCATTTACCTTTTCAACTCCGAAAGATTATTGCGCTGGGCTATCCCTTCCTATATTATGTTTTCTGCCTACCTTCTTTATCCTTTAATTCTGGCACTTTTTATCAACGGTCTTAAGTCAAAAAAAATATTAAGAGGCGCTGCTTTTCTGGTTTTGGGCTCGCTGGTTTTAATGACCGGCAACTATATGCCCAGTTATTTTCTGATTATTTACTCTACCCTTTTTGCCTATTTTGTTTTTTATCTCTTAACAGCTGACAGCAAAGAAAAAAGGCTACGGGCGATTAAATTCGCCTTTATATCGGCCATTCTTTTTATCTCGACTAATCTTTGGTGGTTGGCGCCGCTTTTGGTTAGTTTTAAAGAAGGTCTTTCCTGGTTTACTGCCTCAGGGATGTCTTTGGAATGGGCAGTGAAAAATTATTCTCAATACACCTCTTTCCTCCATCTTTTCCAGCTCCATGGTTGGCCAGGTTGGGGGAGCCCTTCTTTTGGGTATGACGCCGCCTATGTAAAGAATCCAATTTTGATTCTTTTAAGTTTTTTGCCGACCTTACTATTAATTGCCGGCCTTGTCCTCCTGGGGTCTAAAAAAGCTGGTATTAAAGAGAAAAAAACCCTTCTTTTCTTAGCCGCCTTTTATCTTTTAGCCCTGTTTCTTTCAAAAGGTATCCATGAGCCATTGGAAATAGTTAATTGGTGGTTATATCGCTACATTCCTGGCTTTGTCATTTTTAGAACCGGATTTTTAAAATTCGGAATAATGTTAGGCCTAAGCCTTTCGCTCCTTGCCGGGTTTGGCCTCGAAGCAGTTAACCGCTTTTTCAAAAAATTAAAAGCAGCTATGACAGGTAAGATTTTAGTGGTGGTCTTTTTTCTTCTCTATCTTATCTATAATTTTCCTTTTTTTACTGGAGAAGCGATTTTGTCAAAAAAGGTCTTTTTTGATTCTTCCGTTCATCATAATATTCCAGATGATTATTTTGAGGCGGCTGCTTGGGTCAATCAAATGCCGACTGACTTTAAACTTTTTTCTTTACCGGCTCAAGGTAATTGGGAGGTTTGCCGTTGGGATGACGAGGAGAAATATGTTGGTGTTGACGTCTTAAACGAGTTGGTTGAGAAACCAATTAAGCGCGCTTATGTTCCAGGAGAATTAATAAAAGACAGCGTTAATAAACTATTACTTCAGAAAAAGGTTTTAAAGATTGAAAAGCTTTTAGGTTTGCAAAATGTGAAATATCTCCTCTTGCATAATGATATTGACTCCAGCGTTTTTGGCAACCTGTCGGCTGAATATATAAGAAAGCAATTAGCTAATCATCCCAACATTAAGCTAGAGCAAACTTTTGGTAAGCTGGATTTTTACAAACTAGATGATCAGTATTTTTTGCCCCAGATTTTTACCCCCCAAGCAGCCACTTACGTAGCTGGCGAGGACTTAGATTTTATCAATCTTGCATCATTTAGCGATTTTGAGATTCGAAATGAAGTCTACTTTGCCAATGATATTAGACTGGGGGAGGAAAAGAATGAAATTTTAGAAAGAGCTGACAATATTTTGATTAATGTTAGGCTGGTTGATCCCAGCCTACCAGAAGAAAGCTACAATCAAGAGGTTCACTTCCCTTTTATTAGATTAACGCCCGACCATCTTTTTTATCCCTATATAATCTGGAAGGAAAAAAGAGTTGAAGCAAAAACCTCAGATTTAGCTAGCTTGATTGATCTTAAACTTCTTTATGCTAACAAAAGGCTGGTTGAAGTAGAAAGCCTCCTTAATCAAGGGAAGACTTTCTACATTGACGAGACGTTAACTCGATATGAGCAAGAAATGGGAGAGATACTATCGCTGCTTAAAGAAATGAAGGATGAAGAAGAAAATATCGCGGGTATCCTGGCGAAAATCGGTGCCAATATTGAAAAACAAAGACCGTTTATGTTTTCATTAATTCATCGAATGCCTGAGGAGGGCAAGACAAGGATAAGAGAGTCTATTCAGAAAGCTGGCTTGATAGAGAAAGAGGTTTTTGGGAAAAGAGAGGTAATTGGGAAGGATAGGAGGGCCTCTCAATTAAGATACAAATTCAATGTTCCTAAAAATGGCGAATATTCAATGTTTTTGGCCTACCAAGACTTGGATAAGTACTGGGAATTTAGAGATCAATCCTTAAACATGGAGCTTGAATTTCCCTCGGGTGAAAGCCAGCCAATGATTATTGATATCCAAGGAAGAGAAGAGGGTTGGGTCTTTTTTGGGAAAAAAAGATTTGAAGAGGGAATTCATGTTTTACGTTTTGACCAAACCCTTGAGCCTAGAAATCTATCAATGAGCACTGGCCCTTTAAAGGTTGAATCTAACCAAATGGAACGAGGTGTTGCTCTTGTTGACATAAAAGACTTTGATCCCAAGGCCAGTTATAGGATTTCTTTTGACTATAAAACAGAAAAAGGAGAAGCTCCAAGAATGATTGTTTGGGAATCGCTGACGGAAGACTTCGATAAGGCAGTTCTGGTTGAAGCCATTAAGGAGCAAGGAGGAGAGGTTCACGTGACGAGAGTGATGACCCAGCCCTATGCAAACTTAGGAAAAGATTTTGATTTTCAACATTATGAGCTGACTTTTAACCCTCATGAAACAGGCATCTTTGCCGGGATTGCTTTTTTGGCTGATCAGCCCAAGACAGAGGGGTTGGTTACTACCAATACCTATAAAGATGTCAAGATAGAGGCAATTTTCAATAACCCTCTTGTTCTTAAAACCCAATTTCCTAGACCGGCCAGTAAAAACCCTGATCTTATCTTTAAGCGGATCAACCCCACAAAATACAAAGTCAGCGTCAAGGGAGCAACTTCTCCTTATACTTTGATTTTTTCTGAGACGTTCCATCCTTTCTGGAAGGCATATATCGTTGCCAAAGACCAAAGACCAAAGGCCAAAGACCGGATTTGGGAAACATGGCTTAGAGAACCAATCAAGGAAGAAAAACACCTTTTGGTTAACGGTTATGCTAACGCCTGGCGAATTGAAAAAGCTGGGGATTATGAAATCATTTTAGAATTTTGGCCTCAGCGATTGCTTTATCTTGGCGTTGCCATTGCTGGCTTAATCTTATTGGTTTTTGGCCTTGGCTATCTAGTCTATGAAAAACGCAAAGTCATATCTTAAGAATCAATATCACCAGGCTAAAAAATATTTTTTTGCCAAACAGCCTCAGTTTGTTTTTCTATCGGGTTTACTTGTAATTTCCTTTTACCTTAAACAAACGGCTTATTTCATTAACGTCATCAATATCCAAGTGATGACTCTTATTCTTTGGCCGATTACGGTGATAACCTTAAATCTAAAAAGCAAAGCCTCTTTTATCCTTGCCTTTGCGATTTTATTTATATGCCCGTTTTTAATGGTCCTTGATACTAGCGGATGGGAGCCCGGAAGATTTGCTGACTATACTTTTGTCTTCCTGTTAACCGGCATCATCCAAGGGATAGTAGGATCCTTTAAAAAGTGAGAAAAGCGATTTTTATCGTTATTCTTATCCTGGCTACCTTTTCTGCCTGGGTAATTAATTTGGGAATTATTTCTGCTGGTGATCTAGGCTTTCATTTTAAAGAAAATCTAGACCAATTTTTTTCTTTTCCTTACGCCTGGGATGGTTTTTTATCGCCAGGGACCCTTGGCTATTACCGCGCCCCCTTCCTCTTTTCCTATTTTCCTTTGTTTCTTGATGGTCTTTTTTCGCAATTAGGCTTGAGTTTTGTTTTGATTGAGAGGCTGGTTTGGCTTTTCCCCTTTCTGGGTCTTTCTCTATTTGGCTCCTGGTATTTGGCGAAAATGGTTTTTCCTAAAAATGAGTTTCTGTTTATTGCCCCTTTGGTTTTTTTGTTCAACACCTATATTTTAATGGTGGTGGGTGGTGGCCAAATGGGGCTGGCCTTAGCTTACGCTGTAGCCCCGTTGGTTTTTAGTCTTTTTATTAAAACGATTCAAACTTCAGGCATCAAACTGAGAATAATGGCGGGCTTGACTTTAGGCCTCCAAATTGCTTTTGATCCCAGGATGGCTTTATTAACCATGGGAGTAATTTTGCTTTATTCCTTCTTTAAAATCGGCTGGGAGCTGAAAAAATATTTCATTCTTTTTTTTCTGCCTCTCTTAATTGCTCTAGGCCTCCATTCTTATTGGCTTTTACCCCTTATTTTGATCAGACGAGTCGCTTTGCCTTTAGGGTTTGGGGAATCAGGCTGGGTGGAGTTTCTCAGCTTTGCTGATTTTTCCAACAGCCTTTCTTTACTCCACCCCAACTGGCCAGAGAATATTTTTGGCAAAACCTATTTTATGAGACCAGAGTTCTTATTGATCCCGATGATTGCCTTTTCGATTCTTCTCTGGCAACGGCGAGATAAAAAAACTTTGTTTTTTACTCTCCTTGGCTTGGTTGGCGCTTTTTTAGCCAAGGGCTCAAAATCCCCTTTAGGAGAAATTTATCTCTGGCTTTTTAAGAATTTTCCTGGGATGAATTTTTTTCGCGACCCCACCAAATTTTATTTGTTGATTGCCCTGGCTTACGCGGTTCTCATCCCTCTTTCTTTGGAACAAATAGTCAAGATTTTTAAGAAAAAGCCAAAAGCTAAGTATTTTATTCTTGGGTTCTTCATTTTCTATTGGCTTTTCTTGATCCGGCCAGCCTGGCTGGGCCAGTTAGGGGGCATTTTTCAAACTAAAAATCTTCCCCAAGAATATTTAGAGCTTAAAGATTTTATTAATAATCAGGATGAGTTTTTTCGCACTTTTTGGCTACCGAAAAAGCAGCGATTTGGTTTTCGAGACTCTCGTCATCCAGCGATTAATGCTGAAGAGCTGCCGTCCCAGGAAGATTTAGCCTTGATGGGAGTTAAATATGTCATTATCCCTTTTGACTCCGATGAAGAAATTTTTCTTGAAGATCGAGAGTACAGCCATCAACAACGGCTGGCCTTAGAAGAGGAGTTAGACGGAATTTCCTGGCTAAAAAAGATTGAGGTTGTTGATCAGATTGCCGTTTACGAAACCCCGGCCCATCAAGACCATTTTTCCCTCGCCGAAGGTGAAGGAGAAATTAGCTGGCAGTGGGTTAATCCAGCCAAATATTTTATTCAAGTTAAAAATGGCGAAGTGCCTTTTAGCCTGGTTTTTTCGGAAGCCTTCGATAGTCTTTGGCAGGTTAAAATAGGAAAGAAAATCATTCCTTCAAAAGAGCATAGTCCAGCGAGGTATAATCCAGAGGATTATCCGAATGGAGTGAGGTATAATCCAGAAGATTATCCGAATGGAGTGAGGTATAATAGTATTAACAGCTTTGTGATTGATCAAGCTGGAGATTTTGAGGCAACGGTAGAATTTGCGGCCCAAAAATATGTTTATTGGGGACTAATTATTTCGCTGGCCACTTTAGTGGTTTCTCTTGGTGGTCTCGTCTATTCTTGGAGAAGAGAATGAAGGTTCAAGATTTAGTTTTTGGGTTAATTTTTTTGTTAGTCCTCTGGCGGCAAAGCGAGAGACTTTCAACCGTTATTGGTTTGCTTTTGCTTTTGTTGGCCATACCCCTTTTCCAATTTTGGATTTTTTTCACTGCCGAGAGATTGACTTGGTACGCCGCTGCTCTTTTTGCTTATGCCTTTTTGATTCAATTAATTAAACTAGCTAAGGAGACCAAATGATTGTTGGGATTGATGTTTCCCAAGTGATTCATGAAGGAACCGGCGTAGCCCATTACACCCGAAATTTGGTGGAAAGCTTAATCAGAATTGATAAAAAAAACCAATATGTTTTGTTTGGCGTTTCCTTGCGCAAGAAAAAAATTCTCGATCATTACCTGGAGAGATTTCAAAACAAGAAACAGGTCAAGATAAAGACTTTTCTTTTTCCTCCTCTATTGCTTGAGCTTCTTTGGAATAAACTCCACCTTCTGTCTCTTGAGAAATTGATTGGCAGGGTTGATGTTTTTTTCTCTTCGGATTGGCTTCAACCGCCAACCAAAGCTAAAAAGGTAACCACCATTCATGATTTGATTGTCTATCGGTATCCAGAGAGTTTTCGGCCAAAGGGCGGCCATGATATTGTTGCCAATCAAAAAAGAAGATTGGCCTGGGTGAAAAAAGAAGTTGATTTAATTGTTTGTGATTCTGAAGCCACCAAAAAAGACGTCTTGGAATTCTTAAAAATTCCTAGCAGAAAGTTAAAGGTGGTTTATCCAGGAGGAAAATGTTGATCGGTATTGACGGCAACGAGGCCAATGTTGAGAACCGAGTCGGTAGCAATGTCTATAGTTTTGAGCTTCTTCAAGCCCTGGCTAAACTGAAAGCCAACGTCGTTGTTTATTTGAAAAATAAACCTCTCGATGACCTACCCAAACCAAGCCAGCGGTGGCAATACCGGGTCGTGGGACCAAGAAAATTTTGGACCCAAATTAGCCTCCCTTTAAACCTCTACCTTCATCAACCAAAACCGGATGTTTTTTTCACTCCAGGCCATTATTTGCCTCGCTGGGCTCCTTGTCCGACGGTGATGTCGATCATGGACCTTGGTTATATTCATTTTCCAGAAATGTTTAAAAAACGTGATTTATGGCAATTAAGGCAGTGGACAGCTTATTCAGTTAAAAAAACTAAAAAGATCTTGACCATTAGTCAGTCCGCTAAAAATGATATAATGGAGTACTATCATTTGCCGGCAAAGAGGGTCGTGGTTACCTACCCTGGTTTTAAAATGGATCAAAGAAAAAAAGCGGCTAATCTGAAAAAATACGGTGTTGAAGGCGACTTTATTTTGTATGTGGGGACGCTTCAGCCAAGAAAGAATCTGGTTAAACTCATCGAAGCCCACAGTCTCCTAGTCTCCCAGTATCCCAATCTCCAGCTGGTCATTGTTGGCAAAAAGGGCTGGCTCTATAAAGAAATTTTCAGAAAAGTCAAAGAGTTAGGTTTGACTAAAAAAGTGGTTTTTACTGGCTTTGTTCCCGATGAAGATTTGCCTGCTTTTTATCAAAAGGCGACTTGTTTTGTTTTGGTTTCCCTTTATGAAGGCTTTGGCTTGCCTCTTTTGGAAGCGATGCACTTTGGCTGCCCGGTGGTGGCCTCAAAGGTGAGCAGCTTGCCGGAAGTCGTGGGCCAGGCCGGTATCTTAGTTAACCCTCATAGTTCGAAAGAGATTGCTGAAGGGATTAAAAAAGCTCTCAAAAATAGGCAAGAATTAAGTCAAAAAGGCGCTCAGCAGGCAAAAAAATTTAGTTGGGAAAAATGCGCTAGACAAACCCTTAGAGTTCTCGAGGAGGCGAAAAGTGGGGATTTTTAAAGACAGAATGGGGAGGGAATTGACCTTGAGAGAGGCAACACCCAAGATCATTGATCGATTTTTTAATATCGGTCTTGATTTCAAACTGATGCTGCTTCGCTGGGTGGGTCATGTCCCCAGTCATTTGTTCAGAAGGTTGGCCTATCGGTTAGCCGGGGTAAAAATTGGTCAGGGTTCGATTATTCACATGTGGTGTAATTTCTTTTATCCGCCCGGGGTGAAGATTGGCCAGGGGACTATTATTGGTGATCACTGTTTTTTAGATGGCCGAGCCCCTCTGAAGATTGGCGACCATGTTGATATTGCCTCCCGAGTTTTAATTTATAACTCTCACCATGATATTCATGATGAAGATTTTCGTCCCATTGAGAAGCCAGTAACGATTGGGGACTACGTTTTTATTGGTGCCAGGGCTACCATTTTGCCGGGAGTCAAAATCGGCGAAGGCGCGGTCGTGGCCGCCGGAGCGGTGGTGACCAAGGACGTTGCTCCTAAGAAAGTCGTCGGCGGTGTCCCTGCTCGAGAGATTAAAGAAAGGCAAGTTCGTGAATTACGCTACCGATTGGGGAGGGCCAGGCTTTTTCAGTAATGGATTTGTCAGTCGTTATCCTTAGCTTCAATACAAAAAGACTCCTCAGAGATTGTTTAGCTTCGATTTTTAACCAAACAAAAGGGGTTAATTTTGAGGTGATTGTGGTTGATAACGGCTCCACTGACGAGTCAGTGGTAATGCTAGAAGAATTAAGAACCAAGAATAAAGAATTAAGAACAATCAAAAATAAAAGAAATCTGGGTTTCGCTAAGGCTAATAATCAGGGGATAAAAAAGGCTCAGGCTGAATATGTTTTGCTTTTGAATTCGGATACAGTTTTGAAAAATAATGCTTTTTTAAAGTTAATCGAGTTTGCCAAAGATCATCCTCGAGCCGGGATCATTGGTCCTAGGCTTCTCAATAAAGATGGTAGTGAACAGCCTTCAACGGCGTCTTTTTTCACTTTGTTTAGGGTTTTCTTCTGGCTTTTTACCGGCGACCGCTTCCTCTTTTCTTCTCCGGCTAAGGCTACCCCAGTGGATTGGTTGATGGGGGCGGCCTTATTAGTCAAAAAAGAGGCGCTTGAAAAAGCTGGCCCTTTGGACGAAAAGTTTTTTATGTATATGGAAGAAGTCGAATGGTGTTATCGGTTTAAGCAAGCGGGTTGGCAGGTTTGGTTCTGTCCTGAGGCGGAAATCTATCATTTAGTTCGGGGGAGTTCTGCCGACAGTTGGCAGGGGAGACAAAAAGCCGTCTGGGGAATTTATCAAGGCTTGATTTATTTTTACCAAAGACACTTTGCCCCCTGGCAGCTGAGTGTGTTAAAATTTTGCTTAAAGGTTAAAGCCGCCGGAGCCTGGCTGATAGGCGTTTTAACCAACAATCAATACCTTAAAAAGACTTATGCAAAAGCTTTTAAAATGGCCTGCCACGTTTAAATTTTCTAAATTTTTTTCGTGGTTTGATAAACATCTCTTAGAGATTGGGGTTAGCTTTCTTTTATTTTTTATTCCTCTTTATCCCAAGCTTCCCTTAGTGGATGTCAGTAATACTTGGGTTTATGTCAGGCTTGAAGATGTTTTGGTGGCGGCCGTGGTTGGTTTTTGGCTGATTCAGCTTTGGCGACGGAAAGTGACTTTCAAGCCCCCCTTGGTTATCCCCATTGGAGTTTATTGGTTGGTGGGAGGTATTTCTGTTCTCTTTTCATTAATTTTTTTAAGGACTCATTTAGCTAATTTCTTCCCTCATTTAGCCATTCTTCACTATCTCCGGCGGATTGAATACATGATTCTTTTCTTTGTCGCCGCCTCCACCATCAAAGATATCAAGAGAGTAAAAAGATATCTCTTGGTTGCCGCCGTCGCTCTAGGGGCGGTTTGTCTTTACGGTTTTGGGCAAAAATTCTTGGGCTGGCCCGCCTTTCTGACGATGAATGAGGAATTTGCCAAGGGCGTGCCTTTATATCTACCCGAGACCGCCAGGATTACCTCTACCTTTGCTGGCCACTATGACCTGGCTGCCTATTTGGTTTTAGTGATTGCTCTTTTTGGGAGTCTTTTTTTCGGTTTAAAGAGATGGGCCTTAAAAATTCCTCTCCTGGTTCTGGTTTTTGCTAGTTTTATCCTCCTCCTTTTTACGGCGTCTAGAATCTCTTTTATGGTTTATTTAATGGCCATTTCTCTTGTTTTATATCTCCAGAAAAAGAAATGGCTGATTATCCCGGTGGTCTTAATTAGTTTGATTCTAATGAGTTATGTTTCCGGAGCTTCAGGACGCTTCGGAAAAACTTTCAGAGTAGAGGAGGTGGTTTATGATGCTCGCACCGGTAAACCAATTGCCGCTGTCCAAGAAGAAGCGGTTCAGGAAGTAGAAGAACTGCCTTTAGGAACGGGCTTCATCCAGTTACCGTTAGTTCAAAAGGAAGCGCCTGAGGCGACTGAAGTGGCGATGATCAGAAAATCCTTGAAAACAGCCACCATGTCCTCGGAAATCGCGACCATTTCAGGCCAGTTTTTAATTCAAAGGGCGATTGTTTATGATATTTCCTTCACCACTCGCTTTCAAGGAACTTGGCCTCGAGCCTATAAAGCTTTTCAACGTAATCCCCTTTTAGGCTCTGGCTATTCGGCTATCGATGTCGGCACTGATAGTAGTTATCTTCGGGCTTTAGGCGAGACGGGCCTTTTAGGTTTTTTTGCCTTTTTAGGCCTCTTCTTCAGTCTGGGGCTTTTAGCCAAGCAGGGTTTAGCCAGGATTAAGGCTCTTTTTGGCCGAAGCATGGTCATTGGGATGACTGCCGGCGTTCTAGGTTTAATGCTGAACGCGGTTTTGATTGATGTTTTTGAGGCTTCAAAAGTAGCCTTCTCCCTTTGGATTCTTTTAGGCATTACCGTTGGGACAATTAATTTTTATCTTCCCAGAAGAAAATCTTTGGTCAAAGAGGCGATTGAAGTTATCAATTGGCCGATTGTTCCTATTGTTTTTTTCGCCTTCTTAACCTTCCTGGTTTTCTTAACCGGCTTGGCTAACTATTTTGTTGGCGACGATTTTACCTGGCTCCGGTGGGCAGCCACCTCAAGGATAGCTGATATCCCCCAGTTCTTTCTTTCGGCTGAGGGTTTTTTCTATCGGCCTTTAGCCAAAACCTATTTCCTTTTAGTTAAGCCCTTTTTTGGCCTCAACCCAGCCGGTTATCATTTATTTGATTTTGCTCTCCATTTTGGTTGTGTTCTTGGCGCCTATCTTTTAACGCTGCGCCTGTCTAAGAAAAAACTGGTTGCCTTTATTGCCAGCCTGATTTTTCTGGTCCATCCGGTTAATTCGGAAGCCGTCCTCTGGATCTCTTCGACTTCAATTCTTCTGGCCCGCTTCTTCCTTCTTTGGGGATTTATTGCTTATCTCCAGTGGCGCCAGAGCCAGAAAAAATGGAAACCGTTTCTCTTCGTTGCCGTTTTATTAGCTTTTATCTTTGGTTTAGCCTCACATGAACTGATGGTTGTTTTTCCTCTATTGCTTCTTCTTTATGATTTTCTTTTTCATCAGTTTAAAAAATCAGTTGGCTGGTTAGAGAAAATGGTTCCCTATTTGCCTTTTGGTTTTTTAACAGTAGTTTATTTTTGGCTCAGAAACAATGTTGCCCAGGCCCATTGGTTAAGTGGAGACTATAGCTACAATCTTAGGTATTTTGCCCTTAACTTTGTTGGGAATCTTTTTGGCTATCTTGGTGAGCTCATCGCTGGTTTTCGTTTTCTGCCGGTCTATGATCTTACCCGTGTCTCTTTGCGGTCTCATAAACTAATGGCTGTCGCCCTGTTGATCGCTGGCCTTTTTCTAGTCAAGCTTTTTCTCTCCCGTTTGAAGTTGACGAAATTGACTCTTTTCTCAATCGGCTGGCTGATCATCCTCCTTTTACCCTTCTTGGGTTTAGGGAACATCGCCGAGAGGTATGTTTATTTAGCCAACCTAGGGTTTTTTATTTTGATTGGTCTGGGGATAAACTGGGTTTATCAAACTCTCAAGAAGCGCCATTTTATCTTCGGTTTAGTGATTGCCAGCTTGTTAATCGGCCTCTTGGCTGGGTTTTATAATCGGGAATTTACTAGGGTTAAGGAGGATTGGCGTCAAGCCGGCGAGCTCTCCAACCAAACCCTTTTAGCTTTAAGCTCGAATTACGCTGAGTTTCCTCAAGAGGCGGTTCTCTATTTTGTCAATCTCCCTCTTCGGCTCAGTCGAGCTTGGGTTTTTCCTGTGGGACTAGAAGATGGCTTGTGGTTTATCTATCGAGATGAAACTTTAGTTGTCAAGAGGACTGACGACCTTGATCAAACTCTTAAGCTGACTGAAGATAAGCCTAAGACTTACGTTTTCCTTTACGAAGATAAAGAATTAAAAGAAATCAAGCGATGAAGAAGTTAGCCCTCGTTTTAATTATTGTCTTGGCTTTTAGTTTACGGCTTTATCGAATTAATTCACCTTTAGCTGATTGGCATTCTTGGCGTCAGGCGGATACTAGTGCTGTTTCCCGGAATTTTGTTAAAAATGGTTTTGATCTTCTCCATC
The DNA here is from genome assembly GCA_964566925.1 of uncultured Gammaproteobacteria bacterium. Classification (GTDB taxonomy): domain Bacteria; phylum Patescibacteriota; class Microgenomatia; order PFEM01; family DATLAM01; genus CAZMIZ01. The sequence goes on along the minus strand of CAZMIZ010000003.1, from coordinate 91,250 downwards.
CGAGATTTGACGACCTTTCTAACGTGCCTTCTGGACTGGAAAATCCAGAGGGTTATCGGTTTGTTGAATTTCCAATCTATAACTTTCTCCAAGCAGCCATCTTTAAGGCCGCGCCCGTAGTCAGCCTGGAAGTTTGGGGAAGGCTAGTTTCTATTCTTTTTTCATTGGGATCTTTGTTTTTTCTTTATTTAATAGCCAGGCATTATTTAAGCGAGCAGACGGCTCTTTTAGCTGCTTTTTTCTTTGCTGTTTTACCTTTTAATATTTACTACAGTCGAGTGATTTTACCTGAACCAATGATGCTCTTTACCAGTCTAGGGATGATTTATTTTTTTGACCAATGGATAGGGAATAATTCGCGATTCCTAGAGTTAATTTTAGCTTGGATCTTCGCCGTCTTTTCTTTCCTGATTAAACCCTTCACTCTCATTTTGCTTTTACCGATTACTTATTTAGCCTGGAGAAGGTGGCGTTTTAATTACAGAAGATATTTTTCCTTATATCTTTATATCTTAATAGCCTTGCTTCCTTTTTTTCTCTGGCGTTGGTGGATAAGCCATTATCCAGAAGGAATCCCGGCTTATGGTTGGCTTTTTAATGAAGGCGGGATTCGTCTAAAGGGGGCCTTTTTCTATTGGATCTTTGCTGAGAGACTTGGCAAATTGATCTTGGGATTTTGGGGATTAATTCTTTTAGGGTTAGGACTAATGGCCAAGCCAAACAAAAAGGAAGGCTGGTTTTTCTATTCGTGGTTAATGGCAATTCTTGCCTATTTTGTGATCATCGCCGGAGGCAACGTCCGCCATGATTATTATCAAATTTTAGCTATTCCTCTTATTTGTGTTTTTCTTGCCAAGGGAGCCCATTTTCTCTTAATGGCTCCCCGGCCATCTTTTTCCCGAATTACCAGTCGTCTATTACTAATTAGTGTTGTTTTGTTTATGTTTGCTTTTTCTTGGTTCCAGGTCCGCGATTTTTTCAATGTCAATAATCCCGTTATCGTTGAGGCGGGTAAGGCGGTTGACCGATTGGTGCCCCCGGGAGCCAAGGTGATTGCTCCTTATGGAGGCGATACCGCCTTTTTGTACCAAACCAATCGGCAGGGGTGGCCAATAGGGATTGAAATTGAAAAGTTCAAAAATTTAGGAGCGGATTACTACGTTAACATTAATTTTGATCAAGAAACCCAGTGGGTGATGGATAATCATGAAATTTTAGAAAAAACAAATAATTATGTGATTGTTAAACTCCAATGAAAATTCTTTTTCTTACTTATGACTTACCCTATCCTTTGATCTCCGGGGGCAAGATCAGGGCTTACTATTTGATTAAGGGGTTGGCCAAGAAACACGAGATTACCCTTTTCTCTTATTACCGGGATGAAGAGCAGAAGAAATATCTTCCTGAACTGAAAAAATCTTGCCGCCAAATTCGCCTCTTTAAGAGAAAAAAAGCCTGGTCCTGGCAGAATGTCTTGCGAAGCCTGCTAACGTCTCTCCCTTTCCCGGCCGCCACTTACTATTCGCCGCTGCTGGAAAAGGCTTTAATTGAGGAATTACAAAGGGAACAATATGATCTGGTTCATTTTGAATCTTTTTACCCCGCCCTTTATCTGCCGGTGGCCAAGAAGCTGGGGGTAAAGACAGTGATGGGAAATGAGAATATTGAATATCGGGTTTATCGACGCTATACCGACTCATTGAGGTTTTCACTTCTCCGTTGGCTATTAAAATTGGAGGTTTTCAAGATGCGTCTTTTTGAAGAGAAGCTCTGGTGTCAAGCCGATCTTAATTTAGCTTTGTCTGAGGAAGAGGCTCAGATCATCAGGCAAGTCGCCGGGGATAATTGCTTTATTATTCCTAATGGAGTTAATTTTCAGGCTTTTAGAAAGATTAAGACTCACCAAGGAGATAGGACGCTGATTTTTATTGGCACCCTGATTTATCAAGCCAATAATGACGCGATGAAATTTTTTCTTAAACAAATCTACCCCGAAATTAAGAGAAGAGTAAAAAACGTCAAATTTATTTTAGTCAGTTGGTTCAAGCCCGGTTGGTTAGAAAAATATCTGACTGATTCCTCAATTGAGCTCGTTCAGGAAAAAATCTCCGCTAACGAATTGCTGGATCGAGGCGATATCTTTGTCGCCCCTATCCGGGTGGCCAGCGGCACGAATATTAAGATTTTAGAAGCCATGGCCGCCGGCCTGCCAGTGGTGACCACCTTAGTGGGAGTTGAAGGTATTAGGGCAAAGAAAGATAAAGAGGTTCTGGTTGCCAATGAACCTCAAGAATTTGCCAATCAAGTGGTAAAATTATTAACCAATAGAGCTCGCTGTCAACAGTTAGGGAAATCCAGCCGAGCCTTGGTAGAGAGACTTTATGATTGGTTAAAAATCGGCCAGAAACTAGAACAGGTTTTTCAAAAGATCGTTGATGAAAAATAAAAAACTTGATTTATCGATTATCATTCTCAATTTCAATACCAAAGATTTTCTTAGGCAATGCTTGAAATCAATCATTGACCATCAATCATTGACCATCAATCATCAATCATCAGTCATCAGCGATGAAATAATTGTTGTTGATAATGCTTCTTCTGACGGGTCAGCGGCCATGGTCCAAAAGGAATTTAAAGCGGTCCAGCTGGTTGAAAGCAAAAAAAATATCGGCTTTGCCGCTGGCAACAACCTGGGAATTCCCCGCTCACGAGGGCGTTACCTTCTTTTTTTAAACCCGGATACTAAAGTAGCGGCCAAGACCCTTAAAACAATGATTGAGTTTATGGATCAACATTGCCGGGTAGGTGCGGCTACTTGTCGGGTGGAGCTTCCTGATGGCCAACTTGATGACGCTTGTCACCGCGGCTTTCCCACTCCTGGCAATGCCTTCTTTCATTTTCTGGGTTTAGACAAAGCTTTGGCTAAAATTAAATTCTTTTCTGGTTACTCACTGGGATATCTTCCCTTAGATAAAGCTCATGAAATTGATTCTGGTTGTGGCGCCTTTTTAATGGTTCGTCGTCGGGCCGGCGACCAGATAGATTGGTGGGATGAAGACTACTTTTGGTATGGTGAAGATTTAGATTTTTGTTATCGCTTAAAAGAAAAAGGTTGGCAGGTTTATTTTCTCCCTCAGGTAAAAATTATTCATTATAAAGGGGTGGCCTCTGGAATGAAAAAGCAATCTCAAGAATTGACGACGGCGACAAAAGAAACAAAAATGCGCGCCGCTCGATCTTCGACTGAGGTGATGCGAATCTTTTACCAGAAACACTATCAGAATAGATATCCGAAGATTATTGCCTGGCTGGTCATGAAGGGAATTGGTTTGCTTGAAAAAATAAGATTATTAAAAGCTTCACGTTGACGAAATTTTTATGAAAATTCTTATTGATGCTAGGATGTATGGATTAGAGCATGCCGGTATTGGCCGGTATGTAATGAATTTGGTTAACCAGATTGAAAAGCTGGATAAAAATAATGATTATCTGATCCTCTTAAGAAAAAAATACTTTCGCGCCTTAAGGTTTAAGAATAAAAGGTTTAAAAAAATTTTAGCTGATTATTCCCATTATTCATTTAAAGAGCAAATTTTCCTCCCGCTTCAATTAATTAAACTGAAACCTGACTTGGCCCATTTTCCTCATTTCAATGTGCCGATCTTTTGGTGGGGAAAACAAGTGGTGACCATTCATGATTTGATTAAACATCAGTCAAAGGGTTCAGAAACAACCACTCGTTGGCGACCATTTTATTGGTTAAAATATTGGGTTTACAAATTGGTGATGGCCATTGCCATTAAAAGAGCGGCTAAAATCGTTGTTCCCAGCCAGTGGTGGAAAAGCGAATTGATCAGCCGATACAAGCTTTCCCAGGGAAAGGTGGTCGCTATTTACGAAGGGGTGGGGGAGTCTTTTTGGAAGCCCAACATGAGTCCTCGAGAAGCAAATGGGATTTTGGAAAAATACGATATTCAGGAGCCATTTCTCATTTATACTGGCAGCCTCTATCCCCACAAGAATGTTGAGCGCTTAGTCAGGGCGGCTAAGCGTCTTCGTTTAGTTCTGGTGGTGGTTTGCGCCAGAAGCATTTTTTACCAGAGGTTTATGAGAAAGGTTGCCCACCTGGAGGCCGAGAAGTTTGTCAATTTTGCCGGTTTTATCCCCGATAACGAACTCGCCGCTCTTTATCAAAAGGCGGAAGCCTTTGTTTTACCTTCGCTGCTTGAAGGTTTTGGCCTGATTGGCTTAGAAGCGATGGCTACTGGTTGTCCAGTTCTTGCTTCAGCCATTCCGGTCTTAAAAGAGGTTTACGGTGAGGCCGCTTTATATTTTGACCCGACCGATATAGAAGATCTTGTCAAAAAAATCAAAAAAGTGATTCAAAAGAAGAAATTAAGAGAGCGGTTGAAAAAACAAGGTTTGAAGCAGGTTAAAAAATACAGTTGGCAGAAAATGGCCAAACAAACCCTAGGAGTTTATGAGAGTTGCTTTAGTTTATGATCGAGTCAATAAAATCGGAGGAGCCGAAAGAGTCCTAGGGGTTCTTCATGAAATTTGGCCAGGAGCGCCCCTTTATACCTCTGTCTATCATCCCCAAACAGCCCCGTGGGCAGAAAAATTCAAGGTAATCCCTTCTTTTTTAAACCGCTTTCCTTTGGTTAAAACCCAACACGAAATCTTAGCCCCTTTAATGCCTTTAGCTTTTGAGTCCTTTACTTTTGACCAATATGATTTGGTTATTTCCGTTACCAGCGAAGCGGCCAAGGGAATTATTACTAAACCCCAAACTTTACATCTTTGTTATTGCCTGACGCCAACTCGTTATCTTTGGAGCGGCTACCAGGATTATTTTCGAAACAAAACTTTCCGTTTTCTAACCAGACCAATCGTGGCTTATCTTCGGCGCTGGGACCAAGTAGCTGCCCAAAGGCCAGATATTTATTTGGCTATTTCCAAAAATGTGGCTGGCAGGATTAAAAAATATTATGGGAGAGAGTCGAAAGTGGTTTATCCGCCAGTTGATACTCAAAAATGGAAAACAGGAAACCAAAGGCCGCAGGCAGAACCCTATTTTCTACTTATTTCCAGATTGGATTTTGGCTATAAACGGGTTGAGCTCGCCATTAAGGCCTTCAACCAGTTGGGTTGGCCTTTAAAAATTATTGGGGTTGGCCGGGAGATGGAGCGGCTCAAAAGAATGGCCAAAAAAAACATCGAATTTTTTGGCCAATTGACAGACAACCAGCTTTTAGGTTACTATCAAGGATGTCGTGCCTTAATCTTTCCTCAAGAGGAAGATTTCGGCCTCGTACCTTTAGAGGTTCAAGCTTGCGGCCGACCAGTAATTGCCTATCAGGGTGGGGGAGCCCTTGAAAGCGTTGTTAGGAGGGTGACCGGAAGCTTTTTTTACCCCCAGACAGTTGAAGCCTTAGTAAAAGCCTTAAAAAGGTTTGAATCTGAAAATTACGATCCAGTTGAATGCCGAAAAAGCGCAGCCAGATTTGATCAAGAAAGATTTAAAATTAAATTTAAAAAGATAGTCGAGGAAGAATGGAGAAAATGGAGGCAGTAAAAAAACATTTGTTTGCCTTGATTCTCTGTGGTGGAGGAGGAACTCGTCTCTGGCCTCGTTCTAGAAATAAATTTCCAAAACAGTTTGCCAGATTAACAGGCAAGGAAAGCATTTTTCAATTAACCGCCAAGCGGTTTGGAGAGTTTATCTCTTGGGATAGAATTTTCGTGGTGACCACCACTGCTGATTACGGCCGAATTGTTCAGAAGCAGGTTCCCAAGATTCCCAAGAAAAATATTATCGTTGAACCAATGCGTCGCAATACGGCCATTGCCCATGGTTTAGGAGCCGTTTATATAAAAAAGATTGACCCAGAAGCGGTCATTCTCAACGAGAGTGCTGATCACCCCATCCAGAATTTACGCCTCTATCAAAAGACTCTTTTGGTAGCCAGTCAAGTTGCCTATGATGGCGATTGGTTGGTGGCCGTTGGGATTAAACCAGACTATCCCCATACCGGAATGGGGCACATCAAGGCTAAGAAGGTAATTAAAAGAATAGACAAAATGCCGATTTACAAGGTTGAGTCTTTTACTGAAAAACCGGATTTGACAACAGCCAAAAAGTTTACTGAAAGTGGTCATTATTTTTGGAATGCCAATGAATATGTTTGGCGAGCGGACACGATTCTTGAAGCCCTTAGAAAACATGAACCAGAAATCGGGAAAGGGCTAGAGAGAATAGAAGCAGCTGTTGGTCGAAGTGATGAAAAGGCAACGATCCAAAAGGTTTATCAACAAGTGACGGGAATTGCCATTGATTATGCTGTTTCCGAAAGGGCAAAGAATTTCTTAATGGTGGAAGGGAAATTTGGCTGGGTTGATATTGGAGATTGGAAGGTAGTTTATGACGAATCTAAAAAAGACAAAGACGGAAATGTGGTTATCCAATTTGGGAAAAGAGGAGAGTTTATCGGTATTAATACCAGAAATAGTTTGATTCATTTTGACGATCAACTGATTGCGGCGGTGGACGTTGAGGGAATGGTAATCATAGACACTAAAGACGCCCTTTTGATTTGTCCAAAAGAGAAAGCAGAAGAAGTTAAAAAGCTGGTCCAAAAGATTAAGAAACTCGGGAAGAACGGATATCTTTGAGAGCGTGTGCTATAATCTTGACTGCCCAAAATGTTATATGACGTCCTAAAAAGACTGATTGACATTCTGCTAGCAATAGTTTTGATTATTGTTTTCTCTCCTATCCTTTTGTTCATTCCTATCCTGATTAAGCTCGATTCGCCGGGTCCGGTTTTTGCCGAAATTCCCAGGCGGGTGGGTAAAGATAAAAAAGGCTTTCGTATGTATAAGTTTCGCTCGATGATTGCCGACGCCCATCGTCTTCTAAGAACCGATCCCCACTTTCGCCGCCTCTACGAGCAATACAAAAAAAACAGCTATAAACTTAAAGATGACCCGCGGGTAACTAGAGTGGGCACCTTTTTGCGTCGGTTTTCCTTAGATGAATTACCTCAGGTTTTTAATGTCCTCAAGGGGGAAATGAGTGTTGTCGGCCCCCGCGCTTATTATCCTGATGAATTAAAAGAGCAACAAAAGAAATACCCGAAGACGCGTCGGTATGTCAAAGAACTTCTTCTGGCTAAGCCAGGCATTACCGGCTATTGGCAAGTCACTGGAAGGAGTGAAATTAATTTTGACAAGAGAGTCAAAATGGATGTAGACTATGTAAGAAGGCGCTCAATCCTTCATGATTTAACCATTATTTTCAAAACACCTTGGGTGATGCTTTCAGGGAAGGGAGCGCTTTAATTTATCGGTTGCCAGGCGCTCCTGCTAAGGGCAGGAGTAGTGCAACCACGAATGAAGACGATCTCGTTTGAGAGGATTCAAAATGGCTGATCCACTAGACCAGAAAATCGAATTATCTAAAGAAACCGAGACTCCTGTTCTTTCTTTAAAAGAACGTTTTAAACAAAAGCTGAGTTGGCGGCCAAAATTTAGCAAAAAGAAGCTTTTGGTTGTTGGGGGCGTCTTGGGTGTCCTTTTGATTTTTGGCGTTCTTTTTGGGCTAATACCCTTAATCCAAATTAAAAACGATGTTAACCAACTTACTCAAGAGGCGAAAGGGATCGCCGAAGGGATTCAGTCTCAGAATTTTAATCAGTCAGTAGAAAGACTGGCCACCACTAAGGCGGGACTGGAAAAGGTAAAAGCTGATTACCATAAATTAATTTGGTTGAAACCAATCCCCTTCCTGGGAGGTTTTTATCAAGACGGCCAGCATCTTATCGGTGGTGGTGAATATCTCCTAGAGGCCGGTGATATCGCCCTCGAAGCGCTTCAGCCTTATGCTGACATTCTTGGCTTGGAAGGAGAAGGGGAGGGAGAGGTAAAAAAACCTGAAGAAATGACCACCGAAGAGCGGTTAATGTTGGCCTTAGATACTTTAGATAAACTTCAGCCTAGCCTTGACCAGATTAGTGAAAAACTGGATCTTGCCAGAGAAGAGATTGATCAGATCAACCCCGATCGCTATCCAGAGACGCTTTTTGGTAAAAAAATTCGAGAGAAGATTGTTGCGGCGGTGAAGATGATTGACAGTTCGGCCCAACTTGCTAGCGAGATTAAGCCAGTGGTTAGTTATCTTCGGCCGCTTTTAGGCGTTCCTGACGAGAAAAAATATTTCTTCCTTTTTCAAAACGATGCCGAACTTCGACCGACCGGTGGTTTTATGACTGCTTACGCGATTCTTTCGGTTCATAACGGTAAGTTTAATTTAGTTTCTTCTCATGATATCTATGCTCTTGACGCCCGTTTTTCTAAACGGATTAAGGCGCCAGAAGCGATTCTTAAATATCTGCCTAATGTTCCTTATTGGTACCTTCGGGATATGAACCTTTCGCCTGATTTTACGGTTTCTATGGATACTTTTTGGGAAAACTATCAATTAACCTCGGGATCGATTGAAGCCGACGCGATTATTGCTGTCGATACCCAATTTTTGGTAGAACTAATAAAGGTTTTGGGGCCGATTGGTGTTCCCGAGTTTGGCAATTTCTCGGCCGAAGAGGATCCTCGCTGTAATTGCCCTCAGGTTTTCTATGAACTTGAGCGTTATGCCGACAAGCCGGTGGGCACTTTAAGAGAGGATCGAAAGGGAATTATTGGGCCGTTAATGCACTCAATTCTCTTAAACATCATGGGTTCACCGCGAAAGAAATGGCCGGAATTCTTTAATGTTGCCCTCTCAGCGATTCAGGAGAAACATCTCCTTTTCTACTTTTTTGAAGAAGATATTCAGGAGGGAATGGAGGCCTTAAATGCCTCTGGTCATCTTAAAGATTTTGATGGTGACTATCTTCATATTAACGATACTAATTTTGCTGGGGCAAAATCGAACATGTATATCCGCGAGACGGTGGAACAAAAAATTGAGATTGGTTCTAATGGAGAGGTAATCAAAACGATCACCATTGACTACAAAAATCCTGAACCGGCTTCGGATTGTAACCTGGAAAGTGGCGAACTCTGCCTTAACGGACTTTATCGAGATTGGGTCAGAGTTTACGTTCCCCAGGGCAGCGAGTTGATTGAATCCCAAGGCTCAGAAGTGGAGGTCGAAACCTATGAGGAGCTGGGTAAGACCGTTTTTGAGGCTTTTTATGGCCTAACCTCCAACACGGCCTTACGGCCGCTAGGGAAAACCCAGCTAGTTTTTAAGTATAAGTTGCCTTTCCAAGTAGAGTCAGGCTCAGAATATAAACTTCTTATCCAAAAACAGCCAGGAACTTATGGCTATGAGTACCAGGTGGTCCTTGATGGCCAAGAAGAGAGCTTTGAACTGAAAACAGACAAAGAGCTCCGGTTTAGAATTTAGGATGGGGAAAACCTATCGAACCGAAGGCGTTATCCTCAAAAGAATTAATATTGGTGAAGCGGATCGGATCCTCACCATCTTCACTAAACACTACGGAAAAATTAAAGCCATTGCCAAAGGGGTGCGTAAAATAACCAGCCGAAGAGGGGGGAATGTTGAAGTTTTTAATCATGTCGCTCTTTTCTTATCTCGAGGCAGGAATTTTGATCTTCTTTCTGAAGCCCAGGTTTTAAACTCCTATAAAAATTGGCGCCAGGATTTGAAGAAAGTGGGGGTGGCCTATTATTTTTGCGAGTTAGTGGATAGATTGACCCCAGAAGGCCAGGAAAACCGAGCCGTTTTTGAGCTTTTAAAAGATTCTCTGGCCGAGATTGGCCAAGAGCGTCTTTTAGAGCTGGTCAGGGGGTTTGAAGAACAGCTCCTTAATGAATTAGGTTTCGGCGTGCCTGAGGCGCTTCAGAATCGTTCAGAGAGCCTTAAAAACTATATTGAGACGATTATTGAAGCCAAGATCAAGTCTCCTAAGATTCTCCGCCGACTTAGTTAGTTTATTTCTCTCTGGTTTGACTTGCTGAGCGTGGATGGGTTATATTTAGAGTGAAACGAAAAATATCGAGACCAATGAGGGGTCCGAAGGATATTAAGAGTATGGCTAATCTAATGGAAAAAGTGGTTAGTCTCTGTAAAAGAAGGGGTTTTATTTTTCCTTCCTCTGAAATTTACGGAGGAATCGGTGGGCTTTGGGATTTTGGCCCGCTAGGGGTGGAACTAGTGAAAAATATCAAAGCGCATTGGTGGAAGACGATCGTTAGCCACCGGGATGAAGTTTTTGGCTTGGATTCAACCATTATTCATAACCCTCGGGTCTGGGAGGCTTCCGGTCACACTCTTTCTTTCACCGACCCCTTAAGGGAATGTAAAAAATGCCATCGGCGCTTTCGGGCTGATCATCTTAAGAGCAACCGCTGTCCTGAATGTGGTGGGGAATTAGCTCAAGTCAAGCAATTTAACTTAATGTTTGAAACCTTTGTTGGTCCAGCTAAAGAGACGGCCAACAAGGCTTATCTCCGGCCGGAAACCTGTCAAGGAATTTTTATTAATTTTGCCAATGTCGTGGACTCTGTTCAACCCAAACTTCCTTTTGGGATTGCCCAGATTGGTAAGGGTTTCCGCAACGAAATCACGACCGGCAATTTTATCTTCCGGGATCGAGAGTTTAACATGATGGAACTAGAGTATTTTGTTAGGCCGGGAACTGATGAGAAATGGTTTGAATATTGGTTGAAAGAACGGCTGAAATGGCATCTGGAATTAGGCCTTAGCCAGAAAAAGTTACACTATTTTGAACATCCCAAAAAATCTTTAGCCCATTATTCCAAGCGGACGGTGGATATCGAATACCAATACCCCTTTGGTTGGGCCGAGCTAGAAGGAATTGCCAATCGAACCGATTTCGATCTTAAAAATCATTCAAAGTTTTTAGGCAAGGATTTACATTTCCAAGACGAAAAAGGAAAGAAGTTTTATCCTTATGTGGTGGAACCCTCTTTAGGAGTTGAGCGGATGCTTTTGGCTTTGATTATTGATGCTTATCATGAGGAAAAGGCTCCCGTAAATTCTGCTGCGCAGAACACGGGACAGGGTAAGGATGGTGTTCGAGTAGTTTTATCACTCAATCCATTACTGGCGCCTTATAAAATAGCCGTTTTCCCCCTTTTGGCCAACAAACCAGAGTTAGTGAAAAAGGCCAGAAAAGTTTATGAAACCCTTAAACCTTATTTTGCTTCCACCTGGGATGACATTGGAAATATTGGTAAACGCTACCGGCGCCAAGACGAAATTGGGACCCCTTGGTGTTTAACTATCGACTATCAGACTTTAAAGGACGATACGGTCACGATTCGAGACAGGGACTCAATGAAACAAACCAGATTGAAGGTTGACAAATTAAAAAATTCTTTTCAGAATAAACTAAACCAATGAAAAAGCCGTTAACAATCATTCTGGTGGTCGTTGCTGTTTTGGCTCTTTTAGGCGGGGGATTTTGGTATTTAAGAGGCAAAGGCCAAGGCGGTTCGGCCACTCCCACACCCACCCCTGAAGGAAAATTAATTGAAACTCCCCTTGAAGAACGCCCTTATGTTACCCTCACTCCCAGCCAGGACGGTCATTGGTTGACTTTAGAAATCACCAGGATCAGACATGGGGACTCGGTTGAATATGAGCTGGTTTACGATACTGCCAGTGGAGTGACTCAAGGTAGCACTAATGCCGTTGACCTTGAAGGAGAAACGAGTTACACTAAGAAAATTCTTTTGGGAACCGAATCAAGAGGTCACTATCGCTACGACGAGGGGGTCACTGAGGGAACACTCACTTTGCGTTTTCGGAGCGATGAAGGGGTAAGAAAATTTATCATTGAGTTTCATCTTCAGCAAGGAGAAAGCGAGTTAACTTCAATTGACAATGATCTTTCTTTAAGCGGCAAGCTGGCCACCAGCGATTTTTATCTAACGATGCCGACCGTGGGTTTACCAGATGAGGTGGAAGGGAAAGTTATCGGTGGACCCTACGGCTTTTTCACTTCTGGTCAGGAGACGATCAAAAGCGGAGAAGTAAATCTGGCTTTGACAGAAGAAGCCGAAGAAGTTGAGCTTTTAAGTTGGACAGGCACGGCCTGGCAAAAAGAGACTGAAGGTTTGATAATTAAAGGGACCACTGTCTCGGCTGAAGTAGCCAAGCTGGCGACCTTTATCGTTGTTGCTCCTGAATAGCTTCGGATAGTTTTTCTCGCTCTCTCTTATTTGTTTCATGAAAATTGCCTCTTGACCCCACCAATCTTACTTCTCGCCTTTTTAATTCTATTCGAATACGGCTCGAAGAGCGATTTTGGAGGGGTCTGCGCCCCAAACCGAACTTTGTTCTGGTTTTGGGGCTTGACAAGAGGTATAAAAGTATTTCAAAATGGTATAAAGTGGTAAGAAGTGGTAAGAAAAGAAAATTATAGGACAAATGTTTCTCGGCCATTATGAACACCATCTTGAAGCTAAAGGGAGGCTCTCGATCCCGAAAAAGTTTCGGAAAGAGTTGGCTACCGGAGGTGTTCTTACTGAGGGACTTGACGGCTGTTTATTCCTTTTTTCTAAAAGGAAATGGGAGATTTTAGCCAAAAAGCTCGCGGCCGCCCCTTTGACCAGGAAAGATGCCCGGGCTTTTGCTCGACTTTTAACTTTTGGCGCTTTTGATGTTGAGTTGGATCGTCAAGGCAGAATTTTAATTCCGGAAAGATTACGAAAAATGGCTCAAATTGAAAAAAAGATAATCGTTGCCGGCGCCCTAGATCGAATTGAAATTTGGGGCAAAAAACAATTTAATCATTATCTTAAAAAGATTGAAAGTCAGAGTGAATCAATTGCCGAAAGATTGACCGAACTAGGAATTTAAAAGGAGGCAATCGTGGTCCGTCTTAATGGCGAAGAGATGAGAGAGAAGCTAGAAAAAATCCTTAAGCAAACAGCAGTCAAGAAAAACGGAAGAGAGGAAAAAGAATATCGGCTGAAAGCCATCAATGGAAAAGCGTCATAAGCCAGTTCTTTTAAAAGAAGTTTTAGAGTTTTTACAAATTGAAAAGGGAGAAAAGTACCTTGATGCCACTGTTGGGGAGGGGGGACACGCTGAAGCGATTTTAAGACGAGGGGGAAGCGTTTTAGGAATTGACCAGGATCCAAAGGCAGTGGCTTACGCGAAGAGGCGCTTGAGATCAGTCTGCTCTAGTCTGAACCAATCGGTTCAGGCTTCTCCAAGCGCTTCATCATGGCAGGTAGTTCAAGGCAATTTTGTTGATTTAAAAGGGATTGCCAAAGAGTATCACTTTGAAAACATCGCCGGGGTTCTCTTTGACCTGGGAGTGGCCAGTTTTCAACTGGCCGATGCTCAACGCGGGCTTTCCTTCCAGGTTGATGGGCCCCTAGATATGCGGCTGGATCTTTGTTTAGGGGTCACCGCCGCTGATTTAATTAATAGCCTGAGCGAAGGAGAGCTAGATGAGCTTTTTAAAAAAATGGCTGATGAACAGCTGGCTAGGCCAATTGCTCATGCTGTTGTCAGCGCCCGTCATCTGAAGCCGATTACCAGAACGAGCCAGCTGGCAGATTTGGTCACTGAGGTTTACCAAAAAAGAAAAAGATTTAAAAAAATCCATCCAGCGACTCAGGTTTTTCAGGCTTTACGAATCGCGGTTAATAGCGAGCTTGAAAATTTAAAAACGGCCTTGCCGCCCGCCAGTGAACTTTTAAAATCAGGGGGACGTTTGGTGATCATTAGCTTTCATTCGGGAGAAGATAGATTGGCCAAGAATTTTTTGAAAACCAAAGCCGAGAAAGAAGAGTGGCTCATTCTGACCAAAAAACCGGTTCGGCCAACAGCCGAAGAAATAAAAGATAATCCTTTGAGCAGAAGTGCTTGTCTGCGGGCAGGAGAAAAACTTTAAAATGAAGTCAACTCAAACTAAATCGAGATCAAGAAAATTGCTGGGGTCGATTTTTACCCTTATCTTTTTTCTTTTCCTTACCCAACTGATCGTTTCCCATCGCCTGGCCACGGCCGGAGAAAAGGTTAAAGCGCTTGAAGTGAAGACGAATAACCTCTCTCAAAAAAATACTTTACTGAGAGAGGAAATTAGTAAAATGGGTTCGCTTTCTCGGGTTTCTTCAGAGGCAGCCAAACTGGGCCTAGAGAGGGCCACTCAAGTTTTACATTTAACTCCTCAGATTCCCGTGGCTTTAGGTCAATAAAAAAGCTTATGGAGTCCACCTTAAGAATTAAACTTCTTCTGATTTGGTTTTTAATCCTCGGGATGGGGGTAGGTGGTCGCCTCTTTTATTGGCAGGTAATTGCTTCAGATTATCTGGCCGCCGCCGCCGAAAAACAACATCAAGTCTCTTTTGAAATTCCGGCTAAAAGAGGAGAAATTTTTGCCTCGGATAGTTTTCCTTTAGCTACCAGCGAAGAAGCTTTTTTGGTTTTTGCTTCGCTGCCCGATTTAAAAGAAAAACCAGCCGAGATTGCGGCTAAGTTGGCGCCTTTATTAACCCCCGAGCTGGATGAGCAAAAAATGGCAACTGATTCGAGCGCTAAAGAAGAAAGGTGGCAACTTTTAAAAAACACCGAAGAGGAACTAAAAGAACGCTTAGGAAGAGAAGATTTAGTTTGGGTGCCGTTAAAACATAAAATCGATAGAAAAGTTAAAGCAGCCATTGAGATGTTGGCTATTGAGGGGATAGGCTTTGAAGAAGAGGAGCAAAGAGCTTATCCGGAAGCTTCATCGGCCGCCCATCTTTTGGGGTTTGTGGGAAGTGATATCAATGGTCGGGATAAGGGCTATTTTGGGCTGGAGGGGTTTTATAATCTTGAGCTTAGAGGCAAGACTGGTCTCTTGCGCCGCGAAAAAGACGCCGCCGGTCAGCCGATTTTGGTGGGCGAGGCAAGCGCTGAAGAAAAGCGGGATGGGCGAAATCTCTTTTTAACTCTTGACCGGGCGGTTCAGTTTATGGTGGAAGAAAAACTTAAAAAAGGCTTAGAAAGATATGGGGCAATCAGTGGCTCAGTGGTCATTATGGAAGCCAAAACTGGCGCTATCTTAGCGATGTCTTCTCTGCCGGCCTATGACCCGGTTAAGTTTAACCAATTTGATAAAGAATTATTTGCTAATCCGGTGGTGGCCGACTCTTTTGAACCCGGTTCGGTTTTTAAAGTGTTGGTGATGGCCGCGGCTCTGGACGCCGAGGCTGTTAAACCCGACACTCGTTGTCGTCAGTGTGACGGTCCTCGTAATATTTCTGGTTATACGATCCGCACGTGGAATAACGAATATCCGACCGAGCCCACCATGATTGAAGTGATTCAGCAGTCCAATAATGTCGGCATGGTTTTTGTTGGCGAAAGGCTGGGGATAGAAAAGTTAGTTGGTTATTTGCAAAACTTTGGTATTGGTCAGCTTACCGGGATTGACTTAGAAGAGGAAGCGAGCCCAGATTTAAGACCTAAAGATGCTTGGAAGCAGATTGATCTAACCACCGCTACTTTTGGGCAGGGGATTGCCGTAACCCCAATCCAATTAGTTCGGGCCGTGGGGGCGATCGCCAACAACGGAGTTTTGATGAGGCCGTTTTTGGTGAAGCGCGTCGTTGGTGAAGAAGGAGAAATGGAGGTTGAGCCAAAAATTATCAGAGAAGTGATTAGCCCAACTACTGCTAGGCTGATGACCGAGATGATGGTTAATGCCACCGATAATGGTGAGGCAAAGTGGGCTAAACCCGCCGGCTACCGGATTGCGGGGAAAACCGGGACGGCTCAAATCCCGGTAGCGGGTCATTATGACGAGCAAAAAACAATCGCCTCTTTCGTTGGTTTTGCTCCTGCCGATGATCCCCGGTTTGTGATGCTGGTTACCTTACGTGAACCCACTTCCTCTCCTTGGGGCTCAGAAACGGCTGCCCCTCTCTGGTTTGATATTGCCAAAGAGGTTTTTGATTACTTCGGAATTTTGCCGGGATAGACTATAATGGAAATTATACAAGCCATTAGGCGCAGTGTAATAATCAGTTAATTGATGATTAAAAAGGTATGGGTATCCTTTCGTCATAGCTTCTTAGGGGAAGCCCTCCGTTCTTTGTTCCCTAATAGGCTGGTTAATCTTTTCTATCATTTTCCCCAAGCATTTTTAGCTAGCCTGGTTTACGGTTATCCGGCCAGACGAATAAAGGTGATTGGAGTTACCGGAACCGACGGCAAAACTACCACGGCGACCTTAATTCATCACCTTTTATCAAAATCAGGCAAGAAAGCAGCCTTAATCTCCACCGTGGCCGCCAAGATCGGCTCTCAGCAAATCCCGACCGGTTTTCATGTCACCTCGCCCCACCCCTGGAAGTTACAGCGCCTTCTGCGGGAAATCGCTGATCAAGGCTATCAATATCTGGTTCTTGAAGCAACCTCTCACGGGTTAGATCAGTACCGCCTTTTCGGAAGTAATTTTTTGGTGGCCGTAATCACTAATGTTACCCGTGAACATCTTGATTATCACCAGACTTTCGAAAACTATCTTCAGGCCAAAGCCAGGCTTTTTCGGAGGGTGAAGATCGCCGTTTTAAATAAAGATGATCAATCGTTCAGTTATCTGAAATCGGTGGTTCCCAGAAAAGCAAAAGTGGTTACCTACGGGATTAAAAATAAGGCTGATTTTACCCCCAGAAATTTTGGTTTTAAGACTAATCTTCCCGGAGAATATAATCAAGCTAATTGTTTGGCGGCCATCGCCGCGGTTTCTTCGCTGGGAATTCCAACTGAGAGAATTAAAAAAGCGGTCGCTTCTTTTCAGGGTTTAGAGGGGAGGATGGAGAAGCTGGATGAAGGTCAGGATTTTGAAGTTTATATTGATTTTGCTCACACTCCTAATGGTTTAGAAAATGTTTTGAAAAGTCTTAAGAAGAAGAAAAAAAGAAACCTGATTGTTGTTTTTGGTTGTGCCGGGGAAAGAGATAAGGAAAAACGACCCAAAATGGGAAGGATTGCCGCCAGGCTGGCCGATCTAGCCGTCTTGACTGCCGAGGATCCCCGCACCGAGGACGTCAACGAAATCATTGATCAAATTGCCCAAGGCTGCTTAAAAGCAGGTGGAGTTGAAGGGAAAACTTTTTTTCGGGTGCCGGATCGGGCCGAAGCAATTGGCCGAGCAATTAAGAAAGCAAAAAAAGACGACATTCTGGTTATTGGCGGTAAAGGCCATGAGAAAAGTATCTGTTTTGGCAGAATTGAGTATCCCTGGAGTGACCAGGGAGTGACGAGAAAACTATTAAAAAGGCTTAAATGAAAAAAGTGAAGACAATTATTCTTGCCGGCGGCATTGGTAAGAGAATGTGGCCCATTAAGACCAATAAATTGCTTCTGCCTTTTTTTGGCTCTCCGCTTCTCCTGGATAATGTTAGGCGGATTAAAAAAATAGGGATCAATGATTTGATCATCGTGACCACCCCTGACAGCTTTGCTTCAGTGAAAAAGCTGGTTGCTTCTCTAAAGATCCCCGTTATTCTCCAGCCTCGACCCTTTGGTCAAGCTGATGCTCTTTTGAAAGCAGCGAAATTAATTAAAGACCAAGAGATTTTGATTGTTAACGCTAACGATATCTTTAATTCGAGTCTAGTAAAGATGGTTTTAGAGTCAGCTAAGAAAGAGAAGGTGGTTATTCCCGCCGTTAAAGTCAAGGATTATTTTTCAGGCGGCTATCTCCAAGTAAAAGGAGGCAAAATAAAAAAGATCATCGAGAAGCCTTCTCCTGGAAAAGAGCCTAGTAATTTAGTTAAGCTGGATGTTGATTATTTCCAAAACGCCGATCTCTTACTAGAGGCGATTCGAAAGGTAAAAACGCAAAAAGATAACCTCTTTGAGGAGGCGATAAACAGATTAATCAGAGACGGCTTGGATATTAGTCTGGTTGAGTATCAAGGCTATTGGGGATCAATTAAGTATCCTTGGGATATTTTAAAGGCGATGAAACTGTTTTTTAAACACCGGTTTCCCAAAAGAAAAGGCCAAAAACCGGCCATTAGCCGAAAAGCGACCATTACCGGACCAGTAATTTTTGAGAAGGGTGTCAAGATTTTGGAGGGAGCGAAAGTAAAGGGGCCAGCTTATATTGGGGCGGGGACTATTATTGGGAACAATGCCTTTGTCCGCGAATCAATGGTTGGCAACAATTGCGTTATCGGCTATGGTACAGAGATCGCCAGAAGTTACCTTGGTAATAATTGCTGGTTCCATGGTAATTATGTCGGTGATAGCGTTTTAGGAAATGACGTTAGTCTTGGCGCCGGCGCTGTTCTGGCTAATTTGCGGTTTGACGAGAGAACCGTCCACTCAGAAATCAAAGGAGAAAAAGTGGCTACCGGCTTAGAAAAATTAGGGGCAATTATTGGTGATAAAGTGAAAGTGGGTATCAATGCGAGTGTCATGCCGGGTATTAAAATCGGCGCTAATTCATTTGTTGGCCCCGGAGTGATCGTCGAAAGAGATTTACCGGAAAATAAATTTTGTCGGCTGAAACAATCTTTAGTCATCAGAAAAGACAAAAGGTCGTTACTCCTAGGGAGTGAGGCAAAAGAGAAAGCGAGGCAGAAAATTCAATGAAGAAGATGAAAAAAGCTGATGGCTATTGGATTTTAGAAAGTTTTGCCAATCAACCTGGGTTAATTCAAGGGTTTTCGACCCGGAAATCAGGCAACTTAAAGGTAAGATCATTTTTGAATTCAAATAAGGATTTAGACCAATTTTTATCTAAGCTAAAGATCGGTAAAGGTCGTTTAGTGATGATGGAACAAGTCCATGGTAACCAGATTGAAATAGTAGGTAATGGTGACCAAGGGAAAGTGATTAAAGGCGTTGACGGCTTAATTACCAGCCAAAAAGGGATTTTCTTGGGGGTGAATACGGCTGACTGTCTGCCTTTATTTTTTTATGATCGCCAAAAAAAGATAATCGGCATTGCCCACGCCGGCTGGGAAGGAATTTTATCAAGGATTGGTCAAAAGATGGTTGGCGAAATGAAGGAGAGAGGCGCTGATCCTCAAAAGATCATCGTGGGCATCGGCCCTCATATTGGGAGTTGTTGTTATCTGGTTGGTGACGATTTGGTTAAAAAGTTTAGAAAAGAATTTGGCAATTTAGCTAAAATGATTTCTCAAGATAAAAAGGGGATTCATCTTGATTTGCTAAAGCCAACTCTAGTTCAATTAATTAAATCAGGGATAAGAAGAGAAAACATTGAGGTACCCTTAATTTGTACGGCCTGCCAAAATAATGATTTCTTTTCTTATCGTCAGGACAATCAGAAAACATATGGCGAAATGCTGGGAGTAATCGGATGGAACTAAAAAAACTGAAACACATCCATTTTGTTGGCATTAAAGGCGTGGGGATGACCGCTTTGGCTCTTTGTGCCCAGGATTTAGGCATTAAGGTAACCGGGAGCGATATTGAAGAGAAGTTTGTCACCGACGAAATTTTGAAAAAACGAAAAATTCACTGGAAAAAAGGTTTTAAAAAAGAAAATCTTCTTGGCCAGCCGGATTTAGTGATTACCACCGGTGCTCATGGCGGTTTGGCTAATCCCGAAGCGAAAACAGCCGTGAGCTTGAAAATAAAAACAATTACCCAGGGTGAAGCCCTTGGCTTTTTTATGGAGGGGAAAATTGGCATTTCTACCAGTGGGGTAGGTGGGAAGACGACGACCGCGGCGATGATCGCCACCATTTTAAAGAAAGCCCAATTCCAACCCAGCTTTGCTATTGGCGCCGGCCAGATTCCTTCTTTGGGTGCGCCCGGCCGATATGATCGAGGGAAACATTTTGTGGCTGAAGCTGATGAATACGTGGCTTCTCCGGGGATTGATAATCGACCTAAATTCGTTTTTCAAAAGCCAAAAGTGATTGTTGTGACCAATATTGAGCACGATCATCCTGATGTTTATCCCAATCTTGAATCAACCATGGCCGCTTACACTAGCTTTTTCCAAAAAATTCCTGATGGTGGGTTGTTGGTCGCCTGTCTTGATAATCAGAATATTCGCTATCTTCTTGCCAAAATTAAAGTGCCCACCCAAACTTATGGTTTTTCTCAAAAGGTTGATTGGCAGATTGAAAAAGTCCACTTTAGCCAAGAACAGACTCTTTTTAACCTAAGCCATCAAGGGATGACGGTTAGAGAATTAAAACTGAATGTTCCTGGCAAATTTAATGTTTTAAATGCCACGGCTGCTTTTGCGGTCGGGACTTATTTAGGCATTGGGGCGGAAAAATTAAGAGAAGGTTTAAAATTATTTGAGGGCACCAAGCGCCGGTTTGAGTTGATTGGCGAGGTCAAGGGAATTAGAGTTTATGATGATTATGCTCATCACCCTACCGAGATCCAGGCAACCTTAGAGGCAGCCAAAGCCTGGCTTCCTGGCCGGCGGCTGATCGTTATTTTCCAACCCCACACCTTTTCCCGAACCAAGGCGCTTTTTAATCAGTTTGCTCGGGCTTTTTCTCGGGCCGAGGCGGTGATCTTTACCGATATTTATGCTTCAGCCAGAGAAAAACCGCTGACTGGAGTTAACTCTCGGCTTTTAGCCCAAGAAGCCAAAAAATATCATCCCCAAGCGGTTTATTGTCCGGGAAAAAAAGAAGTGATAGAGTATTTAGCTGAGAAAACCAAGCCTGATGATCTTATTATTACCATGGGAGCCGGTGATATCTTTTTATGGCACAAGGATATTCTCAAATCATTGAAGGCCTAGGTGAAGACCGGGTCAAGCTGGATGAGTCGTTGGCCAAGCAGACCACTTTTGGTATTGGTGGGCCAGCGGATTTGTTTTATAAGGCAAGAAATAAAGAAGAGCTGATTAAGGCGGTTAAATTAAGTCGCCAGCTGGGGGTGCGATTTTTTATTTTAGGTGGCGGCTCTAATCTCTTGGTCAGCGACCAGGGATGGAGAGGTTTGGTAATCAAAGTCAAAAGTCAAAAGTCAAAAGTCAAAAGTGCGCAGATTACGGCTGAGGCAGGGACATCCCTTGGAGAGCTGGTCAGGACGGCAGTTGATAATTCTCTTGCTGGTTTGGAAATTTGCGCTGGTATTCCCGGCACAGTGGGTGGGGCGATTGTCGGGAATGCGGGAACGGCTGATCAGTGGTTTGATAATCTGATTGAGTCAGTTGAAATTCTTGATGAAGACAATCGGATTCAAAAACTGACCAGAAAAGATTGTCAGTTTGGCTACCGAACGAGTCGATTCAAAAAAACAAAAGAAATCATTCTCGGAGTAGTTTTGGTTCTTAGGAAGGATGATCCTGAAAAGATTAGAGAGCGAACCGAGGCAATTTTCGCCAAAAGGAAAGATCAACCAAAAGGAAAAAGCGCGGGCAGTATTTTTAAAAATCCTCCGGGAAAGCTAGCGGGGAGATTAATTGACCAGGCGGGGTTAAAAGGAAAAACAATCGGTCAGGTCCAAATTTCGCCCCAACACGCTAATTTTATTATTAATTTAGGTGGAGCCAAGGCTAATGACGTTATTCAATTAATCAAATTAGCCAAAGAAAAAGTCAAAGAGAAGTTTGGTACCGAACTTAAGGAAGAGATTAAACTTGTCGGCTTTGATAAAATACAGGGATAGTCTATGGCCAAATTCTTAATTCAAGGCGGCACCTCCCTAAAAGGCAGCGTTCGTTTGGGTGGGGCTAAAAATGCCAGTTTTAAGTTGATGATCGCTTCGCTTTTAGCTGATGGTCAGTCTCGCCTCGCCAATGTTTCCAAGATTGGCGACGTTGTCTTAACCAAGAAAATCATTGATAGTTTGGGAGCGAAGGTTACTTTTCAGTTCCCCCAAAGGGTTTTGATTAATCCCCGTGGCCTCAAAAGGCATCAGATTGACCAGGCGATTGGCGAGAAATCCCGAGCTTCAATCATGTTCGCTGGGCCGTTGCTGGCTCGCTTTGGCCAAGCCACGATTCCTTTTCCGGGTGGGGACAGGATTGGAGCTCGCCCGGTCGAACGTCATTTAGAGGGCCTAAAGGCCTTAGGAGCGAAAGTTAAATGTGGGAAAGAGATGATTAAATTAAATTGCCAGAAGCTTAAAGGTGGCCACTATCGTTTCCCAAAAAACACCCATACGGGTACCGAGAATTTGATGATGGTCGCGGTTTTAGCTGAAGGGATAACCACTTTAGAAAATTCTTCTTTAGAACCAGAAGTTGATGATTTAATCAGTTTTTTAAATAAGATGGGGGCGAAGATTAAGCGGCTACCCAATCGGAAAATAAAAATTGAGGGAGTTAAAAAACTTAAAGGGACTAGCCATCAAATCATGGCGGACCGCAACGAAGCGGTTTCTTTTGCCTGTGCGGCTTTAGGGACCAAAGGAGAAATTATCATTGAAAATGTCGAGAAAAAACATTTAACCGCTTTTTTAGAAAAAATCAAAGAAGCCGGAGGAAATTATGAGACAGGCAAGGCGACCATTCGGTTTTGGTATGAAGATCAGCTGAAAGCCACCAATATCACCACCGCCCCTTATCCGGGTTTTATGACTGATTGGCAGCCTCTTTGGACAGTTTTAATGACCCAGGCCGAAGGCCAAAGTAAGGTCGTGGAAACCATTCATACGAACAGGCTCGAGTTTACTAAAGAAATTGTTAGGATGGGGGCGAAGATTAAGCTTTTTAACCCTCAACCGGCTCACCCCGACCGCTTTTATAATTTCAACCTTAAAGATGATCGACCTGAATATTGCCACGGCGCTCATGTTTTAGGGCCAACCCCCCTTCAGGGGGCCGAAATCAGCGTTCCGGATATCCGGGCCGGAGCCACCTTGACCTTAGCCGCTTTGATTGCCAAAGGAGAAAGTATTTTATCGGGCATTGAGCATATTGATCGGGGGTATGAAGATCTTGATGGTCGTTTAAGACAGTTGGGAGCGAAGATTAAAAGAATTAATTAATTATGTGTGGCATTTTTGGCTACATTGGCAGCAAAGAGGACGCCACCCAGGCAGTCCTTTCTGGCTTAAAGAGACTTGAATATCGAGGTTATGACAGTTGGGGAATAGGCATCAAAAATGGCTCAGCCATTTTAGTTAATAAACATGCTGGTAAAATTAGTGAGGCTCGAGTTAAGCTCTCTTCAAGTCCAATGGCGATCGGCCATACTCGTTGGGCCACCCATGGAGCGGTAAACGATACCAACGCTCATCCCCACTTTTCTTCAGATAAAAGTTTTATTCTGGCTCATAACGGCATTGTGGAAAATTATCAAGAGCTTAAAAAAAGACTTAAAAGGAAAAAGGTTCGCTTTAAAACAGAGACAGATACTGAAGTCATTGTCCGGCTGATTGAAGAGAAATTTAAAGATAAGAATTGCCTGGAAGAGGCTGTCAGGCGAGCCTTCCTAGAACTTGAGGGTAGAAATACCATCATCATTTTAACCAGAGATGGGAAGATTATTTCTGCTAGAAACGGCTCTCCCTTGGTAATTGGGGTTAAACTAGGCCTTAGCGAGATTTATATTTCCTCCGACACTCTTTCTTTTGCTCCTTACGTAGAAAAAACTATTTTTTTAGATAATGGTCAGATAGCTATCTGTCAGCCTCAAAAAATAAAATTGCTTGACGCTAAAACTGGGAAAAAGATTGCCTACCGTTTAGAAAAAATAAACATTCGGGACAGCCGGGTTGATAAAGAAGGATACAAGCATTTTATGATTAAAGAGATCAATGAGGCTCCTTTTGCTATTGAAAGAGTCTTCAAGCAAAACAAAGGCGACTATTTAAAATTTGCCAAGACGATCAAGAAAGCCAAAAATGTCTATACCATTGGCTCGGGAACGTCTGGGGCCTCAGCGGCTCAGATGGCTTTTTATCTAAGGGAGTTTGGTGGGGTTTTTAGCGTTAGCCTGATTGGGGCTGAGGCCGAAGAGTATGGCCAGCTGTTCCAAAAAGGCGATTTGATCATTGCCCTATCTCAAAGCGGAGAAACGGCTGATGTTTTGGAGGTCCTGGAAATAGCCAAAGAAAAAGGAGTTAAAATTGCCTCCTTGGTGAATATGCCGGGCTCAATGATAACTAGAATTTCCGATTATCAGTTTATGTCCCAAGCCGGGCCGGAGATTTGTGTGATGTCTACCAAGATTTTTGTTTCTCATTTAGCTTGGGGTTATTTAGTCTCAAAGGCGGTTGAGAATAAACTAGAAGAGGGGACTAAAAACCTAGCCAGAACCGCTTCTCTTATTAAGAAATATCTAAAGAATAAGAAAAATCACCGACTGATAAAGAAACTGGCTAAAAAATTAGCTAAGAAAAAGGATATCTTTTTGTTAAGCAAAGCCCAGAATTTACAAATCATTAAAGAGGGAATGGTAAAAATTATTGAAGGTTCCTATCTTCATGCTCATGCCCTTCCGGCCGGCGATTTGAAACACTATGCCATTACCCTGATAGAAAAGGGAGTACCGGTTATTTTTGTTCTCTCTAATGACCAGGTTAAAAAAGATATCTTAAATGCGGTTAGTGAAGTTAAGGCTCGAGGGGCAGAAGTGATCGGAATTTCGTCAGATAATCATCAAAGCTTTGACTTCCATCTTAAGGTGCCTGATCTAGGCGAAACGAGTGCCATCAGCAACATTATCCCCCTTCAGCTGCTGGCCTATTATCTAGCCGTCGAACTTAATCATAATGTTGATAAACCAAGAAACATTGCCAAAAGTGTGACCGTCAAATGATTAGTTCATCTTTAACCAGAGTGGAAGTTTCTAAAAAGGCTTTAATCTATAACCTTAACCAATTTAAGAAAAGGGTGGGACCAAAAGCGAAAGTAATGGCGGTGGTCAAGGCCAATGCCTATGGTCATGGGGTGGGGGAGGTAGCCCAGGTGGTTAAAAATCAGGCTGACTGGTTTGGGGTGAATAGCTTGGAGGGCGGCCTCTTCTTAAGACAGCTCAAAATCAATCAACCGATTCTGGTTTTAGGTTATCTGCCTTTAGCCAAAATCAAAGAGGCGATTAAGGCCGATTTAAGTTTTGTGGTTTACAACCAAGAGACCGTTAAAAAAGCCAATCAAGAAGCGGGAAAATTAAACAAGACTGCCAAGGTTCATTTAAAGGTGGAGACCGGCACCCATCGGCAGGGGATTGAGGTCAACCAACTTGTTTCTTTTGCCCAGACTTGCTTGAAACAGAAAAATATTTTCCTGGAAGGAATTTACACTCATTATGCGAACATCGAAGACACTTTGGACCACACTTATCCCTTACAACAGCTGGAGAATTTCAAGCAAGCTGTTAAGCTCCTCGAGAAAGCAAAGATTAAAATCCCGGTTAAGCATACGGCCTGTACCGCGGCCGCCACCCTCTTTGATCAAACAATTTTTGATCTAATTCGTTTAGGGATTGGTCTTTATGGGCTTTGGCCTTCGCGGGAAACCAAGATTTCTGCCCAAGAAAACAAGATTAAAATCAATCTTCAGCCGGTTTTAACCTGGAAAACCAAAGTGGCTCAAATAAAAATAGTTAAAAAAGGCGAGACTATTAGTTATGGCCGAACCTTTAGAACCAATCGGCAAACTAAAATTGCCGTTTTACCAGTCGGCTACTGGGATGGTTATGATCGGAAGCTGTCTAATGCCGGTCGGGTTTTAATTAAAGGCCAATTCGCGCCGGTAGTCGGTCGGGTTTGCATGAATATGGTACTGGTGGACGTCACCGATATTCCTCAGGTTAAAATTGAGGATGAAGTGGTTCTTTTGGGTAAGCAGGGGAGAAATGAAATCCCGGCTGAAGAACTGGCTACCAAAATCGGGACCATCAATTACGAAGTGGTCACCCAAATTAACCCTTATTTACCGAGAAAGGTGGTTTGATGGGAAAAACAAGAGTGATTGTCTTGATGGGGGGTAAAACCCCGGAGCATGAAGTTTCCTTGGTTTCCGGTAGGGAAGTGGTTCGCCATTTGGATAAGCGGAAATATCAGGTGATGCCGGTGGTTATTTCCCGAGACGGGGAAAGATGGCAGCTCAAAAGCCCGAACCAAATTTTACTCCACTCCCCTGCCGGGGTAGAGAAAACTGATCATAAGAAAAAGATTAAAGGCGGCAAAGCCCTTTTGCCTAGCGGTAAGCGCTTGCCTTTACAAATCCCTGGCCAATCGCCTCAGGTAGTTTTTATAGCCATGCATGGACCTTTTGGCGAAGACGGGACGATTCAGGGGATGCTCGAATTAACGGGAATCCCCTACACCGGGGCTGGCGTGATGGCCTCGAGCATCGGCATGAATAAAATCATGTTTAAGAAGGTCATGGAGCAGGAAGGCATCCCGATTGGTGACTACCTAGTCTTGACTAAAAAAGATCCTATCAAAAAAATCCTGAAAAAATTTAAATTTCCCTTTGTAATCAAACCCAGCGATCAGGGTTCCAGCGTGGGCATTAGCCTGGTTCATAATCAAAAAGAGTTGGGCCCGGCTTTAAAACTGGCTTTTTCCTATAGTTCAAAGATTATTATTGAAAAATATCTTAAAGGGATTGAAGTTTCCTGCGGGGTTTTGGGTAACGAAGACCCGGTTGCTTTGCCGGTGATTGAAATCCTGCCCAAAAGAGAATTTTTTGATTATCAGGCTAAATATGATGAAACTCAGTGTGATGAGATTGTCCCAGCCAGAATTGCTAAAAGATTAACCAAAAAAGTCCAGGCGTTGGCGATCAAAGTTTTCCAGGCGATTGAATGCCAGGGTTTTGGCAGGGTAGACATGATTATTTCTCAAGGCAAGCCCTATGTTTTGGAAATCAATACCATTCCGGGGTTAACGCCTGTTTCTTTACTACCTAAAGAAGC
Organism: uncultured Gammaproteobacteria bacterium; assembly: GCA_964566925.1. Lineage (GTDB taxonomy): Bacteria > Patescibacteriota > Microgenomatia > PFEM01 > DATLAM01 > CAZMIZ01. Next base: position 64,436 of record CAZMIZ010000003.1, on the reverse strand, counting down.
GGCTGCGGCCGGCATCAGCTATCCTAAGCTTCTTGACCGGATCATTAAACTGGCTTTAAAGAAATAGGAAAATTTTGACGCTATAGGTTATAATTGGCTCAAATGACCACTGTCGCTGAATTTGCAGAAGGAATTGGGGTTAGGCCTTGTGATGTTGGCACTAGAATTATAAGACTTAAAGAAAAGGAGAGATGGCCTGGCAAAGAGTTAAAAGAGCCAATAATTGTTCGTAACAAAAGAGGCGCTTCCTGGGTCAGGATGGTCAGGAGTCTTTCTCCAGAACAACAACAAGCAATCATTGATAGTTTCGTTGAAGCGGTAAGAGAGGGAGGGACCAGAGTTCCCGCGGCAGTAGAGTTTGTTCGTAATTACCAAGAACAGATGGCTGAGGGTACCCTTTCCCTAGAAACCTCTACCCCCAAAGGCCCAGAAAGAATGTAGGCGAAAAATCTTCATTCCCCCTTCTTAAGTAGTTTACCTTGAGGTTATTGCAAGAAAAGGATAAAATTAACTCAAGATGGCCCAAAAACACCTTGCCATGTGTGGTTTAGATTGCTCTTCTTGTCCGGCTTTTATTGCCACCAAAAACAACGATCATAAACTGAGAGAAAAAACGGCCAAAGAGTGGACGAAAAGGTACGTTACCAGCCGCAATCGGCCTCCGGTTAAACCAGAGGAGATTAACTGTCATGGTTGTTTGTCTAAAGATGCTGTTTATTTTTATTGCCATAGTTGTGAAGTGAGAAACTGTGGCTTGAAGAAAAAGATTAAAAATTGTAAAGATTGTGATGAATATCGCTGTGAGAAATTGATTGAACTTCAAAAACACTTTTTCTAACCCTTCTAGACACTAAACCTTAATCATGGTATGGCCTGCCCTTTAAGTTGCTGAAAGCAAATTTATAGGGTAAAATAAGAGCGAGGTGAAAGAGATGCCAGAAAAAGGGCCAGAGAGAGGAAGAGTTGTTGGTATGATTGTTCCTGCAAGCCAGTTTTTAAATTTGGCAGCTGTGGAGTTAGTTACTAAGGGAGGAAAGATTTTCAGACCGAAATTAGAAGGACCGGCAGGAATTAGATTTCCCGATGCGGCTCCCGAAGACACTTACTTGGACGCTCAGTTACCCTATTCTGAATGGCCTCAATAGGCACGAGATTAAGGAAATCAAGAACCTCATCAATCTTCAATCTTAAATCTTAAATCATACATCATACCCTAACACAAGCGTGGCTTGGCCTGCTTGTCACGTCTGACGTGATAAGTTGCTGAAAGCAAATTTATAAGGTAGAATTAGGACGAGACTAGCTCTTGACAAAGATTCTTAAAGAAGGTAGTCTAGATATACGAACAAAACCCGAATATGGCAAAGAAGAAAAGGGTTGAAACTAAGGAAGGGCACATCCAAGACTATATTACTAATAAGTGGGTAAAGGCAACTCCAGAAGAAATCGAGGCTGTTCAGGTATTCGCTAAATCCCTTGTCGAAGATTATGGCTATAAGAAAACACAAATACAGACCCATTCCCAATGGAGAGTAAAAGCAAGACCTTCTGATAAAAAGAAAGAATACCCGGTAGATATTGCTGTTTTTAAGTCAGAGAGAAAGATCGATGATAATTTATGGATAATAGTTGAATGTAAAAAAAAGACTAGAAAAGACGGAGAATCACAGTTGAAAGACTACCTGAGACTGTCCGAAGCTCAACTAGGTGTTTGGTTTAACGGAAAGGAAAGGCTCTTTCTCAAAAAAACAGAGAAAGAGGGAAAAGTTTACTTCGAGGAGATTCCAATTATCCCTCGAGCAGGCCAAAGAATAGCAGATATAGGCTTGTTTAAAAGGAAAGACTTAAAGCCTCCTCGTAACTTAAAATCTACGTTTAATGCTATGAGGAATTATTTAGCAGGAATGGCTGTGGGCGCTACTAGAGACGAGGTTCTTGCTCAACAGTTGATTAACGTTATTTTTTGCAAGATTTATGATGAAAAATTTACTAAACAAGACAATATAGTACAATTCAGGGCTGGAATAAAAGAGAGCACTGGAGAAGTAAAAGAAAGAATTCTTCACCTGTTTAAGAAAGTTAAGAAAAGATACCCCGAGATTATAGATGTAGGCGACTCACTAAATTTGGATGCCCGATCCTTAACTTACATTGTGGGTGAACTGCAAAACTTCTGTTTAACGGACGCAGAGAGGGATGTTATAGCTGAGGCCTTTGAAGTTTTTATAGGCCCAGCGTTAAAGGGATCTCAGGGACAATTTTTTACTCCGCGGAACGTGATTCAAACCCTTGTAAGATTAGTTGATCCCTCGCCAAAACATCTTATCATTGATCCTGCTTGTGGGTCAGGAGGATTTTTGATTGACAGTTTAAGGTATGTATGGAATAAGATTGAGAATCAAGGGAAAAGATATGAATGGAAGAAAACTAATATCGAGCTAGAAAAGCTAACAGTGGCCAATTCTAATTTTAAGGGCGTCGATAAAGATTATTTCTTGAGTAAAGTCACTAAGGCTTATATGGCGATAGTTGGGGATGGAAAAGGCGGTATTTTTTGTGAAGACAGCCTTGATAGTCCCAAAAATTGGGATATGCAAGCTAGAGACAAAATACAGCTTGGCTCGTTTGATATTGTATTGACTAACCCTCCCTTTGGTTCAAAGATAAAAGTAGAAGGAGAAGAAAAACTTAAACAATATGACCTTGCTTACCGGTGGAAAAAATCAGGGACAGGCTATGCGAAAACAGCCCAACTTAAAGATAGCGAGGAACCTCAAATTCTCTTTATTGAGAGATGCTTACAACTTCTTAAAGATGGGGGTATATTGGGCATAGTTTTACCTGAGACATATTTCCATGCGCCAAAGACCCGCTATATCTTACAATTTCTAAAAAAGCACAATATAAAAGCAATTATTGATCTTGCACACAATACATTTAGACCCCACTGTAATGCTAAAACTATGCTTTTAGTGTTACAAAAAAACAAACCCCAAGAAGAGAAAATTATCATGGCAGTAGCCGAGGAGGTTGGACATGACCACAACGGCAAGCCAATATATAGATTTGACCAAAAGACAAAAGGCTTTACAGAAGAATTATGGGACGACACAGAAATAATAAGGGAAGAAATAAACAACCCAGATAAAAAAGGTAATAAAAATCTTTTTGCTATCAACACCTCCGCAATTAAAACGGACATCTACATTCCTCGCTATTATTGGGGGCAAAGAGAAAAAGAGCTGAAAAAAATTGCCAAGGAAGGAAGTTTTGAGATGGTAGGCTTATCGAAATTAATTAGGCATAAAGTAGTCGAATATTCCGATGGACATGGTTCTCCTCCTGGACATTATAAAGGCAGAGGGGAAGTTCCGTATATAAGGGTTAAGGATATTGTTAATTGGGAGATTTACAAAAACCCGACGTCTTTGATTCCCCGAAAGATGTATTTAAAGATAAAGGGCAGCGGAGTTAGCCTTAAAGAAAAAGATATTATTTTCGTTAGAAGAGGAAGTTACAGAATTGGCACAGTAGCGATGGTTTCTCCCGACGAAAACGAAATTTTATTAACCAGGGAATTGCTTGTAATCAGGGTAATCAATGATAAGAACCAGTGGGATATAAACCCTTACTACTTAATTTATTTACTATCTCATGAACTAGCCCAAAAACAGCTGCGCAACAAAATCTTTATAGAAACAACTCTTCCGAATATTGGGAATAGATGGAAAGAAATTTATCTACCCGTCTCTAAAAGTCGTAAAAAAAGAAAATATATTTCGGAAAGAATACGCCAAGCATTTGGAAAGAAATGGGGGGCACAACAAGCTATTAAAAAGCTAAGAAGTGAATTCGGCGATATAACGACATAGCCAACTCGCCAAACTTCACCCGGAAGTTGAGAAAAATTTGATTTAAATCGAGAAATTGGAATTACGAAAAGTTGACCTTTAATAACTTAAAGTGTACAATCAAGTTGCCTGCTCAGAAAGCAGGCTTTGTTTTTTGATTTAATAAATTAATGGACAAAACAAAAGAAAGTGTAAATGAAATTTCTAAAAGCTTAGCCGGCTTTCTCTCTTATGCGCTCCCGCTGATTCAGTTTTTTTATCTGTTGTTTCCAGGTACTACGGCTGGAATATTCTTAAATAGAGAAGTATTTCTAGCGGCGTCAGTTTTGACGCTGTTAGTCTCATTTCTTGTAATTTTCTGGTATAGACAGAGACCATTTATTTCGATTCAGCCATTTTGGTGGCAGAATAAAAAATACAGAGACTATCTTGATCGTATAAACCCTCAAAGACATACACCGGAAGAGATTAAGAAAGTTAAACGAGTTGGGCCGCCTTTTAGAATAGATCATCATAGGCTGGTTCTCATTTTTATAGTGGCTATACTATTTTTGGGCTTAATTTTTATTTGGCTTGGGATGTCTTTGTCAATGAACCCTCCACTCTTTTATACATATTTACAGGCAATAATCTACATCCTTGTAATAATCCTTACTGTTCTTACTGCAACAATTATTTACGAAGAACAGGTTAGGCTACAGGAATGGAGAGATCGTCGAAAGCGAAGGGTGTCAAAGGCAATAGGCCTTGCCATAGAAAACAATGCTCTTCCAAACATTCCTGTCATAAATTTCATAAAAACGGAGGGAGAGGAGGCTTGGAAGTTAAGCTTTTCCACAATCGTTGAGATTCAAAACGCGAGATATAAAATTACTACTGATAATAACGCTGAGATTTTGTATGAGGTTGAACAGCTTGGGCCAATGATTCAAGAAAAGATCTCTTAACTTCCACCCTGCTCATGCTATAATATCCCCAAATGCCGATTTTTCAGATAAAGAATAAGAAACTCAGCCAGGTTAAAGAAAAGAAATTTGATTTTGAAAAGGATTTACAGAAACTAACCGAGGAAAACCTTGAAATAATTTTTGGTTTAGAATTTATCAGCAGTGAATTCGGAATCCATAACTTCTACATCGATACCCTAGCTTTTGATTCAGAAACGCGCTCCTTTGTTGTCATCGAATATAAGAGAGATCAAAGTTTTAGTGTTGTTGATCAAGGTTTGAACTATCTCTCCTTGATGCTCAATAATAAGTCCGATTTCATTCTTGAATACAATGAAAAGAAGAAAAAGAATCTAAAGCGCGGCGATGTCGACTGGTCTCAATCCAGGGTTTTATTCGTCGCCCCTTCTTTTACCCCTCATCAACGAGGGGCAATTGGTTTTAAGGATTTGCCAATAGAGTTGTGGGAAGTGGAAATTTTTGAAGATAATCTTATTCTTTTCAATCAACTTAAATCCCCTGAAGCTAAAGAATCTATCAAAACAGTAACCAAAGGTAAGGCCGTCGCCACCGTTAGTCGTGAGGTGAGAGAATATACAATCGAAGATCACAGGAAAAAGGCCTCGCCTAAAATTAGGGAGTTGTTTGAGAAGTTAAGAGAAAAGATTTTCTCTATTGATGAGAATATCAAGGAAAAGCCAGTTAAGTTTTACATCGGTTACAAATTTAATTGGTACAATTTTGCCTCTATTCACGTATACCAAAACAAACTTAGAATCTATGTCAGGAAGAAAAAGCTTAAATCAGACAAGGAGAAGCTTTTTAAGAGAGTCCCAGCTTCTTATGAATGGGGGAAAACTCCTCTTTGGTGGATTGATGTCTTAAAAGAGGAAAAGATTAATTATATTTTAGAAATTGTTAAGGAATCCTGCGAAGTCGCTCCAGACAGGTAGAGATTAAAATTGTGGCACTTTGGCAAACTCAGTGTAAATTCGGGGGCTAAAAATGGCAAAAGTAAGAATTCCGCGAAAAATGTTATTATATACCCAATGAATAGAGTGCGAATTATCAATTTATTCGCATTTTTGAATCTCCCCCTTGCATTATTCTTTTTCATTTTAGTTACGCCCCCTACACTTCGAGGTTTATACGACGATTGGGTTATTGTTGTTTATTTGTATGTCATTTTCTCTTTCGTTCTTTTTTTCAAAAAACTAAAACTTAAGCTCCGTCGAGCGGAGAAAAATGACTAAGGTGAAGATTCCTAAGAAAATCCTTTTTGTAATCCTTGGTGGGGCGTTGCTCCTTATTGGGTTTGCTCTTGGCCAGGGTTTTAGTCCAAAAGAAACTACTTCAGAGCCAACTCCGACAATCGAGACGTCTCCGGTTGAAGAACAGACATTCACAGTTACTCGGGTGATTGATGGGGATACGATTGAAGTCGAGGGTGGGGAAAGAGTGCGTTATATTGGCATTGATACGCCGGAAAGCGGCTGTTTGGCTGATGAGGCCACCGAAAAGAACAAAGAATTGGTTGAAGGCAAAGAGGTTAGGCTAGAAAAGGATGTTTCCGAAACGGATCAGTATCATCGGCTTTTGCGCTATGTCTATGTGGATAACTTATTCGTCAACGATTATCTGGTAAGGCAGGGATACGCTCAAACCGCCACCTATCCGCCGGATGTCAAATATCAAGAGTTATTTAGAGAAGCCGAACAGGAGGCAAGAGAAAATGACCGCGGCCTTTGGGCCGAAGATATCTGTCCAGGTGGTTAAGTTTTTGAGAAATTAAAATCTTGCTTTCACCTGCCAGGTTGGGGTTCGTAGAATTTATCGAAGACTTGAGGATAGCCCTTTCGGCGCCGATAACCCTTTTGAACTAGTTCCCTTATTCTCTTTTGATCCCGAGCCTCTAAAGAATGTAAGATTCTCTTTTTAAAAACGTTGGCTACTGCTTGAATGATTGGAGCATCATACCGATCAGTTAATGTCTCTCCTAGTGGGTCGAATATTCCTGGCGGTCCTGAAATGCCTTTACCTTCCCCTTCTGAATCGAAATGAAATTCACTGGCTGTTACTCTTCCGTAAGCGGGAGGATTGCTTTCATAAAATTTACCGGTGTAGCTGGCGCGACCTCGGCTAACCTCAAAAGCGACACCAACATTAGGAGGACTTTCTTTTGACCAACCTGGCGCCACGAACATTGCTTGCTCAACCCCCTCTTCATTTACATCTTGAAATGTTTCGATTTCTTGTCTAACCTCTTGATTGCCCCCTTCAGAAACAAACTGTTGTAAAAGGTCTTCAAATTTTTGTTGAAGATCTGGTATTTCTGGGAGAGGCTGGAGGTCTTTTGGGGGTGCTGGAGCTAAACCTTTTGTTTCTGCCATAAAGATGTTTATTTCTGAGGTAAATTTCTTATTTCTATTTCTTCGTTGAGGATGGCCTTTTCTCCCACTCTAATGGTATGTCTTGTAGGTCCAATGGCACTTACACCACCAGCCATTAGGCCACTTGTCAACCAAATTTCAGGAATGATAGGGGCTAAAACCCCAAGCACGCCAACGCCAGCAGCTACTCCTAGGCCCGAGATGATGGCTGTATTCCGAAGAGTGTGGTCGTATTTTTCTCTTTTCTCAACCAGCGCTTGATTGTCTAATCCTTGAGCAAATTCTTCGAATTTTTGGTAATGTCTTTTGGGGCGGAACCAGGAAATTGGGTTTTCTACCCGAATCATCTTGGGTCCAATATATCATTTCCGAGGTTAAAGTCAAGATTTAGCTAGTTTGTCAGCTAATTTAGGCCCCTAAAACCCTGCCTTGTGATATAATTTTCACAAATGGGAAAAGAGCAGGCACCAACAAGCAGCAACGATCTTGAGCAAAAAAGAGCCTACGAGAAAACGGCCATCTCTGGGCTTTTTTTACTTGGCGGCGCGATGGCTTCCCGATATTGGCCAGTAGCCTTAGGACCGACCTTAATCTATGGGGCTGAGTTTGCGAGAAGGTGTCTCCAATATAGAAAATTAACCAGGTAGCCGTCAGTCCGTTAAACTTAAAATCCTATCGTGGAGGGGAAATGGCATTTTCAGAAAAGCAGGAAGATCTAAAAAGCAAGAGAAAATTGACGCCCGAACAAAAAAGGGCCAAACTTCTTGAAGAGCTAGACTCAGTTAGAAGTCAACTGAGCACTGCGGGAGGAGAAGAACTGATGGACTTATTGGAAAAAGAGGAGGGACTTGAAACCGAGCTTGAGGAAACACAGCCTGGATCAGGTACCCCAGGGACTGGAACCTCCGGAGACGCCAGCAAAAGAATGTCTAGAGGAGAACTTCCCTAAAATTTTACTCCAAAACTATGCCTCGTGGTATAATTACTGACTGCCCAAAAGGTCATTTATCTTATGACGAATGAATCTCCTTCACAAGAAATAAAAATTCCTAGAGGGTATGAATTTGCGGGTGCCCCTCCGGTCGAACTTCACGACATTTTTGAAAGTTTACGGGAAGGAGTTTTTCCCCCATTTGATTCTTTGCCTCTCCGGATTACTCTAAATGAAACACTGGAAAGCTTTTTCCAACAAGAACTTCAATATTCACTCGATAATAGGCGCATGGAAACTTACAAACCCCTCTTTTATAAACCGGGTTTTGGTATTGTTGCTGGTCAACGAGGGGGTAGGCCTGATTTTGGAAGAACGTGGATAAAATTGGAAAAGGCCAGCAAGCGGACAATCAGAAAATATGATTTTGTCGTTTTAGGAACAGTCCATCCTCATGCTTATGATAGACCGGCTTTGTTAAGTAGATCAGACTTAATTTATTTTCTTGGTTACTCGGATTATTTTAGCCATTTGGAAGACTTTTTGATGGCCGTAGTTTCTGAACAAAACCTGATGCTTGTTCTTAAATCCTTAGAGACTGGCCAGGGCTCTATTTCGTTAGATCGTCATCATGATGAGCTCAAACCTTATTTACTCCAATTAAACATGCTAAGTCAAAGAGAAGCGTTGGCCGAGATTAAAAAGGAGAAACCGGAGATTTCAGGAGAAGAACTTTTGTCGAGGTCGCGTCCTCTAGAAATTTTAAATTTAGACGTCAGGGTAGCCCAGGATTTTAATCTCGGACTTTATTCTTCGAGTAAAGAAAATCCTAGAGTTCTCGAGAGATTATTATCAGCACCCATCTCCTCCATCTGACTAAAAATGGCTCGGAAAATTTCCCTCTGGATTTGATAGAATTGTTGAAGTGAAATATAAAGGAATTGGAAAAAAGATGAAAGGAAGCTTAGTCGCCGATTTGGCTTATCTCCGCCTCAACCTTTCCCATTACTTTTCTCACTATTTCTATAAATTTTTCATCCTCTTCTTTTCCTGGCTGGAAGTTTGATTGCAGAAAGACTCTTTCATCGTCGGCAATTGCTTTGCCGATGAGAGAAAAAAGATGGTAGCGTTCCCAAAAATCAAGAGGCGGTTGGCCAGCCTGATTCTCTTCAAGAGCATCTTGCATTTCTACAGCGACAATAGCGAATGAGATAGCGAGATTAATCTCTGTTCCAACCAGTTGCTGATCTGATTCCAGCTCTTCGTAGAAATCGTCCACGGTTTGAATATATCCGTGTTCGATTCCCACCCGGAGGGGTTTAAGGAATTCGCCTGCCAGGATTATTTCCTTATTCCGTTCCGAATCTTCTAAAAATCTGCCAAAATAAAAATAACTTTCTGATCTGGCCATTTCTTTTATTAATTTTACCATTCCTTGGCCAATATATATCCTATAACATTGATCTTTCGCTTCTTTCTAGATATAATTGATTTCACTTTTCTATGGGTGCAGAAGATTTGCGAAACACTGGTTCTACCGTTCCTCTTGAGATTTTATCCCCCAACTCGGGGGTGCGCCTGGTTAAGTTCTCTCCAGAGGACGCCGAAGAAATTTTTGCTTTGATTGACGCTAACAGGCCTCATCTCTCGCAATATGGTGATCAGACGGCCGCTAAGTATCCTACGTTAGAGCTCGTCCTTAACAGCATCGTTGATCCTCCGAATCCCAAAAATCTTTGGTTAGCGATCCGTAATCAAGAAGGGGTGATGGTCGGGAGCATTGACTTGACCCCAGATGAGTTGACCCCTGACAGGGCGGAAATTGGCTATTATCTTGGTTCCCAATTCACGGGTCAGGGATACATGACCGAAGCGGTGCGTCTTTTAAGCGCCTATGTTTCTGATGAGCTGGGTTATACTGATCTTTTTGCTAAGGTTCATGAAGATAACCTGGCCTCAGCCAGGGTTTTGGAAAGAGCTGGTTATTTTCCGGTCCAAGACCGGGGAGATCACCTTTTTTACTTTTGGTCAAAAGGACTAGAAGAAAAGTATTTAGCCAAAAAAAGAGAAAGAGCTCTAATTTTAGAGGCTCCAGAGTTTGTGATGATTACCAGGGAATATCTTGGTGAAGAACCACTTGCCGGAGCCGCCGCCTTTAGGTTGGGGAATGACCCTATTAGGACAATAGTGATAAATTACGACCATTATAAGAGAGGACTAGGTGAGGATTTTACAGACTGCATTCCTTATGAGATTGAACACGAGGCCCAGGAACTTTGGCTAACCAGATGGAAGAGAGAGGTCGATTCTTTTGGTCCGGATCATTATGAGGCGATTCGGAGAGCCTTGGAAATGGCTTATCGAGATGGCAAGCTGGATCGTTATTTAGAGCTTAAGAGAAGGCAAATGCAGACTTTTGCAGCCATGGGAGATATCCGCGCATTCGAAGAATTAGATTTTTACAGCCAATACGCCCAGGAGTTAAGACAGAGAGGAAACAATGAAGTTTGAACGCGAAAAGTTTTCCACAACCAGCTTGAGTAAAACAGAGGAGGTCCTCTGCGGTTTTCTGGCTATAGAAAGGGTTGAGGAAACCTATTTCCCGGCGCTGGAAGACAAAAAGGGAATATTTTGGGAGAAAGCCAAAGAGCATCTTGATAAGGCACAAGAGTTGAGAAGTAAATTTTTTCCTGTTACTCCAGACGATTTTTTACCCATTGAAGGGGCGATTTTCGAGCTGGCTTTGACTGAGAGATTATTAAAGAATGCAAGGTATCAAGAAGGTAGCCGTTTAAGAGTTGATGTTGATTCCCGAGATTTGGGAAAGCTTGAGAAAGCTAAAGCTAGGTCAAAAGATCCAATAAAAGTTCATCACGCTCAAAGCTTCCTTGACCAAGCAATTGAGGTTGCTGACAATTGTTTGGACATTCTTTCAGGAGAATACGCTGGCCAAATTGGCGTTGATAGAAAAAGCGAGGAGTTTAAAGGGTGGGTAAGGAGTATCAAAGGCTTAGCCAATATTTTCTCAGCCGCCCTTTTCCAGGGTGCACCCAAGGCCGAACTTGAATCAATTATCGATAGGAAAAAGGGGAGGATCATCCAAAAGAGAGAGGCGGTGCAGGCCATATCTAAATTAGGGACAATAGAAGCATAACCTTTTGCTAATTTAGCCTAGAATGATATAATTTTTTTGGAAGAAGCTCATAAAAACTGAAATGGAAGATAAAGAAAACTCGACACCTGTAAAAGGGAAGTCAGATTTTGATGGGACCTATTTTAAAGAGGTCTATGAAAATAGTCAAGGCTATTTCCGAGGGTCTGAATGTTCCCCAGAGAGACAAGGAGAGCTTGTTGTTATAGCTGAAGAAGCAAGCGAACTTTCTCCTGCGGAGCTTGAAGAGAGATTTAACTTATCTCTACAAGAAGGGCACCTAGTAGGTTTTTTCAGTCAAGTAAAAAGAGAAATTGATCTGGGAGTGGCGCAAGGAAACTTGACGGCTGAAGAAGCTGATGAATGGAGAGAGAAATTTGGTTTCAAGAAAAAAGAACTAACAGAGACAGAAGCTTAAATTCTTCACTCCCCCGTGGTAGAATAGAGTTCATGGCCGAGACTTCAGCCTGGAAACAACCCCTTCATCAAACGCGCCGCTTGGTCGCCAAACTTTGGCTCAAGCTGAATCCCCAAGTTAAGATTATTGGGATTACCGGCAGTTACGGTAAAACCAATACCGCTCGGGCGATTACCCAAGTTCTTTCAGAAAGACACCACACCCTCCAAACCGATCTCAACCTGGATACGGTCTATAATCTGCCGATTACCCTTTTAAAACTCCGTCCCGGTCACCAGATTTTGGTTTTAGAATACGGGGTTGATCATAAGAACGAAATGGATTTTCATCTTGGCTTGGTTAAGCCCCAAATCGGGGTGGTCACCGGCATCAACCCAACTCATTCAGATCCAGAGCTTTTAGGCTCTTTGGCTGGGGTCATTAAGGAAAAAGGGAAACTGGTTGAAGCTTTGCCTAAAAATGGCTTGGCGGTTTTAAATTATGATGATCAAAAAGTGCGGCCAATGGCGAAAAAAACCAAAGCCAAAGTTGTTTGGTATGGAACCGCCGAAAACTGTGATTTTAGAGCAGAAGACATCGAGGTTGATTTTTCAGGAACAAGTTTCAAGCTAAGTTACACAAAATTATCCTTAAGGACAAAATTGTGTAAGATTAAAACCGGGCTGATTGGGCGGCATTTTGTTTATGAGTGTTTGGCGGCGGCGGCGGTTGGCAGAAATTTAGGCTTAAGCTGGTCAGAAATTAAAAAGGGATTGGCAAAACTGAAGCCCCTAAAGGGAAGGATGAGCGTTGAAAAAGGACCGCGGGGTTCAGTTCTTCTTAATGATGCCCTCCGGGCCAATCCGGCTTCCACGATAGCCGGGTTAGAGACCCTTTCCGATTTACCTGTTAAAGGTCACCGGATTGCTGTTTTAGGGGAAATGGGCGAGCTAGGGGATTTGGCGGAAACCAGTCATCGAGAGGTAGGCAGGAAGGTGGCCGAACTTAAACTTGATTATCTAATTAGCGTTGGTCCTTTACAGAAATTAGTGGCTGGACAGGCCAAAAAAAACGGAATGAACCCAGATAAAGTTTTTTGGGTTAAAGATGTTCAGGCAGCGGCCGAAATCCTAAAAAAGATTCTTAAAAAAGACGATTTGGTTTATCTTAAAGGTTCTCTCCTGAGACACATGGAGCGAGTGATGCTCATTCTCCAAGGTAAAAAAGTGAGTTGCCAAAAAACTGTTTGCCACCACTACCATCAGTGTCCGATTTGCCCCTATTTGCAGGTGGGGTTATAATTGAAGAAATCACTCGATCGATATGGCGAAGTTTGATAGAGGCTGATTGTGCCTAAAAACAACGAAAATCACCAGATCTCCTTTAAAAACGCCTTTGCTGGCCTTCGCTATTGCCTTCGCACCCAGCCCAACTTTCGCCTGATGGTCGTTATTGGCATCTTAGTTTTAATCACCTCATTTTTACTTCAGCTTTCCCGGATTGAAATCACGATTATTATCGCCGCTATTTTTATTGTTATGTTGTCCGAGCTGATTAACACCGCGGTTGAATCAATCACCGATCTGGTTACCTATGAATGGCGGCAGGATGCCAAAATCGCTAAGGATGTGGCTTCAGGGATGGTTTTGATTGCCGTTATCGGCTCGGTTATTGTCGGTTTTTTGATTTTTGGCCCAAAAATTCTAGCCCTAATGCCTATTGCCTAATGCCTATTAACTAATATCTAACCTATGGCTCTTATTCTCGGACTTTTAATTTTTTCTTTTATCTTCACCGGTATTTTGATTGTTCCCTTTATCAATCTTCTTTATCACCTGAGATTCTTACGCCAAAAGCAGATTACCAAAGATCTTTTAGGCTGGCGAACAAAAATCTTTGATAAACTTCACGCCCATAAAGCCGGCACGCCGGTCGGGGGTGGGCTTTTAATCATTGCCGTCGTTAGTCTTTTATACGTCCTTTTCTTTCCCTTAATTTCTTTTCTTGGGGTTTACATTACCACCGCTTACCCGATTAAAGACGAGTTGAATATTCTTTTTTTCTCCTTTATCTCTTTTGGCCTTTTAGGGCTTTATGATGATTTAATGAAATTCTTTGGTTTTGCCCAGACCGGCTTCTTTGGCTTAAGATTCCGCCATAAGTTTGTTATTCAGTGGATTTTAGCTTTTGTCATCGGCCTTTTACTTTGGCAAAATCTGGGGATTGACTTTGTCCATATTCCCTTTTTAGGCACCCTCAAGATTGGTGGTTGGTATGTTCCTTTCAGTGCCTTTGTGATTGTCGCTTTTGCCAATGCTTTTAACATCACCGATGGTTTAGATGGGCTAGCTTGCGGTTTGTTAATGGTCTGCCTTTTTGCTTTTTGGGCTCTCTCGGCTTCCATCCTGGATACAACCTTATCGGTCTTTCTGGCTCTTTGGCTGGGTTCTTTGATCGCCTTTTTATATTTTAATGTTTATCCAGCTCGTATTTGGCTGGGTGATGTCGGCGCCCTGGCTTTTGGGGCCACCCTCGCAGTGGTTGGCCTTTTGATTGGCAAGATTGTCGCTTTGGGGGTAATCGGCGGCTTTTTTATGGTCGAAGGCGCTTCCAGCTTCTTTCAAATTCTTTCTAAAAAATTCCTGAAAAAAAGACTTTTCAAAGTGGCTCCGGCTCATCTTTGGCTCCAAAACAGAGGTTGGGAAGAGCCTAAAGTGGTGGCCCGCGCCTGGCTGGCGGGAATTATTTTGGCCCTTTTTGGCCTTTGGCTAGCAGTGATTTAATCCTCATTTTGCTATAATAAACCCCAATGGATAAGCGGCCTATTGGCGTCTTTGACTCTGGAGTGGGCGGTTTGACGGTTGTCAAAGAAATTATTCGAATCCTCCCCCAAGAGAGAATTATCTTTATTGGTGATACCGCCCGGGTTCCTTGGGGAACCAGAGGAAAAAAGACGATTATTAATTTTTCTCACCAACTAGCTGATTTTTTAGTAAAAAAAAGGATTAAGGTAATTGTGGCCGCTTGTCACACCGCCTCAAGTGTGGCCTTATTAAGCTTAAAAAAGGAATTTAGTCAACCGCTTTTAGGAGTGATTGATTCTAGCGCCCGCGAAGCAGCCCAAAGAAGTAGAAATCTAAGGATTGGCCTTATCGGCACTCAGGCCACTATTAAGGCCAGTGCCTGGAGCAAAGCATTAAAAAAGACCAACCCTAAAATAAAAGTCTTTTCTGTTGCTTGTCCTCTTTTTGTTCCTCTAGTCGAAGAAGGATTGGTCAATCATCGGGTAACCCGAATCTTAGCTAAAGAATACCTTCGGCCTTTATTAAAGAAAAGAATTGATACTTTAATTCTGGGTTGCACCCATTATCCTCTCCTCCAAAAAACAATTAAAGAGGTAGTGGGGAAGGTGACTTTGATCAATCCGGGAAGAGCCACCGCTTTTGCCTTGAAACGGTTTTTAGCTAGAAACAAACTTCAAGGAAACTCCCAAAAACCAGCCCATCAGCTCTATTTTACCGATATTTCTTATAAAGGTTTGGGAAGTTTAGAGAAATTTGCTGGGGATTTGGGGCGTGTTAGAATAAAAGAGGTCAGTTTAGACAAACTATGAAAAAGATTAATCTTTCAGGAAAAAAAGTGACGGTCATGGGTTTAGGCCTCCAAGGCCAAGGCCTTTGGGCCGCTAAAGTCGCGGCTCAACAAGGGGCGAAGGTGACGGTGACCGATTTAAGAACGGCTAAGGATTTGGCACCCAGTCTCAAAAAGCTAGAAGGATTGCCTATCAAATATGTTTTGGGCAAACACCGGAAAGAAGATTTTCTTAACAGCGAGCTGATTATCCGTAATCCGGCTGTCCCGGAAAATTCGAAGTTTTTGAAAATGGCCAAGGGCAAAAGGATTCCTATTGAAATGGAAATTGGCCTTTTCTTTTTACTCGCCCAGATTAAGTCTGAAAATCTGATTGGCATCACTGGTACTCGAGGTAAAACAAC
Organism: uncultured Gammaproteobacteria bacterium; assembly: GCA_964566925.1. GTDB lineage: Bacteria > Patescibacteriota > Microgenomatia > PFEM01 > DATLAM01 > CAZMIZ01. Next base: position 48,774 of record CAZMIZ010000003.1, on the reverse strand, counting down.
CACTACCCTCTTAATTGGTGAAATTCTTAAGGAGGCCGGTTTTAAGGTGGTAGTGGGGGGCAATATTCCGGAAAAACCCGCCCTCGCCCTTCTTCCTAAAATTAAGCCTGAGACAATGATTGTTTTAGAACTTTCCTCTTGGCAACTTGAGGGATTGGCTGGTCATCAAATTAGTCCCCATATTGCTGTTGTTACCAATCTCTATCGCGACCATCTGAATCGCTATTCTTCAATGGTTGATTATTTTGAAGCGAAGAAACTCATCTTTGCTTTCCAAAAGCCGACCGACTATCTGATTTTAAATCGCGACAATCAACTAACCAAAAAAATGGCTGATTTAGCCCGAAGTAGAGTGGTTTACTTTTCTCCTTCTCAACTTTCGAGCTCTTTGGCTGCTTCAGTAAAACTTAAAGGCAAGCATAATTTGGAAAATATTGCTGCCGCTATGGCGGCGGCCAAGATCATGAAGGTGGAGCCAAAAATAATTCAGCGGGCAGTTAAAGAGTTTAAAGGCGTCCCTAATCGGTTAGAGTTTATTCGTCAGGTAAACCGGGTTGCCTATTATAATGATACCTGTGCAACTATTCCTGAGGCGACCATGGCCGCCTTAGAAACATTTGACCAACCAGTTGTCTTAATTGCCGGCGGCGCCGATAAGAGATTGAATTTTAGTCAGCTCGGCCGGAAAATCAAAGCCTCAACCGTTAAAGCGGTTGTCCTTTTAGAGGGATCAGCTACCGATAAGCTGGAAAGGGTTTTGAACCAAGAGCTGGTGGCCGGCCGTTTTAATGATTTTAAAAAAGCGATTTTGACTGCCCGAAAGTTGGCGGAACCAGGAGAAATTGTTTTACTTTCACCAGCCTGTGCCTCTTTTGGGATGTTTAAAAATGAATTTGAAAGAGGAGATCAATTTAAACAGTTCGTCAACTCTCTTTAATTAATTAAACCAATGCGTTCCAAAAGGAAAAAGAAAAAGTCAAGAAAGATTATTCTCAAAAAACCTATCAGGAAGCCAGATCTCATTCTTGCGGGCTTGGCTTTAGGGTTAACCGTTCTTGGCGTAGTCATGGTCGGTAATGCTTCAGTGGTTGAGGCTTTTCGGGATTTTGGCGACAAATATTATTACTTGAAACTTCAAATCCAGTGGGCGGCTCTAGGAATTTTGGCTTTCACCCTGGCCTCCTTTTTTCGTTATTCTCTTTTAGAAAAGTTTGCGCCTTTTATCATGTTAGGGGCGATTTTTCTTTTAGCCGTAGTTCTTATTCCAGGCATAGGGACCCAAATTAGTGGTGCTCGACGTTGGCTTATTCTTGGGAGTTTCCGATTTCAACCAGCCGAGATAACGAAACTAGCTTTTGTTCTTTATCTAGCCGCTTTTTTAGGTAATAAGCAGAAGGCTCTTCCTTTTTTGATCCTTTCTGCCTTAATCGTGAGCTTGGTTATGTTGGAACCAGATCTAGGGACAACCGTGGTTATCGTGGCTAGCGGTTTGGTTGTTTATTTTGCCTCAGGGGCGCCGCTTTTGGCGATTCTCGTCTTTGTTTTTTTGGGTCTTTTGGGCGGCTTAGGTCTGATTTATTTTTCTCCCTATCGTCGTGAACGGCTTTTAACCTTCTTTGACCCAGGCCGCGATCCCCTAGGCGCTTCTTATCATATCCGCCAGATACTTTTAGCTTTAGGCTCCGGTGGTCTTTGGGGTTTAGGCTTAGGCCAATCCCGCCAAAAATATGAATATTTGCCGGCGGTGATGACCGATTCTATTTTTGCAGTCATTGCTGAAGAACTTGGTTTTCTTGCTGGCGGCTTAATTCTGCTCGCTTTTTTAATCATTATTTGGCGGGGTTTTAAAGTCGCTCAAGAAGCACCCGATCGTTTTGGTCGACTCTTGGCAGTGGGAATCACTGCCTGGATTGGCTTACAAGCTTTGATTAATTTGGCGGCAATGGTTGCCCTAGTTCCTCTTACCGGCGTTCCTTTACCCTTTATCTCTTATGGCGGCTCTTCTTTAATCGTCGCCTTGGCAGGGATGGGAATTTTAGTTAATATTTCTAAACATCGAGTAGTTAAAAAGTGAAAAAAAGAATTGTTATTACCGGTGGGCACCACAATAGCGCTTTGGTCGTAGCCGAAAAATTAAGAAAACGGGGTCACGAAATAATTTGGTTTGGCCATAGATTTACCATGTGGGGCGATAAAAAGCCAGGAGCGGAATATCGTGAGGTTACTAAGGCCGGCTTTAAGTTTATTGAGATTAAGGCTGGCAAGGGGCACCGCCCTTATCATCTTCTCAACCTGGTTCGTTTACCGCTTGGTTTTCTCCAAGCATCTTATTATCTGCTTAAATTTCGGCCTCACCTGATTCTTTCCTTTGGCGGCTATTTAGCTGTTCCTGTGGTCATTTGTGGTTGGCTTTTAAGGATTCCCAGTTTAACTCATGAGCAGACGGTAGTCTATGGTTTGGCTAACCGAGTTATCCAGCCTTTTGCCAAAAAAATTCTTGTTTCTTGGAAAAACTCTTGCCAGCATTTCCCTTTTAAAAAAGTGGTTTTTACTGGTTTACCTTTAAGGTCGGGTATTTTCAAGCAGTCCAGGGGCAGGTTTGGTTTCAAAAATGATTTACCTATCATCTATATTACCGGTGGGAAACAAGGTTCTCATACCCTCAATTTGACCATTGCTAAACTCCTTCCGAATTTACTTAAAAAATATAATTTAATTCACCAGTCCGGGAGTAGCACTGTTTATAATGACTTTGCCCGCTTAAGAAAAATTAAAAAGAAACTTCCTCTAGAGCTTAGAAATCGCTATTTGGTTTACGACTATATTTTTCAACCAGAGATTGGGGCTGTTTTTGCGGCTGCTGACCTGGTGGTTACCCGAGCTGGCGCCCATATCGTTTATGAATTGGCGGCTCTAGGTAAGCCAGCCCTTTTTATTCCCCTCCCTTTTAGTTATGCTCAAGAGCAAGAAAAGAACGCTAAGATGCTTACTAAAGTGGGTTTGGCCGAGATTCTTTCTCAGAAGAATCTTACCAGCCAAAAACTTGCCCGGTTAATTGAGAAAATGATGGTCAAGCTGGATTCATATAAGAAGAATCGGGCCAAAGCCCAAAAATTAGTAAGACTGGATGCGGTTGAGAGGATGGTTGAATTGGTTGAAAAGTTATGAGGAGAAGAAAATACCTCTCTTTATTCTTAAAGGTGATTGTCGTTGTTGCCGTCTTTGGTCTCCTCGTCACCAGCTCTTTTTTTATCCTTAAGGGTGACTTTTTCAAAATTAAAAAAGTGAATTGTTTAATCGGCGAGGCAGCTTGTCCCGGAGAAATTTGGACAAAACTTTTAAGTCTGTCTATCGGCCAAAATATCCTCTTTTTTCATCAACGCCCCCTAGGGGAGGAAATCAGGGTTTCTTTTCCTCAGATTGGCGAGGTGGCCGTAGCTAAAATTTTACCTGAAACTTTGGCGTTTTCCCTTAAACTAAGGAAAGCGAGCGTCGCTTTTACCCAGAAGATTGAATCGTCGACTGAATCGGCGATGCCCGCCGCTGATTTTTTTATCGCCGATGAAGAGGGAATGGTTTTCCAAAAAACGACTTCCTCTTTGGATCTTCCTAGAATCTTATTAACCAACCTAGAGGGGATCAGCGTGGGACAACAGATTACTTCTAAAGAGTTAACCCAAACTTTGAGCCTCATTGTTTTGCTCTTAAAGTTAGATCTTAAACCAGAAACAATCGAAGTTTCAGAGAAAGGAATTTTAGTTCGATTGAAGGATGAGCTGGAAGTTTTTTTCTCTTTTCAAAAAGAAGCCACCGCCCAAGTTGGCTCTTTACAACTGATTTTATCCCGGACTAAAATAGAAGGCAAAAGATTGAAGCGCGTTGATCTGCGTTTCGATAAGCCTGTTATTATAGAAAAATAGAATGGCCCGCCCACGGATTATTGCCGGTATCGATATTGGTTCCTCAAAAGTAGCGACCGTTATTGCCTCAGTGGACGAAGAAGAGAAAGTCAAGATTATCGGGGCGGCCAACATTCCTTCTCAGGGCATTAGAAAGGGTCAGATTGTCAATATCGAAGAGGCGGCGGATAGCGTCGTTGAGTCGGTTGAGTCAGCCGAAAGGATGGCTGGCTACAATCTTACCCGAGCCCTAGTGAGCGTGGGCGGACCTCATATTGCCTCTCAAAATTCAAAAGGAGTGGTGGCTGTGGCCGAACCAGAAGGGGAGATTAACCGAGATGATGTTAATCGGGTAATTGACGCGGCCCAAGCCATTTCTTTGCCTTCTTCGCGAGAAATTATTCATGTTTTACCACGTGATTTTACGGTTGATGGTCAAGAGGGAATTAAAGATCCAATTGGGATGAGTGGGGTCCGTCTTGAGATAGAGACTCATATCATCAGCGGTTCTTCAACCGCCATCAGAAATTTGTCAAAGTGTGTTTCCGAAGTGGGAGCGGATATTGAAAGCTTAGTGGCTTCGGGCTTGGCTTCGGCCGAGAGCGTCTTATCGGAAACAGAAAAAGAATTAGGGGTTATTCTAGTGGATGTTGGGGGAGGCACTACCGATATTGTTATTTTCGTGGAAGGAGCGCCGGCTTATACCACCGTTCTTCCTATTGGGGCTAAAAATGTGACCAACGATCTAGCCATTGGTTTAAGGTTGCCCTTAGAAGCGGCGGAAAAAATAAAAATAGCTCTTTCTGATCAGCCAAAAAAGATAACTACTCCCTTTTTACCTGAAGAGACCATTGATAAAGAAAAGAAAAAGGGAAAAACAAAGGATGAAGAGGCCGAGAAAGACGAAGGCCATTCTAAGAGCGACAAAGACGAGCTTAATCTGAGCGAAATGGGAATTTTAGAAGAAAAAAGAACTGTTTCTCGGAAGACTTTGGTTGAAGGGATAATCAAGCCTCGGTTGAACGAAATTTTTACCATGGTAGGGATAGAAATTAAAAAAAGCGGTTTTGCCGGCCTAACTCCTTCCGGAATTGTCATCTGCGGTGGTGGCGCCCAAACCATAGGGATAAAAGAGGCGGCTAAAAGATCGCTTTCCATGCCTGTTCGAATTGGGACGCCTGTTGGCTTGACCGGTTTGATTGACGATGTTCAAACTCCGGATTTTGCCTCTTCAACCGGTTTAGTCCTTCATGGCAGTAAAGAGGAAGGCTGGCAAGAAGGCGGCTTTTCCTTAGCCTCTCTAGGCAAGAGTCTGGAACGGATTCCGGTTCGTGGACTTGCCGGCCGGGCGGTTGATCTGATAAAATCATTCCTGCCTTAGTGATTGACTAATTGGTGGTATAAGTTATAATAAGTTTACTTCTGCCGATTTCCTGCCCAAAGGATAAATAAATGGCACTGGTTAAACCTGATGTTGCCCGCTTTGCTAAGATTAAAGTGATTGGTTTGGGTGGCGGTGGTGGTAATGTGATCAACTCCATGATTGAAGAAGGCCAAATCAAAGGCGTGGAGTTTATTGCCGTTAACACCGATGCTCAGGCTCTTCTAGTTAACCAGGCGCCTACCAAGCTTCAGATTGGCGAAAATTTGTCTCGCGGCCTAGGGGCTGGCGGCGACCCTGAAATTGGGATGCAAGCCGCTGAGGAATCCCGAGAAAAGATAAAAGAGCTTCTTTTAGATACCGATATGGTCTTTATCACTGGCGGTGAAGGGGGTGGGACTTTAACTGGTGGTGCGCCGGTGATTGCTGAGCTTGCTCGCGAACAAGGAGCTTTAACCGTGGCGGTGGTGACCAAACCGTTCAATTTTGAAGGCACCCGGCGAATGGTCGTCGCCGAAGAGGGCATCGACAAAATAAAAGATAAAGTTGATACGCTGATCGTTATTCCTAACCAGCGCCTCTTAGATATGGTTGATAAGAAAATGACTCTCCTGGAGGCTTTTAAGGTGGCCGATTCGGTTCTTTCCCATGGAGTTCAAGGGATCGCTGATTTGATTACCGTTCCCGGTTTGATCAACATTGATTTTGCTGACGTCAGGGCGATTATGAGTAATGCCGGTAGTGCCCTGATGGGTATGGGTACCGGGGTGGGCGAGAACCGAGCTCAGACTGCTGCCCGAAGCGCGATTGCTTCGCCCTTATTGGAAATCTCAATTGAAGGCGCTAAAGGAATCCTTTTCAACATAACCGGTGGTAAAGATTTAACCATGGCTGAAGTGGATGAGGCGGCTAAGCTCATTTCCCAGACAGCTGATGCTGATGCCAATATTATCTTTGGGGCCACCATTGACGAAGAGATGGTTGATCAGATTAAAATTACGGTTATTGCCACTGGTTTTGATGAGGCCCGAGTAAGGCTAGCCGGTTTGATGACTAAGCCTGTTCAGCCAGTCGAACCAGAAGGAATCGTGAGTGAAGTTCCAGAAGAGGAAAAGAAGAAAAAAGAGGAAGAGGAGAAGAAAGCTAAGCCCCCTAAAGAAGAAGAACCGCCTGAAGAGTTTGAAGAACTGGACATCCCCGCCTTTTTAAGGCAGGGGAGATAGAGATGTTCACCCCTGAATACCCGCTCGATATTTCGCATTCTCTTAATACCTATCTTCCCCGTTACCTCCGGCGGATACTTTTTCCTTACGCGAGAGAAGGTTCGATTCGTCGCTTCCCCGACGAGAAGACCCTCGACTCCCTGAGAGACTTAGCGGCTGTGGTTAATGATTTATTTCAATATGGAGATGAACTCTGTGATGAGTACTGGGAAGTGTGTATCATTAACAGGGAAAAGGGTCGGATTTTTTGGCTCCAAAAAGAGCGTTTTGGTGACATGGGAAACGATATCCTCTTATGCGGGTTTCAGTTGAACGAAGACTGTACCAGGGCTGAACGGAAATTGCTTCATTTTGCCTTTCCTTCAGACCATGAAGTGATCAACCCTTTAGTTTGTAGCCATCTTGGCTTTTTAGGCCCTGTTCTGATTGATGCTTTTATCCGCGACTTGAAAGGCGGAAGGCTAACTCCATCCGCATATTATCAAAGATTTGAAGATCAAATGTTTAAAGAAGGGAGACTATCGCCCCGTTTCTTAGGCAGGAGACGTTTCTTGCCTAAACGTTGATGATGGTGGTAAAATTAATTGTGATGAGGAAGTTAATTAGCGGAAGCAAACCGTTAGTTCAAGAAATTATTATTAGCCCTTAGGCCTTTTGGGGTGCTCAAGCATCTTAATTGGCCACTTATCCCTTCTCAAGAAGGGATTTTTAGTTTATTATAATAGACAAGGAAATGGCTTTTAAACCTACGACAACTAAACCTGACTTTGTTGAGCTCGAGAAGAAGCTTTTGGATTGGTGGGATAAGAAAGGAATTGTCAAAAAATATCTTCACCGAAACGACCCGCCTAGTGGCCTGTCTGCCGACGAGGCAGGCAAGGCTAAAAAGCGCTTCCGGTTCCTTGACGGCCCGATTACTGCTAATAACCCGATGGGCGTTCATCACGCGTGGGGCCGAACCTATAAGGATCTTTTCCAAAGATACAAAAACATGCAAGGCTACCAGCAGCGTTTTCAAAATGGTTTTGACAACCAAGGTTTATGGGTCGAGGTCGAGGTTGAGAAAGAGCTTGGTTTTAAAGACAAAAAGGATATTGAAAAATATGGGATCGCCAAATTTGTTAATAAATGTAAGGAACGGACTCTTAGATTTGCCAGAATAATGACTGAGCAATCAAAAAGGTTGGCTTATTTTATGGACTGGGGCCACTCTTACTATACGATGAGTGATGAAAATAACTATATGATTTGGTCGTTTTTGAAGAAGTGCTGGCAAGATGGAAATCTTTATAAAGGGAGGGATTCAGTCCCCTGGTGTCCTCGCTGCGGGACCGCCATTTCTCAGCATGAGATTTTGACTGAGGATTATAAGGAACTAACCCATCAGGCGATCGCCGTTGAGTACCCTTTAAAAGGAGCTAAGGATGAGTTTCTTTTAGTTTGGACGACTACTCCCTGGACTCTTCCGGCTAATGTGGCCATCGCCGTCAATCCGGAGCTTGATTACGTTAAGTTTACCACTAAGATGGGAATTTTTTACGCCACTGAGAGTTATATGAAGAGAACCGCACCAAACGCTAAGAAGGTGAAGAAAATTAAAGGGAAAGAGCTGGTGGGAAGAAAATATCAAGGTTTGTTTGACCATTTGCCAGCCGTCAAAAAGGCCTTTGCCCAAAAGCCACAATATGAACATCAGATTATTCCCTGGAAAGAAGTACTTGAAGAAGAGGGTACCGGTTTAGTCCACATCGCGCCGGGTGGCGGCGAGGAAGATTTTGATCTCGGCAAAGAATTTGACCTGCCGGTAGTTGGACCTCTAGATCAAGCAGGTGTTTATCTTGAAGGTTTTGGGGATTTCTCTGGCCGACCCGCAAACAAGGTTTCTCAACTGGTGATTGAATTTTTAAAGAAAGAAGATAGAAATTGGTTAGTCGAGAATTTTACTCATCGTTACCCTATTTGCTGGCGCTGTAAAACTGAACTTCTTTGGAGGGTGGTTGACGAATGGTATCTTGCCATGGATGATACGAATAAAAAAGCAGCCAAGAACTATCGTCAGCGGATGATAACTATAGCGAAAAAGATTCATTGGATTCCGGGATTTGGTTTAAAAAGGGAATTGGATTGGTTAAGGAACATGGACGATTGGTTGATTTCTAAAAAGCGCTATTGGGGATTGGCTTTGCCTATTTGGGAATGTCAGAAATGTGGCCATTTTGAATTGATTGGTTCAAAAGAAGAATTGAAGAAACGAGCCGCCAAAGGATGGAGTAAATTCAAAGGCCATAGTCCTCATCGGCCTTGGGTTGACCAGATTAAGATCAAGTGTTCTCAGTGTGGTGAGGAGGTTTCACGTATTCCCGATGTTGGCAATCCTTGGCTTGATGCTGGCATTGTCTCTTTCTCTACCTTGGTGGAACCTAAGACAAACAAAGTAAGTTATTCAGGTGATAAAAAATATTGGCATGAGTGGTTTCCGGCTGATTTTGTGACTGAGTGTTTCCCGGGTCAGTTTAAAAACTGGTTTTATTCCCTGATTGCCATGAGTACGGTCTTAGAGGATAAAGAGCCGTTTAAAATTCTTTTAGGTTATGCTTCAGTCCGTGATGAAAAAGGAGAAGAAATGCACAAAAGCAAGGGTAACGCTATTGAGTTTAATGAAGCGGCTGAGAAGATGGGCGTTGATGTTATGCGCTGGATGTATCTTAGTCAAAATCCGAGACTAAATCTTAATTTTGGTTTTCGGGCTGGTGATGAAGTCAGAAGAAGATTTCACCTTCTTTTATGGAATATTTATAACTTTTTCGTTACCTATGCCAATCTTGACCACTGGAAACCGCGAATTGAGTTTAAGAAAAAGCCTACCAACCTTGACCTTTGGATTCTCACCCGCCTCGACGAAACGATGATTGTGGTGACCGGAAGCCTGGATGACTATGATCCTCAAACTGCGACTCTGGCGATCGAAGATTTTGTTCAAGATCTTTCTACTTGGTATGTTCGCCGCTCTCGAGACCGAGTGGGCCCGACCGCCAAAAATAAAGAAGATAAAGATTTGACCTACTCGACCCTTTATACGGTTTTAGTGGTTCTTTCTCAAGCTTTAGCCCCTTTTACTCCCTTTTTGGCGGAAGAAATCTACCAAAATTTAACCGGTGAAGAATCAGTTCATCTCAGTGATTGGCCTGAAGTGAAAACCAGGAAGGTTTTAGACCAGAAACTGCTTAACCAAATGGCCCTCGTCCGGGACATCTGTGAGCTAGGTCATGCCGCTAGGAAAAAAGAGGGCATTAAGGTTCGTCAGCCATTAAGAAAGGCAAGATGTAAAATAGAAAAGGGAAAGCTGGATAAAGCCCTCGCTCAATTAGTTAAAGAAGAGTTGAATGTTAAAGAAGTCGAATTGCTTAAAGGTGAAGAGACAGAGGTTAAGCTGGATACCAAGATGACACCAGAGCTTCAAGCTGAAGGGGAAGCAAGAGAATTGGTGCGTCAAATTCAGTCTCTAAGGAAAGAGGCGGGCTTTCGGCTTGATCAGTCAATTGTGGTTTCCCTTCCCAAAATTCCTCAATCAGGATCGCTGATAGATTATCTTAAAAGAAAAACTTTAGCCAAAAAGATCATTTCTGGAAAAAAATTAAAGATTAGTTCCTCATGAAGAGTCTTTCTAAAAACTTTGATTGGCTCATGGTGGGAGCCATGATCGTTTTGATCTTCATGGGCCTGGCCATCGTTGGCAGCGTGGCAACGGCCCTTTTTCCTCAGCAGCTTGTCTATGCCTTATTAGGTTTTTTTCTTTTCTTTCTTGTCTCTCGGATTGATTATCGGATTTTTGAACGGCTAACTTGGCCCCTTTTTTCTTTTACTCTTTTAGGTCTCTTCTCTACTTTTCTCTTTGGCCATTTAACCAGAGGCTCAATTCGCTGGGTCCAAATAGGTGGTTTTACTTTTCAGCCTTCTGAATTGGTTAAACCGCTTCTAATTTTAGTTTTTGCTTCCTTTGTTTCTTTTCAGAAGGATTTTGATTTTAAATCTTTACTTTTAAACCTTTTTTTGTTTTTTCTCCCGGCTTTTTTGATTTTCCGTCAGCCAGATTTGGGAAGTAGCTTGGTGGTAGTTTTTGTTTGGATGGCGATCATTTTTGCTAGCGGGATAGCTTGGCAATGGCTAGCCTTCGGTTTACTTTTTTTTGTTATTTCGCTGCCCATTTTTTGGCGCCTGCTTAAAGATTATCAACGAGAAAGAATTTATACTTTTCTTCGTCCCCTTTCAGATCCTCTAGGCGCCGGTTACAATATGATTCAGGCAATCATTGCCGTCGGTTCCGGTCAATTGGTGGGGAGAGGATTGGGTAGGGGAACCCAGTCGCACCTTCGCTTTTTACCTGAGAGGCACACTGATTTTATTTTTGCTTCTTTAGCTGAAGAACTGGGTTTTCTGGGAGCCGTCTTGCTGATTCTTGCTTACGGTTTGCTTTTGTGGCGGATTTTACAAATAGGCCAGAAATCAATTGATAAGTTGGGCTACTTAATCTGTCTTGGTGTTTTCACTTTGATTATTTCTCAAGTTTTTATTAATATCGGGATGAATCTTGGTTTGGTGCCCATCACTGGCCTAACCCTCCCTTTAGTTTCCTATGGCGGCAGTTCTTTGATGGCGACCTTGGTCAGCCTTGGCCTAGTGGAAAGCGTTGCTAGGCAAACTAAACCTCAAGAAGGAATCCAGATTAGGTAACCCCTTGCGCTTGCTTTCTACCTATATTATAATCTAGAGGCTAATGAGGGACTATGAAATACGCAATTATTAAAACCGGCGGCAAGCAATATCGAGTTTCGGAAGGAGACGAGATTGAAATTGAAAAAATCGACACCCCCGAGGGTAAAGTCGTAACTTTTGCCGAAGTTCTTTTACTGGTTGATAATAAAAAAATTAAGATTGGACAGCCTCAAGCAAAAGGGGCTCGGGTCAAAGCCAAGGTTCTTTCTCATTTTAAAGGCCAGAAGATCCGAGTGGCCACTTACAAGGCCAAATCTCGCTACCGTCGAGTCAAAGGGCATCGCCAACAGTTGACACGCGTGAAAATTTTGTCTATACTTTCTTCTTAGAAAATGGCTCATAAAAAAACCGGAGGAAAAACCAGTCAGCAAACGACTCGACCAGGCAAACGTTTGGGGGTTAAGGTTTTTGGCGGACAGGAAATTAAAACCGGCGCTATCATCCTCCGTCAACGAGGGACCCGCTTTCATCCTGGCGAGGGAGTGGGCATCGGTCGCGATCATACCCTTTTTGCCTTAAGAGACGGTAAGGTCCTTTTCAAAAAGCGTCAGGGAACAAAAGTTGTTTGTGTAGCTTAATTAAAATTTATCCTGAAAGGAATTGAAGGATGGCTAAAAAAGCTCAACAAGTGGTTCAAATTGAGATTAATGCTCTTCAGCCAAACCCTTTGCAGCCGCGGGGATTAATTACCCCGGAATCACTAGCTGATTTAGTTGATTCCATTAAAGAGCATGGAGTTTTGGAGCCATTAGTAATTGCCAAAACGCCAGCGGGTTACCAAATAATTGCTGGCGAGCGCCGCTGGAGGGCTTCTAAGATTGCCGGTTTGACTGACGTCCCGGCCATAGTCAAGGAAACCAGTCCTCAGGGAATGTTGGAAATGGCTTTAGTCGAGAATGTCCAAAGAGAAGATCTTAATCCACTTGAACGGGCTCAAGCATTTACCCGACTGATGGAGGAGTTTGGCCTGACCAATCGAGAGATTGCCAAGAGAATAAGCAAAAGCCCCGCTTTTATTTCTAATTCTCTGCGGCTCCTAACCTTGCCTGATGCCCTCAAAGACGGGCTCCTTTCCAGTTTAATTACCGAAGGGCACGCTCGGGCCTTAGCGGCGATTGGCGATACCCGCTTAATGGTTGAAGCCTATAAAATTGTTTTACGCGAGTCAGGCTCCGTTAGGCGAGCGGAAGAATTGGCCAGAAGAATGCGGAAAGCAGCCGGTCAGCCGCCTGCAGGTAAAAGAGGTAAACAGCCCCATATCATCAGTGCTGAGATCGATAAGATTAGAGATGATATTCATCAAGCTTTAGGAATTGATAAAAAGGCAAGAGTCAAATTAACTCGTTCTCGAGCCGAAACCCGCTTGATGATTGTTCTTAAGGGAGATCTTGAAGCAACTGAGAAGCCTCTTCAGAAAATCTACAAAGGAATTTGCGGCAGGAAGTCTTCTTAATTTCCAACTAACCCGAGTTTATTTAGGGGCCAATATCGGAATAAGGCTTTGCCGATAATGTTTTCGACCGGCACGTCACCCCATTCTCTAGAATCAGAGCTGTGACTGCGATTGTCACCTAGAACTAAATATTCACCTTCGGGAATGACAATTTCCTTATCTTCGCCTAAAAAACTACCTCCTGAAGTAGTAAAATCTCCAGGAAGGTAAGACTCATCAAGCGGCTCACCGTTGATGTAGACTTGGCTATTTTTGATTTTCACTCGGTCTCCGGGGAGGCCGACAATCCTTTTAATATAGTCATATTCTTGGTTTTGGGGGGCTTGGAAAACAATAACATCACCCCTTCCCGGCTCGCCCAGGCGATAGGAAAGCTTATCGGTTAAGAGATATTCGCCATCATGGAAAGTGGGGTACATCGAATTGCCGCGCACCTGATGGGGTTGGACCAAAAAAAGATAGACTAAAACAAAGATAGCTAAGGCCAGGACAACGGTTTCAATGATGTCCAAAAAAAAGGCGCCGATTTGCTTGATTACTCTTTTCATTGTTTTAATTATATGCCCTAGAATAATTGCTTGGCAAGGGGGAATTTGGTAAAATTACTTTATGGACGATTAGCTCAGTTGGCCAGAGCACTGCATTCACATTGCAGGGGTCGCAGGTTCAAGTCCTGCATCGTCCACAAAAAGGTCAATGATCTGCCTCGCCAAAGCCCGTCCTGCCAATTTAATTTTTAAGAAGGATAAAATGAGTGGTTCTTTAGAAAATGATAATCGGGGTATTCCGGTATATTCTCTTGGCGGTCAAGATAAAGGGCCCAGAATAGTGGGGTTTTTATGGTCAGAACCGGAAGACGTTACTCCCGAAAGAGCGGAAGAGGAATATCTTGATCCTCAAACTTTTGCGCAGGTATACCATGGGCAAAGAGCCTGGCCCCTAGAATCAGTAGGGGCGCCTCAAGGCTGGGTGGTTAATGGAGAGCTTAGTTCTGAGATTTGGGGAAAGATTCAGGCCGTAGCCATTCCTCTGATGCCCGGAGGAGGCGGGAAGGCTGAGAAAGCTACCCGAAGAATGATTCAAGAGTTAAACACTCGATACGGCGAAGAAGTTTTTCGTTTAATAGTTGAAGATAGTGAAACAGAATTTGGCTGGTCGTGCTACCCCATAATTCCTTCTGACCTAGACAAGGATCCAGAGACCTTGTTAGCCGAAGCAACTGTAGCGAGCAAAAGAGGAGATAGGTTCTTGTTGGGAATGAAGCGGTGTGCTTATCTAACTGTTACCGGGATGACAGACACAAAATAGGAGGGATTGATGAGTAAAGAGGTAGACGCTAAAATTGACCTCTATGGTTGGCGGTTTATCTTACCGATGGTTGGCTTATTTGAAGCCAGGCCGCTTTATCATCGAGCTATCGGCCAAGTGGCTGCTATCCAGGAAGGAGAAAAAGTTTTAGAGATGGGGGCTGGCTATCCACTCTGGCGCTTTTACTCAAGAAAGACCGGCGAGCAAGGTCTTTTTATATCGCTTGATATTGATCCCTTCATTCAGAAAGCTTCAAGAAGAATTTGCCGGATGATTGACCTGTTTTTAAGGAGAGAAACTAGGGAATGGTTTTTTGTGGCTGATGGGAATAAGCCTCCATTTCAAGCAGAAACCTTTGATTTGGTTTTTGTCCAAAGCTATGGCGGCGGCCCAGAGGTTCTTAATCAGAGCTTGCCTCTTTTGAAACCAGGAGGGAGGCTAATCGTCTCTGAAATTTCTGGTCCAGCGATCAAGGGTGCTCTTAGGCGATGCGAAAAGATTGGCTTTGAAGAAATGGAGTCTCGACGACTGGGTCTTAATTGGTACTTAATAGCCAGGAAATCCACCGGACGGGACTTCTATTCCTCCAAACGAGCCTGAAGCCTAGGTTGAAGAGGGAAAGCGGCGTAGGGATGAATTTGAACTTCTCTCTGGACTTCTTGCAAAACTTCAATTTTCTCTGAATCAATAGAAACTTTATGTTCATCGAGGATATTCAAAACATCCACTAAACCTCCCAAAAAGATTTTTATCACCCTTCTTGATTCAGCTTCATCCTTTGAACTAGATTGTGGAGCCACAGCGTCTAATTCACAAATGGAAGTATAGATCCCCAAGGCCAGGGCTTTAGCGCCCCTGATAGGAATTTCCAGATTTGTTTTTTCTTTGTCGAATTCTAGCCAATCAGCTGGAGTTGAGACTGGTTTTCCAAAAAGAACCTCTCGAGCCTGGTTATTCCACCAAATCGACGCCCTAAGTTGACTGTCTGCGAATCTATCCCATCCAGCTTGAGAAATGTCAACTAACAAGGGATTTTCCATCAAGCTGGGATATCGGCCAAGAGTGTCTTTGGCATTTCTATAAAGGGCTCTTTGGCAAAGTGAAAAGGTTCCTTTGGTAAGTTCCAGAGGGACTACCCTAAAAAGATCACTTTCTCTATCAGGAGATGGAAACAGCCTTCCTTCTACACGAATAGCTAAGACTGTTCCTGCTTCAAGAGGAGACAATACTGGTAGCCCTTTTTCTCCCCGATCTGGTTCTCTCATGGTTTGGGAAGATATTAATAGTTTTTTACTATAAGGTCAAGGGGTAAAGGTTTTTATTTTTTGATAACTTTCTTGACAAGTAGAAGGGATAGTGTTATAAAAAGCTTGCTGCCTCAAGGGCAGCCATTTTTTTAGAGAAAGGAAAAATAAATGCCACCGATCAGTATAAAAGGAGAGAGAGAACTTCCCTTAGGCCGTTCTGTTTTAATCGAAGAACCTCAAGTGATTGTCAATGTAGGCGAGGATGCAAAAAGTGGCTATTTAGAATTGCCTACCTCTGGGGTAATAGTAAAAAGCCAAGAAACAATAGAGGGTGAGGTGACTTTTGAAGAGCCATTAACGCCTCCAAGGCTTCCTATCTATGTTAGCGAGCGCGGTCAAGTGGAAGTCTCTCACCCTGAAACAGGGCAAAGTTACACTCTGGTTTGGGAGCCGAGCGGGGAAGAAGTTCAGAAGAGAATCGAATGGGCAACAGAAGATAGGATTCAGGGAATGACTTTTGAAGAACGTTTTCCTTTGTCGTGCTGGGTAGCAAGGAGATACAGAAGCCTTAGGGACAGTAGGAGAGGTTTTGTGATTATCGCCGCGGCTTTTATCGACGCTTTTACCACCAATATGGGAAAGACTGCTTACGACCGAATAACTAGAAGATGGAGAAAAGACGGGAAAAATTGGGCGAAAGCGGAGAGAAGGACGATTAGGGATTATTACGCAGAAATTGACAAAGCGAAAGGATAATGTTATAAAAACCTTGCTGCCTCAAGGGCAGCTGTTTTTTTAAAGAGGGGTTATGGTTCGAAGAGAAGCAGCAGGATCTACAGAGGAAGTATATTTTTCTCCGCCAATTGTTCTGGCAGCTTCTGAAACTCAAGAAATTCGGATTGATGAGGGGGGAAAAGAAAGAGTTATTGATGGGAGAGTGGTAATTGGAGCCAGAAGGATGACTATTGGAACAAAAGAGAGAATCTTAAGCGGTTTGGGAATTCAGGATGAAGCAGGAAAGGTATGCGTTGAGGCTTTCGGTTTTTATGACTCCCTTGATCTTCCAGGCTTGGTTATTGCGAGTAAGGTTTTAGAGGTAGGAATTCAGAGTAAACCAGGCTTTGTGGCTACCAGTGAAGAAGCTCTGGCGGCCTATTATCTGACTCAGGATAAAACGAACGAGAACATTTTTGGGATCCTTGGTTCTACAATTCAAGAATATCCTGGTGTTAAAGATGACCGGTATCCAGACCGTCACCCATTAGTTAATAGGGCACTAGTTCCTTTTTCTGGTCAGAAAATATCAGTTGTGGATATCGCAGTTGCAGCCAGAGAGTTAAGGGTGCCGATTAACCTTTCCTCTTTACGTAAGGCTCATGAGAAAGAATTGATAACCCTT
Source organism: uncultured Gammaproteobacteria bacterium (assembly GCA_964566925.1). Classification (GTDB taxonomy): domain Bacteria; phylum Patescibacteriota; class Microgenomatia; order PFEM01; family DATLAM01; genus CAZMIZ01. The sequence continues at coordinate 32,091 of CAZMIZ010000003.1, read as the reverse complement.
GATGGTTGGACACAGGCCCTTCATAGATAATCATTCCCCAAAAGCTGGTGGAGCTGGGCAAAGAGGTTCAAGACTTCGCTGGTAGTTATCTTCATTCTTTGGCGCCAGAAGGAGAATATTTTTCCACATGTAGCAGTTCTCTCTCGTTCGCAATTCTTACAAACATTGCTGAAGCAGACATCTCTAGGGTCTGTTGAGGCAGATCAAGAGTGAACGATCTGTGTTGGTCCGGCTCTGTAGAAGGTTTATAAGGAGGATGGTCTAATTTATCGTGGTGTGAGCGAGCCCAGTCCATAAGGGACCCGACTGGAGCATATCTCATGTGTCGGCAGCCAAGGCAGGTGGCTCTTCCTCTGGCTTCTAAGTTTATCAGATAACGTTATTTTACCAAATATTTACAAGGAATTTAAGTCGCCCTTTTAGTTTTAACCTCCCAAAAGCTGGTGGAGCTGGGCCAGAAGATCCGTTATTTCCCGGAGATTAGGAAGAGAATCAGGATTAGACCTCTCCGCATACCTAATTGCTTCCGAAGTTTTTATTATTGCTTTTTCGGTAAACTTAGCTGCTCGCTTATTCATTCCAAAATTCAAAAGCATGGGCAAAGGCCATGTTTTACCAATAATTCTGACAACTTTACCAGTTAGTCTTGCTTTAATGTAGGATCTAATCTTTTGTTTCCGGATTTGATGAAGGAGAGAATTAATTTTTAAATTGACAAGTTTGCTAAGATGGAAGCTTGTTGTTTGGAGAGTGGCATCGTAAATGAAAGCATAATCATTCGAATCACCTGATTTAATTTTACCTTTATATGAAATCCAAAGATCCTGATCGTAAGTTAACTGTCCAATTAAAAGCTGATAGGAGCCGCCATCATTTTCTCCGAGAACTTCAATTTTATATTTTCCATCTCTGGCTTTAGGAATAATGATTGTCTTCTCTTGAGTTGAGAATATAGCGTCAGGAATTTCACTGAGATAGATTTGGGCACCAGCCTGTCGACCTAAAGGGTCAGTTACCCTCAAAGTTGCCGGAGAAGCCAGAGTAAGAACCAGGGCGGGTTCAAAAGAAAAGCTTGGCTGTTCGGTTATTTCTGTATTATTGATGCCTAAAATTTCGAGAATTCTTTTTTGGCCGACGACGGTTTTTATCAGATCGCCATGGTTAAACCCGCTAAGCGCCCAAATATTAGCTCCATCTAATTTTGCACTTTCTTCAAGGACACTTCCATCACCAGAAGCAACCTCCTCATCGACTGGTTTTCCATCTTCCCAACGACCCAATAATTGATCGATTTTATTTCTTTCAATGATTTCTAACCATCGAGGAGTAGCGATGTCGACTCCGATTAATACATTAGTTAAATTTTGTAATTCAGGAGTTATTCCTAAATTTTTGAGCCAGATATTTTGTTGAATCATGCTTGCTTCAGGTTTAGGTAGCATATTTTTTCTCCATTTTAAATAATCCTTGGTAAACAAAAGATTACCAAGAGAAGGAATAAGAGATTGGACCGCTTGAACCTGATTAGGATAGTAAAACCCACGCAATCTAATAAGAACTCCGGCAGCAACTCTTTCATTGAATCCTAAAAGTCTGTGTAGGTTAGCCCCTTCCCAAACATAGTAAATTTGAGGAGCTCCCATGTGGGGACTGCCGACTGCGATTAACAGGTTTACTTTATGAGAGTCGGGATTATTTTGAATATAAGTTCTACCTACAAGTCCGCCGAGACTGTGGCCGATTAAATTAATTTTATTTTCTGGTAGCGGGTTGACTGCTGTTTCAATGAAATTTTCAAGATCATCAGCAGTTTGGTTAATAGGTTGAAACCAGTCATAATAAAAAATGAAAAAATTTTCACCCAAGCTATAGCCGGCATTTTGAAGGGTTTGAATTAAACTGTCGTACGTTGTCACAAAGGGAGTTTCGTACCAAGCATCCTGAGGTTGATTGATTCCTAAAAATATTTCTTCGTGATTCCAGCTTCCTCCTAGGCCGGGAAGCAAGACAACAGGCTCCAGGGTTGGAGTAGGAGTCGGTGTGGGAGTGGCCGTTGGTCCTATTTCCAAATCTCTCACAATTACATTGTCATACCAAATTTCAGCAGGGTATATTGTTCCTGTGCTTCCAGCGAGCGCTATTCTTCCATTAAGAAAAGGATTTTCCGAAGAGTCGGTAAAGTCAATCAACAGATTAGCGTCGCAATACACTTTGATGTTTCTCTCTTCCGCAATAATCTTTATTTTATGTAAATCACCTGGGGGAAATGAAAAATTGGTATAGGCAACACGTGAAGCGCCTGCAGGAAGAAATTTTAACAAATTGACTCTTATAGAGGTTATATGAATTCCATAACCTGTAGGCCAATTCCACTCATGCACGCCATCTCCGTAGATAGATCTTTCTTTGTTAACGCGGAAGAATAAATTTCTATCTCTTCCTGCGATTACAGAAAGATCAACTTCAAATTCATAATCTGTCCATGAGTAATTTCCTGCCTGTGTTTCAGCTAAAGTAAAGGGCGTCTCGATCCTCGTTTTATATTGACCGTTATCGACTTGCCAAACTCCATTTATAATTTCCCAGTCGTCATCGTTTCCATCTTCAAAATTATCTTGAAAAAGGTTAGCACTGTAAGCTGCCTTGGGGGATAAAAGAGGAATAACTAATACTAAAAGAAGAAAAATTATGTTTAGAATTTTTCTCAATCTAAATTAACAATAATAAACAAATCCATATTTGTCAACAAGAATTTTAAATGATAACATTATTTAAAATTATATTGAAAGGAGAATTTACGAAAATCTCTATTGTTGTCACTGTTTTGGATGAGGAGAAGACGATTGGGGGGTTGTTGCGGTCGTTGGAAAGGCAGACCCAGTCTCCTGATGAAATTATTTTCGTGGATGGGGGATCGAAAGATAATACAGTTCAATTAATTAAAGCGGCGGCAAAAGAGAATAAAAAGATAAAATTAATCATTAAAAAGGGCGCGACTATTGCCCAGGGCCGAAACCTCGGAATAGAAAAAGCCAAAAATGAGATTATTGCCATGACTGATGCTGGTTGTGTTGCCCATAAGACCTGGTTAAAAAAGATCGTTGAGCCTTTTAAAGATCAATCGGTTGGGATTGTGGCTGGTTTCTACCGAATGACCGGCGAATCTCATTTTCAACAAGCCTTAGTCCCTTATCTAGGCATTCCGCCGGAAAAGCTTGATCTCCATGGCTTTCTTCCTTCGGCTCGTTCAATCGCTTTTAGAAAGGAAGTTTGGCAAAAAGTGGGCGGTTTTAATGAAAAACTAGAAAGAACCGGAGAAGACACCCTTTTTAATTATCAAGCCAAAAAATTGGGAGTAAAATTGGTTACCGTTCCTGAGGCCTTGGTTGATTGGGAAATGCCGGAGACGATCTGGGGGGCTGTGAAAAAATTCTATTTTTATGCTAAGGGCGATGCTCAAGCCGGAATTTGGTGGCATCCTAACCAGCGGTTTTTCACCCATAATCTTAAGATCTTAGCTATTTACGGAAGATATTGTCTAGGTTTAGCTTTTTTAGTGGCTGGGTTTTCCCAGCCTATTTTTTGGTGGCTTTTAGTTTTCAGTTTAGTTGGTTATCTCTTTTGGGCGGTGCTTAAAAATTTTCGCTATCTTAGAATTAAGAGAGCCTTTTTTTGGCTTCCCTTTTTCCAAATCATCTCCGACCTGGCGGTCATGGCCGGCTACGCTGCCGGGATTGTGCTAAAATAAGAGCAGAATGCTTTTGGTTATCGGCCTAGACGGAGCTACCTGGAAGATTTTAAAACCCCTCTTGCGAAAAGGAAAACTGCCTTATTTAAAGAAACTTATTAACGAAGGCCAAAGCGGTATTTTAGAAAGCACGATTCCACCGATGACCGGCCCGGCTTGGGCTTCTTTTCAAACTGGGGTGACGCCAGGAGACCATGGTATTTTTGATTTTGTCGATTATCGTCCAGGATCATGGGGAAAGAATCTGGTTTCTCCAGCAGATGTTTCTCTTAAACGGTTTTGGCATGTTCTTGAGGAAGAAAAAAAACCCTTTTGCCTTCTTAATATGCCTCTTACTTATCCACCGCCCAAAACCAAGCATGGTTTGATTATTTCCTCATTTTTTACTCCCCCGGGGGCTCGTTTTGTTTCTGATTCGAAGATCCAAAAGGAGTTGGAAAAGCTTGGCTATCAAATTGAAATCGAATTTGAAGAACACGGTCAGGATTTTAATGATAAAGAGGCAATTTATCAAGAAGCTTTGAAGATAGCCAAAAAACGATTTGAAGCGGCTCAACTCTTAGCCAAAAAAAGGAAATGGGATTATTTCTTTGTTCTATTCCGGACTTCTGATCTGGTCCAGCATTTTTTTTGGAACAGCCCAAAAACCGAGAAATACTATCTGATTTTAGACGGCTACCTCAAACAACTTCACCTCCTTTTTAAAAAGCTTTATCATGATCAAGTTAATTTGATTATTCTCTCTGACCACGGCTTTCACCAGGCGGCCACCTATCAATTCTCAATTAATACCTGGCTCCAAAAATTTATGGGAGAAGGAAGATCACCTCATTCTCGCTGGCAAGAAGCGCGCGGTCTTTATCAAAAACTCAAGCGGTGGGGGATTAGCAAGGAAAATTTTTCTTTTCTAAGGAGCTTAGCTAAAAAAGGTTTAAAACAGGAGAGACAGGCTCTTTTTGAATTCAGGAAAAGAAGCGCGATTTGGGCTTTTCGTTTTGGCATTTTTATTGATAAGGAGAAGCTTGAAGGAGATTATGAAAAAGTGAGAGACCAGCTGATCAAACAGTTATCCGAATTGAAATATAAGGGTAAGCCAGTTTTTCGGTTTGTGAAAAAAAGAGAGAAGGTTTATCAAGGCCAGAAATTAAATCAATGCCCAGATATTTTGTTGATGGGGAATGAAGATTTTAACATTGACGCTACCTCTTTTAACCCCGACCTTTTTCTTAAACGAACTGACTTTCATCTTAAAGGCGAACATTTTGTTGACCGGAAAGGAATTTTTCTTGCCTGCGGACCCGCTTTTCCCTATAGAAAAAAGGCGGTTAATTATAAAATTTGGCAATTGGCGCCTTTAATGCTTAAAATGATGAGAGTAAGAATAGAATCTCCTCAAAGAAAACAAACAAGCAAGAAAGCTGTTAGCCGATCAGATAAAAAAAAGATTATGAAACGCCTACGCGCTTTAGGTTATTTCTAAAATGGGTTATAAAAGAGACGCTTTTTCGGGAATTGCTTGGATCGGGGGAGCCCGAGGAATCAATCGGGGATTGGCTTTGCTGAAAAACATCTTGGCGGCCCGTTTACTGGCTCCCCAAGACTTTGGTCAATTCGGGGCTCTTTTATTGGTAACTTCGCTTTTTGAAATCGCCACCACCTTCGGCGTGCGGCCAATCATTATCCAGGAGAAAAAAACTTCACACAAATTTCTTTCAACTGCTTGGACAATTTCCATTATCCGAGGCGGACTGATCGCTTTAGCCGTCTTAATCAGTTCTTCTTTTATGGCCTCGTTTTTTAATGATCGCTCTCTTGTTCCCTTGTTTGCTGTAATCGCCCTGGTTCCCTTCATTAAAGGCTTCATTAATCCGGGGATCATTCTTCTCCAAAAAGAGCTTGATTTTAGCAAGATGGCCATTTTAAGAGGATTAATCACCCTCATAGAGTTTGTGACGACGGTTGGCGCCGCCTTGATTATTCGTAACGTCTGGGCCCTTTTGCTGGGATTCCTTATGGCCGCCCTTTCAGAAACAATTCTTTCTTTTATTTTTAGTCGCTATCGGCCCAGCTTAAAGTTTGATTTGGTTAAATTCCGTTCCATCTTTAATCGAGGTAAGTGGCTCACGGGCTCGAGCATCTTCAATTATTCGGCCACCCAAGGCGACGATTTGCTGGTTGGCCGCCTCCTGGGATTGCAAAATTTAGGCTTTTATCAGTTGGCTTACAAACTGGCTAACCTTCCCTTGACAGAAATCTCTGATCTTCTCTCTCAAATAGTTTTACCAATTTATTCAAAAATAAGTGGTGACACTCAGCGATTAAGGCGAGCCTTTCTAAAGACCACCTTTTATAGCACCGGTTTGGCCAGCCTCCTAGCGATTTTTCTAATCATTTTTGCCCAACCATTGGTAAGAGTAGTTCTGGGAGAAAGATGGCTCCCAATCGTTCCTCCCCTGAGAATTCTGGCGATTTTTGGTGTTCTGCGGAGCTTGGCAGAGAACGCCAAACCGTTTTTTTTCTCTAAGGGAGATTTTAAAACAATCGCTTTTTTTGATGCGGCCAGAACCATAATTCTCGCCATTCTTATTTTGCCTTTAATTAACTATTATCAAATTAGCGGAGCAGCCTTAGCTATTCTTATTTCTTTAGGGGTTGCTTTTCCTTATTTATTGATTAAGATTCGAAAAAACTAATGATTTCAGCTGTCGTTTTGGCTAAAAACGAGGAGAAGGAGATTAAAAACTGTTTGAAGAAACTCGAGTGGTGTGATGAGGCGGTGGTCATTGATGATTATTCAAAGGACCGAACCGTTGAAATAGCTAAGGAAATGGGAGCCCAAGTCTTTTCACGCCGACTTGAGGGCGATTTTGCGGCTCAGCGTAATTTTGGTTTAAGGAAAGCAGGGGGTAATTGGATTTTATTTGTCGATCCAGATGAGAGGGTTACCCCTCGACTGGCGGAAGAAATCAAAACAACGATCAGAAAGACGAGTTTTGCTGGTTTTTATCTTAAGAGGCAAGATTTCCTTTGGGGAAAAAGGCTTATGTACGGAGAAACGCCCCGGGTACGGCTTCTGCGCTTAGGTCGAAAAGAAGCAGGCAAATGGCAACGCCGGGTTCATGAAACCTGGGAAATTAAAGGCAAGGTGGAAGAATTGAAGGAACCACTGCTTCATTATCCTCATTCTAGCCTAAGTGAATTTCTAAAAGAGATAAATTTTTATTCCGATCTTAACGCCTTACAATTCTTAAGAGAAGGGAAAAGAGCCGGTTTAATCTCCATTATCGGCTATCCTTTAGGGAAGTTTTTCCAAAATTACATTTTTCGCCTTGGTTTTTTAGATAAGACTCCGGGAATAATTCTTGCCCTGATGATGAGTTTTCACTCTTTTTTGACCAGAGCCAAGCTCTATCTGCTTTGGAAAAAAGGCGGCTGGTGGGAGTTAAAAAAATGAACATGGTCATCTTTTTGGTTCTTTTTTATCTATTCCTTTTTCCTTTTGGTCAGCTAAATCGACTGCCGGTTGAATTTTTAGGCAGTGAGGTTAATCTCTATCTAACTGATATCGTCGCCACTGGGGCAGTGAGTTGTTGGCTTGGTTGGAAACTAGTCAAGCGGAAAAAATTTGTTTTTCCATTATTAACTAAGCCCATTTTCCTTTTCAGTGGATTAGCCTTTCTGTCTCTAATTTTTAGCTCTCCCCTCTTGTCTGGTAGGGAAGTCGTCGTGAGCGGATTGTACTTGATAAGATGGCTTGTTTATGCTGGCTTCTATTTTTTAATTAGCGACCTAGTCAACCAGCCTAAAAAGAAAAAATTGAGATCAAAAAGATTGATTTTAAACCTACTGATTGGCGCTGGGACGATTTTAGCCATTTTTGGTTTTCTTCAATATTTTTTCTTGCCGAATACTAAGTTTTTGAAATATCTTCATTGGGATCCCCATTACTATCGGCTTATCGGCACCTTTCTTGACCCAGCCTTTTTGGGAATGATTTTGGTCTTAAGCTTAATCCTTTTGGTCTTTAAATATTGGCAAGAAATTACCAGGCCTAAAAAATCACTGCCTATTTATTGCCTATTGCCCGTTCTTTACCTTGCTTTAATCCTGACTCACTCTCGGAGTTCGTATTTAGCCTATCTGGTGGGAATGGGAGTTATCGCTTGGAAGAAGAAAGCGGTGAAATTTTTCTTGGCCGTTCTTTTGATTTTTATCCTTACCCTCTCTTTTCTTCCCCAGCCAGAGGGTGAAGGCGGTAAGCTGACCCGGACTTATACGATTGACGCCCGAATTAGAAACTGGCAGCAGTCGCTGGTTATCGCTCGCGATCATTTTCTTTTAGGGGTTGGTTTTAACACTTATCGTTATGCTCAGCGCCGTTACGGCTTTTTAGAGGAGGATTGGCAATTTTCTCATGCTGGAGCAGGGGCTGATTCCAGTTTTCTTTTTGTTCTGGCTACCACCGGAATTTTCGGCCTCAGTGCTTATCTTTGGCTTTGGCTGAAGATTTTGAAAATAAATGCCGTCGTAATTCAGGCAAGCGCTCTAGCCCTCTTAACTCATTCTCTTTTTAGCAATTCTCTTTTTTATCCCTGGATAATGGCCTGGCTCTGGATTCTGGTGGGAATTTTCCAAAAGAAAGATTCTAAGGAGAATAATTAACGGTTAATTCTTTTTCAGTCTGATTACCAGCCTGATCAGTGGCCACTACCTTAATTAAATTTTCCCCTTCGGAAAGAGGTAGAGAAAACTCGAAATCTCCTTCTTGGCTGACAATCACCAAATGTTCGTTGATCGCCGCCCTAGCTTCTTCCTCGGTGATACCCAAAATTTTGACGGGACTTTCTTCACCAATCAAAGAAGCGCCATCCTCAGGCTCGCTAATGATTAATTTAGGCGGCTCAGTATCATAAAAAATAATGATTTTTTCTGAGCTTTGACTAGTGTTGCCCGCATCGTCGGTTGCTTCGGCAAAGATCTCATTCCGTCCGGAGGTAACGGTAAATTTGTTAACCGCAAAAGTGCCCCCTTTTTCGACGACTAATTTACTGGTCGAGATTTTGTTAAGAAATATTTCCACTGTCGTTCCGGCTTCCGCAAAGCCATGAAGGTCAATCTGAGCACTATTGGTTGCCGGTGGCAAAGAGGAGAGAACCGGTGGAGCAGGAGGTAAAACATCTCCGGTTTCCACCGGGAGAGAGGAACTGCGAAGATTGCCAAGAAAGATAGCCATTCGAATAAGAGCGGGGATTCCCAAGAAAATCAGGAGGAAAAGAATGGTAATGGTTAAAAAGCCAAAAAGAATTGCTTGACGAAGATTTCTTGCTTCTTCCTTACGAGCTAGTCTTGAAAAACGTTTTCTTCTAGCCATGAGCTGGCGAGAGGAATTGAACCTCCAGCCTACGGTTTACGATACCGTTGCTCTACCATTGAGCTACGCCAGCAAAACAGAGCGGGTAAGGGGAGTTGAACCCCTGACTTCACCTTGGGAAGGTGATGTTTTGCCACTAAACTATACCCGCAACCAAAACCTTCCCTTTTAAATCTTTAACGCGGGAGGCTGAGAACATTACCCGCATGAATGATGTTAGGATTGACTAAGTTGTTTGCCTGAGCAATCTCTACCCAACGATAGCCATCGCCGTATGCACGCAGGGCAATGTCCCAAAGATAATCACCTCGAATAACAGTATAAGTGTTATCCGTAATGGTTGCTTCGGACGTCCCGGTCTCTGTCAACCTAACTGCTGGCCTGATCACCTCTGCCTTAGGAATAACTAATTCTTGACCAACAACTAAGAGATTGGCGTTGCTAAGTCTATTTTCTTTAGCGATATCTACCCAGTTATAGCCCGAACCATAATATTCCTCCGCAATTTTCCAAAGATGTTCGCCCAAGCGAACCTGGTGGGTTCGGGGTAAACCGACAGGGACTAATTTTCCCCCTTCTTCGACATACTCTATCCCGCCCTCTTCGGTCACCTCGATTTTTTCTTCCCTTACCCCTTTAAAATAATTGAAAACTAGCGCCCCGATAACGACAATTACTAAGGCCCCCAAGATCATGCTGATAGTTGATTCGTTAAGTTTTAACTTTTTAAGTAAGCCTTTAAGCCAGTTGTTATCCATTGCCTAGAAATTTATTCCTCCTTTCCAGGCAGAAATTGGCGGGTCCGACCGGATTCGAACCGGCGATCTCGTCCTTGACAGGGACGCGTGTTGAACCAGGCTACACCACGGACCCATAGTGATAAATTGATCATAGCAAATAATTGAGGATAAGTCAACGCGTGTGTTATTATAAACTCAAGGTGAAAATCTCCAAAAATATGAATAACCGGGAGCTAGCTAAGCTTCTCCGGGCGATTTCCGCTGCCTATGAAATTAAAGAAGGTAACCGCTTTAAAATTATCGCCTATGATCGAGCCGCTACCGCAATCGAACATGCCACTAGCGAAATTAAAGATCTTTGGGATGACGGCAGACTGAGGACTCTTTCTGGGATCGGCGCAAGCATTGCTCAACACCTGGATGAACTTTTTCGGACAGGGAAAGTAGTCCATTTTGAAAAAGTAATGAAAGGTTTGCCGCCGGCAATGTTCGAACTTCTTGGGATTAGAGGAATTGGGGCGAAAACTGCTTATCGGCTTTGTCAGGAATTGAATTTGAAAGACCCTAAAACAGTAGTCAACGATTTAATTAAGGCTGCTAAAAAAGGAAAAATAGCCTCAATTGAAGGGTTTGGTGAGAAATCCCAGGCAGAGATTTTGGAGGCATTTGAGGGATTTAAAAGAGGCCGGGTTAAAAAGGAGAGGATGCTCCTTCTTTATGCTGATGTCCAGGCTCAAGAGATGATTGCCTACCTTAAAAAATGTCCCAGCACAGTCAAAATAGACTCTTTGGGAAGCTTGAGGCGAATGGTAACCACGATTGGCGATATTGATATTGCGGTCGCCACCAAGAAACCAGTTGAGGTTATTAACTGGTTTATTAACTATCCTAGGAAGAAAAAGATAATTGAAAAAGGACCTTCAGGAGCTTCAATTAGGCTGGAAAGCGGCTGTCAAATTGATTTAAGAGTTCAAAAACCGGAGGCCTATGGCTCAATGCTCCAATATTTCATCGGGAGCAAACAACATAACATTCATCTTAGAGAGTTGGCTCGAAAAAAAGGCCTTTCTTTGTCAGAACATGGTATTAAAAAAGGAAAGAAACTCCATGAGTATTCTACCGAGACAGAATTTTATAAGGCTTTAGGGATGCCTTGGATACCGCCGGAAATCCGAGAAGATACTGGAGAAATTGAGGCCGCCCAGAAAGGAAATCTGCCTAGGCTAATAGAACTAAAGGAGATTAAGGGGGATCTTCATGTTCATTCTAATTTTCCTATTGAGGAAAGTCACGATCCCGGAACGGAAACAATGGAAAAAATGATTAAAAAAGCCTCGGAATTAAATTGGGAATATCTGGGTTTTTGTGAGCATAACCCGAGCCTTAGCCAACACAGCGATAGGAAAATAATTGACTTAATTAAGATGAAAAAAGAGAAAATTGATAAAATAAATTGTTCAAGAACAAAAAAATTACTCAAAATGACTTTAAACGGACTTGAAATCGATATCAGACCTAATGGAAAGCTGGCTTTTCCGAAAGAGGGATTTAAGCTTCTTGATTACGCGGTGGTTTCTGTTCATTCTAACTTCAGGATGAATAAAAAAGAAATGACAGAAAGAGTTTTAAGAGGTTTGGCCCATCCGGTAGTTAAAATTCTTGGCCATCCCACCGGAAGATTATTAACCAGGCGTGAAGGTTATGAACTTGATTGGGATAAAATTTTTGATTTTTGTAAAAAAGAAAATAAGTGGCTGGAAATAAATGCTTGGCCGGAGAGGCTAGACCTACCCGATGTTTTAGTCCGCGAGGCAGTGAAAAACAGAGTGAAAATGGTAATTAATACCGACAGCCATGCAGTTGCTCAAATGGAGTTAATGCGTTATGGCGTCGCTGTGGCCCGAAGGGGCTGGGCAACGTCTAAAGACATTATTAATACATTGTCCTGGCCCAAGATTGATGCTATACTTAACCGAAGCTAAATAGGGGGTGTGTTGAAATCAAAATTAACCAGAAACCAGGTAAGGCATGTAGCCCGCTTGGCCGGGCTTAGCCCTGAAGAAAAAGAAATCGCTAAATTTCAGAAACAGCTTTCGGCCATCTTAGATTATATTTCCCAGCTGAGTGAAGTCGAGACTACTAAAGTCGAGCCCACCAGCCAAGTAACCGGGCTGGAAAATATTTTTAGAGACGATCGTCCTGTCCCTTCGCTTTCTCAAGAAGAGACCCTTTCAGGCGCCAAAGAAAAACACAATAATTATTTCAAAATTAGAGGAATTTTTGATGAAACTTGATCAACTGACCATCAAGCAAGCGCATCAAGGTCTTCGTGAAAATAAATTTTCATCAGAGGAATTAACTCAGGCTTGTTTGAAGAGAATTAAAAAAGTTGATAAGAAAATTAATGCCTTTATTACTGTCTGTGAAAAGGAAGCGATTGCCCGAGCCAAAAAGGCGGATAAATTAATCTCTGATGGTCAGAAGACTCCAGTTTTGATGGGAATTCCCTTTTCGATGAAAGATGTTTATTGTACTAAAGGAATTCGGACAACGGCTGGTTCAAAAGTTCTTAAAAATTACATCCCTCAATACAACGCCACAGTTTATGAAAAGCTTAATCGTGAGGGAGCAGTCCTTTTAGGAAAGACTAATTGTGATGCTTGGGGACATGGGGCTTCAACCGAAAATTCAGATTTTGGGCCAGTCCACAATCCTTGGGATTTAAAATATACACCCGGAGGCTCTAGTGGGGGGTGTGCCGCTGCTCTGGCCTCAGGGATGAGCTTTTTTTCCATTGGTGAGGATACTGGAGGTTCGATTAGATTGCCGGCTTCCTTTTGCGGGATTGTAGGCTTAAAGGTAACCTATGGTCGAACCTCGCGTTATGGAGCGATTGCTTTTGCCTCTTCTCTTGACACTGTTGGTCCATTTGCTCGAACCGTCGAAGACTGTGCTTTAATCCTCAACACTATTGCTGGAAATGATCCATTTGATTCAACCACTCCTCCTATTAGGACTCCTCTTTACACTAAAACGATTAAAAAAGGGATTAAGGGTTTGGTTATTGGCTTACCAAAGGAGTTTTTCGGTCTAGGTCTCAATAGAGAAGTTAAGGAGAAGGTCATCCTGGCGGCTAAAAAATTAGAAAAATTAGGGGCAAGGATTAAAAGGATAAACCTGCCTACCACGAAATACGCCATTGCCGTCTATTACATTATTGCCCCGAGCGAGACGAGTTCTAATCTAGAAAGATACGACGGAATAAGGTATGGTTTTGAAAGAGAAAATTTTGGCGATGAGGCGAAAAGAAGAATTATGTTAGGCACATATGCCCTTTCTGCCGGATATTATGAAGCCTTTTATCTCAAGGCGATGAAAGTGAGGACTCTTATTAAAAGAGAGTTTGAGGAAGCTTTCAAAAAAGTTGATTTTCTTTTGGCTCCAGTTTCACCTACGCCTCCATTTAGGCTTGGAGAAAAAGTAGCCGATCCTCTTAAGATGTATTTAGCTGACATCTTTACTGTTTCTATTAGTTTGGCAGGGATTCCATCTCTAAGCATTCCTTGTGGTTTTTCTGAAAAAGATCTCCCAATAGGATTACAGTTAATTGGGCCGCAGTTTAGCGAAGATTTACTTTTTCGGGTGGGCTATGCTTATGAGCAAGCAACCGACTGGCATAAAAGGAGACCGAAACTCTAGTGATTAAGATGAAAGACGATAAATATCTTAAAGTCTTAAAAAATAGGAACTTCTTAAAGCTTTGGGGTTCTCAAGTTCTTTCTCAGGTGGCTCTCAATATGCTTAACTTCGTTTTAGTTTTGAAGATTTTTGAAAAGACTGAATCAACAATCGCTGTTTCTTTAGTTTTAATTTTCTACGCTTTACCAGCGATCATTTTGGGCCCTTTTAGCGGCACCTTGGTTGATCTTTGGAATAAAAGGCGTCTTTTGATGATGACCAATGCTTTCCAAGGAATAATCATTCTTTTTTATATTCCTGTTAGAGATCTTATTTGGCCAATTTATAGCATTATTTTTCTTTATTCTTTTGTTAATCAGTTTTATATTCCTGGAGAGGCAGCCACCCTGCCAGGAGTGGTCAAAAAAGAGAACCTACCTGCTGCCAATAGCATCTTCCTTTTTAGCGTTTACGGAGCTTTTATGGGCGGTTATGGGTTGGCAGGTCCAATAGTGAAAATCGCTGGGTGGGAAACCCCGTTCATCATCGCCTCTCTCATGCTTTGGTTGGCTTGCATTTCAGTTTCCTTGCTCCCCAAAGAACAAAAGAGAGCTCAAATTAGCGCCGAGAATTTTGCCGATTTTTGGATTTACCTCAAAGAAGGGTATCAATTTATTCGGGATGAGCCATTAGTTTTCCTACCCTCTTTATTATTAGTTTTTTCTCAAATTTTAAGTAGCTCGGCTGCCATTCTTTTTCCTTCCTATGCCAGCAAAATTTTAATCATCGATATTAGAGATTTAAGCGTGGCTTTGATTGTCCCTGCGGGATTAGGGGCATTTACGGGGGCAGCTGCCGTGGTCCGGTGTCTTAAGACAATTCGCAAGAAGAGTTTAATAGAATTGGGGGTGTTTTTAGCGAGTTTTTGCCTCTTCCTTTTATCTTTTTTAATTCCTAAGATTTTAGACTTTCATCTTCGGTTGGTTGTTAGCGGAGCGATCATGTTTCTTATAGGCATTGCTTTTGTTTTCTTTGCTATTCCTACCCAGACATTAATTCAAGAACATACTCCTAAAAAGTTACGCGGCCGAGTTTTTGGGTTTTTAGGTTTCATGATTACTCTTGGAATGACGATCCCGGTTCTGGTGGCTGCTACTATTGCTGACATCCTTGGAGTAACCTGGATTATCTTTTCGGCGGCCGTCTTAATTGGGATTGTTGGTATTTATAGTCGATGGGGGTTTCCGTCATGGGTTTTACGCCGATAATTGGCCTCGAAATTCATATTGAACTTTCGACTAAATCAAAAATGTTTTGCTCTTGTTTAGCGGAACATTTTGGCCATAAACCTAATATTCATGTTTGCCCGGTCTGTTTAGGCCTCCCTGGAGCATTACCGGTGGCCAACAAAAAAGCAATTGAGTGGACAGTCCTAGCGGGGATGGCGCTAGGATGTAAAATTCCTCTTTTCAGCAAGTTTGACCGGAAAAATTATTTTTATCCTGACCTCCCAAAAGGTTATCAGATTAGCCAATATGACTTGCCATTTTGCCGCGATGGCAGAATGAAATTAAGGACGAAGGGGAAAGAATTAACAATTAATATTCTTCGAGTTCATCTAGAGGAAGATACAGCCAAAATGATTCACACCGGCGTTAACGGTGAGAAGACAACTTTAATTGACTTCAACCGCTCAGGGGTGCCTCTAATGGAAATCGTTACCGAACCAGATATCAGAAGCGCGTCTGAGGCAAAAGAGTTTCTCAAAAAACTCCAGCAGATAATTCGCTATCTTGAGGTTTCTGATTGCGATATGGAAAAAGGATCAATGAGATTAGAAGCAAATGTTAGTCTTAAAAAGAAAACAGCCGCGAAATTACCTAGCTATAAGGTAGAGATTAAAAATCTTAATTCATTTCGTTTTGTTGAGAGAGCGCTCGAATATGAAATTAGAAGACAGCTTCAATTAATTAAATCAGGGCAAAAGCCAATTCAAGAAACAAGGGGGTGGAATGAAGTCAAACAAGTTACTGTTTCTCAGCGAGAGAAAGAAGAGGCAGCTGATTACCGCTACTTTCCAGAACCTGATTTACCTCCAATCAGATGGAGCCAGAAAGAGCTAAAAAAACTCAAGAGCGGTTTACCGGAGTTGCCTAATGAAAAAATAAAACATTTTATTAAACAATTCAATTTATCAAAGTATCAGGCAGAAATTCTAACAAATACGCGCCAAAAAGCAGAGTATTATGAAGCTGCCGCCAATATTGGGAACAAGCATAAAATCTCAACTAGAGAATTAGCAAACGTTATTATTAATAAAAAAATCGATTTGAGTAAAATTATGCCGGCAGAGTTAGTTCAAATTTTATTAAAAAAGAAATTAACCCCATCTCTTTCGGTCCGGAAATTAACTCAACTAGCCTTAAAAGCCATCGAAGCCAATCCTCAAGCAGTGGCCGATTATAGAGCTGGTAAAGAAGCAGTCGTTGATTTTTTAATTGGGCAAATAGCTCGATTAGCCAAAACCAAAATTGACCCAAATCAGGCTCGCAAAATTCTTCTTGAAAAAATGAAGCAGGAGAGGTTTAATTAAAGAGTCGTATGGCCAAGTTTACTCACCTTCACGTTCATAGCGAATATTCACTCTTAGATGGTCTCTCAAAAATTGACAAACTTTTACTGCGGGCTAAGGAAATGAAAATGGACTCTTTAGCCCTGACCGACCACGGAGTGCTTTATGGAGCAATTAAGTTTTATCTCAGCGCCCAAGACTTAGGGATCAAACCTATTATTGGCATGGAGACTTATATGGCTTCTCGTTCCCGGTTTGATAAACAGGCTAAAGCTGGTTCTGATCAACACCATTTAATCCTTTTAGCTAAAAATGAAAAAGGCTATAAGAATTTGATGAAATTAACCACCCTAGCCCACCTGGAAGGATTTTATTATAAACCCCGAATTGATATGGAAATTTTGAAGGAGTATTCGGAAGGATTAATTGCCTGCACGGCCTGCATTAAAGGCGAAATTCCTGATCTTCTCCGGCGGGGAAAAGAAGAACAGGCCGAAAAAAAAGCCAAGGAGTTTCACGAAATCTTTGGCAAAAATTTTTATCTTGAGATTCAACGACATAATAAAGTAGAAGGGCAAGAGAAAGCCAACAAGGGGTTGGTTAAACTTTCCCGAAAACTAGGCATTCCTCTAATAGCCGCCAACGATGTTCATTATGTCGACAAGGATGATGCCGAGGCCCAGGATGCCCTTCTGGCAGTTCAAACTCAGAAGATGATTGCCGACAGTAATCGACTAACGATGGTTGAGTCGCCCGATTACTATTTAAGATCGCCGGAGGAAATGGAGGAGCTTTTTGCCGATTTCCCAGATGCTCTTGAGAATACGAGAAAGATCGCCCGTACTTGCAATCTAGAAATTCCGATCGGGAATTGGATCCTTCCTCATTATCCACTCCCTGAAAACGAGTCCGCGGAAATCCATTTGAAGAAATTGGCTCATAAAAAGCTAACAGATCGTTTCGAAAAACCCCCCCAGGAGATAATTAAGAGATTGGATTATGAACTCGACGTGATTTGTAAGAAGGGTTTTGCCACCTATTTTCTGATTGTTCAGGACTTTGTTACTTGGGCAAAAAGAAGAGGTATTCGGGTGGGCCCCGGGAGAGGCAGCGCCGCTGGTTCTTTAGCTTCTTATGTTTTAAAAATTACTTC
Source organism: uncultured Gammaproteobacteria bacterium (assembly GCA_964566925.1). Taxonomy (GTDB): domain Bacteria; phylum Patescibacteriota; class Microgenomatia; order PFEM01; family DATLAM01; genus CAZMIZ01. The sequence goes on along the minus strand of CAZMIZ010000003.1, from coordinate 14,829 downwards.
TATCAACCCGATTGAGCATAATCTTCCTTTCGAACGATTTATGAACCCTCAACGTCCTTCACCCCCCGATATTGACCTTGATTTTGCCGATGACCGGCGTGACGAAGTTATCGCCTATGTTACTAAAGAGTATGGTCAAGATCGGGTGGCTCAAATTATCACCTTCGGAACCATGGAAGCTCGAGGCTCTATTAGAGATATTGGTCGAGTTCTAGGGATGCCTTATTCGGAGCCGGATAAAATTGCTAAACTTATTCCCTTTGGCATGTCAATCGCCCAAGCTTTAAAAGCCGTTCCCGAGCTAGCCGCTTATTATCGTCAGCCAAAATATGAAAAATTGCTTGATTTAGCCCAAAAAGTAGAGGGAGTCGCTAGGCATGCCTCTACGCATGCAGCTGGCGTCGTGATTGCCGATAAAGAGCTGACCGAATACACCCCTCTCCAGAAAGAAACCAAAGGCGACCGAATTATCACCCAGTACGATATGTATGCCTTAGACCTTAATGTTTCCGAACAAGCCATTGGCCTTTTAAAGATGGACTTTTTAGGCTTAAGAACTTTAACGATTTTACAAAAAGCCCTAGAGTATATAAAACAACTTAGAGGGGAAGAGATTGATCTTTCTGAGGTTCCCTTGGATAACCAAAAGGCCTATAAGATGATTTCTTCTGGGGAAACGACTGGTCTTTTTCAGCTTGAAAGCTCAGGGATGAGAAGAGTAGCCCGAAAGCTAAGCCCGAATCGTTTTTCCGATATCGCGGCGATGGTCGCTCTTTTTAGGCCGGGACCGATGCAGTGGATTGATGAATTCATTGCCGGAAAGGAAAACCCAAAAAGGGTCCATTATCCTCACCCTGATTTAAAACCAATCTTAGAAGAAACTTATGGGATCGCTGTTTACCAAGAACAGTGTCTTCAGATTGCCAACGTGATGGGTGGATATAGTTTGGGCGAGGCCGATATTCTCCGAAGAGCAATTGGCAAAAAGAAAAAAGCGATCATGACCAGAGAAAAAAATAAGTTTATTAAGCGTGCTCAAGATGCTGGATATAAGAAACAAGACGCAGAAAAAGTTTTTGAGCTGATTGAACGCTTTGCTGGTTATGGCTTCAACAAAGCTCACTCCACCTCCTATGCAATGATTGCTTATCAAACAGCTTATCTCAAAGCCAATTATCCGGTTGAATTTATGACCGCTCTTTTGACAGCCGAGAGTCACAATGCAGACAAAGTTGCTCTGGCTGTTGAAGAATGTCGTCGTTTAGGGATTACCGTTCTCGCACCTGATATTAATCAGTCAAAAATTGGTTTTTCCATTGAAGAGAAAAAAGACTCTTATGACGGAAAGGCCATTCGGTTTGGTCTCTCTGCGATAAAAAATGTCGGCGCTGCCGCTATTAAAGTTATTCTAGAATCTCGAGAAATTGTGAGCGATTTTAAATCCCTAACAGATTTTTGTCAAAGAGTAGATGCTCAAAAAGTCAATAAAAAAGTTTTAGAGAGCTTGATCAAAGCAGGCGCTATGGACGCTTTTGGTAAAAGAGCGGCGATGCTTTCCGCTTTGGATAAAATTCGCGCTAAAGGAGCCCAAGTTCAGAAACAGCGAATTGAAGGTCAAACAAGTTTGTTTGACAACTCAGATTCTGGCAATCCTGGCTTTGATGTCGAAGATGATCTGCCGACAATGAAAGAGTTTACTCGGCAAGAACTTTTATCTCTTGAGAAGAGTCTTTTAGGTTTCTATTTGACCGAGCACCCGTTAACTCCAGTTTTATCTCTGCTCAGTCGGGAACGTTCTCATAAATTACACGAAATCAACTTGTCTGAATACCCCAGAAGACGAATCAGGGTGGGTGGGTTGGTTACGAGCATCAGGATCGTTCTTACCAGAAATACTTCGCGCGAGATGGCTTTTATCACTCTTGAAGACGATACTGGATCGGTTGACGCGGTTGTCTTTCCTAAAATTTTTAATGCCAGTCGTCGCTGTTGGGTTAAAGACCAAATTGTTTTAGTCGAGGGGAAGGTTGAAGTTAGAGAAGAGAATCTTTCCTTAATTATAGAGACTGCTTCTTTGCTTGGGGGAGGCGAACTTCCCAAAAAGGGAGGCAGTGAAGGAGAGATGGTTGATTTCGAGATTAAAATTCCTGCCAGGATTTCACCTCAAAAGCTGGTTGAGCTTAACGGACTTTTAAAGCAACATCAAGGAAAAAATAAAGTGGCTTTGATTTTCGTTGATAACTTAAGGGGAGGGCGAAAAATGATTCTCCCTTTCGGCGTTGACTACAATAAAGAACTAACAGAAGAGATTGATCGGATTCTCGAATCCTAAGATTACAAAGATGAAAATTAAAGGTCTCAGGAAACAATTGGAGATTTCAGGATGGCCTCCATTAACGATCTTTACCCCAGACAAAGAAAAATGGATAGATGTCGCCGGATTTGTTAAAAAAGATGTTTACCACGGACCGACTAAATTTAATCACTCAGTGGTAATTTTTGGTAATTTATTTAACCCTCTGTCTGGAAGTTTCATTTCTGAGAAAAGAAAAAGATGGTCTAAGAAAAAACATCCTTCGGAGATAAAAGTTCTTTCGTTTGCTTATCCTGAAATGGGTCGTTATTTCGACGAAATCAGTCGAATTGCTAACACAGAGGATGCCTACAATCACTCTTCTTTAGGTTCGTCTCTGCGGAAAAAATATCGAGAGAGCCTCCGCCCTATTTTTCAACTTCTCAAAAAGGCTAACAGAAATTCTGAAGACGTGGTGAGAATTGCTGTCCTTCGAGCCGGACGAACAGCGGCTAAACTAATGGGCTACAAAAAACCTCATTATCAGGAAGTTGAAGCTAAAAGGCTTCCTTTCATCGATGGTTCACTTGGTGTTGGCCTAGCCGGGAGAAATGTTTCTCGAATCCTTTCTCAAAAGAACTTGAAGAAAAAGACTCTGGAATTTGAGGAGGTTTGTGGAGCCACAATGGTTACCCTTTCAACGTTTGTCATCGACCTGTATACTAAAGAGATTAAGCCTAAAAAAATTATCATGAACGCTCCGATAGTTGTTCAACAAGGAGCTGAAATTTTGATCAAACTTTGTCACGCTCTCGGCTTTGATTTGCAAATTAATGCCGGAAAACTCTATTTTGGCCTTGATGATAAGTGGTATATTCATACTGATCGCAGTCAGAAAGAAATGGCTCTGGGTGATGCGGGCGACCTTTGTCAACCCTAGTTTCTCTCTTGACGAAAGAAGAAGGATTTTGTTATTTTGAATTATGTCAATGCGGTTTATTTTTATATCTGGCGGCGTTATTTCTGGTTTAGGCAAGGGGATTACGGCTGCCTCAATTGCCCTTCTCTTAAAATCACGCGGCTACCGGGTGGCACCAATAAAATGTGATGCCTATGTTAATATTGATGCCGGGACGATTCGTCCCCAAGAACATGGTGAAATTTTTGTTTGTGATGATGGCATTGAAACCGATCAAGATTTAGGTCACTATGAACGCTTCATCGAAGAAAACCTTTCTCGGGTTAATTACATAACCACCGGTCAAATTTACCAAGAAGTAATCAGAAAAGAACGCGCTTTTGAATATGAAGGAGAAGACGTTGAGGTGGTTCCCCATGTGCCAGAGGAAATGATTAGGCGGTTTAAAGAGGCCGGGAAGAAAATGAAAGCAGAGATTGTTCTCATTGAAATCGGCGGAACAGTAGGTGAGTATCAAAACATCTTATTTATTGAAGCTAATCGAATCATGAAGGTTAGAGATAAAGAGGAGGTTCTCCATCTCCATGTTGGCTATTTACCTGCTCCCCCTAGTATAGGCGAGATGAAATCGAAACCAGTTCAAATGTCGGTAAGAACCTTGAATGAGACGGGAATCCAGCCTGATTTTATTGTTGGCCGAGCCGTTAAGCCGTTAGATCGACGGAGAAAAGAACGCCTTGCCCTGTTTTGTAATGTCCCTTTTGACGATATTATTTCTAATCCGGACGTTGATTCGATTTACGAAATTCCCCTCGTCTTAGAGGAACAACAATTGGCAGAAAAAATTCTTAATAAATTTAATCTTAAATCGAAAGCGAGAAAAGACTTAAGAAAATGGAAAAATTTAGTAAAAAAGATAAAAAAGACGGAGAGAATTTCCAAGATTGTCAAGATTGGAATAGTTAGTAAATATCAACAGGTGGGTGAATTTGAGCTTGACGACGCTTATGTGAGTGTGGTGGAATCGATCAAGCACGCTGCCTGGGAACATGGGGTTAAGCCGGAAATTATTTGGCTAAATAGTGAAAAACTGGAAAAGCTGAGTCGAGCGAAGTTAAAGGAAGCCCTAAAAGGAGTTAATGGCTTAATCGTGCCCCAAGGGTGGGGAAGCAGGGGAGTGGAGGGGAAAATCAAGGCGATTGAATTTGCCCGGGAAAATAAGATTCCCTATCTTGGTCTTTGCTTTGGTATGCAGATGGCGGTGATTGAGTTTGCTCGCCATGTTTTAGGTTTTAAGCAGGCTAATTCGGCTGAAGTTAGCCCTCGGACGCCCCATCCGGTAATTCATATTATGCCGGATCAAAAAAAATATTTGGAAAAACATCAGTATGGAGGGACGATCAGACTTGGTGCTTGGCCTTGCAGATTAAAAAGGGGAACGATTGCCGCCAAGGCTTACGGGAAGATTAGGATTTCTGAAAGACATCGCCATCGCTATGAATTTAACAACCAATATCGAAAACAATTTGAAAAAGCAGGGATGGTTATTTCCGGAACTTCACCCGATGGTAAATTGGTAGAGGCGATTGAACTTTCCCCAAAAATCCATCCTTTTTTTGTTGGCACCCAATTTCACCCTGAATACAAAAGTCGGCCTTTGACTCCCCACCCTTTGTTTTTAGGTCTAATTCAGGCAGCCATAAAGATAAAGAAATGAATTATTATCCCCTAAAGATTTGTGGCCTGACTCGAAAGCTCCCGATTGTCGCCTTAGGGCCGAAAATAAAAATTGCTTCCTTTAACTTACTGGGTGATGGAGAATTGGTTGAGAAGTTGACTGACAGGTTGGCTAAGGATTTGAGAAAATTAGATTTTGATTATCTGGTGGGTCCGGAAGTAAAAGTGGTCCCTTTAATCCAAGCCCTGGCTAAAAGATTAAATAAACCCCGCTATATTATTCTTCGAAAAAACATCATGGGGTATATGACTAATCCAATCACCAATAAATCAAAACCCACCTTAGTTTTAAACGGGCCAGACGCCGAAATTTTGGAAGGAAAAAGGGTGGTAATTGTTGATGACGTGATTTCCACCGGCCATACGATTAAAGTGGTGGAAGAGCTAATGGGAGAAGCCGGTGCCAAAGTAGTTAAGGTGGTCGCCGTTTTCAGGCAAGGAAAGGAAGATAAAATTAATCACCTTCCCTTCACCTTTCTAGGTTCTCTCCCCGTTTTTCATAAGAAATAAACTCCCCCTTGACAGCGTTTTCACAGATTGTTACTCTGTTCTTAACAGAACAATATCACCTTAAAGCCGAGGTGAAAAAAATTTATAAATGGGCTTTGTTTTTTTGGTTTAATGAAAGAGGTCCCGCTACCCACTGGCGTTTACCAACATTGGCCAGGTATTTTGCTCCCTTTTTCTCCTAGCGAGGTAAACCCAAATCTAAGCCAAGAAGAGAAACATCAACGGCTTTCCAAGAGAGATGGCGAGACGGCCTATCTTGAACTCTTGAAAGCCTATCTCCCAGCAATTATCTCTGTTGCCCGTGAATTTTATGACCCACGGCCAGTAAAAATGCCTTTAGATGAAAGGATTGTGGTTGGGATGTGGGGTTTAAGAGAAGCCCAAAGAAGATATCGGCCTGAAGAGCATAGTCCGGATAATGCTGTTTTTATAAATCTTAGAAACGAAATAAGACTAGCCATTTTAGCTTGGAACGGGAAAACTGCTAGGGAAGCAGCGATGACCACCTTAATTGAAGATTTAGCTGACGAGGATAGCGACCTACCAGTCTTAGAAGGTTTAAAGATTGAACAAGCAGCCTTGGAAGAGAAGGTTGAGAATCAGCTTTTCTTGGGCGAATTTTTTGAAGCTGTGGCCATTTCCTATAGAGAACGCCATCAAGCTAGCGTAAGAAAGGCGACCATGAGGATTAAAGGTTTTAGAACAGGGATTAAGAGATCAAAATTGCTGGGAAGATTAGACGAAGAAAGAGAGCAAGAATTGTTAGAAAGGGCAAAGAGTGTTCGTGCCGTTAGAAGTAATCTTGGCAAAAGAGAAAGGAAAATCGAGCGAAATTTGGTAATTTTTTACTTTGCTTTTCTGCAGAGATACCATTATCGCCGTAACGGTGGAGGTCCATACCCGGATCATAGAATCGCCAAAGCTTTTGGTCTTACTCGTCAGAGAATCGAGCAAATATATGAGGAGGTAAGAGGGGTTGTTTTAAAGGACCCCAGGTTTAAGACCCAGTTAGTCGAGATGCTTGGCTGGTCGCTTGAAGAAACAGAACAAAAGATTTATTAGTTGTTGATCTCTAGCCTCTTATAAGGTAAAATCTTTCCATATGGCTATTTCAGCAAAAATTGGCAAAACCGAGTTCCGGGTGGGCGATAAGATAAAGCTTCATCTTAAAATTCAAGAGGGTGATAAAATTCGTATCCAACCCCTTGAAGGATTAGTCATCGCTATTAAAGGTCGAGGTGAAGACAAAACCTTTACTCTTCGCCGGATCGCCGCTGGAGGAATAGGAATAGAGCGGATTTTTCCTCTAAACACCCCCTGGATTGCTAAAATCGAGGCTAAGAAAGCGGGCCGAGTCAGACGGGCTAAGCTGTATTATCTACGGAAGAGAATCGGCAAAGGAGCCACTAGGGTAAAAGGGCAAACATCAGCTCCTAAAAAGAGAGTCAAAAAAGATGAGAAAGAAAAGTCTAGGAAACCTCGGCGAAAATCTGGCCGCAAAACATCTTCATAAAAAAGGATACACCATTCTTGAAAGGAATTTCCGTTCAAAATTTGGAGAAATTGATATTATTGCCCTTAATCCTTCAAAAGACTCAAAACAAAACTCACAGACTCTGGTTTTTGTGGAAGTAAAAACTCGCTGGAGTCAAAAATTTGGCTCGCCAGAGGAAGCTATTACTCCTGGTAAAATAAAGCGGATTATCAAGGCCGGCCAATATTATAAAATTATTCACCCAGAACTGCCGGAAACACTCCGTCTAGATGCGGTGGTCATCGACTTATCGCCTCAAGGCGAGTTAGAAAGAGTTGAACACATCAAAAATCTGACGAATTGAAATGATCAAAAAACCAGGCTTAATCTTCCTATTCATCATTGCCCTTTTTATTATTCCCGCTTTACTGTTCCTCATTTTTAGTAAACCTCAATTTCTATCTCCACTTTTACCCTTTTTGGAAACGCCAAAAATTGACTATTCTCCTTATACCCTAGAAAGGCTTGAAAAGAGGCAGTATTTCAAAAGTGAGATTAAATTGGAAGAGACTCTTGAAACCCAAGAAAAATATACTTCCTATCTTTTTTCTTTCTCGTCTGAAGGAAGAAGAATTACCGGAATGGGTAATGTTCCTCAAAAAGAAGGGAAATTACCGGTGGCCATTCTTCTCCGGGGTTGGGTGGATGAAGAAATCTACCAAACCGGAACGGGGACTAAGAACATGGCTAAGTTTTTGGCCGAAAACGGCTTTCTTACCTTGGCCCCGGATTTTTTAGGTTATGGCGGTTCTGATTCAGCCTTTCCTGACATGCTTTTAACCAGATTCTTTCGGCCGATTACAGTGATTAGCCTTTTGGCGTCTTTGGAAAGTCTTCCTCAGGCAGATCAAGAAAAAGTCGTTTTTTGGGGACACAGTAATGGCGGCCAGATTGCTCTTTCGGTCTTGGAGATTACCCAAAGAGAAATTCCCACCAGTCTTTGGGCACCGGTTTCCGCTTCGTTTCCAGAATCGATTCTCTATTTTGCCAATGAAATGGAAGATGGAGGAGAAATGTTAAGAAAAATAATCGCTGAATTTGAAGAAAATTACGATTCTTCAGAATTCTCACCAGAGAGTTATTATCAGCAGATTCAAGCGCCCCTCCTACTTCATCAAGGTTTGGCAGATGAGTCAGTGCCTCCGGAATGGAATAATAAATTATCTAAGGATTTAAAGAGTTTGGGAAAAGAGGCTATTTATTATCAATATTCAGGCGAAAATCACAACTTCACGCGCGGGAGTGCTCCCCTTGTCAGAGAACGGGATTTAAAATTTTTCCAAGAGAAATTAGGTTTAGATTGATGAAAATTGAAAAGCTAGTTGTTGGTCAGCTGCAGACCAATTGCTATTTGGTTTGGGATAAAAAAAGTAGTCAGGCAGTGATCATCGACCCCGGCGACGACGCTGATTATCTTATTCAGAGGATTAATGATTTAGGGCTTAAGCCGAAACTGATTGTCGCCACTCATGGCCATTTTGACCATGTTCTGGCTGTCCCTGAACTCAAGCTAGCTTTTGGAATTCCTTTTCTCCTTCATCGAAAAGATTTATTTTTGCTTAAAAGATCAGCCGAGACGGCTCACTATTTCACCAGGGCAGCGGCCGACCCGCCCTTAATGCCTGATAAGTTTATTAAAGAAGGAGATCAGATTGTCTTCGGGAAACAAAAACTAAAGGTGATGGAAACCCCAGGGCACTCCCCTGGCGGGGTAGCGCTTTATAGTAGGGGAGCAGGGGTTCTCTTTTCAGGCGACACTCTTTTTTGTCAAGGCGTGGGAAGAACTGATTTTTCCTACGGTTCAACCCGAGATTTAGAAAAATCAATTAAAAGGCTTCTCAGATTACCAAAAGAGATTCTTGTTTATCCCGGCCACGGCCCGGAAACCACAATCGGAAAAGAAAGGAAATTACTCAGCCTATGATAAAATAGGTTTTGGGAAAATGGACAGATTAGAGGCAGATTTACCCGAACCAGAAGTGGTCTATATCTCCCGAGCCGCTTTGGATTATTTAAAAAGAGAAGTGGCTGAGAAGGAAGAGAGGGTCGAAAGCAAAAGGGAGGTGGTGGGTGTTGAACAAGATGATGAATGGTATTACCATAATGAGGCGGCAAGAGATGGAAGGCGAGAATTAGCTCAAGCACAGGATCTGGTTGAAAGATTACAGAGGGCAATCCTCAATGCCAGGATAGTGGAACCAAGCCAGCAAACAGAAGTAGTCATGATGGGAAATAAGGTAACAGTAAAATTTCTTGATTCTCCTAATCCCGATGAATTTACCATCCTGGGAGAATATGATTCCCGAATTGACAAATCTTTTATTTCTCACCAATCCCCATTAGCCCAAGCTATTTTAGGGCGGAAAAAAGGGGACGTTGTTTCTTACCCAGTGGGCGCTGAAGGCAGAATTCTCACGGTTGAAATAAAAGGAATTCAACCTGGCAGTTTCTCCTAAAACAACCTTTTTGGACTTCTTTGATATAATGTCATTTTGTAAATCAAATAATCCCATAAGAAAATGAGCGTTGAAAAAGGCAACTTAATCCCTGGTTTTCGGTCTAATTTTAGCCCCTCTCCTTTCGCAGAAGGAATCTTAAGAAATGGTCGAATAATTGATCCTCAGGAAACGCCCCAATCAATGGTTGAAAGAATGGTAACGGCAATTTTTAAACAAGAAATGGAATTTGGGACTCCGGCTTCAGAGATAAGCAGGCTGATGAACGACTTTGGGGCTTACCTTGATGGAAAATTTTGTGTTATGAGCACGCCAATAATGACTAATGCTGGCCGCTACGTTGACAAACCTTTATCTGCTTGCACCATTCCGCCCGTAGATCTTAAGGGAGATTTCCAAAAAGTTAAACAGGTAGTCGACAGGCTCCATCAAGATGGGATGGGAACAGGATTTAACTTAGATGAAACTGAAGATCCTGTTAGAGTTCTCAAACTTTTAAACAACTTAGCCAGTGAGGGAGCTCACAGCGGTAAAGAAGATCGTCCAGTTGGCAATATTGGCATTCTTAGTGTCCACCACCCCCAAATCTTGAATTTTGTTGAAGCTGCTTTATCCAGCCAGGGGAAAAAAGACTGGCGGTTTAACATTTCTGTTGATGCGAGCAAAGTATTTATGCTTGCAGCTGCCCAGGATAAACCCTACTTTCTAAGAAACGGAAAACAATTAGGTGCAAGAGAAGTCATGCGGCGGATGGCTGAGTGCGCCGTCGTCTGTAGCGAACCAGGTATAATCTTCGGTCATCGCTTAGACAGAGACAATCCTACTCCAGGGGCGGGAATGTACGTAGGCGTTGCTCCCTGTGGTGAAGTTGGTCTGGCGATTGGAGAAGTTTGTCAATTTGGCTATATTAATTTGGGAAAATTTACAGATCAAAGAGGGGGAGTTGATTACTCTAATTTGGAAAGGCTTACCAGGCTGATGACCCGAGCTCTTGACAACGCCCTTGAATACAGCCTTACTCGTTATTCTCATCCGGAAAGTCAAAAGATAATGAGACAAAAACGAAAGATCGGAATCGGTATTTGTGGCCTAGCAGACTTCCTTTTTCAACTGGGACTGCCCTATGATGATCCTAAATCAAGAGCTTTGGTCAAAAATGCCATCGCTTTTATTAACTATGTCTCAAAACTTGAATCTTGCTGTTTGGCGGTAGAAAGAGGCTCGTTTGAGGCAATGGCCTTTGCTCATGGTTGCCGATATAATGATAAACCTGGATTTATTGAAGAAAAATACGGTGGGGTGGAAACAGAGATGGTTTCTTCTCAAATGTGGAGGGAATTAGCCAGCCTTATCAGAACAACCGGTTTTATGAGAAACGCCTCTACGACTGCCCTCCCTCCTACAGGCAGAAGTGGTCTGGTAATTGGAGCTTCGACAGGCGTTGAGCCTGCTTTTGCTCTTACAGATCGAGATGAAGAAATAAATGAATTTCTTAAACAGGAACTAGAAGGAGCACAATTACTTGACTCAGAGCTTAAAGAAAAAATTGTTAAAACCGGGTGCCTCGGTCAAAACCTAAACTTGCCTGAAAAAATTAGAAAAGTTTTCCAGACGGCTGTAGAAATTAGTCCTCAAGGACACCTCCTTATGGTCAGCGAGCTTCAGCAAGTTGTCGATGAATCAATTGCGAAAACGATTAATCTACCAGAAGATTCAACTTGGCAAGAGGTGATGGGGGTCTTTTTTCAGGCATATAATCTGGGGCTTAAAGGGGTAACCGTTTTTAGAAAGGGGAGCCGAACTTACGAACCTAAAAGATTGGCGGAGGTGTGAAAAAAATAATCTGTCTTGAGAAACAAGGGGCAAGGATTGAAAGAAACAGTCAAACAAAAGGAAAAGAAAGGTTTTAAAAATGACGAAAAAGCAAATATTTGTTCTCAACGGCATTCACGGATCAGGAAAAACTAGCTTGGCCCAACACCTTGTCCAAAATGATCAAAGGCTTGCCTACTTTCCTGAGATTGGCAGGCAGCTAAGAGAAGAGGTTGAATATAACTGTCTCCAATCTGGCGAAGAATTCGATCTAGAGGTGATGAGAAGAGAACTCGAAAGAGACGCTTATTTAATTTCCGAACCAAGAATTCCTCTGGTTGAAACTTGGCATTTTGGTAATATTGGCTATGTGGCTGCCAGAAGCCAGGGAATTTTAGATAGGTATACTAGAGCTTTGGTTGGCCAACTAAAGCTCTTTGATCCTGTCTGCCTTTTTATTCGAATTGATTGGGAGACGTTTCAATCCAGGATAACCGAAAGGATAGAGCCTGACCAGGTTGAGCTTTTAATAGATTTTTACAAAATTGTCTCTGGAAAAACTTACGAGCTTTACAGAGACCTAGGAATTAAATACCTAACGGTTGAAAATGAGGGAACTCTTTTAGAGGGGGTCGCTCGCTTAAAGGAAGGAATAAGCTCTGTTCTAAAATATCAGCCTCATAAAGAAAGAGCAAATTAGTTCTTGCGGATTTTGAAACTCGAAAAGCGAGAGATATTGGTTTGTTTTTTTCCCACCTCTATGATAATATTTTCACCCATGGGGGAAACACCTTCTGTTGAAGCCAATCTAGATCAAAATTCCCAAAAAATATTAGGCCAGATGATAGAGGCTGCTAAAAAAACGGACGCCCCTTTTTCCTTAATTCTTGATATTGATGAAACCCTGGTGGGCACTGAAGAGGCAAGACGTAAGCTTCTTAAAAGGCACCGGGGGATTTATGGTGATGAAGATAAAGATTTTCCAGACAGAGATGAGATAATTCGAGGCGGAGGTATCAAGAAAGTCTATCCCGAGCTTTTTAAAGACGAAGCCAAAAGAGAAGAAGCTAATGATAGAATCCAAAGAATGAGGACTAAAGCCCCTACGTATAGACGAGCAGAGCCTCTTAGTCATTCTATCTCTGATGTTCTTAGATCGATAGAGTCAGAGGTAGAGGTGATTGGCTATCTTTCAGCTAGATTTTATAGCCCAGCTATGGCCGGAGTGACGAGGGAATCGCTTTCTAAAATGAATCTTCCCTTAAAACCGATGATCCTCAGACAGCCGGATTTACCTATGAATGAAGAGGGTAAAATTGCCTTTATTGAAGAAATCATCGAGGCCAGCCGAAAACCGGTGATTATTATTGATGATAAGGCCTCTCTGGCTGACTATATTAAAAAAAGAAATGAAGCCAATCCTGAAAAACCGCCCATCATTCAGATTGTTTTTATGAACCCTGTGACCCGACAGCAAATTGAAAGTAGTTCTTTGACCGAAGATCCAAAAAGCGGAATCTACTTTGCCGAAGACTGGGATTCAATGAGCGGAGTTGTTAAGAAGGCAATAAAAGATCACACTTTCTAGAATTAAGTTTTGTGACCTCCAAAAGAGTTGTTTTCTCAATTAACAAAACTCTGTTATACTGGAAGAAATTATCTATGGAAGGAGGTGAAGATTAATGGCTGATAAAAATAAACCAGTTGATGATGTTAAGCCAGCAAAAAAACCCAAGACAAAAGAACCGCCGGCTGAAGAGCCCCAGGGGAAAAAGCCCACCAGTAGTCCAGCCGCTCCAGCAGATAATACGGTGAAAACAGCCGGAACCGATCAGTCGGGCCGTCAGTTATATGATGTAACTTGTGCTGCCTGCGGTAAACCAGCCCAGGTTCCCTTTAAACCATCTGGAGACAGACCAGTTTATTGTCGAGATTGCTACATGAAGCAAAAAAGAGGGTAAACAGCTTAAGGCATAACCAAAACTTTCTTCTTGCCTTGAACTTTTTTGATGAGTAGAAACGCTAAGTTGGTATTTTTATCCGCCTTTGTCCTAATCCTCTTGATTGGTTTGGGTTCTAATTTTAAAACTTTTTTCCAGAGTGAGGAACCTTATGTCGTTATCAATGGCCAGAGAATTTATGTTGAGATTGCTGATTCTTCCGAAGAGAGAAAGCAGGGTCTTTCTGGCCGAGAATCTCTAGATTCCGACAGGGGGGTCTTATTTATTTATCCTGAGCCAGGAAGTTATTCTTTCTGGATGAAAGAGATGAAGTTCAATCTTGATTTTGTTTTTATCAACGACCAAAAAGTGGTTGATTTAAAGGAAAATATTCCTTTTCCCCAAGAAGGCGAAGAGCCTCAAATAATTAAAGCCGAGGCGGAATTTGATAAAGTTTTAGAAATTAATCAGGGAATAATCAAAGAAACTGGCATCAAGGTAGGCGATGACGTTGTCTTCTCCATTTAAACCTTTTCCTTTAATAAAATAGGCCTGGTGAGCCCAACGTCCCGTGGGTGGAACACCTCTTCTCCAGTATCTTCAACACCTACGAGAAACTAAAAGAGTTGGGCTTTACCTATTATAACGGAAAAGTCTCCGTAATTGAAGTCGATCACGAGGAGGAAAATGATTAATTCTTCCTTATACGACGAAAAGACCTTTTATCCAAAATTCATCGAGGATCTTGCCGCTTGTCAAAAAGAGGTCATCATCGAGAGCCCCTTCATCTCGACGGAGAGAGCCAGAAGACTCTACCCGACTTTTGAAAGATTGGTCAAACAAGGAGTCAGGGTTTACGTTTTGACCAGAGACCCCAGAGAGCATAGCGAAGGCTTTGAAGTCCAATCCGAGTCCGAAATTCGCAGGTTTGAGGTTTTGGGCGTTCAGGTTTTCATCTGCACCGGCAACCACCACCGAAAACTGGCTATTTTGGACAGGAAAATACTCTGGGAAGGAAGCCTGAACATTTTATCCCAGATTAAAAGTCGGGAAATAATGAGGCGGATAGAGGGCAAAAAGCCCGCTTTGGAGATGTTTCAATTTTTGAAATTAGGCAGGTTTATCTAAAAGGGGTATAATATGGAAACGATGGCTGAAAAGAAAAGTCAGTTTGAAAAAGACATCGAAAGCGTCATCGGGTTTTTAAAACAAACCGATCCCAAAAATGCGACCCGAGCCAAGGCCATGGAAATGCTGGGAAGCATGCGAACCTTGGCCCACCTGATTGCCCATAAGGTGGTGGACGAGGAAAGAGGCGAAAAACTGAGGAAGGAAATTAGAAAAAGAAAGGCTAAGTCTTAATAGGGCAGGATTTTTGAAGATTTTACCTTCAAGGCCTTGGTTATCCCGAAAAGCTTCTCCTGGGAAGGGTTGGCTTCTCCCCGCTCAATCCGGGCATAGTAATTGGGATGAATACCCGCCTTATCGGCTACCTCTACCTGGGTCATCCCCGTTTTTAGCCTGGCTTCTTTAAGATTTTTTCCCAAACGTTTTCTTAAAGCATTAGTCATCGCTGTCTCTATATTAACATTTTACGGCGATGATAAAAATAGTTGAGATTAACCGGG
>CAZMIZ010000002.1:137016-138421 GCA_964566925.1 uncultured Gammaproteobacteria bacterium | reverse complement strand
CTGTCTCTATATTAACATTTTACGGCGATGATAAAAATAGTTGAGATTAACCGGGGTACCGGAGACGCCGAATTTTTACTTTTTATGGAAGGTATTTTCGGTGCCGAGCGCGACCTTTTGAACATCAGGTTGAAAGCTTGACAAAATCCCATAGTAGCATTATAATTGTTTTCACAATGGCAGTCGAGCTTGAAAAAACTGCTCGGGAAATACTCGGAAGATTACCAAAGGATGACCCCGACAGAAAGTTTATTGCGGGCATTCTTGACGTTACTGAGGGCTATAACGCCAAGCCTAGAGATAGCAAAGAGGTCTCCGTTGAGGCCAGAAAATTTTCTCCGGAAGCACGAGAAGCCCTGGAAAAGGCAGGTTACGTTGTTTACGAGTTAACGGGCCAATCAATAGGAAGCCTTCGAGAAGCGGGAAGGCGCTTTTGGTCAACCTGGCACCAAGACCGCCCCGAATTTGAAGCCTTAAATTCAATCGGTTCAGAGGTAGCGATTAACCCCAGCCAGCTATTTTTACCCGACAGCAATCGAAAAACACTCAAAGAGCAAGAAGCAATGATTGCTCAGTTCTCAAAAAAGCTGGCAAAACAGGTTTCTGGAGTCAAAGCGATAATGGGCGAGGCTCCGGATTACGTTGAATCTTACTTCGCCCACCTTGACGCCACCGGCCAGCACTTATTTGGAAAAGAATACGATTACGGTTATGCCAGAACCAAAACCCCCACTAGCGGCTCTGACGTCGCGTACGTTGGTAGTGCTTTTCCCGTCTTCGGGCTGGACGTCCACCGCTGGCACCGCGACCGCGGTCATGACGATGTCTTTGCCGCTCCTCTGGTAGTGCCAGCTTAAGTTTCGGCTTTTGGATTTTTGATAATTTTGGAATTTTGATTCTTGTGTTTCGCCGAAATTTTTGCTAATCTGCAACCAGTAGGCAGTGAAAGATGAAACATTGTTTCTTCTTCGCCTGCTTCTAGAATCTTTCAAAGTCAGAGTTCGCCCGAAACTAACCAATAGTTTTTTGGCGGAGAGTACTCAAGGAAAAACTACTAGACACTACGAATATTTCTCTTTTTCTCGCTTTAATATTTATTGGCGAGAAGATGAAATACAGCGGCGAGAGCAATCAAGCCGCAGTGAGGCGTTGCTGACGGAGAAATATTCACTTAAGGGCGGCTCTAACGTCGCGAACGTTGGTAATGCTAATCCCGACAACGGGCTGAACGTCAACAACTGGAACCGCGACAACGGTCATGACAATGTCTTTGCCGCTCCTCTGGTAGTTTCTGGTAGGAGTTTATCTTAGGGATGATCTCGTTTGGTGGCCCTTATCCAGCCGCCAAGCATTTTACCTATTTCTTGTAATGTTTCTTGAAGCTCGAGATATCTTTTATTGTTCA
>CAZMIZ010000002.1:8383-137006 GCA_964566925.1 uncultured Gammaproteobacteria bacterium | reverse complement strand
AAAGCCTGAGAGTCTTTGGCGAGTCTTAAAAGCACTTTAAGAAGGTCTAGTTTTAGACTTATCTGTTGCAGGATCGAAACCCTGTTATCGGACTGCGGGATGGAAAACAAGAGTTCGAAGATTGCCAGAGTGATCTGGTCCAGCTTTTGACCGAGAGTGTATCGTTTGGTTTTGGGGAAGCCGATGACAGCCTGGGTTAGATTTTTATAGAACTCGTAAAGTTTGGTAAAGATAGGAATATCGAGTCCGTACTCGGTTGTGTGTGTGTGTGTGTGTGTGTGTGTGTGTGTGTGACTCTTCTTACGATGAATATTCATTCTGATTACCAAGATATTACTTCTATCGAAAACTTATTTCAAGCGTGGGACGGATTTAAGAAAGGCAAAAAGAGAAAGAGAGACGTTCAGGCGTTTGAACTAAATTTGGAGGATAACCTCTTTAATCTTCGCCGAAAACTTATTTCCCAAACTTATCAACATGGTGACTACCAATCCTTTTATGTTCACGACCCCAAGAAGAGGCACATCCACAAGGCAGGCGTAGAAGACAGAATTTTGCATCATTTGCTTTACACCTTCTTGTATAAAGCCACCGACCATACCTTTATTTTTGATTCTTATTCTTGCCGTCTTGACAAAGGGACGCATAAGGCCGTCGCCAGGCTTGAAAAGTTTGCGAGAATTGTTTCCCAAAATTATACGAGAAATTGTTGGTCTCTAAAGTGTGATATCAAGAAATTCTTTGCCAGTGTTGACCACCAGATCCTTAAAAACCTGCTTCGGGAGCGAATTAAAGACAAGAATATTCTCCGGCTTCTTTCTCAGGTTATACATAGTTTTAATTCAGACAGGGGGCGCGGCCAAGGGATTCCTCTTGGCAATTTAACCAGTCAAATATTTGCCAACATTTATCTGAACAGGCTTGACCATTTGGTCAAGCATCAACTGAAGGTTAAATATTATCTTCGTTATGCGGATGATTTTGTCTTTCTCTCCCAAAACAAAAAAGAGCTGGAAAGCTACATTGGACCCTTGCAGGAGTTTTTAGAAAAGGAGTTGAAGCTTGAAATGCATTCCAAAAAAATTATTTTCCGAAAACTTGACTGGGGAATCGAATTTTTAGGCTATGTTGTTCTGCCGCATTACCGTCTGCCGAGAACCAAAACGAAGAGAAGAATCTTTGAAAAATTAAGAGAGAGGATTGGTTCCCCTGCTTTCGAACAATCCCTTCAATCTTATCTGGGTTACCTTTCGCACGCAAACAGCTTTGAGCTGACCCAAAGACTTAAAAATCAAATCTGGCTTTGGTTGAAAAGTTAAGGCTCCAATAATAAGAATTATCAGCATGGCTCTACTTCAAAAATATCCTCGGATTAACCGGGATGCCAAAGACGTTTATTTGAAAGTGCAGATGCGGTCCGGTTGACCAGCCGGTGCTGTCCTCGGTGCCGATAATCTCGCCCGGTTTGACTGCCTGGCCTACTTCCACCCAGATGGTCTCCAAATGGGCGTAGATGGAAGCGAGATTATCGCCGTGATCGATGATTACGTGTTTGCCAAACCCCCAGGAGATTTGACCAGCATAAACAACCGTCCCGGGCATAAAGGGGGTGATCGGGTCGCCATTTTTACCTTCGGGATTGGCGATGTCAATTCCGGTATGGAAGAGCTGCCAGCGGCTTGATTCGCCGAACTCGAGGGTAATGATTCCCGTCACCGGCCAGACGAAGGGACCCTTGATGGTTTTGTAGACGCTGCCGTCTAGCGGATTTAGGATTTGAACTTCGTTGGTGACCTCATTAATCGCCACCAATCGTTCGGAAACAAAATCCAAACCGGTTCGGGTAAGAATAATCACCCCGACAAGGGGCATTGAAATGACCAGAAGGAAAGCCAGGAGAACATAAAAAAACTCTTTCTTGAAAGAAAAAAGAGTCGTTACTAAAAAGGGATTCATCGCAGGGAGTATCTTTCGGCTGGGTCAGTGGTGATCAGGGGGTGTTCTTTTTCCGAGGCGACCACTTTCAGGGCGACATGGTTTTGATCGGCAATGACAATCGCCTCGCCTTTATCGCAAGTCAGCAGGAATTTCTGCTCGTATTCGCTGAGCTTGAACTCCTCAACCACTTTTTTAATCGTCGTCGTGTCTTGGCGCATCAGAATCCGCAGCGAAGCTTGGGAGGCAATCGCCTGGCCGTATTCGTTGCCCAGAAAGTCGTTGGCCGCCTGGGAGATGATGTTCACCCCCAGGTAGTATTTGCGCGCTCTTCTGGTCAAGCCGGCAATAAAGCGGGCGCTTTCCTCATGCTCCAAAAGAATCCAGGCTTCGTCAATCACCAGCAATCGTTTTTGGGGATCGGATTTGACCTGGTTATAAACATAATTGGAGATAATCAGAATCATGATTTGGCGTAAAGATTCGGGCAGATCCTTAATGTCAAAAATAATCAAGCGGTTGTCGAGCTTGATATTGGTTTGCTGATTGAAGACATTGGCCAGCGATCCTTTGACGTATTTTTCCAGGCGGACGCAGAGTTTTCTCTGCCGGTCTTTTTTCAAGGTTTGGTATAAATCCTTCATCAACGGGTATCTTTTGCCTTTTTTTCGGCCGTGGATTGCCCAGCCAAGGTTTTTGTAAGTTTTGACAATCGCTTTATCAACAATCGCTTTTTCTTCCGAAGTCAGGCCTTCGACCATTAAGGAAACGATCTCCGTCAAATCCTGGATATGCTCGACCAGGTTGTTGCCCTGGCCAAAGGAGCTGACCGAGAAATCAAAAGGATTGATCTTTTCCTTGGATTTGGCCGAGAGTTTGATGTAGGTGCCGTCTAAAGAGCGGGCAAGCTGCTGGTATTCGCGCTCCGGGTCGATGACGATCACTTTCGTCTTTTGAATCAATTGGCGCAGGATTTCCACCTTGGCCGCGTAGCTCTTGCCGCAGCCGGATTGGGCAAAAACGATGCTGTTGGCGTTATTGAGACTGAAGCGGTCAATCATCACCAAGGAATTGTTGGAAAGATTGACGCCGTATAAAATACCGGTTTCCTGGACCAGCTCGGATGAAGTAAAAGGAAAAGTGAGGGCCGCCGAAGAACTGTCCAAATTTCTTTTTTGGTCAAGCAGGTTTTCCGCTCGAGGCAGGATGGACTGGAGGCCCTCAAGCTGCTGGAAAACCGCCGTTTTCGTGTAGAACAATCTCGTCGCCAGCACCGTCTCCGCCAAGGTGGTCAGTTTTTCCAATTCCACCAGAGAGTCGGCCGTCAAGTGGATGTAGATGGAGACCTGGAAAAGCTTTTCCTGGCCCCGCAGGATTCTGTTTTTCAAATCAACGGCCGATTTCAAGGGGTCAAGCACTTCCGGGCCGATGATTTTTCCCTGCTGCTGGAGGACTCTTCGGGTTGATTCCAATTCGGTAATTTTTCGATTAAGCTTGGGCAGGGAGATCTTGGAATCGATCTGCTCCAGGTGATAGGCAATGTCGATGTCGTGATTGAAATTAACGAGGTTGTTCAGCCAGCCGGTGGTCGCCACGTAAGGGTAGCCGGAAATGAAAAGCGTCCGCAGATATCTGCCGCCCAGATTGAGGTAGTTTTGGTACTCCTCAAGGCCGTCATAGGAGATTAAGTCCACCTGATCCTGTTCGCCAAACGAGAGCTCGATGGTTTTTTGACCCCGTTTTCTGCCTTTTTTAAAGTTAGGGAGTTTGAATAACATCTTTATTTTTTGCTAAAAGCTGATAAGTTTTCTCCTTGATGGGCTGGGTTTTAGAGCCCCCGGGATTATAAAAACTGTAAAAAAGTTCGAGAATTTCCAGGGTGTTGAGGTTTCTGGTTTTCATCCCCAGCCGCTCCAAGCCCTTGGCAATGATATCCAGGCTGAGATTGATTTGCTCCTTAATCAAATTAAAGTCGTTTTTTTCCGGCTCCGGTTCGTAGGGAATGACCAGGTAAAAGCGCCGGGAAAGGATTTTATTGCCCTTAACCAATTTCTTGACAAACTGGCCGTAGTGTTTGATTTGCTGGCGGTAAAGCTTGCTGGTTTCGTGATTATTTCTGCTGTTGAAAACCTCGAGATAGTGGTCAATCTCCACTTCGCGGACCCGGATTAAAATCTGGATCGGGCAGGGCAGGGCATTGATGAAATTTTGGAAATTATCAATCAAAGCGTCTTGTTCGGCCTCACTTTTAAGTTCAAAGTTAATCGCCGAGGTTTCCACCACCACCCGATATTTGTTTTCCGGCAGAACCAAAATCCCGTCTCGGACTTCCTTGATTTTAATTTGTCTCCTGGAGGAGACTTTATTATTTAAAAGCGGTTTAATCTGAGCCTCCTTTTTTGACTGAATTTAATTGACATTCTGGTATTTCTGGCGTTCATCAGGTTCTCCAGCTGAATCAGATTCAGAATTGATAAGTGATTCTTTTTTTCTTTTTTGGCCGGAATTGGTTGGCGACTGGCGGTTTTTTCAATCTCGTCGTCCGGCGGGTGTTTTTCCTTTCGCAGGTAATCATCATTTTTGTCAAAGAGAAAAAGATGGGGTCTTAAATAGTAAGCGACCAGCAGAATCAGCCAGGTCAAAACAATTCGTTCCTTGACCCTAATGGCCAGGGTTAAGAAAATAATCAGAGACAGAATTATAAGAATGATTTTATAAAGGCTAAAATACATCCTCTCGGGCAGGACGGCAAAAACAAAGACGCTGATAAAAAGCGGGGCCAAAAGGAGAATGAGCTGGGTCAGGCTCAGATTGGCGGCGATTTTATCCTCGACCGTGGTTACTTGAGCCGGAATGGGGTTTGTTTTCATGCGTTGACTACCTTTCTCGGCGTTTTAACCTGGGCTTCGCCAAGAGCCGCTTCTTCGGTCTGCTTGGCCTGAAGAACGTTGACGATTTGGCCGCCCACCTTTTTAAAGACCGCCCGGCCGGTGTTGTAAAAAACCAATTGATAAACGACGGATTGGGTTTTAATCAAGGTAAACATCAAGCCGATGCCGATGAGGACGGCCATCAGGCCCGAGCCTCCCGACTCGCCTGGCAGGGTTAAGAATGAGGCCGCCAGCTGGATGACCACCACATGGATAAAAACGGAAAAAATCGTCGTCAGATAGCTTTTGATGGCAATTTCGGAAAAATCGGCCAGCCTGGGAATAGCCCAAAGCATAAAGATTAAAGGCGAAAGGACCGCCCCCAAGGCAATAATGATTAAACGGCTGATATAAAAAAGGAGCAGGACGACGGTGATGATAATAAAGAGGACGCCAAAAATCAGGGTAATCACCAGGACGCTCTCCATGGTCATCACCGGCGGGTTAAAGGCGTTCTCAATCCAGGCCTGGTTCAAGCCGCCGGTGGCATTGAGAACGGCGGCAACCAAGGCATTGTTGCACCGCAGCACCCAGTCGACCATAAAAATGGAAACGTTGGCCAAAAGGAAAGCCAGGCCAATTCGAGGGAGTAGTTTTTTCAGCTTCACCTCTTCGAAACCGAAAGTGGTGGCGCTCATCACTTGAAAGCCGAGGAGGATAATCACCAAGACAAAAAGCGAATCGGTGATTCCCAGAATGATCAGCCAAAAATTGAAGATGGACCGATTGGTGGCCACCAAAGGCGTGGTGGTTAAAAAGGAAATGACGCTGTCGGTCAAGGGCTTGGTGGCGCTCTGGATGATGTTCCTTAAAAAGCCGGCAATCGCTTCGGTCAAGACCTGGGTGAGACCGTCTTCGGGTTCGACCGTTTCCAATGGCGCCAGTTCGATCTGGCTGGTCTCGGTGCCTGGCGAAGGGGTGGTGAAGGAAGTCGTTAGGATTGAAGAGAAAGTACTGGCCGAAAGAATTAAAACCAAGCCGATGAGGGCATTCCTGATGGTTATTTTGGCGTCTTCCAGGGCCTCCGGATTGCCGCTGGAGGTGAGATACAAATAGCCGCCGCGGATGAGGAAGAAGAGGACGAAAACCGAAGCCAGAATGGAAAGGTTGGCGATCAGGTCGCCGGTGAAAGATTGGATTTCGGGATATTGTTCAAGGGCGAAGGCCAAAGGAGGATTGAGAAGGAAGACTAAGGCAGTTAAAAAAACTGCTAGGACAACCATTGTTTTTTGTCGTTAATTATTGGCCAAAAGCACTCTGCGCCGTCTGGGTGACAATATTGACCAGGACATAGGCTCCCAGGGTAACGGCCAAGCCGATAGCCGAGTAAAAAATCGTCTTTTTTGATTTTTCCAAATTCTCGGGGTTGCCTGTACTGGTAATATAGCCGACCCCGCCCCAGACAAAGAAAAGGGCGGCCAGAACTCCGGCCAGAGTGACCATGATCTGAATAATGTTGGTCATGAAGTTTTGGACTTTGGAAACGTCGTCAGCTTGGGCCTGAACTTGGGCAGCAAAAATTAAAGCCGTTAAGACAAAAGATTGCAGCGTCAGCAAGATTCTCATCACTCACCTCCTTTGCTAATCGGCAGGAGATAAATAAAAAAACTGCCCTCTCGGGCAGCCAAACGCTGACTTTCAACTAACTAGCTTATAGCAAATTGTAAAGTAAAAGTCAAATTCTATTTAGTTGAGAGGGGTATTGTGGTAAAATTAAAGCCAAATGGCGACTTCTAGAGAACAGGCTAAAAAGGAAATCAAAAAGCTCATTGAAAAATATGAAAGAGTAAAAAAGGCAAAACAGTTAAGAAGATATGATGAGGCAGATACTCGAAGAGTTTTCATTGAGCCATTCTTTCAAGCCTTAGGTTGGGATGTCTACAACGAATTTACTGACCGAGAGGTAGTTGAAGAAGAAGTTGCTGTTAAGGGAAAAGTTGATTATTCTTTTCGTCTTAACAACATTCCCCAATTTCTCCTTGAAGCAAAATCCCTAAAAGTTGACCTTGATAAAGTTGAATGGGCAAAGCAGGCAGTCACCTATGGCTGGAACAAAGGTATTCCTTGGGTAGTTTTAACCGATTTCAAAGGCTTAAAGCTTTTTAATTCAGAATGGTTAGTGGACACCCCAAAACCAAATTTAGAATTTGCTTATGATAAATTCCTTACTCGCCTGGATGACCTTTGGTTTCTCTCCAGGGAAAGCATTGAGAAAGGTGAGCTTGATAAACAAGCTGAGAAGTGGGGCATCAAAGCTAAAAGGCTTAAAGTTAGTGAAAAACTGGCGGCTGATCTCCTCGAATGGAGAGAGCTTTTAAGAAAATACTTCAAGAGATATAATCCCGAAGTTGATGAATCCGATGTTGATGAAGCGGTTCAAAGAGTTTTGGATAGATTTATCTTCATTCGGACTTGTGAAGATCGTAAACTTGAACCCCAAATACTTTGGCCTGCTCTTCGAAAGTGGATTACCCATAATCGAAAACCCGATAACTTCATGCAGGCTTTAAAGCCAATCTTTAAAGATTTTGACAGAAAATATAATAGCAATCTGTTTTTGGAGCATCTTTGTGAGAAGCTCGACACCGAAGGGACTCCTTTTGAGCAAATCATTAATGATCTTTATGCGGATAAAGAAAGAGGAGTTAAATATAATTTTGCCGCCATCGACGCTGATGTTTTAGGTTCCATTTATGAACAGTATCTCGGTTTTGTTCAAGGAAAAGGATTAGTGAATGGGGCTAAAAGGAAGAAACAAGGAATTTACTATACACCGGCTCATATCGTTGATTATATTGTTCAAAATACGCTTGGTGTTGCTTTAAAAGAAAAGTCATTAAAAGAAATTGAGAATATCAAAATTCTGGACCCTGCTTGTGGTAGCGGCTCCTTTCTTATTAAGGCCTTTGCTTTGCTGGATGAGAAACTAGCCGAAGAAAAAGCTCAAGAGAAATCTGGACCGCATGCAGCTTTCAGAAAATACAATATCTTAAAGAATAATATTTATGGTGTTGACCTTGATTCTCAAGCCATTGAAATCGCCCGCTTAAATCTTCTGCTAAAAGCGCTTGAACCAAACCATAAACTACCGTTACTTTCCGACAACACTAAAGTTGGCAACTCGCTTATTTCTGGCACCGAAAAGAAACTCAAAAAGTATTTTGGAAAAAACTGGCAGGAGAAAAAACCCTTCAACTGGAAAGAAGAATTTCCAGAGGTATTTAAACAAGAAGGGTTTGACGTAATCATAGGAAATCCTCCCTATGGGGCAAGTTTTACCCAAGAAGATAAGTCATACTTAAGTAATGTCTACCCTATGGTTCCTGATTATGAAAGCTATATCTATTTCATTTCTAGGGGATTGTCTCTTTTGAAGCAAGGAGGTTGCTTATCTTATATAATACCCAACACCTTTTTATCGACATTCTATGGAAAAGGTTTCAGAGAGAAGTTGCTTAAAAATTTCAAAATAATTTCAATTATAGATTTGACAGAGGATCAGACTTTCAAAGACGCTTCTGTTAGAAACTGTATTGTAATAGCGAAAAAAGATAGGTTCGAAAGCGGCAAGAATGTCACTTTCTTCAAGTATGACAGGACTAAGCAATTGTTTGAATTATTTAATGCCTTCGGAAAAGAGGTTTTAGAGAAAGAGTTAGATAATTGGCTAGCTCTATTTGATTACTCTGCAGAAAAGGATCGCATTTTAAAGAAAATTGAATCAGTAGGAGCTAGAGTTAGCGACTATTTTGAAGTTTCTCAAGGTTTAATTCCTTATGATAAATATCGAGGACATGATGAATATACAATTAAAAATAGAATTTGGCATGCCGATCATAAAAAGGATGCTACCTACAAAAAGGAATTAAAGGGTGGTGACGTTAAGCGCTATTCTATAAAGTGGAATGGAAAGTCATGGATAAGCTATGGAAATTGGCTTGCAGCACCGAGAGAACCAAAATTTTTTAGAGAGGAGAGGGTTCTTGTACGAGAAATTACCGGTGTAAATCTAATTTGTTCTTGGACAAAAGAAGAGTATTATAATACACCCTCTATTATTAATGTTATAAAAAAGAAAAATAGCAATTATTCCCTGAAGGTATTACTGGGTATTGTGAACTCTACACTAATGGGTTGGTATAATTTAAATAAATCTCCTAAAGCTAAAAAGGGGTTATTCCCTAAAATTTTGGTCAACGATGTAAGGAATTTACCACTTCCTAAATACAATACAAAAAACAAAAGTCTCTTTAAACTTGTGAATAGAATGATCAAAATTAATGAGGAATTATTAAAGACCACACAAAATTCAGATAAATGGACTAGATTGAGAAGTGAAATTGCAAAACTTCAGGATGAAACCGACCAACTAATTTACAAACTCTACAACCTCACGCCGGAGGAGACAGAACTAGTTGAGGGAAAAAGTAAAAAATGAATATAGACCAGGTTAAAACGTGGGGGTTTAGTGAAATCAAATCATTTGTAAATGGTGCAAATGTTTTGGAGGGCTGGTATCACGACTTCAAAGGAATTTCTTTGGGAGACACGGAGAGAATACGGAGGATATTTTGTTCTTTTGCAAACACTAATGGTGGATTTATTTTGCACGGAATAAATAATGACATAAAAATAGTAGGTATAGATAGGGATACAGAACTGAAAACAAAAGTAAACAGAAAAATTAAAAATGGTATAGGTCCCCCAATCCCTATCAAAAGTTGGGATATAAATGAAATTAAGTTGCCCCAAAAAAGCAAATATGTTTATCTTTTGTATATATACCCTTCCCTTTATTTTGATAGACCGCATATAACTGATAAGAAGGTTTATGTTAGAGGAAATGGTACTTGCGATCCAATAGAAGATGGTAGCATTTTAAGAAAATTGTTTTTAGTAGATAAATTTTCCCCCAGTCACATCTATCAATTAGAGAACGAGTTAGACAAGATAAAACAATGCAAGTTAAATCCAGACGCCATCGATTTTATGTATTTTCTGCAGCTGAGGGGTTATCTGGAAAACAGACTTGCGGATAGTGAAGACTTCAACGACCTACTTGATAAATTGAGAAAAGTTATCCGTTTATATGAGGCTATTAGAAATATTTTTAGCGCAGGAGCGACTTACGGAGAATCTGTTAGTGCGACCGATAACGAAAGACTAAATAGTTTACACAATGATCTTGAAACACTAGTCGAGGATTTTATTAAAAATTTTAAAGATATTCATAACTTATGACAACTCAAGGACAACGGCTACAAAAAGGTATAAATGCTCAAAATTGGGCGGCTATGTCATTGTTTCTACAGTACGTTACTCGTAAAGATTTCAGGTATATAGGTTTTGAGGGCAAAAAGCTTGAGGATTTTCACCTTGTTTTTGAAGACGGAAGAAAAATAATCTGCGAGTCAAAAGCGGGAAATATAAACCTAGCAGATATAAGAAAGATTCTTGATAAAGTGATTAAACACGCCCAAGTGGCAGATCAAGATGAAATTCTAATAGTCTGTAAAAAGGTAAACAAAGAGGCAAAAGGATTGATTGAAAATTTCAAATATTTTGAAAAAGATATTAAAAAGAAACTTAAAAGTAAAAAACATAAATTTGAAGATAAACACCTAAAGTTACTACCTCAACTTAGATTTTGGGAAGTAAGCCAGGATATAAACCGCCAAGCGGTTGAAATTCTCATGGCGAAAGTTTTGAGTTATCCTGAGGCTTTCTGGGTACCTGAACATCGGTTACAAGAAATTACCAAAAGCCTGGTCGAAGACAGGGTCTATCAGGGATCTCAAAAAGGTGAAACTCTCAATAGAGATGACTTTTTGAAATTACTTGAAAGTAAAAAAGCCCAAATATTAGAAGATGATGGCTATGACTACGAGAAAGTTAAGCAAATCGAAGAGAAAGAAGTTAGAAAAATAATCAAATCGATAAAATCAAGGAGTAAAAAGCTAAATATTAATAACGAACTGGTTAAGCTTTATGCAAATCCTTCAATTCACCACTTCGCTCTACAAAAATTGGAAGGCGAAAAAAATTTAAAATTATCTGATTGGCTAAATCTTTGGAAGGCTACCTACCAAAGTGCTTTCTCCATAGAGCTTTTTAAAATATTTGAAAATAATATCCATAATAAGGAAAATCAAGAATTCGCGCTTAACTTTATTCTTAGTATAATCGGCGAAGCAACCAACTATTTTAGGGAAGAGTTTATTAAATACGACATAGTGAAATTGAGTGGGAAAATATTGGAATTAAACAGGGCGCTCGAAGGGCAAGTATTCCAGGTAATAAAGCAAGTCTATAAACATTCCATTGACAAATTTCTTTACGTAAAAAGAAGAAGAGATGATACATGGGAAAGGGAAAAGACAGCCGAATTACTGGAGGAACTCTACAACAAAAGCAAAAATAAAAGACTTAAACATGATGTTATCGACTATATCGTTAGCAATTTTAATTTGGTTGCGGATGACGGTAGATTTTGGCATTACACCCCACCCAGCATATTTAAAATCTTAGGAAAGTATGTTTCAAGTAATCCCGAAATACGAATACCCTGGTTTACTAAAAGGTGCGTTGAACAATATGACAAATTCTACAGAAAATTCGGTAAAAAACTTAAGTTTGAAGGTTGGGAGCATATGGGTAGCGGAATTTCACAATCAGGAAGTTTATTCTCAATTACTGACCGCTACTTCGTAACCCAGATATTAACCCCATCGCTAAAAAAACTATACGAGGCAGATAAAGAGAAGGGGCTGGATTTTATTGTAAAGAAATGCCTTTCTCTTAAAGACGTGAGTAGAAAAAACCCTGATTTCTTGAACCGCGCCACACTACCTATTCTCCTCGAGGAATATAAAGGCGGTGAGTTCAGTGAAGAAATTTTCGAAATTTTGAAGACTTTTGTGAAGATGCGTAAAGGTATCCCCTGGAAAAATGATTTAATTTTCCAAGGAATAAACAACGATGAATTTACAGATGAACAGAAATGGAAATTAGTGGATGCAAGTCTTAAGGAATTCGATAATCTGCCAACAAATGTATTTGTAGAACAAATAGTTTTTAATATTGCTTCAAAACCTTCGTCTAAACTTGCCAAAAAAGCAGGAGATGTAATCATGAGTTGGATTCAAAACCCAAAATATAATACCCGTCATGTAATTGGTTCTTATGGCCCAACAGATGGGATTTTACTGCTTTTAGAAAATAATTTTGATAAGGCTGTTGGGCTGTTGGAGTCTTATCTGTCAACAGATTATTTTAAAAACAAATTGGTCTCCTTTGACGCTTATGATGTGGCCAAGGCAGTTGCCAGGGTTATTGAAAAAAAGCCTGCGGTCGGTATTGGATTACTAAAAGTGATAGATAAAGCGAAAACACTTACTGTCAATCAACAAATAATAATTAGTGGCGGGCTTTATAACATCCCTGATGAGAAAAAGGATATTCTACTTAAGGTATATAAGGAGTTCTTGAAACCAACACTAGAAGGATTAGGTGATATCAAAAGGATAGAGCGGCGTTTCAGCCACAGATACTCTCGTGAGTCTCTTGTACAATTTGCCGAAAAATTGGCCAAACTCCGCTACTTTGATGAAGCACTTTGGCTAGTCAAGATATTTATCAACGACAGTGACCCGATATTAAAAAACTATCCAGATGATCCAAAAGGTGATTTTAATTTTCATCAAAAAGTCATAGAGGGTGATGATAATCCGACACTTAACACGGTTCGTGGTTATTGCGCCTGGGTTTTACAAAAATTCTGTATCCGCTATGGCCGAGATTATATTGCCGAAATACTACCTCTAGTTAAACAGCTATCAAAAGACCCAAATTACTATGTACGCGTGCAGGCATGCATTCCTCTTATAGAACTCGTAAAAAATAGACATACGTTTTTATCAGAAGACAGCAAGGAAAGGTTTTTGCCAATGAGAGTAGCTGAACAAATTGAAGGCATCGCTTTTGCTATGCTTAAGGATAAAGAAAATCACAAACTTAAGGTAGTAATGAAGCACTTGGCGACGGTTTTTACATACATGAGAAATCTGGATGAAAAACGGGCAATGCTTGTCCTTAAAACTTTCAAAAACACTGGCTTTGATGAAGTGATGCAGGAAGCATCGCCTTTATACATATTTTTTGCCGAATTTAGGAGTAAGTCTTTTAAAAACTGGCCTTGGGGTGATATCACAAAGTTTGATAGTAAACCATTCAAAGCCCTCTTGGTGGATTTGCTGAAAAATGGTTCGTCTGAAGTCAAGTCAGATTTGTCTTGGCAATTCAATAGGTTAACGGACGAAATAAGCAAGACTCCTAAAGAAAAAAGTCAGATGACAGTTGATGAAGCGGTTGCCTTAGCGGTTTCTTACTTTAAAATTTTAATAAATAAATACGAGCACCGGGTTTTTGAGAATATTTACAGATTTATTGAAGATTACATCGATTCTTATTTTGAAGATTGTTTTAAACTTTGGACGAAATGCCTTGAAGTTGAAAAGCCGTTTTTAATTGAAGCGGCAAAAGACAAAGAAAATGTTCCCAACGTTTACTGGTGGCCGTTTTTCTATAACGGAAAGATTTTACTTGCGGTTGCTAAGCACAAAGGAACCACGGAATATTTAAAATGGTTTGAGTTTTTAGCTGATTATCCAATAGAAGTTTTAATAGCAAATGATCTCGCAGACGCGATAGGTCCCCTCAAAAAGCTACCTAAGAGCAACAAACAAGTGGCAAGAATTTTTAATAAACTTATTGAACGTAATCCTAATTTCTTAGACGATAAACAAGAATGGTTGAGACAGTAAAAGTAAACTTTGTATCTTAATATGAACAAATACCAAAAACGCCAGAGAGGTCTTTATCAACCTGGACAGAAGGTGCCTTTTAAAATCAGTCGGAGCAAGATTGATTTATTCTTGGAATGTCCGCGTTGTTTTTATCTTGACCGCCGTTTAGGCTTGGGCCGTCCCAGCATGCCAGGATGGGCTTTAAACTCAGCCGTGGACCAGCTTTTGAAAAACGAGTTTGATCTTCTTCGTAAAAATGGTGAACAGCATCAATTAATGAAGCAGTACCAGATTGACGCCGTGCCCTTTTCTCATCCGGATATTGAGGAGTGGCGGAATAATTTTGTTGGCAAGCAGTATCTTCATGAAGGGACTAATTTTTTAGTCTTTGGAGCCGTGGATGATCTCTGGATAAACAAAAAAGAAGAGTTGTTGATTGTTGACTACAAAGCCACTAGCACTTCCCAGGAGATTTCGCTTGAGGATGAATACAAACAAAACTATAAAAAACAGATGGAGGTTTATCAATGGATTTTCAAGCAGAGCGGTTTTAAAGTCTCCAACACCGGCTATTTTATTTTTGCCAATGCCGGTAAAAATAGACCCAAGTTTGACGCCCGGTTAGAGTTTGAGTTGCAAATTATTGCTCACAATGGTGATGATTCCTGGGTAGAGCCAGCTATTTTTGCCATGAAGAAATGTCTGGATTCCGACAAAATCCCCTCTGCCAGTGAGAACTGTGAATATTGTGCTTATAGAAGATTGATTAGCAAAGAAGAAAGGTGAAAATTCTAAAGAAGATTCTTCTGGGTCTGGCGGTTTTAGTCGTTGCTTTAGTAGTTATCTTCAATCAAAACATCCCTGCTTTTGTTTACAACGAGTTTGAGTGGCGGGCAAGGGCCCACTATCTGCTCACCGAAGAAGTCCGGGATCAAATTGACTACTTGATTGCCATCAGGACCGGAGAGGAAAGCGCTTTCATCTCTGACCAGGAGAAGATGAATAAAATCCCGGAAGATATTGAGGAAGGTTTGAAGTTTGCCCAAAAATTAGTTGATTCTTATCAGGTTTTCGTTAACCGGCAGGATAAGATCCCCTTTTTGCCGGCCAGATACAAAAAATATCAGGAATTGAAAAAACCTGCTTTTGAGAACTATCAAAAATCGCTGGCAGTTTTCATTGAATTAAAGAAAAAGGAGCATCAGGGTTTTCGCTTGGTCCAGCAGCTTGATACCGCCAATGCCAAGTTTGCCGGCTTGGGCGAGGAGAAAAGCGATGAGGAGCGCTTCCAAGACATGACCGACGCTTATGACGTTGCCCCAAGCATCATCGCCCAGGCAGAGGGTCTCTATCAAGACAAGATAATAGATGAAGGATTAAGAGATTATGTTATCCTCTACTCTAATAATATAATCGACTTCTACGAGATTATCACCGATCCGGAGAACTATGCCTCCGGAGCTTACGACGAAGCTGTTGGCCAGCAACTTGACGCTATTGGCGAGAGAGGCTCGGAGATTGATTTTAATGAGGTGGTTACCAACTGGCACAAAAACATTCTTGATGATCCGGAGAATGAAATGCTGGAATACAAGGATTCAGCTTATGAACAAATGGTCGAGGCGGATAAATACTATCGAGAAAATGATTTGAAGAATGACTTAATCAGCAGACTTTTATCCAAATTCTCCCAAAGTTATCCAAAGAATATTTGATTGCAAGAAGAAAAACAAACATGACCTTGTCCGATAAAGCTACTCAAGAATTTAAAGACTTAATGAAGATAATAAAATGATAAGTAACCACAAGACAGATATAATACAATTAGAGCCAATTTACAACCCGTGGTCTTATTAAAAATATGCCAAGAAGGAAAACATTAGCAAAATATATTTCAGATACTTTAATTGGTGCACGCTGGCCAGATTTAGTTTTAAATGAAGGGAGACAACAACTTAAGTGCCCTAAGGGAGAAATCCTAAGCATCAAGCGCGGCGAATTCCACCTTAGTTTTTGGTATTACAATCCTGAGAAAAGAGAATATGGCCAGAGAGAAAGATTTTCCGAGATAGTTTTTCCAAAAGACTTTGATATTAGAAAATTTCTACAGTTCCGACGTACAGGAAGTTATAAGTTGGTAAATGAAAGGCAGTTTAAAAAAATAGTCAATCCGTTAAACAAAGGTGTTAAGAGAACCAAACTGAGCAAAAACTCAAAAGCAATGAGATTTTATAAAGATACCTTGATAATTCCCTTAAATTTATTTTCAGACATCATGACTGATGCTAAAAACGTTTTTGAAAAAGGATTATCTTATAGAAACTCTACAGAGAATTATCTTTCAAATATTAAATCTCGTAAATATAACAAAAACGTCAGAAGAAGAACAACATACATTGAGGCCGGCGAGTTTAAATTCCTAGTAGACCGTCTTTATCTTAAAACAAAAAAAGCAAAGAGCGATTTTACCAAATATCTTGATCGGGACGATCTGACATCTGTAGAAGATCTATTACGCTTGCTTCTAAAAAATGAAGTTTTATCAGATAGTTTTTTACAGGTGCTCAATGATTATTTTATAAAAGAAAGGCTGCGAGATATTATCGCGTTGGGGCGAAAAATATTGTCTTTGGGTAGCACAAATTTATCAACAAAATCTGGGCGTCAAGTAACGCAGGCTTTGGAAATAGAATCTGCCGGGCAATTAGAAAGTGTATGGCAAAAATATTTTGAAAAGTATCTTCTTTATTTAATATTTACTTATAAAAAAATCTTCCCCAAAGTTGAATTAAAAGACGTGGTAGGCGATAAGAAATATCCAGACTTTATTGGTATAAATCATTATAATGGCCTAGATGTTATTGAAATTAAAACACACCTTAAAAATGCGTTAATGTGGGATAACAGCCATCAGAACTTCTATTTTTCGCCAGAGATGAGCAAGGCAATCGTTCAGACAACAAATTACATGGATGCAATTGTACAAGAACGCTTTAAAAATCCAGAAGATCAGCAAAAAATCACGAATTTCGTAGACGAAGAAAATCTCTATCACCCAAGGGGAATTATTGTAATTTCGTCCGAAAGAAGGCTTACAACACATATAGGAGAAAATGAAAAACTTAAAAGAGACTTTACTAAGCTAAGAAACAGTTTACACAGCATTGAGATTTTGACATTTGACGAGATAATTAATATTGCCGATGAATATATTAAAAACATCATTCCTAAACCAGAAAGTGAACGACAAAATTGATCAGAAAATCAAAAATATATTAAAAGATTTCCGGGTTGCTCATCAGCGGTCAGAAAAGTTTAACGCCAAGGAGTTGATCCCGGGAGAGCCAATTAAACCAACAGACATTTTTAAGATGGCTTTGGCTTTTGATAGAGAGAGTAGAATTTTAATAGACCTGGAACTTGCGTATAGTGAAAAATTCCCAGGACGTTTTACTTCTAATCAAGTTGAATATCTCAAAAAGGAAAGAGAGAGATTAACACACCGCATCCGGGCTTTTCAGAATCGGCAGTGGCCGAGCCAATTTCGAAAATAAATATGAATAATCAAAGACTGGAAATAAAAGAAGAATTGGTAGGATTAAACAACAAAAAAGGAGAATATTTACATGGTGATATAACTTTTCCTGAGAGATCTCAAGAAAAAAACCCAGCTGTTCTTTTGGTGCACGGTTTTGGCGTTGAGAGAACCGAAGGGGGGATGTTTACTGATATTGCCCTCAAACTATCATCTGCCGGGTTTCTTGTATTCAAATTTGACTTTTCTGGATGTGGAGATAGTGAAGGTGATTACAGCGAAACTTCATTATCAAAGCTCGTGTCAGACCTCGGAATCATGTTAGATTTTGTTAGAAAGCATCCTAAAGTCGACAAAAATAAAATAGGCATACTGGCCCAATCTTTTGGAACTTCTGTCACCGTTGCTCTAGAACCAAATGTTAACGCCATTATTTTAATGGGTTCAATCGCACATCCCCATGAACTGATGAAAGAACTATTTAAGGAGGATTTCAACCCCAATGGTATATCGTCACGAAAACGATCAGGTGGAAATATTACCAGAGTAAAGCCAATTTTCTGGCAAGATTTAGAGCAATATGATTTATTGGCATCTATGAAGAAAATCTCTTGCCCAATATTGTTTATTCACGGCGAGAAAGACGATAAGGTTCCTATATCAGAAATGTGGTCCTTTTACTATGCCAAAAAAGGAGGTAAAGAAACAGATATTGAAAAAGGAGCTGGGCATGATCTCAAACCTAAAAGACGAGGCGTTTATCTTCTAATCGAGAATTGGTTTAATAGATATCTGAAGCGATAAAAAGTCTTAATCATGAAAGTACAAATAATTGAAAAGTTAAAAAAATTTCTTACCGAACATCCAATGAAAGAAGAATGCGAGGTGGTCTATTTGTTAGTTGAGTTAAGAAAACTTCTCGATAGAGAAAAAGAGCAAAACAAGTCAGTTACTTATTTTTTAGTTCGCTTCCACGCTGATTGGGCCGTTCATACTAGAAAAGACCATATTACTCCTGCAATGAAAACAATTATGACCAAGATTGAAAAATCAATAGATATATACCCCAAAGGTGGAAATATTGATTTTCTTCTGTTGCCCGAATTCAGAGAAGAACTAATAAAACTTTTAGAAAAGTACGATTTGCCCAGTAAGTTTTGTAAAAGTGACAGTGAATGGATGGATTTTATGATTGCTTTAACGCAAATTTTAGCAGATCAACCAATCGTTAACCCAACGCCCAATATTGCTGAATTTCGATATATAGACATGAAGCGGGAAGGAATCATGGCGAATATTGATTTCAGAGGTACTAAAGCTGGAGGCAGTATAACTTTAGGATTCGGATTTTAAATATATCAAGCTATTTCACATTTCCTTTTTTATGCTGTTTCATTTGCTTTATTGAGCTTTTAGCTGATACACTTTGAGTGTTGAGCTGTAGATATAGAGGGTTCGGTTAAAAAAACTACTCTCCAAGAATAGTTTATCAGAAATCACTCCAACTTCTTAATCCAAGAACTGCTTCAGATAAATGACAATAACCATTAAAAAGCATTGCGGACTCAGAAACCTTGCCATGGTCGTAAAGAAAGTTCTCATCAGGAGGTAATCCATCTGGTGTAATGGAAAAACTTTTCATCCGTTGGGCAACAGCTAGCCATCCATTTGCTAAAGCACGCTCATCCTGAAGAAAAATTGTTATTGGATCGCTTTCAATTCCTCTATCGTTCAAAATATGAGCTAGAGAATAAGCTACAAGTAATGAACGGAAATATCGGATTTGATGTTTGTGGCCTCTAATTTCTGGATCAAATGAAACTATTGTAGAGACCCTCGAAGGAAAATCCATTTGGTCGAATAGCGTATCCCGTAAACCAACAATCCTGCCTTCGGTTTCAAAAATAAATGGATTGATTTCTCCATAAGAATAACAGTCCTCCAATTCGCCTCTCTCTGAAAAATAATTAGTTAAAATGACTCTTTCTTTAATAGTTCTGCTTGTTTGATCTGGGTCTTGAGCGATTGCTTCTAGATCATCTAGCATCTTGCTATGGGCATCATCGGCATCAGTGAATCCGTTTATGTAATACCAGCCTTCTAATTGCCAGTTTAAGCCTCTTTCTCTTGTTGCGTATTCGCCTAAATGGTTGGTGGCGCAACGGCGTCGGCGGGCTAAAGTCATCAGGTGTCTTGCAAGAAGGAGTGTCTCCTCATAACCTAATCTCTCGACTTCGACATCAAAAGGTTGAGTAACAGCCAATCTCTGTCCATGTTCTTTGGTGGGGCCTGAATGCAAAATTGACTTTAAAAAACCACGCATGTGCGGATTATAGCAGGAAGAATCAAAAAAGCCCAATAAATAGGGCTTCTGTTATATTTTTTCATTTTCTTGGCACATCTGTCTTCGCTCGTCAAGGGTTTTCAATGAACGGCGCTTCGCTTGCCCTTGACTTCACTTCGCCAGCTGTGCGGTTGATCAGCTATCGGAGGCAAGGCCTCCACCAAAAAAATTTTAAAAATGACAATCACTCAAATCCAAACCGCTATTTTAGGCTCACCGGAGTTTGAAATAAAACCAGAGGCGAATTACAAGCCCAGGGTTTCCGCCGAGCATCTTTGCCTGCTTTGGCTTCTGAAAAGAAAGACCGGCAGGCCGATTACCAAGCTGGTGGCCGAAGCGATTGACCTTTATCTAAAAACAGTTGACTGGCAGATAAAGAAAGGAGGTGAGATTAAATGAATCTGATGACCAGAGGGCTGGGAAGAAGATTTGCCAAGGTTGGCCGTCAGAGAAACGAAAAAGACCCAGTGGTGATTGGCAAGTTTTTTAATCCGGCAGGATCCGGCAACTGGTACGCCACGGAATACGATTCGAAAAGCAGAATGTTTTTTGGCTATGTGTCAATTTATGGCGACTGGAATGAGTGGGGTTTCTTTTCCCTAAAAGAACTGGAAGACTTTGAGAGCCCATCTGGAACCGGTATTGAAAGAGATTATGAGTTTGAAGAATGTCTTTCAAGCAAAATCGTTACCAGGAATCGGCCGGAGAGTGAGGGGTTGCAAATCGTCCAATAATCGTCTATAATATGTCTCATGTTTGAGCCTCAATATACCATTACCGACAGGCTTCTGGCCAAGATCAAACAGATAAATTCGATTGTTTTGGACCTGAATAATAGAAGATTTCCGAAGGTGGTTCTTTATGAGCTGGAAAGAAAGGCTCGGGAAACTTCTGCCTTTGCTTCAACCAGCATTGAAGGCAACCCCTTGCCGCTGACCGACGTCAAGCAGATTCTTAAAACCCAGCCTAAAAATTTAAGAAGGAGCGAGCAGGAGATCATTAATTACAATCAAGCTCTGAAGGAATTAAATAAAAAACTGAAAAGCGGCCGGATTGCCTTTGATCTTCAGCTGATTTTGTCTGTTCACCGGCAAATCCTTAATCAGTTAGCTCCCCGCGATCAACTGGGAAAATTAAGACGGGAACCTGTTTTTGTCAATGATCCCCGGACCGGTAAAACCGTCTATTGGCCACCCGATCACCAGGACCTTGACCAATTGCTGGACGGACTGATTAAATTTGTGGTCAAAAATAAAGGTTTGGTTGACCCCCTGATCATCGCCGGTATCTTTCATAAGCAGTTGGTGATTATTCATCCCTTTATGGACGGCAACGGCCGGACGGCCAGGTTGGCCACCAAAGTTCTTTTAGCAGACATGGGCCTTGATACTTTTAACCTTTTCAGTTTCGAGAATTACTATAACCGAAACGTAACCAACTACTTTAAGAAGATTGGGGTGCTGGGCAATTATTATGACCTGGTTAAGGCCATTGATTTTACCGACTGGCTGGAATACTTTACGGACGGGATCATCGACGAACTCTTGCGGGTGAAAAAAATCCTGCCCGAAACTTCGGTCAGCCCCAAAACAGAACTGAAGCCTTACCATCAACGGATTTTAGAATTCATCAGCCAAAAGGGTTATATCTCCGATCGCGATTATGCCGGACTGACTGACCGGGCCAGGGCGACCAGAAACCTGGATTTCAAAAAACTGATTGACTTGGGGTTGATCGAAAGAAAGGGAAAAGGGAAAGCCAGTTACTACCAGTTAAAAGAAAAATAAGGCGCTTTCTATCTTTTTGCCTGATGGTTAAACGATTGCTTTCCAGACCTTCTTGCCTACTCCCTCTTTCCTTATTTTTCCTATGGTGGTTAAAAAGAATTGAATTTCGTAATTTTCTTCGTCTTCCTGGGTTTCTTTGATGAATTTATTCAAATAGGCCTGCATGTACCTGTCGGAACAGACCAAAAGAATGGTCGGGAAGGGATGGCGGGTGGTTTTTTCCCAGAGATTGGATTGATAATAATTAAAAAATCTAAAAAGACGATGCCGCAAGGCATAACGGGGAGTCTTCCTGACGAACATTTCCAAGAAATACCTTTTGGCTTCCCCCCTCGGTTCCTGGATGACAAAATACAAATCAGGCAGGGGTTCGGGTAGATAATCATGGCTGCTTAAATCGGTCCGATGGAAAAACTGAAGCTTGGCTTTGTCTTCTGAACAAAGCTGGTTCAGATGAAAATAGATATCAGCCAAGAAAAGGCAGTGGTTAATGAATTTTCTTGAGCGTAGATTTTCCCGATAGATTCGGTTAAGCAGGGATTGGTTAATCTCTGGTTTTTTTCTCAAAACACCAGCCGCTTTTGATTTCAGGAAGTAAATGGCTGGCTGGGTGTTTTCTCCAAATTTTCGGGAGTAGATTCGACCAAGATATTTTTTTTCGGTGAGATCTTTCAGCCAGGCGTTGATTCGTCGATGGTCTTGGTGGTTGAGAAATTTTTGGAGATGGCGGCGATTGAGAAAGCGGAAGCGATATAAAAGAATAAGGATTTCAATTTGCTTTGAGGTTGGCTTTTTTGTTTGATTCATAAGGTCGTTTGTGTTGGTTTATTTTCCCAAACTCTTGACTGGTTTACGTTTCTCCTCCTTATTTATAAGGGATAAGGGGTAGAGATTATCGTCATTTTTAAGGCTAAATTCAGCAATTTTTTGTCCCAAAGCGCGAGGACAATTTTTAGGGCAGGAGGCTTCCAGTTTGAGTCTTGGTAATTAGCTTAGGCTGCAACTCTTTGTTCATTTTTTTATCTTTCTTCACTTGTTTTTTATAGGGCAAGGTGTAGAGTTTTCTTGACCGCTCGATGATTTGATTGGTTCTTTGATTATCCAAATTGGTAAAGACGGGCGTGGTTATCCCCGAAAAGGGCTCTTCCGGGTTAAGGGCGCTGATTTTGATGTAAAAATTAAACGATGGCAGACTGGCAATTTCGCCTTTTTCGACGTATGGCGAGAATTGGGGTAAAATCAATTTTTCATCTTCTGGGTTGGCGGTTCGAAAACAAATTACCGTTCCCGTATTAGCCAAAGTAACATTAACCAAAGATTTATCTTCAAGCTGGGAAGTGGTTTGGTGAGCCATAATGGCATTCAGTCGATATTTTCTGGCTTCCGACAGGATTTCCGCGAAAGCGGGGGTGGCAAAATTCTGAAATTCGTCAACGTAGAGATAAAAGTCTCTCCTCTCTTTATCGGCTGTTCTGGCTCTTTTTAAAGCCGCCAGCTGGATTTTGGTCATGATTAGGATCCCGAAGACTTCGGAAGAGTCTTCACCGATCCTGCCTTTGGAAACATTGCAGAGCAGGATTTTTCCCGAAGATAAAATCTCATCAAAGTTGATGCTGGATTTCTCTTGTTCCAAAATTCTTTTGGCGGTTGGCGAAAAAAGGAAGCGGCCGATTTTATTAGTAATCGGTGAAATCATTTTAACCTTCTGGTAATCGCCGGCTTTGGCAAATTCATAGCGCCAAAAATCCCTCAAGTCTTCATCATCCAAGCCTCTGACAACCCTTTTGCGGTAAGGAGTATTAATCAACAGTTTATAAACTGTAAACAAAGTCGAGTTTTCAGTGGTAAAAGCAGTATGGATGGTGTTTCTTAAAATATATTCCATCCTCGGCCCGGAATATTTTTCCGAATAGATTTTGTGAAACAGGGAAATAATACTTTCCGTCAAAAATTCTTTTTCCCGAAGGGCATCATCTTCATTCAAGCCGGGTGTCAGTTCTAAAAGGTTAAGACCAATTGGATGGCTAACATCATCCGGATTAAAATAGATGACATCATTGACCCTTTCTTGGGGAATAGCGGGCAGAATTTGTTCAATTAAATCTCCGTGAGGGTCAATGACACATAGCCCTTTTTTGTTTTCAATATCCTGTAAAATCATTGACAAAAGCAAAGTTGACTTGCCGGTGCCAGTGGCCCCGAGGATATAGATATGCCTTCTTCTTTCGTCTTCGGTTAAACCGATTTTAGTGACCGTTCCGCCATAGGAGTTTTCGGCAAAGACGACATCAAAATTATCGGCCCTTTTTAAAGAGAGCGGCGCCGGTAGTTGCTTGCTGTGCTGTTTGACTAAATCTTCTGTTTTAGTTTTGATGGTGAAAGGCAGGTGATAAATATCGGCCACCTCTGAGGCCGATAGAACCGACTTTCCCCATAAACCAAGCAGTCTATTTCTAAATAAATAGGCTTTAATTTGTTTAATTAAACCGTGTTTAAACTTAAAAAAAGGAACTAACGACTGGTAATTGGAATTATTAAACGAGGAAAGGGCGGAGGTAAAACCTTTAATCTGCTCGCTTTGTTTTCTCGGGATTTTACTGACGACTAGCAAGCGCAAAGAAGTTTTGAAAAGTGGTTGATCTAATTTGTCTTTTATTACTTCTTCAAGTTCTTTTTGGTAAATATCGCTCTTCCTGCTGTTCTGATTCAAAATCCCAAGATGTAAGAGAGGACCTTCTTTGCCTCCGGTGATTAAAAATATCAAAAACCCAAAGGGAATAAGAAATAAATAGAGAACAAATCTTAGCGATAATTTAAGTGAGCTGAATAATTGCTGATTTAATTTCAAGGTTTTTAAGCCGGTTACCAAGTCACTTTTAGCGGCAATCAAATTGGTAATTGTCCTTGCCTGTTTTAAGTAGCGCCTGTTAGCCGGAGAAGCAACGATTTGGAAAGAAACCAGTTCATCTTTGTCCAGTTTGGTCATACTGCCGGTGATATAAGCAATGGGGTCGTGTTCTTTAAGCAGTTTTTGTTTTTTCAGAGGATAAGCAAATTGATTTGATTGCTTAAAGTCGGCGATTTTAAATCGGTCATTTTTAAGTTTTTTTGGCAGATAATCGCTGACCCGATTGATACTAATTCCCGGAAGGTAGGAAAGGAGACTCTTTTTAACCAATTCTGCGTCTTCGCAGTTGATTCTCAGCAAATACCTGATACCCTCTTTTTTGGTGGAAACAATTTCAAAAGAATAGCTTTTGTAGGCATCCATTAGTTTATAAAATAGAGATCGCTGTCTGGCTAGACCATGAATAAGATTAAAAAGTTGCTGAGTGGAAAGCGGGCTTTGCAGGGTTTCGGTCAATGGCCTGATTTCAAACAAAACATACTTCTGCTTTAGCTCTTTTCTTACCAGCAATAATTTTAATAAGGCATAGAGAGTCAGAAAGGCGGTAAAAGCTAAGGCTAGGATAGTAAGCAAGTCTCCTAAGAAAGAAATAGGTAGCAGCTTCAGGGTTTTATTAAGGGAAAGATTGCTTTGTAGAGTCTGAAAAGAAGAAGTAAAAACAAAGCTGTCTCTAAAAAAGTTTGCTAATTCACCAAAAATCCTCATAATTTACCCTTCAGGCAGGATGATTATGAGGCAGGTTGGCTATAGTATACTACATAAAACAAGAAATCGAAACCTTTTTATCTTTACTACTTGACAAGCTGTTTTACCCTT
Organism: uncultured Gammaproteobacteria bacterium; assembly: GCA_964566925.1. Lineage (GTDB taxonomy): Bacteria > Patescibacteriota > Microgenomatia > PFEM01 > DATLAM01 > CAZMIZ01. Next base: position 111,947 of record CAZMIZ010000002.1, on the reverse strand, counting down.
GTTATACTATCCATATATGGATAGTTAATAAACTAAGGATACAAGTTTTGTGGCTAGGTTAAGAGTAAAATCAATGAATAAGGAGCGGGTTTCAAAGCATAATAAGACGAGAAAGGATAAGAAAGAAGACCGAATGAAGATATTTGCCAACTTCCTTGTCGACAGAATTGTCGAAGAGCAAAATAAGGAATTAACTGAGGAAGTAGTCAAATGAATAACCTGCCAAAACCTGAAAATGCCGTTGCCGCCATCAGAATTTCTTCCTTAAAACAAGGGCTTCAAGGCGATTCACCGGAAGACCAGAAAGAGCAAATCGAAAGGTTTGCGGAAAACCACAACATCAAGATTAAAAAGTTTTTTATCTTCATGGAGAGCGCTTCCAGAGAAGAGCAGCCGGTCCAAGAAGCGATTGATTACTGCAAAAAGCCAAAAAACGACATCCAGCTATTTATTGTCAAATCGATTGACCGCTTTACCAGAGGCGGTTCTTATCTTTATGACCATCTTAAAATGCAACTGACCAAGTATGATGTCAAACTGGTTGATATTTATGGGGTCATCAGTAGTCAGGAAATAAACACCTTAGAGCATTTAAACATCAAATACGACTGGAGTGTTTACAACCCTACTAAAAAAACGGAAATTTTGGAAGCAGAGCGGGCCAAAGACGAGATGAGAGATATCATGACCAGGATGATTGGTGCCGAAATTAGATACGTTAGAATGGGTTACAGGGTCAGACAAGCTCCTTTTGGCTATGTCAACGAAAAAGTGGAAACCGCCCATGGTAAAAGAGTCATCCTAAAACCCCACCCGAAGGAATCAAAATGGATTATTAGGATGTTTGAGCTTCGGGCAAGCAGTAACTTAAATGACCAGGAAATCGTTGATAAGTTAAACAAGTTGGGTTTTAAAACCAGAAAGCGTTACCGTCGCGACCCTAAAGACAGGACAAAAATAATCGGCCAGGCGGGAGAATGCCCGTTGTCTTTAAAAGCCCTCTGGAAATATATTCAAAATCCGATTTATGCCGGCATCAATATTGAAAGCTGGACTAAAGACAAGCCGATAAAATGCAAGTTTAAGGGCTTGGTGTCGGTTGAGACTTTTAATAAAGCTAATAAGGGAAAAATTATCATTTCCGAAGAAAACGGCCAGATAAAATTCTGGAAGAAAAAGCCGCCCGATCATTTGCTTTATAAATCGGTTAGGAATCCCAAATTTCCCTACAAAAGATACGTTATGTGCCCGATTTGCGGGAAAGCTCTATATGGCAGCGCTTCCCGGGGAAGGCTTGGCAAATATTATCCTGCCTATCACTGTAATAAGCGGGGCCATTATTTCCGGGTGCCTAAGCAGGAATTTGAAGACACCATTGCCGGTTTTGTCAGCAATTTAGGCATCAAACCAAAATACGTCAAGGACTTGAAAAAGTGTGTAATTGATTTATGGCAGGATAAAATAGAAAGCAGCCAAAAGGACAATAAACAGATAGACCGGAAGATTGAAGAGCTTAAATCGTTAGCCAAGATAACCGTTGACAAGATTAAATACCTTGAGTCTGCAACGGCCATTAAATACATGGAAGAAGAGCTGGTCAAAACTGAAAAAGAAATTAGAAATCTGCAAGCCAGCAAAGTAGAAAATAAAGAAAAAGACGTCAATATGGAGCGAGTGATGGAGTTTGTCGGCTACTTTCTGGAACACCTGGAGGAACTGATCCTGGGAGGCTCAAATCCTTTAAAAAGGGCTGATTACTTCGGACTTATCTTTGAAAAACCGCCTACCTACGAAGAATTGGTTTCTGGAACACCAAAATTGGCTCCATTTATCGGACTAAAAGACGATTCTGGCTCCTCTTTAGTCCCAATGTGTGACCCCGAGGGGAATCGAACCCCTGTTTTCAGGATGAAAACCTGATGTCCTAGGCCACTAGACGACGGGGCCGCGTAAAGCTCGCTTTGCTCGCCACGCGGCAAGCCGCAAAATTCACTTCATCCATCATGCGAAAGCTACAAAATACGACTGCCTGCGCGCGGCGAATTAATATTATCTGTTAATTAAATAATTTTTAATTTGCTTTTTTAGAAAAGTCCTGCCTGCACCGCTTTTTAAGAATTTCTCTCTGCTGGTAGCATCGCTCCTGTTAAGGTACGCTTCGAAATATATCAGCCTCCATGGTAGCTTGCGTTTTGTGTAATACTCGCTACCCGAATTATGTTTCTCTAATCTTTTAAAAGGACTTTCTGGCGTAAATCCAAGATACCAGGATTTATCCTTAATGCTCTCAAGCAAATAAACGTAGTACATCCGTTTACTACGCACAATAATTTTATGTGGTTTACCACATGTGCCAAATTTATTTGGCGCTATACGTGGTGAGCCCGGAAGGGATCGAACCTTCGACACCCTGCTTAAAAGGCAGGTGCTCTACCACTGAGCTACGGGCCCGCCAAAAATTTGTTTTGCAAATATTTAGGCGGGCGGGCCCGACTTAAGAATCGAACCCACCTTTTTGCCTAAAGAGTATTTTAAAGCCTTTTTCAAATGTCTCCTACCCCAGCCTGTTTTGAAAAATTTTTCTCTATTAATCGCATCTTTTTTATTTAATAAAGCTTCATAGAAGATTAATTTTAAGGGCAACCTAGATTTAGTAGCTAAAACCAGTCCTGAGTTGTGCTTTTTTAGTCTTTTCTTGAGATCTCCTGCCCAGCCGATATATAGTTTACCGTCTTTTAAGCTCCTTAGAACATAAGTATAATACACTGTCCAGATCTTCTATAAATCTCCTTAATTTTACCACAATTTGAGGCTTTTTAACAAGAATGCTATAATTTTAACTCAAGAGAAAATTATACAAGCCGAAAGGCGCAGTTTACTAAATCTATGCTTATTTTGGGAATTGATCCAGGCACGGCCGAGACTGGCTTTGGTATTGTTCGTTACTGGCGAGGGGAAATTACTCTTATCGATAAGGGTCTTATCAAAACCTCAGTAGATCACGAAGCCCCCAGAAGGCTTAATTCAATCTATCAACAAACTCTAAAAATTCTCCGTAAACATCAGCCTCAAGTCCTAGCGATAGAAAGTTTATTTTTTAATCTCAACGCCAAATCGGCTTCAGCCGTAGGCCAAGCTATTGGCGTCATTAAACTAGCCGCTGCCAGAAGAAAAGTTAAGGTTTTTGAATATCCACCTTTAAGAATTAAAATGGTTTTAACTGGACAAGGCCGGGCCAAAAAAAGACAGATTCAATCCACCGTCAGGAAGACGTTAAAATTGCGCTCTTTGCCTCGGCCAACCCATACTGCTGATGCTTTAGCGGTGGCTATCTGTCATTGTCAATCTAGCAAGAAGGGAAAAACTTAACTTAATATGGTAAACTCTAAAATAGAAAGGGGGTGAGGTGTTGGTGGCAAATTTTAAGGTTGGCAGAGTCACCCATTATTACGACAAGATCAGCGTGGCCGTCGTTGACATTTTAGGAACCTTGGCCGTCGGCGACAAAGTAAAAATTTCAGGCCACGATAATGAGTTTGAGCAGACGATTGGCTCAATGCAGGTTGAGCACGAAAACGTTGAAACAACGAAGAAGGGTGAGACGGTTGGCTTAAAAGTGGATCAACCGGTAAAAAAGGGCGACGAAATTTTTAAAATTTCTTAAGAGACAATGGACTGGCGACGCGATCCTCATCTCCAAAAAGAGGTAGCCAAAATTGTTGCCTCTTTGAACCTCCCTCATATTGATCCTAAGCGAGTGATTGTTTTTCGCAGTTTTGGTTCGAAATCTCGAGCTCGGGCAAGAATCTGGGGTTTTCCTAAAATTTGGCAAAAGGCTCTTCAAATTAAGCCTCATTACTGCCTTGAGGTCCTTTCAGAGCGGTTTGACCACCTCAACATGGATGATCAACGCCGAATCTTAATCCACGAACTCCTCCATATTCCCAAGACCTTTTCTGGCGCTCTTCTGCCTCACCGGGGAAGAGGGAGAATTAGAATTGATCAGAGATCAGTAGAAAAACTTTTTAAACAATTAAAAAAATAATCCAAAAGGTTATGGTTATTTTACACGGAGAGAATATCGTTGCCAGCCGTAAGGCGCTGGAGCAAGAAGTGGCCACTTTCAAGAAAAAAGGGGCGGATGAAATTATTGCCCTTGACGGCGGGAAATTAGAGTTAACCGAGCTTAAACAAGCCCTGGAATCAACCTCTCTTTTAGGAAAAAATCGTCTAGTGATTATTGAAAACCTTTTATCTTCAACCAAAGGGAAAAGAAAAGAGGAGATGCTTGATTATCTCAAACAGGAAAACAGGGACAAACCCCTTATCCTTTGGGAATCAAAAGAAATTGGTAAATTAGGTCTAAAAAAACTGACTTCAAAAGCAAAGATCAATCTCTTTAAAATCCCACCATTAATTTTTAAATTCCTCGATTCACTTTCCTCTCAAAACAAAAAAGAGACGCTTAAGTTGCTCCACCAATGTCTCCGGACCGACTCGCCGGAAATAGTTTTTTATATGATTTGCAGACAGATGAGGCTGTTAATTATCGCCCGAGATTTAGGCGAGAAGGGTTTACCGCTGGCCCCCTGGCAACAAGCCAAGTTCCTCAATCAAGCTCAGAAATTCAGCTTAGATCAGCTTCTGAAAATCCACCAACGGCTTTTAAGGATCGATTATGAGCAGAAGACTGGCAAAGCCCCCATGCCGCTAGCCTCCCAGCTTGACCTTTTAATTACTGATCTTTAGAATTCAATTTATGAAAATTACCCCAAACATCTTCAGAGACTACGACGTTAGGGCCATCGTCCCCGATGAATTAGACAAAGAAGGGGCAGAAAGAATTGGTCAGGTCCTGGTGGAACTTTTTAAGCCAGAAACGGTTGCTCTTGGACACGATATGAGAGTTTCGGCTGATGATATTGCTGGTGGAATTGCAGAGGGAGTGATGAAACAAGGAGCGGATGTGGTTGACCTGGGCTTGATTAGCACCGATATGGCCTATTTCGCGGCCGGCAAATATGGATTTGATCTTGCTCTCTCGATTTCCGCCTCTCATAACCCACCGGAATATAATGGATTCAAATTGGTTAAAAAGAACGCCATTGCTGTTTCCGGTGATAGTGGGATCTACAAAATTAGAGACCTGGCAACTTCTAATAGAAAAATTAAGACCTCTTTGAAAAAAGGAAAAAGGGTTAAGAAAAATATTGTTGATGATTATGTAAAACATTGCCTCAACTTCATCAACGTTAAGAAAGTCAAGCCGTTTAAGGTGGTTATTGACGCTGGTAATGCTATGGCTGGTTATCTAATCCCTAAATTTGCCCCTTTTCTACCTTTAAAAATCATCCCCCTCTACTTCGAGCTTGACGGCACTTTCCCTAATCATATCCCTAACCCTTTAAAGCCTGAAAATGTGGCTGATTTGGAAAAAAAAGTTTTAACAGAAAAAGCAGATTTGGGAATGGCCTTTGATGGTGATGCGGATCGGATCTATTTTATTGATGAAAAGGCTAAATTTATTAACGGAACGATCATCACCGCTATTATTGCTGAGGCCTTACTTAAAAAACATCCCGGGGAGACTATTCTTTACAATGCGGTTGTTGGCCGGATTGCCCCAGAAACGATAAAAAAATTTGGGGGTAAGGGAATCAGGGTCAGGGTGGGTCATACCCTGATTAAAGAGGCGATGAGAAAACATAATGCTCTTTTTGCTGGCGAGCATTCAGGCCACTACTATTTCCGGGAGAACTATTATGCCGATTCTGCTTTTATTGCCATGCTTTCATGCCTTGAGTTATTTTCAGAAAAAAACAAACCCTTATCTTTAATTGCCTCCGAGTTTGACAAATATCCAATTATTCCAGAAACAAATTTTGAGGTGGAAGACAAAACGGCCATGATGGAAAAAATCGAAAGTGCATATAAGAAGAAGGCAACCAAAATTGACTGGCTTGACGGGATTAGTGTTTGGTTTAAGGACAGTTGGATAAATGTTAGGCCTTCTAATACCCAACCTCTCTTAAGGCTAAACATCGAGGCTGATAATCAAAAAATCTTAGCTGAAAGAAAAAAGGATTTGGTAGACTTTTTAATTTCTTCAGGCGCGAAAAAATCCAGCGAATAGCTTCTAATTTCTTTCCGCTCTTGCCAATTTTCTTTGTCTTGCGTACAATGAGGTGTGATGAATATCCTTGACGATCAGATAGCGATCAGGAGACTTGATAAAGCTAATGTTCTAACTTCTATTGAGGCCCTTTCTGGGCAAGCTCAACAAGCCTGGGATGAATCAACCAAAATTAAGATCCCTACTGATTATAAAAATTGTCAAAATATGGTGATTGTTGGCATGGGTGGATCAGCTTTTGGAGCCAGAGTCATCAAAAGTGTTTTCGCTGAGAACCTTAAGATTCCTCTAGATATTACCAGTAATTATCGGCTCCCTGGCTACATTAATGAAAGGAGCTTGGTTCTTTTGGCAAGCTACTCAGGAGGAACGGAGGAAGTTTTAAGTTGTGCCCAAAAAGCTAAAAGGAAAAAGGCAAAGGTTTTGGGAATAACTTCTGGAGGCAAGTTAAAGAAATTTCTTCAAGACAACCAATATCCTGGTTATTTTTTTCTTCCCAAAAACAATCCTAGCCAGCAACCTCGCCTGGGTCAAGGCTATATGATTCTTGGCGAGATCGGCCTTTTATCAAACTGTGGGATGATCGCCAAAACCAAAGTTTCTTTAAACAGCCTCTTAACCATTTTGAGAAAAAATAATCAAATTTTGGGGATCAAAAAACCCACCACCGACAACCAGGCTAAAAGGATTGCTAAGGAGTTTAAGGGCAAAATTCCAATTTTTGTTTCGGGAGGATTTTTACAGGGAAGCATTCACGCGATGAGAAATTCACTTCATGAGAGCGCCAAAAATTTTGCTGACTACTTTGTCATCCCTGAGCTAAATCACCATTTAATGGAAGGGCTTCGGTTTGCCAAAGAAAATCTGGTCTTTTTGATTCTTATTTCCAATTTTTATTCTCCTAAAATTGAAAAAAGAGTTAGGTTGACTGAAGAGGTAATCTTGAAAAACGGCATTAAGGTTTATAAATATAACCTTTTGGGAGAAGATAAGCTTTCTCAAGCATTAGAGCTGATTCATCTTGGCGGCTATCTTAGCTATTATTTGGCAATTCTCAATAAGGTCAATCCGGCTACCTTGCCTTGGGTTGATTACTTTAAGAAAAAATTAGCTGAATGAAAAAGCCTGCCCGTATCGTTTGGTTTGATGAAGTTGATAAAGACGACATTAGTTTAGTTGGCGGAAAAGGAGCCAACCTAGGCGAAATGGTCAGCTTCGATATTCCTGTCCCGCCTGGCTTTATTGTCACCGCTGAAGCCTATTATCAATTTCTCGACGAAAACAAACTTAAGCCTAAGATTGGTGAAATTTTAAAACAGGTTGATGCTTCTGATCCTCAATCTTTTCAGGAAGTCTCGGAAAAAATTAAAAAACTCATTCTTAACGGCAAAATTCCCAAAGAGATTGCCGATGAGGTGGTTAAGGATTATTTAAAGTTGGGGAGTCTTTTTAAACAGTCGTTAGTTTCGGTTCGTTCATCAGCCACCGCCGAAGACTTGCCGACCGCTTCATTTGCTGGTCAACAGGCCACTTTCTTAAATGTCCAGGGCGAAGCTAGCGTGGTTGATTCAGTCAGGCAATGCTGGGCCTCTCTTTTTGAACCAAGAGCCATTTTCTACCGAGAAGAACAGGGTTTTGACCATTTGAAAGTGGGCATTGCCGTTATTGTCCAAAAGATGGTTCAATCAGAAACCTCAGGAGTGATGTTTACTCTCGATCCTCTTTCTAATCAAAAGAACAGGATTGTTATTGAGGCCATTTATGGTCTTGGTGAACTAATCGTCCAAGGAGCCGTCTCTCCAGACCACTACCTTCTAAACAAATCTTCTTTAAAGATTATTAAAAAGGCAATCGGTCAACAAGAAGTTCAATTAATTAAAGTGGGAAAGATTACCAAGAATCGATCGGTGCCGATGAAAAAACAGGATCTCCAGAAAATCTCAGATAAAGAAATTCGCAAGTTGGCCAAATTAGGCAAGAAAATTCACCACCATTATTATTTTCCCCAAGATATTGAATGGGCGATTGAAAAGAAAAAAATCTATATTCTTCAAACTAGACCGGTGACTACCATCAAAGAAGTTAAAGGTAAAAAAAAGAAAGGAATTGAGAAGGTTAAAAGAGAGCCGATTCTGAAGGGACAGGCGGCTAGTCCGGGCATTGCGGCCGGGCCAGTAAAAATCATCCTTTCTTCTAAGCAAATCGGCAAGGTGAACAAGGGTGATGTTTTGGTGACTTCAATGACCACTCCTGATTTCGTCCCGGCAATGAAAAAAGTAGTGGCCATTATCACTGATAAAGGGGGACAAACGTCTCATGCCGCCATTGTCAGTCGTGAGCTGGGAATTCCTTGTATTGTTGGCACCGGTAAAGCTACCCGGGATCTAAAAAAGGGCTCGATGGTTACTGTTAATGGCTCTAAAGGAGAAGTTTATAAAGGGGGAATGGAGGAAGCTTCTAGTTTGAGATTCCCAATCTCTGGGGAAAGCCAAAAAAAACTTAAGACCACTGCTCTGAAAACGATTAAAACAGCTACTAAGATTTATGTTAATCTGGCCGCACCTGATTTAGCCAAAGAAACCGCCAAAAGACCAGTTGATGGAGTGGGTCTATTGAGAGCGGAATTTATGATCGCTGATATAGGCATTCATCCCAAGAAAGTAATCAAAGACAAAAAACAAAAAATGTTCGTCGACAAATTATCTTCAAATTTGGCTAATTTTTGCGAAAATTTCAGCCCCCGACCAGTTGTTTACCGAACGACTGATTTCAAAACCAACGAATATCGAAATCTAACTGGCGGCAAAAGCTATGAACCAGAGGAAGAGAATCCCATGCTCGGCTATCGCGGCGCCTTCCGCTATCTGGCTGATCCCAAAGTCTTTGAAATGGAATTAGAAGCAGTTAAAAAAGTTCGCAATCAACTAGGTTTTAAAAATCTTTGGATGATGTTGCCCTTTGTGCGAACACCTGAAGAATTAATGAAAGTAAAAAGACTAATCGGCGCAGCGGGGTTAATCCGAAGCCCCTCTTTCAAGCTCTGGTTAATGGTAGAAATTCCTTCTAATGTTTTTCTTCTGCCCGAATTTATTAAAGTAGGCATCGATGGTGTTTCAATTGGCTCAAATGATCTAACAATGCTCGTTCTGGGCGTTGATCGGGATAATGCCGAACTAGCCAATGTTTTTGACGAACGACATCCAGCCGTTCTCTGGGCTCTAGAAAGGGTGATCAAGACTTGTCAAAAGGCAAAAATCACCAGCTCCATCTGCGGCCAAGCTCCTTCAGTTTATCCCGAATTAACTCAAAAACTGGTAGAATGGGGAATTACCAGTATTTCCGTCAATCCTGACGCAATTGAGTCTACCCGAGAGCTGGTGGCTCAAGTCGAAAAACGGATCGCAGAAAAAAGAAAGTAGGAATCATGGCCAAAATAAAAGAAATTAAGGCAAGGGAAATTTTAGATTCACGGGGTAATCCTACGGTCGAGGCAAAAGTCACTTTGGAAACTCGCCACCAAGTAATTGCTTCGGTTCCGGCCGGAGAATCTTTGGGTAAATATGAGGCAGTTGAATTAAGAGACGGAGATCAAGATCGCTATAACGGCATGGGCGTTCTTAAGGCAGTTGAGAATGTTAACCGAATAATCGCCCCCAAACTGATGGGCAAAGACCCCACGAAACAAAAAGAGATTGATGATTTAATTATTGGACTTGATGGCACCAAAAATAAATCAAAGCTTGGGGCAAATGCCATTTTGTCGGTCTCCCAGGGAATTTGTGAAGCCGGAGCCTTAATTAAGGGTCTACCTATCTACCGCCATGTTGAGGAACTTTATTCTGGGAAAAAAGGCCAAAGCTTGGTCATCCCCACCCCCACTTTTAATCTCATCAATGGTGGCAAACACGGTGCTGGCAATTTAGAATTTCAAGAATTTCACATCATTCCTACCTCTGAGATACCTTACCAACAAATTCTCGAAATGGCTGAAGAAATTTATCAGGCAACAGAAAAAGTCTTGATTCGTCATGGGGCTATTCATTCAGTTGGCGACGAGGGCGGTTTTGCTCCTAATCTTTTTACTAACATCGACGCTTTGGAGGTTATCATTGAGGCCATCAAAGAATCTGGCCATCTGATTGAAAAAGATGTTGTTCTTGGCCTAGACGTAGCTGCCTCCCATTTTTACAAAGAAGGTAAATATAAAATTAGAGATAAAACTTTACCGCTAGAGCCTGGCGAAATGATTGAATATTATCGTGATTTAGCTAATCAATATCCGCTCAGAATCCTGGAAGATCCTCTCTTCGAAGACGACTGGGGAGGGTGGAGTAGATTAGTCACCATGTTACCCAAAATCACGGTGGTGGGCGACGATCTCTTAGTTACCAATAAGGAACGGGTTGAACGAGCAGTTAAGGATAAAGCCTGTAGCGCTTTACTGGCTAAGCCTAATCAAATTGGAACTATCTCAGAAACACTGGAGGTCATCAAGGCTGCTCGAAATGCAGGCTGGAAGATAATTGTTTCTCATCGGAGTGGGGAAACCAATGACGATTTTATTGCCGATTTTGCGGTTGGAGTTAGGGCCGATTTTACTAAATTCGGAGCGCCTGCCCGAGGTGAAAGAGTGGTCAAGTATAATCGTTTATTGGCAATAGAAGAAGAATTAAAAACTAAAACAAGTTAATCGTCTATGTCTCGACCGGTGGTTCTTATTATTCTCGACGGATGGGGTTTAGCGCCAGAGGGTCCAGGGAATGCAGTTGCCCTGGCGAAAACACCCAATATCGATCGCTACTGGAAAGTCTATCCTCATACCCAGCTGGTGGCTTCTGGTGAAGCTGTCGGACTCCCGAAAGGAGAAGATGGCAACTCAGAAACAGGCCACCTTAATTTAGGCGCTGGGCAAATTGTCTATCAAGATCTGCCGCGAATCAATATGTCCGTCGCCGACGGCAGTTTTTATGGAATTCCTGCTTTTAAAACCGCCGCTGAACATGTTAGAAAAAATAACTCCAACCTTCATTTATTAGGACTAATCGGGGCCGGCGGCGTTCATTCTAGTATGAACCATCTTTTTGCCTTACTTCTTTTTGCCAAAAATGAAGGTATCCAAAGAGTCTTTTTACACCTTTTTACTGATGGCAGGGACTCTCCTCCCAGATCTGCTCGAACCTATGTTTCCCAAACTGAAGAAGAAATTCGAAAAGTAGGCGTTGGTCAGATTGCCAGCCTGTCCGGTCGTTATTTTGCCATGGATCGAGACCACCGCTGGGAAAGGACAGAAAAAGCTTATAAAGCCATCGTCCAGGGTGTGGGGCACCAAAGTAAATCGGCTTTAGAAGCAATAGAAGCCTCTTATCAAAAAGAGGTTACTGATGAATTTTTAGAGCCGATTATTCTCGTTGATGACCAAGGGAATCCAGTCGGGACCGTTCAAGATAATGATGCCGTAATTTTTTTCAATTTCCGGATTGATCGACCAAGACAGTTAACCAAAGCGTTTATTTTGCCCAACTTTGAAACGTTGGTAATCAAGAAAGCTGCTTTTGATCCTTATGCCGAGCGTTATGGCCTCCATCTCTATGAAGTCCCCAAAGAGACAACCACTTTTAAAAGAGAGGTTATTCTTTCCGGTTTGTACTTTGTTACCATGACCGAGTATGAAAAAGGTCTTCCGGTCCAAACTGCCTTTCCCCCAGAAACGGTGAAAATGCCTTTAGGAAGAATTCTGGCCGAGAAAAGTCTTCGTCAATTCCATCTCAGCGAAACAGAGAAAGAAAGATTTGTTACCTATTATTTTAATGGTCAGAGAGAAGAGCCTTTTCCTGGCGAAGATAGAACCGAAATTCCTTCCCCAGATGTTCCTACTTACGATCAAAAACCAGAAATGTCTGCCCTTGGAGTAACCGAGGAGGTTCTTAAGAGAATAAAAACAAGGATGTATGACTTTATCATCATCAATTACGCTAATCCCGATATGGTTGGCCACACCGGTATTCTTGAAGCGGGCGTTAAAGCTTGTGAGGTGGTGGATAAATGTCTCAAAAAAGTAGTGGAGACAACGATTAACCTTGGGGGTGCTGCCATAATCACCGCTGACCATGGTAACGTGGAAGAAATGATCAATCTGGCTACCGGTGAGGTGGATACCGAACATTCCACTAATCCGGTTCCTTTCATTGTAGTTAATCGAAAGTTTAGCAGTAGGGGTCAAGTTTTACCTAAGGGTATCTTGGCTGACGTCGCGCCAACAGTCTTGGCTTTAATGGGAATTCGAAAACCCGAATTGATGTCCGGAAAAAACTTGTTAGAAAAAATCACTGGCAATGAGAAAAATTATTAAGAAAACAAAAAAAATCATTAAAGTTAAGCCAAATTTGGCTGATTACGACCACTTATCCAAAAAATTTTCCTGGAAAGAGGCTGAAAATGAACTGTTTTGGTTTAAAGGAAAAAGAATTAATGCTGCTTACAATGCCATTGACCGTAACGCCATCGGTCCACGAAAAAATAAGGTTGCCCTTTATTGGCATGGAGCAGACCATCAAAAAAAGAAATTTACTTTTGCGGAAATCTCTCTTCTCTCTAATCAATTTGCCAATGGTCTCAAGAAATTGGGGGTAGAAAAAGGAGATCGGGTCTTCTTCTTTCTCCCTCGCGTCCCCGAACTCTACTACGGTTTTTTGGGAACTCTAAAGGTGGGAGCTATTGCCGGAACTTTATTTGCCGCTTTTGGTCATCAAGCTCTTTATGATCGCCTTAGCAACTCGGACGCCAAAGTTTTGGTGACGAACAAAGATTTATATCGTCGAGTCGCAAAAATCAAAAAAGATTTACCGGCCCTTAAGAAAATAATTTTAGTTGACAAAGAACTGCCTGATTTAATCGCTAAGGCTTCGGACAAGTTTAAATGCGCTCAAATGAAGCCTACTGACCCTGCTTTTATGCTTTATACCTCGGGCACTACGGGGAAGCCTAAGGGAGTCATCCATTCTCATCGAGCCATTTTATTGGAGCACATGACCGCCAAATGGGTTTTGGACCTTCGCGAAGAAGACGTTTATTGGTGCACGGCTGATCCAGGCTGGGTGACAGGCATTGCTTACGAAATTTTAGGCTCATGGAGCAATGGCGCCTCTTCTCTTGTCTATGAAGGTCGTTTTTCACCAGAAACTTGGTATCAACTTATTCAAGATTATAAAGTGAATGTCTGGTATACCGCTCCGACAGCCATCCGGATGCTAGCGGCAGCAGGATTGAAACTCGTTAAAAAACATGATTTGTCAAGTCTTCGTCATCTGGCTAGTGTAGGTGAGCCGCTAAATCCGGAGGCAGTCTTTTGGGGGATGAAGGCTTTCGGCCTTCCGTTCCACGACAATTGGTGGCAAACAGAAACAGGCGGGATTTTAATTGCCAATTATCCTTCAATGGACATCAAACCTGGTTCAATGGGTAAGCCCATTCCTGGCGTGGAAGCGGCCATCGTTAGTGATCAGGGTAAAAAACTTTCGACCGGGAAAATTGGCAATTTAGCCATTAAGCCAGGTTGGCCATCAATGATGAAGAAAATTTGGCGACGGCCAAAAAAATATAAAAGTTATTTCACTAATGATTGGTATATTTCCGGCGACTTAGCTTATCAAGATAAAGATGGCTATTTTTGGTTTGTTGGTCGAGCTGACGATGTCATTAAAACGGCTGGTGAGAGAGTTGGCCCTTTTGAAGTCGAATCAGCCTTAGTTTCTCACCCAGCCATTATTGAGGCCGGGGTAATTGGCAAACCTGATCCGATGAGGGGAGAGATCATCAAAGCCTTTATGGCTCTAAAACCAGGCCAGAAGGGGTCTGAGAGGCTTAAAAAGGATATCCAGGCCTATGTTAAACGCGAGCTTGCCGGTCATGCCTACCCCAGAGAAATTGAGTTTGTTGACCGATTGCCTAAAACTCGCTCAGGCAAAATTATGAGAAGATACCTAAAAGCAAAAGAACTCGGCCTCCCCACCGGCGACGTTTCTACTTTGGAAGAATTCTGAAGACTAGTGTTAATTCTCCTCTTGGTTTCGTTTTCTCAAAATGTTTAATTGATTGACTGATTCTTTCTCGTCTAATTTCCTCATGAATCTTGGTCATCTCCCGACAAATGACAATCTCTATATCGCCAAAAACGTTTTTAATGTCAACCAATGTTTTAACCAACCGATGCGGGGATTCAAAAATAATCAGCGTAGAGGCAACCAAACTTAAAGTCCAGTTTTTAAGAAGCTTTAAGCGCTTTCCTTGCTTTTTCGGCAAATAACCTAAAAAAAGGAATTTATCAGTGGGTAATCCAGAAGAAATTAGAGCAGCCAGAATGGCTGAAGCGCCTGGAATAATTTCAATTTTGATATTCTCCTCAACGCATTTTCTAATGAGTTTAAAGCCGGGATCCGAAATCGCCGGCGTGCCAGCATTGGACACCAAAGCAACTGCCTTTCCCTCTTTTAAAAGCCTTATCATCTGGGGAATTCGCTGGGTTTCATTTTCTTCATAATACGAAAGGAGTGAAGGCTTTTTTATTTGATGACGTTTTAAGAGCAAGCCTGCTTTTCGAGTGTCTTCGCAGGCAATCAGGTCAACTTTGGCTAAAATCTCCAAAGCCCTTAAGGTAATGTCTTTTAAATTGCCAATCGGGGTTGACACAATAAACAATGTCCCCATACAATGGAGAGTATATCACAACGATGATTGAAGCCTTACTTGAACCCATTGGCCACTGGATCACAAATTCTATCTCAACCCTGGGATATCCAGCCGTCTTTCTTTTAATGCTGGTTGAATCTGCTTTAATCCCCATTCCTTCTGAAGTAACCATGCCTTTTGCCGGTTTCATGGTTGGCTTAGGTAAGCTAAATTTTTGGCTGGTTGTTTTGGCAGGCGGAATTGGGAACTTGGTCGGTTCATTAATGGCTTACGGTTTGGGTTATTGGGGTCAAGAAAGATTTGTCCGGCGATTGGTTAAAAAATACGGGAAGTTTCTTTTGATTACCTATGAGGAAGTGGAGACAGCGGAAAAATGGTTCAGAGAAAAGGGAGAATTGATTGCCTTTGCCTCGAGATTATTACCGGTAATTAGAACCTTTATTTCCCTGCCGGCTGGCTTTTCCCAAATGAACATTTTTAAATTTTCTGTTTTTAGTTTGGCTGGGGCACTAATTTGGTCAGCTATCTTGGCTTATTTTGGCGTCCTTCTCGGTGAAAATTGGAACATCTTAGAGGTTTATTTTAGAAAATTCGATCTTTTAATCGTTGCTGTCGGAGTAGGCGCAGTCATTTTTTATGTTTGGTATAAGCTCAAGAAAATCAAAAAAAGTAACTCAGAACAAAAGAGAAACTAAACCACCAAAAACCATTAGAGCTCCGAGATCGGCCAGGGCGGTGGCAAAGGGAATAAGATAATTGTCAGGATCAAGCCTTCTTCGATTAAGATAAATTCCAATTAAGATAACCAGGAAAGATAGAAAGAAAACTATCGCCGTCGTGGTAACCACGCCAATTAAAAGAACTCTTAAAAAAACAGATAAGGTTAAGGGAAAATCTTGATAAAAAGAAAGGGCACTGGCTAAGCCTGCATTCAGGAATGAATAAAGACAGGCAATTAGAAAAATATTTTTAAAAAGACTTCTCAATCTTTTTGACTTCCACCAATGAGGAGGAATCGTCCCTCGATAAAGCCAGGTGGTAAATTTGGAGGCAATAATGGTTCCATAGCCTCCAACCATATTATTTAAGGCAGGCAGAAGAATAAGAAGCGGCAAAATAAGGAGAATCTTCTCCCTGGTAAAACTAAGACTAATGCCGCCAATTGAACTTAGGCACGAAGCAAAAATAAGAGAGGGTAGGTTTTGAGAAAAATTTTCTCTTATTCCTTTAGTCATTTGACGATTAAACTGATAATCGTAATCAAAGAGATAACGCTAATAATATCTCCTAGAGAGGTAATAAATGGTCCCATAACATTATCGGGATCATGCCCCTTTTTATACAGCCAAATCGCGATAAAGAAGGTTAGTGGGATTAGGAAAAGACTGGCGAGGAGGCCAGCCAAAGAGGAAACAAAAATAAGAGAAAAAATCATTTTGTCAAGTACTAAATAGGCTAAGAAAAAGGCAAAAATACCTAAAATCAAACTGGCAACTAGACAAAGACTAAAACTAACCGCCAAATTCTCTTTAACTCGCAGATCAGTTAAACCATCGACGCTTTCAACCCCGTCGACATGAATTAGAGACCCAATTCTTGCTGCCAAGCTCCCGTTAAGACCTCCCTGAAGTTCTAAGAAGCCAGGAAAAAGGATGAAGAAACCGGGAAAAAGTTCAAGATGATCAATCCGGGAAGCGAGAAGGAGTCCGGCCAAAAGACCGCCAAGAACAGAAATAAACTGGCCTCCCAAAATATCTTTTATATACTGATGAGGCTGGTAGGGACTAACTGAATTCTTCAATAATCCTTATTAAATACCCAAAGAGAAGGAATTTCAAGAAGAAGTTAGTTAGAAGAAAATTAATATCTACGAACCACGCCGACGACTTTTCCCTGAATCCTTACCTTTTTAGCAAAAATAGGACTCATCTCGGCGTTGGCTGGCTCTAGTCTAACCCGCGTTGCTTCTTTAAAGAATCGTTTTAAGGTAGCCATTCCATTTTCCAGAATAGCCACGACTAAGTCGCCATTATTGGCTAATTCCTGTTGTTCGACGACTACATAATCGCCATCCAGAATTCCGTCTTCAATCATACTTTCTCCTTTAACTTGGAGGACGAAAGCGCGCTTCTTACCAGAGAGCATGCTGGGTGAAATCTTAGTCGAAGCATTGGGGTCAGTATGAGCTTCAATTGGTTTGCCTGCGGCAATGAAGCCCAAAATAGGCAATTCTACCCCTTGAGTCAGTTTGCCTAATTTCTTATCCGCCAACTCAATTCCTCGAACAGCTCCCTCGTAGCGTTTAATGACGCCCTTTTTGGTCATCGCCGTTAAGTGTTCATGAACGGTAGCTAACGAGGAAACGCCAAGAGCGTCGGCAATATCTTGAAGGGTGGGTGAGAATCCGTTTTTTTGGATATATTGAGAAATAAAATCAAGAATTTGTTTTTGGCGCTTATAAAGAGTAACGGGCATCACCCCAAGAATACCCGAAAAAGAATTCTTTGTCAAGTCTCGCCCTAGACAAATTTCAAGACAGATTTTAAAATGATCTTATGAGGCGTTTTCCCCTCGTCTTTTTTCTAATTCTTTTTAGCAGTATCGGTTTAATAACCGCTCCAAAAGGATATTCTTCCGAAGAATTCGAAACTGACTATCAGGTCCGTTACGCGGTTAATCCGAGAGGGGTGACCCAGGTTACTCAGGAAATCTCTTTGACCAATAAGCTTTCTCAAGTTTACGCTACTCGCTATTCACTGACCACCGAAATCGGCCATATCCAAAACGTAGTCGCCGAAGATTCTTTGGGTCCACTGGCGACTGAAGTTAAAGAAGAAGGCAAGACAACGATTATCGACCTAACTTTTAATGAACAAGTGGTTGGGAGTGGCAAGAGTCTCAAATTTAGTCTAAAATACGAGACACTAGGAGTCGCCAGTAAAAATGGCCAGGTTTGGGAAATTACCCTTCCCAAGCTTTCCCACCCAGAAGAAATTAATTCCTATTCTCTTTCCCTCACTGTACCTAAAAGCTTTGGGGAGTTGGCTTATATTACGCCTCAACCTGCATCCAAAAGAAGCGATTCTGAATCAAACATCTATTTTTTCAATAAAGGCCAACTGGGAGATTCGGGCGGCGTTGCGGTTTTCGGCGATTTTCAAGTTTTTGATTTTACTCTTTTTTATCATTTGAAAAATCCAGAGATGGTCACTGGTGAAACGAGCATTGCCTTACCCCCTGACACTGCTTATCAAAAGGTTATCTATAAAACTATCGATCCGCCTCCTTTGAATGTCAAAATAGATGTTGATGGAAATTGGCTTGCCTCGTATCGATTAGCAGCCAAAGAAAAGCTAACCATTAAAGCTTCAGGCCAGGTTAAAATCTACACCCACCCCCAAGAACATTTCCCAATACCTACTCAAAGCGCTTTAGAGTCTAATCTTAAACCGGATGTTTTTTGGGAAACAGAGGAGGAAATAATTAAATCTCAAGCGGAAAATTTGGCCACCCCTCAAGATATTTATAATTTTGTGATTGAAAATTTAGATTACGATTATTCTCGAGTAAAAAGGGGGGCGGAGCGGCTAGGAGCTCTTGAATCTTTAAAAAATCCGGACAAAGCTATCTGCACAGAATTTACTGACCTCTTCGTCGCTCTTTCTCGGGCGGCTGGCTATCCAGCTAGGGAGATCAACGGGTTTGCTTACGCAACCAACGAAAAACTCCGCCCGCTGAGTTTAATGGCCGATGTTCTCCATGCTTGGCCTGAGTACTGGGACGAGGAAAAACAAATTTGGGTTCCGGTCGATCCCACCTGGGGTAAGACGACCGGCGGGATAGATTATTTTTCTAAACTTGACCTTAGCCACTTTGCCTTTGTTACTCACGGCGCAGACAGTGAGACTCCCTATCCTGCCGGCGCCTATAAACTAGAAGAGTCCATCCAAAAAGATATTCAGGTGGCTTTTGGGACATATGCAGTAGAGACACCAGTTAATCTTGAGGTGAGTTTTGACTTGCCTAAAAGTGTTTTCGCAGGCTTTGAATCAGCCGGCGAGGTCATTGTTAAAAACAGCGGTTCAAGCGCTCTTTACAATTTGCCTATTGAGATCAATAGCGCTTTCCTTAATGTTGATTATCACCCAGAAGAAATTACCATTTTACCGCCCTTTGCCAGCCAGGTCCTAGCAGTTAGGCTTAAAAATCAAACTTGGCTTAAATCGGGTCAAGGAACGATCTCCATTTTAATCAATAACGAAAAATTTGATTATCACCTAGAGATTAAATCGCTAATCTGGCACCAAATTATTCCTGCCGTTATTGGCAGTCTAATGGGTGTTTTCCTTTTCCTGACAATTTATAAAGCTGCCCCTTTATTGATCCGAAAAATTCGCCGGCCTTCAGCTTAAAAATTTCTTTGACATTTCGCTTAATTCATGGTAAAAATTAGGTAATGAAAAGGCATCTTCGCTCCTTCGCAATCAATCTTGTCTCTCTCTGGTTAGTGAGCCAAGTTTTGCCAGGTATGAGTTATGGTGCCAATTATCAGACTCTCTTGATTGCTGCCTTCGTCCTCACTGTCGTTAACCTGGTAGTCAAACCTTTAGTCAACCTTCTTTTACTCCCAATCAATCTCTTAACTCTGGGCGCCTTTCGTTGGCTAGTCAATGTTGCTTCTCTTTACCTGGTTACCATCCTGGTTCCCCAATTCCAAATCGTCAGTTTTCACTTTTTGGGATTTGTTTACCAAGGTTTTGTTATTCCTCCTTTAGAGTTGAGCGTTATTTTGGTTTTCATTTTGGCCTCTTTTCTCATTAGCTTGACCAG
Organism: uncultured Gammaproteobacteria bacterium; assembly: GCA_964566925.1. Lineage (GTDB taxonomy): Bacteria > Patescibacteriota > Microgenomatia > PFEM01 > DATLAM01 > CAZMIZ01. The sequence goes on along the minus strand of CAZMIZ010000002.1, from coordinate 92,299 downwards.
TAGTTTCCTTTTTTGGCTGGTTAAAAAGTAATAAGAAAAATGAAAGAAGTGATCACGGTTATCCAAATCATTATCGCCCTCTCCTTAATGGCAGCTATTCTCGTCCAGGCTCGAGGAACTGGTTTAGGCAGTACCTGGGGAGGAGGCGGAGAGTTTTACCGATCTAAAAGGGGAATGGAGCGGATTATTTTCATCGCCACGATTGTTCTCGCTGCCGCCTTCCTTCTCATTTCAATCATCAGCCCAATCCTGAGCTAAAAATTAAAATGCCGTCAATTTTTAAAAAGATTCGTTTCTATCTTCGTTTAGGCACCGCTTTTCTCGAAAAACACTCGAGGCTTCTCGTTTTAAGTTTTTTGATTGGAATCGTCAGTTTCATCGTTTTACCAAGAATTCTTAAGACGATGCCCTTCAAAAAGGGGACTCAAAGAATCGGCCTGGTAGGTAAATTTTCAACTTCCCAGCTTCCTCTTGAGGTTCAAAATTTAATCAGTTCTGGATTAACCTCCATTCAAAACGATAAAAGTGTTGTCCCCTCGATGGCTACTTCTTGGCAAGTCGATGAGGATGGCGAGACTTATACTTTCGTCCTTAAGGAAAATCTTTTCTGGCATGACGGCAGTAGGGTAACCGCCCGCGATATTAATTATAATTTTTCTGACGTGGCCACTTCATTCTTGGATGAGAAAACAATTAAATTTCAACTGAAAGAGCCGTTTTCGCCTTTCCCCATAACTGTTTCTAAACCTGTTTTTAAGAAAGGGTTGATTGGGACGGGTGAATACCAAGTGGTCTCGCTGGAACGGAACGGCCAAATCGTTGAACAAATTGTCTTAAAAGTAGCCGAAAAAGGTTCTCAAAAAGAGAATCTTGTTTTACGTTTTTATCCCACCGAAGAGACAGCGAGGACGGCCTTTAAGTTGGGTGAAATTGACACGATTAAAAATCTTTCAGCTTTAGGGGAGTTAGAAGAATGGGAAAATCTTCAGATCGTCCGTGAAGTCAAATATAATCGCTATGTGGCTATTTTTCTTAACACTCAATCTGATAAGCTTTCTGATAAGTCGTTCCGCCAAGCCTTAGCCTATGCTTTAGAAAAAAAATGGACACCTCGGGCTCTAAGCCCAATTGACCCTCAATCGTGGGCTTACAATCCCAGCGTTAAACCTTATGATCTAGACCTAGAGAACGCCAAAAATTTAATGGAGAAGGCGTTTGAGGGTGGGGAGGTTCCGGAGTCGATCGAAATCGAATTGGCAACCGTTCCCTCCCTTTTATCGGTTGCGGAAGAAATTAAAGCTGACTGGGAAAAAATTCCGGTTAAAACCCACATTAAGGTAGTTAATACCATCCCCGAGGATTACGAAGCGCTCCTGGTAGCCCAAGAAGTGTCGTCTGATCCAGATCAATATTCACTCTGGCATTCTACTCAGGCGGGGACCAATATTAGCCGTTATCAAAGTCCGAAGATCGACAAACTACTTGAGGATGGCAGAAAAACGATGAACCAGGAGGAGCGGAAGGAAATTTACCAAGATTTTCAGCGCTTTTTAGTTGAAGACACACCGGCTATCTTTCTTTTTCACCCGACTCTTTACACTGTTTCCAGAAAATAAAAACCTCTTTACCGTTTATAATCATAAAGAGAGTAGGCGGGGTAAAGCCCGTCAACAGTAAAACCGTCTGGAGTGTCATTAATAAACGCGGTAAAACCACAAATATCTGAAGGGTAAAGACAAATAAATCCTCTGTATCTGCGAGCTACCCGCTTGACAAAAGATTTCCTTTCGATTGGCGTCATCTTGTCATAAAATTCGCGAGAGATTCCATTGTCAAGAACCATACATTCGCAAGGGTATGGGCAAGAATCATCAAGGATGATTAAAAAAAAGAACCCTCGAACTACCCGAGCCCCTTCTTCTAGGCCAGTGTCAAACGTTTTCCCATGATGGCGAAACTGGGGTATACCGTAATCTTCGATTTCGCATAATTTTCCACTTTCGGGCTTTAATTTCCCCTCCGATTTTTCAATAATTTGTCTCTTTAATGACTCTTCCTGGCCTTCTTCAAAGACGAGACTTCCGCTCTCTCGAATTTGTCTGTATGATCTTAAGGGTAAAATTCCAGACCGGCAGTCTACAAGAAACTGTTCTAAAAGCCTTCTTTGGTGGGCAATCAAATCTCCGCCTTTTAAAATTTCTTTCATTTTATTTAGTGGGTATCTGTAAGAAAGCTCAAACCATTTTAGGAGCAGGGCCTTGATTATACAAAACTTCCGATGCGGAAACAACAATACCCTCTCTTGCACTAAAATTTTTATTATTGTATAAGAGATTTAATAAATGAAAAATAAAGCAAAAGTGTCTCTGGTTAAAAGCAGTGAACACTTCAAGGGTGTTCAGGATTCCCTGGGTCTTTTAGAGGGAGAGCTTAAAAAGGCTTTGACAAAAATATCTTCGTTAGTTATAAAAGTTAATTTCGTTGACACCAGGGTAGAATTATCAACCACTCCATTTAAGGCAGTTGAAAGCTTTATTAACTTTGTCCAGCCGTTTTACAAAAAGGAAGTCATTATTGCTGAGGGGGCAACTTGGGGGGTAAAAATTAACGCTTTTGAAAAGTATGGTTTTACAGAATTAGCCAAAAAAAATCCCCAAATCAAACTTTTAGACTTAAACGACGACGAAGTGGTAAGCAAAAAACTAAAATATCCGGAAGGTGAATTTTCTCTCCCAATGAGCAAAACAATTGTTGAGGCCCCCTTTCTAGTTTCCATCGTTCGGCCTAAAACGCATAACCGTGTGGTGATAACCGCCTCAATAAAAAACGTTCTCGTCGGTGTCGTCCCCGGCTATACTACGAGACTAAAAATCCACAAAGGTAAATTTATTCATCATGTTATGGGTTCGATTGCTCAATACGCCTACCCAGATTTTGTGATCATTGACGGAACTATCGGCATGGAAGGAGATGGTCCGGTGGGGAAGGGGACTAAAAAAATGGCTGGATGGGTTCTTTCATCCTTCGATGCTCTGGCAGCAGACTCACTAGCAACCTCTTTAATGGGCTTTAATACTGATGATGTTGGCTATTTAAATCTATTATGGGAAGAAAAATATGGATTTTTATACCCCAAAGACAAAATTGAAATTCTGGGAGAGGATCCCAAAAAACTCGTTAGCCCCTTTAAGCCTCATAAAAATTTTGAAAAACAAAGGTGCTGGCGAATATAATTTGGATCCAAGTAAGTGACCCCGGAAAGACTCGCCATGTCTTCGGCGGGTCCGCCGAGGCGGAAGCCTTCAACTAACTGCTTTTTTGCCAAAGGCAATCCAAGCAATTTTCTTAGTGGGTCCAGGAGGATTCGAACCTCCGACACCCTGCTTAAGAGGCAGGTGCTCTACCGCTGAGCTATGGACCCTTAAATTGCGTCTTAGACAAATGCGCCTCTGGAGGGAATCGAACCCCCATCAACGGTTCCGAAGACCGCCGCTTTGTCCATTAAGCTACAGAGGCTCCGCAAAGACGAGAGGCAGATGCTCTAATCCGCTGAACTACTGGCGCTGAACATCTCTAATTATATCACTGAAACTATTCTTCGGCAAAATTATTTTTGTCCAAATCAATTAAGTGGATTAGGCACACCATTCGCCTTCACGAAGAGGTTCTGGAAGATATAGACTAACCACTCTTTTAAGATTTTGTAAAAAAACTCCATCGCGAAGGGTTATCGAATTAGTAACACCATAGTAAAGATCGGTAATATTATAAGTAAAAAGCTGTTCAACCGAACCTGCTTCACGAGTTGACTCGACTAAAGTCCCATGATATTCAGGCAAAGACAACAATTGGGTTTTTAACCTTTCGGGATCTTGATCAGCAAATAGTTCCAGGGCGTCCGCCTTGCTTTCAGAAATTGCCAGCACTGGCTCCTGGCAAACTTGCTCTCTATGAAGTTTCCAAGCGTCTTCCATGATAATCATTGCCCGCATTGACGAAACCTTAGCCTTCATGGAAAATTCCGAAGCAAGAACATCAGAGGAGTTTTCTTGGCGAGCGGCAAGTCGAGTTAAACCCAGCTTTGAAACCCCAAAGCCGGCCAAAAGACCTCCAAGGAAATACAAAAAGCGCCGCCGGGGCATTTCGGGAACATCTCCTGCCTTGAATAGCGCCCAAGACCCCTGGACAACAGGAATCAAAGGAAGCCACCATTCTCCAGCAAGGGCAACTAATTCAAGCACCTTTTCTTCTTGAGTTGTTTGGATAGGACTAATTGGCTCAACTAAAATTGGCGAAAGAAAGCAATCTTCTCTTAATGCCTCTTGGGAGAAATTTTTTCTTCCCTTTTCGTGGCTAACTGTCATGACATTAGCTGGTCTTGGTTTAGGAGGAGAGGGAAAATCAATCCAATTTGAGAAAATAATCCCTGGTAAATCTTCTGGAAGTTGATCCGGTTGAGAGACAACCACTCTAAAACCACTATTTTTCTCCTGCTCAGACGCGCTAGTCTGTCTTCTTGACCATCCAACGGTTAGAAAGTCACGCCTAGAGAGAGCGCTTGGAAACGACTCTTTCATATCTTATAGGATTATACCATCAAACAAACCTAAGACAAAATTGAAGAAACCCTGAGTAAATGATATCCTTAAAAAGATGATTAAAGCAGTTGTTTATGATCTTGACGGCATGGTTTTTACGGAGCCACGCTTTTATACCGAAAGTTTAAAACTCAGATTCGGGTTACCTCTCAAAGTCACTGTTTTTGCCAGAGATAAAAGCTACCTTGATTGCAGAAAAGGGGAAATTACCTTTGATGAATTCTTCAGACCCTACTACCAAAAGTGGCGGCAATATCCAAAGTACCAATTTTCTTATAAAAAAGCGATAAAAGATTGGTTTGAGTTTGCCCAGATCAATAAGGAAGTTGTTGAAGTGGCGAAAAAACTAAAGAAAAAGGGGATTATCAATTTAATTCTGACCAACAATACCAGAGCCAGAGTTAAATACTTAGATAAAAAACACCAGCTTTCCAAAATCTTCGAAATCATTGGCAGCTATGACGTGGGTGCTCTCAAGCCCAACCCAAAATTCTCTCAAGTACTTAAAGAAAAATATAAACTGAAGCCAGAGGAAGCTCTTTGCTTTGACGATAAAAAAGAGCGAATAAAAGCCTTAAAAAAGATCGGCTTCAAGGCAACTGTTTATCAAGGGATAAGAGATTTCAAAAACAAATTGAAAAAAGCAGGCCTTCTTTAAAATCAAAACTTTTTCACCTCTGGCCAAAAATAAAAACCACTGCTTCGCCACTAATTCCACCGCAACCGTGATTGTAATTAGGATCCTGGATAACTTCACGATGACCTGTTAAAGAACGATCCCAACCATACTCTATGATGTGAACTCCGTAAAGTGGACCTCCATAAAATAAGACCTCTCCTGCTTGGTTGGTGAAACCTGCTTGAATAAAATAATCTAGATATTTACTTAAACCTTCATGATTATCAAGTTTTCCCAGTTGATGGAGTTCTTCCGCCCGACTTTGAGCAATAAAACAGAGGGTGTCATCCTTTGTTAATGTTGACAAGCCATGAGCCGAACGATAGCTATTCATGGCTTCAAATAACTCGTCTGGAGTAGACATTCTAGGGTCAGTGGGGATTTCAGCAAGAGTAAGACCTTCATCAACCTTTTCCAAACTCCATTCGGAATCAGTTCCGTTTTCTGTTTGCTCATTAGGGATTGGAACTAAAGTCAATTTGGGGACAGGAGTAGGTAAAGGTGTGGGGGTGGGGGACACCCAAGATTCTTCAAAGTCAGATTTGATCTCGTCAAACCCAGACTTAATCTCAGGTTGAGGGAAATTGATTCTGCCGGGTAAGACGGCGTTCGCCAGTAATCCGATGATCAACAAAGCCAATCCGATAATTAGTGCTGGCATTTGGCCTATTATTATAGCACCCTAAAATTTATTCTCACTTTGTCTATTCAGCGATGATCAATTATTACTACTAGTATGGTAAAATTGGCTGGTGATGGGGGTTGAGAATAAATGTTTATCGCTTGACTGCCCTGCTGCTTGTTGCCATAATCCAACCATTTGTATGAGATGGAGCAAGTTTGAGAGGTTCACAGGGAATCTGGGCGATGCTGTTGAAATCCACCAGGTGCCCCGAGAAGAATTTAGTCTTATCAGAGGCGATGATACGCTTGAAGAAGGAATTTATTATACAACTTATTATCGCCGCTTTAGCCTAGGCGAGGCAAGGGTAGTAGTTTTTATTCCTGGTCCTTGTCCAGAATTAAAGGATCAGGAGTGTGGAGTTTGGGATACACCAATCCGCCCTCGCGCCTGTACCGAGCTTCCGATTGGAGGAAAAGTCTGTCTCCATAAACGAAAAAAGATAGCTTTTTAAGGAGAATTCTTGAAATGCTTGATTTTTAAAGTTATAATGTCCTCGCTGCCCGAAAGGGTAGTTTTTGTTTTTTAAAGAGAGGAGGTGAGGAAGTATGACAGACGTAGAAAGCGAGCTTCATAATGAGGGCCAGCTTGAAGAATATGAGGGCCAGCTTGAAGATAGGAAATTAGAAACAGCGTCCACAGAGCAGGTGGTTAGTTTTTTGGGGGAATTAATCCAGCCAGTAATGGATGGCCAAAAGGAAAGACAGGTTTTAATGGGGAATCTAATAAAAGGAAGAGAAAGAGGAGAAAGAGGACCCGTTCGGGAAGGCCGAAGGGTTAATGCCCTAGAAACTCCTGATGGTTGGAGGGCGGTAAATAATAATGGCTGGACAGAGGCGATGAGAGTTTTTTTAGTTAGTCAATTGGGTTGCAAGTATTTTGAGGTTCTTAAAGGCGCGGGGATGCAAACGGAATGCTCCATGAAAGATGGCCGGCTCAGACAAGAAATACATTTTCTGACACATCAGGATGGAATTCATTTATTGAGAGTAGAGGAGTATAACCCAGAATCGGGCGCAATAATGCAACTCGGGATTGAGATTTTAAATTCCCTCAATCAAGACAATCAAGAACCAAAAGAAAGTTAATCTGGTTATAAATTAGTCTTGCGCAGTATTAGCGCTACAGAAAAGCTTACGCTTTTTAAGGTTGTGTTTTGAGCCTCTGCGCTTTATTCCCTTTTCACCAATTTCCTTCCGAGGAATTCAGCTCCAGCCGGAGTTAAATCAACTACAATTCTGTTGGTTCCCTGAAGAGGAGTCATTTCGACTAAACCTAGTCCTACTAGTTCGACATAGGCCTGATATTCCCGGACAGGATTGAAAGAAGCTTCTCCCTCAGGGACATCAAGCCACCGGAGGGTATCGACGACATTTTGAAATTCTTCTTCGGTAGGTGGGAATGTTGGGATTACAGAGGTGGCTGGAATTTCCGCATGGCGGGTGTAACTGACCACTTCTAGTGGATCGTCTCGAATTAACTGACCGTCTTCTAATGGAGGAGGACCTGCAAGGCCTTTAAGAGCTCTCAATTGTGCCCCGGTTAACTGTGGTTCTCTTTCTTCCCTGCCCATTTTATATATTATACCAAAATACCCCTAGAGAACTTTCTTTGCTCGCCTTTGGAGCCGGATAAGGAATGGATCTAACCTTCGATAACCTCACTTAAAATTCTTTGAACTCCGTCTTTTTCTTTGGTATAATTTAAGTACAAAATGCCAGAGTGGCGGAATTGGCAGACGCGCATGGTTCAGAACTATGTGGTTTCATAACCGTGTGGGTTCGAGTCCCACCTCTGGCACTTCGAGCCGAGGTGGTGGAAATGGCAGACACGCAGTCCTGAGGCGGCTGTGGGCCTTTAAAAGCCCGTGCAGGTTCAAGTCCTGTCCTCGGCACCTAATTTTTGCTAAAATGGGCTCGTAGCTCAATTGGCTAGAGCGTTTGGTTTACATCCAAAAGGTTGCAGGTTCAATTCCTGCCGAGCCCACAACCAGCCAGGGTAGCCAAGGTAGTCACGGCGCGTGTCTGAAAAACATGAGATCCCGGTGCAACTCCGGGCCCTGGCACCACGTCAAACGTGGTAGGCGCGTTCAACGCGCCACTAAGCGCGGGTGTAGTTCAGCAGTAGAACGTCTCGTTGCCAACGAGAAGGTCGTGGGTTCGAATCCCATCACCCGCTCCAACTTTAATGCGAGGTCGTCTAAGGGTAGGACAGCGGCCTTTGAAGTCGTCAATGATGGTTCGAATCCATCCCTCGCAGCCATTAGGGCGGGTGGCGGAACTGGCAGACGCGCGAGACTTAAAATCTCGTGGTGGTTACCCCACCGTGTGGGTTCGACTCCCACCTCGCCCACCACGTCAAACGTGGTAGGCGCGTTCAACGCGTCACCAACGGGGATTGGCGCAGTTGGCTAGCGCGCGCGCTTTGGGAGCGCGAGGTCGGCGGTTCGAGTCCGCCATCCCCGACCAAGCGGGAGTAGCTTAGCTGGTAGAGCGTCTCCCTTCCAAGGAGAAGATCACGGGTTCGAATCCCGTCTCCCGCTCACTAGCCCCTGTAGCTCAACGGATAGAGCAGGAGTGTTCTAAACTCAAGGTTGGGGGTTCGAATCCCTCCAGGGGCGCCACGTCGAACGCGGCTGACCCGTCTAACGGGTCGCCCTGGTGAGTGTAGCTCAGCGGTAGAGCGCCTGCCTGTGGAGCAGGATGTCGGGGGTTCGAGTCCCCTCACTCACCCATAATATTAAAGACAGAAACCTCTTGTAAAATTTTAGCGTTTATGGTATTCTCCATCAGAAGTTAAAAATGAGAGAAGCTTGGAGAGGAACCCCAACCCCAAAACCTGCTGAAAACTTAACTGAACTCCCAGAGAAACTAACTGAGGAAGAAGTTTGTAGAGCCATCCTTAATGCAGGGGCTGTTGAAATAAGAGATGTCGATGCTGGCGAAGAGCCTTTTCTTTATAGCTCAGGCAATTGGGGCCCCGGTTATGTTTCAATCAAGGGATTGGTTGGACAAGAAAGAGTATTTAAAACTCTTACAGAACAGTTAGCTCTTCGGTTATTAGATTTACAAACAGAATTTGACTTTATTGCTGCCAATGCCACAGGAGGGATGATACCAGGCTATCAACTAAGAGAAGATTTGCAAAGGATGACTGGCCGTAGCATTCCTTATGTCTACACTAGAGGAACAAGAAAGCTGGGAGGTCATAAGGAGTTAGTAACTGGCATCGACGGAAACCCTTCCATCCAAATAGGTCAAAAACCTCTCATAATAGAAGAGCTGATAAATTTTGCTCAATCTACTTCCAACTCGGCCATAGGATTAAGAGAGCTTGGATTTCCAGCGGAAAATGCGGCTACCGTTCTTCACTACCACAATCCCAAAGCTTTGGAGCGTTTAAGAGAAACGGGGATTACGGTTGTTGAGCTTACCAGCCTTCCAAAGCTAATCGATGTGGCTGAGGAGTATGGTTACTCCAGCTCCAGAGCAATAGAGAGCTATCGAGACTTCTTACAAAACCCACTTCATTGGCAAGCTGAGAGAGGACTGAAACCGAAAAAAATTTGATAGAAGGTTTGATATGAACGAAAGACTTCTTTATGTCGCTCTTGACCATAATGAACGAAAACAAAACCTTACCCTGGCAGATCAACTTTCCGAAGTAGCAGGCAATTTTGGTTTTAAGGTAAATCTTGACCACGTTATTCTTTGGGGCTTGGATTATATCAGGGATATTCAAAGTCAAGAAAAACCGGTTTTCGTTGACCTGAAAGTAAACAATGGTCCAAGGACAATGTCTCATATTTTTGCTACTCTTGCCGAAATGGGCGTTAATCATACTAATGTTTGGGCCTTCGCCGACGGTTTAATTAAACCGGCTGTTGAAGCAGTAGAGGGGAGTAAAACAAAAGTTTTAGGCGTAACTATTACAACCCGATTTGACGATGAGTACTGCCAGAGACATTTTGGCCGATCAATGGGAAAATCAGTTCGTCATTTTGCTCAAGTAGCTGTTGAAGCTGGCTGTGACGGAATTATTCTTCCGGGAAATTGCCTTGGCGAGGTTAAAGATATTCTTACAAACAAATTAGTCTCTGGCATACGCCCTAGAGAACATCAAAGAGGACCTGATGCCCAAAAACAAGTTGTCACTCCCCATGAAGCAATAGTAAATGGGGCTGATATTTTAGTTTGCGGAAGTCCGATTTATAAAGCTCCAGACCCTGTTGAATCCCTTCAAAGTATTCTTTCTCAAATGCAAGAATAAGGTAGACCTGTTCGTCTTCTAGTGATTTTATTGTGCTATAATAGGTTCAAACATCGTTCCATAGCCGACCCCAGATTTTTTAAAATATTCAAAAAGAAAGGATGTCGTTGTCACTCAGTTGATGGGAAAGGCCAACCTGCTGACCAGGGTATTTAGCTGAAGGTCCCCAAACCCGAGCCTGTTTTAACTCCTCCAATAATTCTTCAGAAACTTTCCGAACCGCATCAATAATGGTCGCCCCCTTTTTCAAGATCAACGGGTCTTCAAGGTCAGGCTCTCCTGCCTTTGGCTTAAGATAAACTCTGATCAGAGCAAGCCTTTCAAAGATGGCCTCTTTTAATTTTTCTACCCCGATTCCCTTTTCAGCACTAATTAAAACTTCAGCTTTTTGCCTTAATTCACTTAATTGCTTGTTGCTCAAGGTGTCAATTTTATTAACCAAAACTAAACAGGGAAGATAAACTCGGTTAGCGGTAAAAGCGTCAATTAATTCGTCAACGGTGGCTGCTTTTTTAACCATAATTTCGGCATTGATTAAACCAAATTCGCGGGCTATCTGCTCAATCGTCTTAGGAGCAATTTTTGTTTCCGAGATAATTCGAAGGCCACCTTTAAGAAGCTTCTTGATTTTGACTTGGGGCGGCGGCTGGTTCAGGCGAACTCCCGCTTCATAGAGTTCATTTTTAATCTGATCAATTTTATCAACCGAATTAACGTCAATCATCAAAATCAACAGGTCGGCTATCCGAGTAACGGAAATAATCTCTCGGCCGCGCCCCCGGCCTTTAGCCGCGCCGCCCACCAAGCCAGGGATATCTAAAATTTGGATTTTGGCTCCTTGGTACTCCAAAATACCTGGGACTACTTCAAGGGTGGTAAAATCATATTCGCCTACTTTTGAAGAAGCTCGAGTCAATTTATTAAGTAAAGTCGATTTTCCCACCGATGGGGGACCAACCAAAACGACGGTAGCATCCCCGCTTTTTTTAACAGCAAAACCATCTTTTTTCCCTTTCCCTTTTGGTGGCATTTCCAGTTGGTCTTTAAATCTTGCCAATTTAGCCCGCAGTCGGCCAATATGATGTTCGGTTGCCTTATGATAAGGAGTTTTTCTGATTTCTTCCTCAATCGCTTTAATCTTTTCTTCAAGGGAAGTCATGATTGAATTAGAAATTTTATTAAGGAGAGGCAAAAGGCGAATAAGGCTAAAATGAGAATCTTTTTTGCTTCCACTTGCCAATCAATCAAATGCCAAAGATAGTGAACCGAAGGAAGCCACTGCTTGGTGGCAATCCGATAAATGGTCAAAAATATCTTGGCTAAAACTAAAACCAGGAAGAACAGCTTGAAAAAATAAACAAAATCTCCTAAAAGAATCTTGATCATCTTCCTCTTCACTATAGCAAATAAATAGGCTGATGTCACTTTTAGTCAAAACGCCCCTGATACCTTTTGATGTATTTTGTTTCAATAGATCCCTCCTCTTGACAAAGGGTATCAAAATATGTCACCATGAAAATCAGCCTGTCCTTATGAGGAAAATTTTTCTTCCTATCATTTTTTTCCTAATCACACCAGTTACCCTGGGGGTAAGTTTTTTTGCTTTAAATCAGGTCAGCCGGGTTAGAGAGTTTGATGTTCTGGCTTACAACACTGTCAAGGGTGTTTCTACGGCTCAAACTCCATCTCAACTTTTTGCCGCCCTACCGGAAGCTGTCGGCGGCATTTCCACCGCCATTGTCACTGGAGACGCCCGACCGGTAATTATTGACCAATATTTAAAAGCCCATAACTCACCAATGGCACCTCACGCTGAATTTCTCTTTGAAATGGCCGAAAAATATGGTCTTGATTATCGTCTAATGATTGCCATTGCTCAATGTGAATCAAATCTCTGTAAAAAAGCACCCCCCGAATCTTACAATTGTTGGGGTTTTGAAAACGGAGAAACGAAGTTTCTTTCCTGGGAACAAGCGATTGAGCAAGTAGCCAAAACCTTAAAAGAGGAATATCTCGATAAGGGCCTTTCTACTCCAGAGGAAATCATGGCTAAATATGCTCCTCCCTCTGTTGAAAAGGGTGGGCCTTGGGCAAGATGCGTTAACCAGTTCCTCGAAGAGCTCAAATAGGTTTACCTGAACCATTACTAAGCGTATAATCCTCTCTATGCGGACTCAATACAATTCATATAACTATCCTCATTATTGGCAAAAGAGGAAGTATGAGCATCTGGCAGAAACAATCGCCTTGAAAAGGCTTTTGGCTGAAGTCTCCCATAAAGATCGTTTATTAGATGTCGGGGGAGGCTTTGGCCGTTTAGCGAAAATTTACGCCCCCCTTTTTAACCATTGCCTCCTGATCGATCCTTCAGAAAAGCTTTTAAAAATTGCTAAAAAAAGACTCAAAAAATATAAAAATATCAAAGTCGAAAAGGGAGGACTTCCAAAATTGCCGGTGGCCGACAGCCAAATTGACTGTGTCCTGATCGTCAGGGTGGCTCATCATCTCCCTCAATTGGGAAAAGCTATTGTCGAAATTCAGCGCGTTCTTAAACCTGGCGGCCATCTTATTCTCGAATTTGCCAATAAGGTTCATGGCAAATCTGTGGTTCGTGCTCTTTTTAGTCGAAAAGCTAATTATCTTTTATCCCATCTTCCAGAAAATATCTCCCGTAGCCAGAGAGTATCTTTTTTTAATTATCATCCCACCCACATTAAAAGCCTGCTTTTAGCTAATGGTTTCGAGGAAATTGAAACGCTATCTGTTTCAAACCTTCGCAACCCGATGTTTAAAAAATTTCTCCCTCTCAATTTTTTACTTTTTTTAGAGTCAATTTGCCAGCCAGTCCTTTCTTTCTTTAATTTTGGACCCTCAATTTTCATTCTTGCTCAGAAGAAAAACCTATAAGTCAGAAACTTGACATATTATGGGTTTTATGCTATACTCTCTCTAGATCCTGAGGTAAGCCCACCCGGTTTACTTTAGGATTTTTTTATGGGACAAAAAGTCCCATAAGATATATGAAGAAACTATTGGCGCTCGCTTTGGCGAGCCTTATTAGTATTCTCACCCTAGTTAAACCCGCTTTAGCTAACGAGACAGCGGCTAGCTCCGCTGTGCTTAAAAAAGAGATTGAAGAGAACCAAAAAATTGAAATCCAAACTGAAAAATTGGAATCCTTTCTTACCTACCAAAATTCTCCTCTGGCTGAGTTTTCTCGAGATTTTGTGGTCGCCGCCGATCGCTATGGTCTTGACTGGCGCTTGCTACCAGCAATTACTGGAGTGGAGTCAACTTATGGAAGGCAAATCCCGGCCAATTCCTACAACGCCTATGGCTGGAATAATGGTGCCTGGCAATTCACCAGCTGGCCTGAATCAATCAACTATGTTGCCCAAGCCCTTAAGGGAAAATATTACGATCGCGGCCTTAACACCGTGGTTAAAATCGCGCCTGTTTATGCTCCTCCTTCTAAAACCTGGGCAGGCAAGGTTATCTCTATTATGGAAAAAATTGACGCCTGCAGTTTAAACTCTCAATCTGATTCTCTTTCCTTGACCCTTTAAGTTGGCTACTTTATAATTCTTAATCGACATGGAAGACGGGATTACTATTTTTTCTTCTCAAAGGAAAAAAGAGGCGGCTTTCTCTAAACCGCCAACGTCGGAACCCCAAAAAGGTGGTCTCTCGGCCGTGGAAGAATTATTCACCGCCTATAAAGAACAGGCAGCTAAAGAAGCCGCTAGGGCGCCCGAACCCACCATTCGTGTTAGTGAAGTTTTAGGCTCAATTGCCTTTATTTACGAACGGATCAGAAATGTTATCGATTATAAAGGTGAACATCTTTTGCGGCGAAATGCTATTGAAAGAATCATCAAAAGACATCTCCGAGAAAGGCCCTCAGCTGAACCCCAGAAACTAGCCCTTTCTCTGATCAGAGAACTAATTTGGGCCCGCTATTTGAAAAATGACACCATTCCTAAAAGTAAGGCGATCGAGGTCGGCAAAATCCTGTCCAAATATTCTTATCTCCTTAATAGGGTAGTGGGTAAAGGTAATGGCTCAAAATATGCCAACGAATGGAGGGAATGGCTTCTCGGCGTCGCCTCTTGTGAGATCGAAGAGGCTCTTGCTCCATCCTTATTTTATATTGACGCGTACGTTCGGGCAATGTTCCGTTGGTTTAAAAACAACTTTCAGTGGGGAAAAAGTAATCTTTCCCTAAAAGAACGCGACATTCAGATTTTTATTGCTATCCATCGAAGCCTGCCAAAGTCCGATAAGGCGATGATTCGCTATCATCTCTTAGCTCCTTCCTTCCCCGGCTGGAAAAAGGCTGATAATCAGCTCCTTGACGAAATCGCTGAAAATCTTCCTAAAATCCATGAAGAAATTGAAAAGCAACTCGATCACCCGATCAGATTCAATCTCTTTCGCTATATCCAAAAACACACCGCTCCTTTCCAAATTTTAAGAGATATTATCGACGAAGATTATAAAAAGGCAGAGCAGCTTTTGGCCAACCCTGAAAAGTTAGAGCGGAAAATTCGAGAGGTTTGCCGTCAACGCTACGCCCAAATCAGGCAAAAGGTCAACCAAGGGATTATTCACAGCATCGTTTATATCTTTGTGACCAAAGTTCTTTTTGCTTTCATTATCGAAATCCCGTATGAGATCTATATTTTGAAAAAAATGTCGCCCCTGGCGATTATCATCAATGGTATTGTCCCTCCTGCGTTAATGTTTCTAATTGGCTTGACGATTAGAACCCCAGATGAGGCCAACACTGAAAGATTAATTGAGAGAATCAAAAGCTTTGTTTATCCTCAAACTGAGGCAAAAACTAGTTTCAGCTTAGCCCCGATTAAAAGGAGCCAATTACTAACCACCGTTTTTTCTGTAATTTATCTCCTCCTTTTCCTCTTAACTTTTGGGGGTATTTCCTTAATCTTAATGAAACTTCATTTCAACCCGGTAAGCGGTCTAATTTTCTTTATTTTCTTATCTCTGGTCCTTCTCTTTGGCCTTCGGGTCCGTTTTACTGCTTCCGAATTGCTCGTCACTGGTGAAAGAGAAGGTTTCATCGCCCATCTCTTCAATAATCTTACCTTACCCTTTTTAAATTTAGGTGTTTGGCTTTCCCAAGGCCTGGCTCAGTTAAACTTCCTAATGATCCTGATGGACTTCTTAATTGAGGCTCCCCTTAAGACCATCATTGCTATCGTTGAAGAATGGACTAGTTTCTTGAGGGAGAGAAGGGAAGAGGTCATTGAAGTCCCAATGCAATAAAACTTCAGAATTTAACGATCAAGATTAGTTTTGGTATAATGTAAGATCATAGTCGGGACGGGTGGCGGAATTGGCAGACGCGCTGGATTTAGGATCCAGTGGGCCTTAAAAACCCATGAGAGTTCGAGTCTCTCCCCGTCCACCATTTGGAAATGGCGAAATCGTTGGGGTGCGATGCGAGCATCACAAAGCCCTTTTTATACAGACAAGAAAGCTGCCGGATTAAATATGAACTTCGTAGATAAAATTAAAAATAGAATTGTCCAAATTAATTCCCTGTTAGTAGTGGGGCTGGATACTGATTGGGAGCAAATACCAGACTGGTTTAAAGATAAAAAAACCTCAGGTGAAGCAATTTTTGAGTATAACAAGCACATTATTGATGCGACTCAAGAATACGCGGCTGCTTATAAATCTAACTATGTATTCTACTCATCTGAAAAGAATGCGGGGTTGAAAGCGCTACGGAAAACTAGTCGCTATTTGCACCAACATTATCCTGGATTAATGCATATTGTGGATTGCAAGAAAGATGAGAATATCCCTACGGGGATAAATAAAGCCAAACAGGAATTATTTGATTGGTTAGAGGCAGATGCGATTACCGTAACTCCGTGGATGGGTTCGGATACAGTTCTAGGTTTTGCCAAAGATCCAGAAAAAGGCGTGCTTGTGTTGTGTAAAGATAGCAATCCGTCATCGATAGAAATTCAGGATCTAGAGATTAAGGAAAAACCACTTTATCAACTTGCCGCCGAATATGCAGTCAATAAATGGAATAAGAACGGTAATGTGTTCGTCGAGGCGCCGTTGAATTTCCCAAAGACTCTAAGGCAAATAAGACTAGCCGTAGGCGGTGACATATTAATTTTGACTTTGGGATTTGGTAGTCAGGGAGGAAAATTGGAAGATTTAGTGTTGGGCCTTAATAATCAAAAAACTAACTTGCTAGTATTAGCGGCTAAAAAGATTATTTTTGCTTCAGATGGAAAAGATTTTGCCCAAGCTGCTGGAAAGAAAGCTAGATATTATCGAGACGAAATTAATCGGATAAAATTAGCTGCTTAATTTGCCAGGCCGTGGTTTGAGTATCGTAGTTAGTTATAAAGAAGTCAATATCAGGATGAGTTAAACCATCATCTTGTAACTGTTTAATTTCCTGAATCCCTTCAGCTAGTCTCACACCATTTGGGTCACGGTCATCTTTACCCAATCTTCTAGCTAATTCCTCATTAGATGGAGGAAGTAGATAAAAAGTAAGTAGGACACCTCTTTGCCGATAATCTGAGAGTAGATTTAACCTAGCAAGAGGGAAATCCAAAACAGCTATTCTACAATTAGTAAGTGTTTGTTCCATGAGGGCCTTAGGAGTGCCATAACGGAACCCATACAAGTGATTAATGACGATAAATTCTCCTAATTGCTCTCTTTGGGTAAATTCTTCTGGAGATACGGATATTTTTCCGGTTTCTCCTGGGCGAAGTGGCCTATCCATTACTGGAGTAATATAAGTGACATCTAGCTGTTGGGCTAGTTCTCTAATAACGGTGGATTTCCCTACTCCAGATGGACCTAGAAGGAGGACGAATAAGCCCTGGTTTGGCTCTGTTTCTTTCTTATTGAGAGGCATCTTTAGTCTGCCTTAAACTATCTCTTAAGTTTGCTGCTGCTCTGGCCATAGTTTGAGCATGAGTTTCGTCTGGTAGAGAGTGGGAGAAAATAATGGATCTAGATGAAAAAACTATAATGCCGTATCCATGTGTATCTATGACGTGGGGTATGGCAGCCTCTAAATTACCACCCTGCGCTCCTATTCCAGCTAAAAGGACAGGCATGTCTCCAATTGTTTGTCTAATATCTACTAAGTCTTGAGGAAAGGTAGCACTCAAGCAAGCAATTATATTTTGATGGACATTCCATTCGTTAAGGCATCTATCTAAGACTACTTGCCAAACTTGCTTGCCATTGTCTAGCCTAAGCCCCTGAATTTGTTCTGCTTCTGGATTAGAGGTTCTGCATAACACAATAACTCCTTTCTCTGGCCTATCCGCAACAGGTAATACGGCGGATGATCCCATATAAGGATTAACCAGAAGAGCATCTACTCCAAGTTGGTCAAATAAATATCTTCTATATTGAAGCATAGTATTTTCTATGTCGCCTATCTTACCATCGTAGACGATCAAAATGCTTGGGTCTGTATCTTTGATTAATTCAACAGTAGTCTGAAGAGCCTTTTCACCTTCTTGTCCCTGGTAGAAACCTTTCTGCAGTTTGTAAGCACATACAAACGGGTGTGTAGCTTCGATTACTAAGCGGTTGAAGGCAATAATTCCCTCCGAGATATTTTCTCTTCCGCCAACTTCCTTCCAGATAAATTCAGGTATTTTATCTAAATCTGGATCCAGTCCTACCCCTGCCATACTATCTGTGGTGTACCAGCGATGCTTGAGCCTTTCGATAAATGGAGTTTTGGGAGAAATTTCTGTTTCTTTTGGATTAAACATCAAGGTTATGTCCTAGACTCCTTTTGGCCTGAAAATGTCTTTTAGTTAATTCTGTGGGGGGGAATTTTAATGGGAACAACTCTATTTATAACGATTCCACTTTTAGTAATTGCCTCCACTTTTTGAGGACTATTAGTTCCTAGGGTAATTGGATGCTTAGAACCAATTCCCAAAAATAGCATCGTGGCTACCGCACCTTCATAAGTTCTGATATCTATTTCCTTATCTAAAAGTTTGAACGCGGTTAAAGTATCGAGCCCAAAAGTTGCTTGTAAATCCAGTGTAGCCATTTTAAAGGCTAATCCCTGACCTCTACCATCTTGACTAGGAATATGAACAATAGCTCCAGCGCCTTCCACAACACATCGAGCCATTGCCAAATATAGTTGCTCTTGACAATCACAGGTTCGGTCGTGAAATGTCTGACCGCTTTCACAACCAGAATCAATCCTAACAAAAAGCGAGGGTGTTTCCGCCAAAACCTCCGGGTTCCCTCCATAAGTTAGTATTTGATAGTCATTCCACTGGTCATTGACTCGAAAAGCATATAGTCTGAATTCTCCAAGGTCAGCAATGATCGGACCACTTCCCAATAAATTTACAGAGTAGACTTTTCTTTCTGGGTCACCTGGGAGGATAATATTTTTATGTTCAGGATTCTCTAATTTTGCCTTCAAGAGATCTACATATTCGCCTAAGGCTATATTCGCATTTTCTTTACTCATGGTGTTATTATACACGGAAAGGACAAATTTTATGTCCAAATCCAAGGAAAACGAAGGCAGGCTTACTACTATAGATGTGCAGTGCAAGAACGGCCATTTGCTTTTTGAGGGTTATGAAAAGGTGGGTCGAGGCAGATTGTGGCAATGCTACTTTGATAAGATGAATAGAGATAATACGAGTAGCCAAGAACTAGAAGTAGGCACCGACGTTTATTGTCCAGAGCCAGATTGTCAATTGAGGATAGGTAGGGTGGCTAATATTCGAGGCAGGCCAGCGGTAAAGTTGAATCAAGGCGGAATCAAACAAGTAATAATTTAAGATGTGTGGATTCTTTGGCGGGGTTGCCACTACCTCCCGTTTCGGGGTGAGTGGTAAACAGAAGGAAATTAGTGTTAAAATATATTTGTCCGCGCCTGGGCGGGTGGGCAAGGACAAATTTCTTGTCTTTACGCGAGCAAAAAATATAAGTGGGGGTGTGGTGTAGCTGGACCGAAGCAAAGCGGCCTCCGCGTAACGAGGCGAGCTAATTAATTTGTCTTGGAAAAGTTTCGAATTTTTACATAAACATTCACAAAATGAAAAAAAGAGTCAATCAAATCATCACTTTTCTCAAAGCCAATAAAATCAAAGTGGTGCTTGCGGGGGTCGTCTTGGGCGGGGCCCTCATCACTCTTCCATCAAGGGTAACCTCTGCTCTTCAAGGGCCTGAGGCTAAGTTTGAAACCGCCAAAGTAAAAAAAGAAGGCCTAATTCAATCGATTTCCGCTTCTGGAGAGGTCGTTTCGGAAAACCAGGTTGATCTTAAGTTTCAAACCTCCGGTCAGTTGGCCTGGGTGGGGGTCAAAGAAGGAGATCGAGTTCAAAAATGGCAGGCGATTGCCTCCTTGGATAAGCGCGAATTAGAAAAAAAATTAAAAAAGGAACTTAACGATTACATGAATGAGCGTTGGGATTTTGAACAAACCCATGAAGACTATGAGGAAATTTACATTACCGACGCCTTCCAAAGAATTTTGGAAAAAGCCCAATTCGACCTTGATAACACTATTTTGGATGTCGAAATAGCTGATCTCACCGTTAAATTAGCCACCATTATTAGCCCTATGGAGGGCATCGTCACCAATATTGATGTCCCCATTGCCGGCGTTAACATCACTCCCGCCACCGCCACCTTTACCATCGCTGGTTCTCTGGAAATGAAATTCGTGGCCAATGTCGACGAAGCCGACGTCGGCAATATCCGAGTGGGGCAAAAAGTCGTTGTTGCCCTTGACGCTTATCCTGACCAAGAATTTGAAGGAGAAATAGCTCAAATCGCTTTTGCGGCCATCACCACCAGAGGCGGCGGGACCGCTTTTCCAGTGGATATCTACCTACCTGAAAACACGGAAGAGAGATTTAAAGTAGGCATGAACGGCGACGCGGAAATTATCATTGCCCAAAAGGAAGAGGTAATCACTATTCCCACCGAAGCCCTTAGCGAAAAAGATGGAGAAAAATCTGTTGAGATTATTGAAGGCAGAAAAATAAAAGAAGTCAAAGTTAAGTCGGGAATTGAATCAGACACGAGAGTAGAAATTATTGAAGGCCTCTCGGAAGGGCAAGTAGTGATTACCGGAGAAAAGAAGTAATCAAAGTCATGCTTCTCAAGCTCGTCAATGTTTCCAAAAACTACCGCCTTGATTCTTTAGCAGTTCAGGCTATTAAAAAAATAAATCTGGCCATTAAAAAGGGTGATTTTCTGGCCATCATGGGGCCTTCGGGAAGCGGCAAATCCACTTTAATGCACATTGCCGGTTGTCTTGATACCCCTACTTCGGGCAAAGTTTT
This sequence comes from uncultured Gammaproteobacteria bacterium, assembly GCA_964566925.1. Taxonomy (GTDB): domain Bacteria; phylum Patescibacteriota; class Microgenomatia; order PFEM01; family DATLAM01; genus CAZMIZ01. Next base: position 71,719 of record CAZMIZ010000002.1, on the reverse strand, counting down.
TCTTGAAGGCAAAGATGTTTCCAAGTTTTCAGAGTCAGAATTGGCTCGGATCAGAAACAAAAAAATTGGTTTTGTTTTCCAAGCCTTCAATTTAATCCCTCGCACCTCGGCCCTGGATAATGTCATGCTCCCTCTTTTTTACGCTAATTTTTCCTATTCGAAAATGAAACGAGAGGCAATTAAGGCTTTAAAAACAGTTAATTTGGGTGATCGAATCAATCATCTTCCTAACCAGCTTTCTGGAGGCGAACAACAAAGAGTGGCCATTGCTCGTGCCCTGATTAACAATCCGGCCATCATTTTTGCTGATGAACCCACGGGAAACCTTGATTCAAAAGCCGGAGTCGAAATTATGAAAATTCTAAAAAATTTGAACCAAAAAGGTCACACCGTGGTAGTGGTTACCCATGAATCTCAAATTGCCAAGTTTGCCAAAAGAATAATTAAAATAGTTGACGGAGAAGTAACCAGTGGATCTAGCTGAAGCCATTAAAGTTGCCCTTGAGGCCTTAAAAGCCAACAAAATGCGCTCCTTTCTAACCATGTTAGGAATTATTATTGGCGTCACCTCGGTGATTCTCCTTATCTCCATCGGTTCAGGTTTAAAAACCTATATCACCAAACAATTGGAGGGTCTGGGAGCAAATGGGCTTTTTGTTATTCCCGGAGAATTTGAAATTGAACCTGGTGGCGGTGGGGGCGGGGGCGTCCCAGGAGCAGGTGCAGCCGCCTCAAAATTCACCTTCGACCACGTGACTGATTTGGAAAGGCAGGCTAAAACCATTAAGCACGTCATGGCTTATACTGAAAACAACGGTACCATGAGCTATAAAGGCAAAACCCATATTACCCAAGTCTCAGGGGTTAGCCCAAATTATCAAGAAGTTCGAGACCAAAAAATAGCTCAAGGATCTTTTTTTTCTCAATCTCAATATAATTCAGCCAAAAAGGTAGCCGTTTTAGGGAAAAGTGTGGCTGAAGATCTTTTTGACCAAGAAGATCCCATTGGCAAAAAAATAACCGTTTCGGATCAGAGATATTCTGTCATCGGAGTTTTAGAGGAGAAGGGGAGCTTTGGCGGAATTGACATGGATGACCAGGTGTTTATCCCGGCGACGACCGCCATGCGCCAGTTCGACATGGAATACATCCAATCGCTTTGGGTTCAATCCCAAAGCTCGGAAACGGTTCCTGAAACCAAAGAAGAGATTGAAAAAATTCTTCTTAAAACTTTAGACGATGATGAATTTTCTGTTTTGGACACCAAAAGTATCTTAAGCGTTGTTTCCAGCATTCTTAGCGTCTTAACCGCCGCCCTAGGAGGCATCGCCGCTATTTCTCTAATAGTTGGCGGGATTGGGATTATGAATATCATGTTGGTTTCGGTTACCGAAAGGACGCGAGAAGTCGGTCTCCGCAAGGCGGTTGGTGCCACCCCTCAAAATATCCTTACTCAATTTTTAATCGAGGCTGTGGTTCTTTCCTTATTTGGAGGTTTAATTGGTATCCTTCTGGGAATAGGGGGTGCCTTCCTGGTAGGACGCTTTTTTACGACCACGGTTACTCCCTGGGCTATTGGCCTGGCCTTTGGCGTTTCCAGCGTAATTGGGATTATTTTTGGCGTGGCTCCGGCCGCTAAGGCCGCCAGGTTAAACCCCATTGACGCCTTAAGATACGAGTAAAAATAAAAGCCGGTTGTTGACCTCATTCCAATGATGTATGATTGACTAAAATGGATCTCAGGTATCTCTTGGCCAAAATAACTTCTGTTCTCCTCATTCTCTCTGGCCTTTATCAAATTTTACTTTCTGTCAGTGCCATCTTCTTTGTTTACCCCCAATTGGCCAACTATCACGGCTATCAATCTCTAGGGGCTGAAGAAAGTCTAATCGAAAAAGCAATCATCATCTATATCAGCATGATTGCTAGTGGTACTTATGGCCTGGCCCTTCTCGTCAAACCCGCCCATGAAATTAAGATTGCCCATATCGTTGTGGGGGCTTTAATTTTTATCGGTTCAATCTTTTTTATCAGCCAAGACCCGATTACCACCGATCCTATCCAGCAAATCATTTTAAATCTTTTAGGTAGTTGAAATTTTAATTTCCAAATTGTAAGATGAAAGCATGAAGTATCTGCCTATCATCTCCTTCTTTTTATTCCTTATTTTTTCTTCCTTGTTGATTCCCCCTGCCCTTGGCCAGGAATATAATTTTACTCGCGCTTACAACGACTATCTCTATAATTACAACCAGTATCGGACCGCCCACACTGAGTATGTGGCCGCTAAGCAGCAATATTTGGCTTACAAAACTTTAACCTCCAAAACAACCGCCCTAGAAAAAACCAAAAAAATACTCGAGACTCGGGATGAAACCACCAGAACTTATTTACTAGCCCTAAGGCTTAAGTTGAGCGAAACATCAGGAGTTTCTCCTTATGAGCAGCAAATTGTTAAGCTTAGATTGAATAACGAAATTTCCTGGTATGAAGGCCACCGCTATACCATCACCAGCGCCGGCACCATTCCTGATCTGGTTGATCTCTCACAAGAAGCTCAGGAACGTTATCCAGAAACGGAAGTGATTGCTTATCAAACGTTAGGAACTGTCCTGGCCGGTAAAGAGAACCTTCTTCGGGATCAGGTTCAGGAACAAATTAATGCCCTTGAAGACAAGGTGGCCCAAATCAGACAAGAAGGCAAAATAGACACCAAAACCATAGAGCGCTGGCTTTTGGAAGCCCAAAATCGGCTAACTCTAAGCAAAGAAAAACAATTTGCCGCCCAATCCCTTTTAGCCAAACTCAAAGCGCGTGAGCAGAATAAAGGTAACGTTTACAGTGAGGCTCAAGATAATCTAAGCGAATCCCACCAATACCTTAAAGAGGCCAATTCCTATCTTTTGGAGATTATTCGGGAGTTAAAAGGTGATTAAAAGAGCGATTCATCGACAACAGAAAATCATTATCGTTGTTTTGATTTTCGTCATTCTTTCTCTAAGCTTTGCCATTCTCTGGGTGACTTATCTTCACCAAATGCTGGAAAGCGGGGGACTATCATTGACCTCAACCACGCCAACGCCTACCCCAATTTCAGAAACCGTGGCCACTCCTTCAGCTTATGCCAACGACTCAACTATTTTAAGCATTGAAGTTGACCTCGAAGCCAACGAAACTGACCTCCAAGAAGTTGACCTTCGCGAAACTGGCCTTAACCCGCCAGTCTTGGATATGGAAGTCGAGTTTGAAGAGTAAACCAACCTCTTGACTCTTTGGGTTTTCTTCGGCTAAAATAAGACTATGGGAAAAACCCAATCACCCCTAGCTGACAGAATCCGACCAAAAACCCTTAAGGAGTTTGTTGGCCAAAAGCATCTAGTAGGGAGAGATGGGATCATCCGCAAGCTGATCCAATCAGACCAGTTACCTTCAATAATTTTCTGGGGGCCACCAGGGTCAGGCAAAACTACTTTGGCTCATATTATTGCTGGTCTAACCAAAAGCCATTTTGCTTCTCATTCAGCGGTCACCACCACTCTGGCTGATGTCCGTCAGATTGTCAAAGCGGCTGAGGAACGTTTAAACGCCTTTAATCAAAAAACAATTTTTTTCTTAGACGAAATCCATCGGTTCAATAAGGCCCAACAAGATGCTTTTTTGCCTCATGTAGAGAAGGGGACTATCATCTTAATTGGGGCGACGACCGAAAATCCTTCTTTTGAGGTCATTGGCCCGCTCTTGTCACGCAGCCGGGTTTTTGTTCTCAATCAACTTGAACCAGAAGAATTAAAGATCGTCATTAAAAGAGGCTTAAAAGAACTGAAATTAAAAATGGCACCCAAAACCCTTGATTTTTTAATCCAGGCCGCAAGCGGCGACGCCCGGATCGCCTTAAACGCCATCGAAATCGCCAGCTCGATTAATAGGGGTAAGAAAAACATTTCGCTTCAATTAATTAAAGATGTTTTCCAAAAACAATCTTTGCTTTATGACAAAGCGGGTGATGAGCATTACAACACGATTAGTGCCTATATTAAAAGCATGCGCGCTAGTGACATTAACGCTGCCTTATATTATCTAGCCCGGATGGTGGAAGCAGGCGAAGACCCCCTGTTTATTGCTAGGCGAATGGTTATCTTTGCCAGTGAAGATATAGGAATGGCCCAACCAACCGCCCTGGTAGTTGCTAACGAGGTCTTTAGAGCCTGTGAGACGATTGGTTATCCCGAATGTGCTATCAATCTGGCCCACGGAACAGTTTATCTCGCCAAAGCCCCAAAGGATCGGTCGGCTTACAATGGTTTGAGAGCCGCCCAAGAAGATGTTAGAAGACACGGTAATCTCCCAATTCCCCTGGAAATCCTCAACGCCTCAACGAAGTTAATGAAAGATTTGGGCTACGGCCGCGACTATGAAAAGTATCCCCGCAAGGATAAAAACCTCCTCCCAAAAAAATTAAAGGGAAAGAGATATTATCAGATAAAGAAAAAATCCTAACATGAACCTTGCTAACCAATTAAGAAAAATTCTTGATCCCTCGCTTTGCGATAAAAAAGTTTATCGTCGCTTTCTCCAAAGAATTAATGAGGGCAACTTGCTTAGAAGCGAAAATAAAGAAAACCATTTTTGTGTTTATTTTCTGCCTTACAACCCCATATCTCAAAAAATATTTATTATCTATCACAAAAAGGCCGGCCGTTGGCTTATAACTGGAGGGCATATTGAAAAAGGCGAATCTCCTCTTAAAACTGTGGTTAGAGAAATCAAAGAAGAACTGGGAATTGAGTTAACTAAAAAACAAATTGGCAATCCTTTTCTGTTGACGATTACCAAGATTAATAACCTCCCTCAAATCTGTCGGACCCATTTTGATCTTTGGTATTTACTCCCCACTGATGGCCGTAATTTTCAGACTGATTCAGAAGAATTTAATCAATCAAAGTGGGTAACCATCGCTCAAGCAAGAAAGCTGGTCACTGATCCTGCCCACCTTCAAGCATTCGATCTCTTAGAAAGACAAATTTTTCTAAGAAAAAGATAAAAAGGTATGGATTATAAAAATAGATTAAAAAGGAATATTAATTTAGCTTATATTACTTGTTTTTTCACTGCCTTAATCTTTATTATCCCCGTCTGGGTAGCATTTGAAAGAAGAGTAATGGATTTTACCCAAATGGCCCTTTTATACTCCTTCTCTTTCGCTGTCACCACCTTTCTCGAGTTACCAACCGGCGCTTTGGCCGATTTAATTGGAAGAAAGAAAACAATCATCTTGGGATGGCTCCTAAGTGGCTTAGGATATATCTATTTATCTTTCGGCAATTCAGCCTTAATGTTTTTTACTGGTTACGGGATTGTGGGCATTGGCGCCGCTTTTATTTCCGGGGCGGATGTCGCCATCATTTTTGATACTTTAAAAGAACTGGGGAAAGAAAACTACTTCTCAAAATATATGGCCAGGGCAGGATTTATCTACCGGGCAGGGTTAACTGTTGCCACCTTTCTTGGCGGCTATTTTTATCAAATCGGTATTGGCCTTCCCTATGCTTTTACTGGGCTAACAGAAATCCTAGCAATCATTTTTATTTATCTCATGGTTGAACCCAGAATTGACACGGAAAAGTTTACCTTCAAATCCTATATTGAGCAAAACAAAATCGGTTTCAGGGAACTTTTTAAAAATAGCTATCTAAAAAGACTAACCCTTTTTTATACCTTGGTCGGGGGCATAACCTGGTCGTGTCTTTACTATTATGGTCAGCCTTTTGCCAAAGATTTTGGTTTTTCAGAAATTGAAATGAGTTGGCTATTTGGCTCAGTTTATTTAATCAGCTCGCTCCTAATTTTGTTTCTTATGGAAAAAGAGGAAGTATTTCTATCCCGGAAAAGGGTTTATTTTGGTTTTCCAATCATCATGTCTCTTGCCCTCCTACCTGGTATTATTATCCCAAAGATACTCGCCCCCCTCTTGTTACTGGGAATTACTACAGCCGGCAGCTCTCGCTTTGCCATCTTGGATAAATATACCAATCTTGAATTTTTATCAAAATACCGAGCGACAGCTGTTTCTTCTCTTAACATGCTCGTCAGCGCCTTCTTTATTTTCGTAGTTGCCATCAGTGGCAGAATTCAAGATCTCTACGACACCAAGCTCATTTTCACTCTTCTTGGTATTCTAACTTTACTTTTCGTCTTTCCGTGTGCCTTCAGCCTTATCAGAGAAGAAAGAAAAGTTCAATAAAAAGAGGTTCAATCTTTCTGCTTTTTCTTAACCAAAATCCCAATCTCGTGCATCCAGAGAAAAGTCTCTTCTTTGATTATCTCCAGATTTAGTTTTTGGCATAAGGTTCGTATTTCTTGTTTGGTAAAAGGTTTTTCCTCATAAACCCATTGATTGAATAGGTTTAAGGCCCATTTTAAAAGGCTGTACTGGATTCCTTTAAAGGGAACGAAGATCAGGAGATAGCCGTCTTTTTTACAAAAATCAGCGTGTTTTTTAAGCGCTTTAATCCTATTCTTTCCGTAAAAATGCTCAATCAAGCCCTCGGAATGAACCAGGTCAAATTTTTCATTCAAATCCAAATTGAGAACGTCTGCTTTCAAATAATCTACTTTAATCTTTAAACCTGAATCTTTAATCAGCTTTTTACTAATCATTAACCCCTGTTGATCAACGTCCACTAAAGTCATTTTCCTGGCTTTTAAGATTTTGGCAATGATCAAGGAGCTCGTCCCAGTACCCGAACCCAAACTCAGGATTTTAGAGTTTTCCAAACTAGCCCCGGCCAATAATTTTCTGCAAGCGCGGGTTAAAGCCCAGGCAGCTGGCGCCCAGATCAAAGCCCTCCAGAAAATATTTCGATAATTTTTTTCCCAATCCTTCCACTGTTTAGACCAGTCTGTTTCCATTTAAGGTGTCCTTTTTATTAAAGCTTTACTTGAATTGTAAACAAGCTCGACCTAAAATTACAACTAGGACTGGAAGCCAAGCCATGAAAAAAACCATTATTTTAAACCACCAGTGGAGAACAGAACTTATTCCCAAATCTCCATTTAATTTTGAGGGCACGGTTTACAACCCGGCCCACTTTCCCACTCCAACCGAAAAATACCAACCCGGTAAATGGCGGCAAACAATGAGGTTCCAAGGGAAACCTTTGGGGATTAGACTGGAAAATCAAGGAACAATTAAAAATCCGAAAGTTAAATTAACGGTCTATTCCCAAAAACTTTTAAACCAGAATTTCAAAAAGGATTTAGTTAAAGAGATTAAATACCGATTCGAACTCGATCTTGACTTATCAAAATTCAATCAGAAATTCAAAAAAGATAGGGTTTTAGGCCCGGTGATTAAAAAGTGGTTGGGAATGAGAAGTAAGTGCGGCTATGACCTTTACGAGTCGTTGATGATTTACGTTGTTCTCCAAAACGCCACTGTCCGGCGCACTATCCAGATGATGGACACTCTCTTAAATAACTATGGGAAATTGATTAAATTTGATAGCCAAAAACTTTATGTTTTCTGGGAACCAGCCGAGATGGATGAAGCGAGCGAACAGGCACTGCGCGATCTTAAAGTGGGTTACCGAGCCAAGTTCTTTAAACGAATTTCTGAAGATTTTGTTGAAAGCAAGTTTGATGAGAAAAAGATGCGTTGTCTTGCCAATGAGAAGCTCAAAGAAAAACTAATTCAACTTTTTGGCATCGGCCCAGCCTCACTTGACTACCTTCTTTTTGAGGTTTTTCACCGTCACGATGCTTTGGAAACTCTGCCGCCTTGGGAGCAGAAAATATATTCACGACTTTTCTATAATAAGCCTCTTGTTTCCAAAGAGCGAATTTTAAAAAGAATTAACCGCTGGGGAAAATGGAAAAAATTAGCAGCCCATTATGTTTGGACTGACCTTTTTTGGCAGCATCAGCGAAAACCGATTGCTTGGTTGGCAAAAGAGATTAGACGCTGAGTTAAAGCTTGACAAACAAAAAAAGATATCGGTATTATGATTGGTATGGTAAAGCGGCCTTTTATCTTTCTTTTATCACTGATTATTCTTCTCTTCCTCTTGTCACCCGTCTCGGCTCGAGAGGCAACTAGTCCGGCTTTTACTGAATCAGATAAGCCGGTGGTAGTCAAAGCTACGAGTGCAGCCACTCTTCGGCTTGAGAAATTAGAGCAGATAAGAGAAACTTTGAGGCTTAAGCGGCAAGAAATTGGGGAACAACTAGAGCTCCAACAAGAACAAAGAGAAACTGTTAGGCAAAGACTTTCTGAAAACAGACAAGCAAGAATTCGCTCATTTTTCGGCCGGTTGATTAAAAGATTTGAGGCGGCCATCAGCCGCCTAGAAAAATTGATTGCCCGGATTGAGAGCCGGTTAGCTAAAATCGAAGCCGCTGATGAAGAAATTGATACCAGTTCCATTAGAGAGAGCCTGGAAACAGCCAAGGAAGAGCTAGCCTCAGCCAAGGTAGCTATTGCCGACGCCCAAGCAAGTCTGGAAGACATTCTCTCCAGTGAAGATCCAAAAGAAACCTTTGAAACGGTTCGCGACCTGATTAAAGAAATCAAAACCAGCCTGATCGCCGTTCACCAAAGTTTAGTTGATCTTATCGGCGATATCCGCGGCTTAAGAGTTAATGAAGGAGAAGAATAATGGCTGAAGAAGTGCAACCAACATCACCAGAAATAACTCCTTCTGAAGGCAGTTCGCCCCCTTCACCACCGCCAACCGGAGAAGGCCCTTATCCAATGCCGGAACCTATTTCCAAGCCGAGTTTTCTGGAACGCTTTTGGTTTATTTGGGTGGCCATTGCCATCGCCTGTCTGGTCCTCCTGGGAATCTTGGTGTTTTCTTTGAGAAAACAATCTCCTTCAACTTCGGCCCTCCCAACGTTAACTCCCACCCCAACTGAAGAAGTTGATCAAGCCACCTTAGACCTTCAAGAACAAGGAACCTCTGATGAAATCGAAGAGATCGAAACTGACCTGGATGACACCGATTTAGATGAGCTAGATAAAGAGCTTTCCGATATCGAAAACGAGCTTTCCCAGTAACTCCATGGTAAGATATTGATAGCGTGTTGAAAGTCTCTCCCTATAAATTAAGCGTTTTCCAGCTCTGTCCCCAGCAATACAAGTATATTTACATTGATCGAATCGCTGACGTTTATCACCAGGATCGGCCCTACTTCACAATGGGGGATCATGTCCACGCCACCTTAAAGGATTTCCTCGCTACCATTCCTCCAGGGAAAAGAGATTTAGAAACGGCCACTCAAATTTTGCGAGTCAAATGGGCCAGAAACCGCAAGGGCTTTCGCGATCGGGAAGACGAGAAAAAATGGGGCGAAAAAGCTCTTCTGCAATTAGAAAACTTTATTCGGCGAGAAGATTTGACTACCCAGCCATTTCTAGTTGAAGATTATCATGAGGTTGAGGTCGACGAGGACTTAAGTATCTTAGGCCGAATTGACCGAGTTGATAAAAAGAAGAACAAGCTTCACATTATCGACTATAAAACCGGCAAACTGAAGCCTAAAGAGGTCGATCCTCTTCAACTTTATTGTTACGCCATTATCCTCGAAAGAAAATTCCGTTTACCGATTGCCTCGGTTGCCTATTATTTTTTGGGCGAAAACAAAATCATTGATTATCAACCCAGCCAAAAGAAACTCAATCAAACTTTAAATTCAATCAAAGAGCAGTCAAAGAAAATCTTATCAGAAAATAAGTTTCCGGCTACTCCCAATAAATATTGTTCGACCTGCGATTTTCTGCCAATCTGTCCAATGAAAGATAAAGTCCAAAAACAATCAAGGTTAAGCGAAGACGATTTGCCTTTTTAGTCTTGATCTTCAGCTTGACATCTCTTATTTTTCTTTCTATACTGTTTTTGTTACCCAAATAAAACCCAAAAATGAAAACCGGCACCGCTGATTTACCTCTTCATTATGGTTTTGCTCCTCGTTGGCTTTTTGAAAAAATGACTAAGCTGGCTCGAGAAATTTCCCTGATTCTCATCACCGAACAGGGAGAAGACGAGTATTTGAAAAAAATTACCAACCCCGACTGGTTTCAAGCTTTTGGCTGTGTTCTGGGTTTTGATTGGCATTCGTCAGGCTTGACGACCACTACCTGTGGGGCCATTAAAGAAGGCTTGCGACCAATTAAAGATTTAGGTCTTTTTATTTTTGGTGGTAAAGGTAGGGCTTCTCGAAAAACTCCATCAGAAATTGAAAAGGCCAGCCAAAAATATTCTTTTGATAGCCAGCCTTTGATCTATGCCTCAAAAATGGCGGCTAAAGTGGATAACAATGCTCTCCAAGACAGCTATCAGCTCTACCATCATACTTTTTTTACCACCAAAGCGGGTAAGTGGGCTGTCGTCCAGCAGGGAATGAATCCCTCTAATCGCTGGGCTCGCCGCTACCACTGGCTGTCGGATAAGGTAGCTAACTTTGTCAACGAACCTCATACTGGGATTGCCTGCGATCACCATTCATCGGTTCTCAATTTAGTTGCCAGTCAAAGCAAGAAAAATCGAAAAACCTCGACTAGAGTTTCTCGTTTGAAGCCGGAAAAAATAGCCAAAACTATCCAAAAACTCCAAATAATCAAACTCCCCGAAAGACATCAGCTCTTAATCAGCGACATCAATCCTAAAAATCTTAAAAAAATCTTTTTAAGCACTTATGAAAGACAACCAGAAGATTTCGAAATTCTTTTGGGGATGAAAGGAGTGGGACCAAAAACGATCCGCGCTTTATCATTGATTGCCGAGCTGGTCTATGGCTCTCCAGCCTCCACCCGCGACCCAGCCAGATATTCTTACGCCCATGGAGGCAAAGATGGCATCCCTTATCCAGTCGATCAAAAAACCTACAACCAATCAATCGCCTTTCTCAAAGAGAGCGTCAATAAGGCCAAATTGGGCCACTACGAAAAACTCCACGCTTTAAAACGGCTCTCATCTTTGGTATAATCGTGAAAGTATGACCCAGGACCAGGAACCGCCACCGTTTAAAAAACAAAAAAAGAAATTAGGCTATCGCACGCCTGATCGGTTCCGAAGAAAATTTTTTAGAAGCAAACCTAAGGTCGTGGGGCGTCCGAGAAGTCTTGGAGGACATCGTTAAATGATTTCTGCTTTAAACAAACAATCTGATGGCACGATTGAGCTGACGATCACCATTCCTCAAAAGAGAGTGAAAAAGGCCTATGAGGAGACTGTCCAAAAGCTGACCAAAACAATCGCCGTTAAGGGTTTCCGCAAGGGTAAGGCGCCCAGAAAACTGGTGGAAGGAAAACTTGATAAAAGTAAAGTTTACGAAGAAGTCTTAAAAGAGCTGGTCACCAAAGTCTACGTTGAGGCGATTCAAGAACATCAACTCCAACCAATCATCAATCCTCAAATTCAAGTCGTTTCCATGGAGGAAGCTAAAGATTGGATAATTAAGGCGATTACTTGCGAGCTTCCCAAAGTAAAACTAGGTCAATACAAAGAGATAATCAGGAAAGCCCTCGCAGCTGAAAAAATCTGGGTGCCAGGAAAAGAGATGAACGCGAAAGACGCCAAAAGTTCCACCCAGAATGGGAAAGGGGAAAGTCAAAGGATAAATAAAGCCCTTGAAGCTCTTTTGAAAACCGTTAAGGTTAAAGTCCCGAAACTCCTGATTGAAAACGAGGTTAACCGAATGCTTTCCCGCCTTCTTGATCAAACTAATCGCCTAGGTTTGACCCTTGAACAATACCTCGCTTCCTCAGGAAAAACCACCGACCAAATCCGAGGTGAATATCAAAAAACAAGCGAAGAACAAATCAAGCTTGAGTTAATCCTGGCTGCTATTGCCGATAAAGAAGGAATTGAGGTCAAAGAGAGTGAAGTCGAAGCGATGATCAAGGCCGTTCCTGAAGAAAAAGCCCGTCAATCAGCTGACACACCAGCACAAAGAGCTTACATTAAGCAAATTTTACGTAAAAGAGCCGTCATTGACAACTTAATGAAATTATAGTATTATAAGCCTAATCTTATCCTCCTGCCCAAAAAGGAGGATTGGTTTGTGGATAAAAGAATGGACCCTAAGAAAAAGAGAAAGGTTAAACCGATTAGGTCAGATAGTTTCCTCGAGGCGCTTCGTGACCTAAGTGGCGGAGTGGTCGATTCAGCCACTCATGATTTAGCCGAAAGCATGGCTGAAAGTGCAGCTGGACAGATCATTGGCCGACCTAAAAAGGGTTCGGGCACACTAACTCCTAATGAGACTATTGACTTAAACAAAATTCGCTCTCAAGAAACACCCAGAGAACGAAAGCGGCTCCAATTTTCTCAAGAATTTGCTGATCTTCGCCGCCAAGAAAAGTTGATTTTTACTCGTAAAGAGCAGGAAACAAAGCTCCAAATCAAAGCCATTCAGGAAGAGTTAAAAAAGCTAGCCGAGTCAACCGAAGGCTTGGCCCAAGAAGTAAAAGTCGCCACCATGCAGATTCCAGCGGAACCTGGAGTTTATCATCTCACCTTTCTTGAACGGCTTAGACAATTTATTGCTCTCTTTAGGAAAAGAATTGAGGAATCAAGAAGTTGGCTCTCTCTGGCCAATCAACGGGCCAAAAAACGCTCCCACTATTGGGCTCAGGTAGGAAAGTCGGGCACCAAGTTCATGCTCTCCCAAGAAAGATACATGGCCACCCAGGCCGGTTAAGCTTGCCTAAATCTTATCAATTTAGTAAAATTATAGTCATCCAGCCAGGGCTCGTAGCTCAGTTGGTTAGAGCGTTGTCTTGACATGGCAAAGGCCAGAGGTTCAAATCCTCTCGAGCCCACCAGATGGCTAAAATTAATCTAGAAAAGATGCGCCACAGCTGTTCTCATCTATTGGCGGCGGCGGTTCAAGCCCTTTATCCTAAGGTATTATTTGGCATTGGCCCAGCCATTGAGGACGGATTTTATTATGATTTTGATTTTCCCGCCAAAATCTCCGAAGAGGATCTTCCCAAAATTGAAGAGAAAATGCGTCAATTGGTTAAAAAGAACCTTCCATTTCAAAAAAAAGAGGTAAAAATCGCTGAAGCTTTAGAAGTGATGAAGAAGCTCGGTCAAACCTATAAAATCGAGCTCATTCGCGGCCTTAAAAAAGAGGGCAAGAAAAAAGTTATTTTCTACAAGCTGGGCGACTTCATTGATCTTTGTGAAGGTCCTCATCTAAAAAGCACCCAAGAAATTGGCCATTTTAAGCTTTTATCAATTGCCGGCGCTTATTGGCGGGGGAGTGAGAAAAACCCGATGTTAACTCGGATCTATGGTACTTGTTTTGCTAATAAGGCCGATTTAGAAAAATATTTAATCCGCCAAGAGGAAGCCAAAAGAAATGATCATCGAAAAATAGGGAAAAAATTAGATCTTTTTACCTTCTCTAATTTAGTCGGTCCAGGCCTGCCTCTCTATACCGAGAAAGGGACCATAATTATTAATGAGCTTTACCGAGCCTTATTGGATATCAGCAAAAAATATGGCGTGCGAGAGGTAAGGATTCCCCATATGGCCAAAATTGATTTGTATAAAATTTCTGGCCATGCGGAGAAGTTTAAAGGCGAACTCTTTACAGTAAAATCACATTATGATATTGAGTTTATTTTAAAACCGGTTAATTGTCCTCATCATACCCAGATATACGCTTCTCGGCCACGAAGTTATCGAGATTTACCAATAAGATATATTGAATCCACTGCCCAGTTTAGAGATGAAAAGCCAGGAGAAATTGGCGGGCTAGCAAGAACCAGGTCTTTTGTTGTCGATGACGGTCATACCTTTTGTACAGTTGATCAAATCAAACAAGAAGCGATGAACACCTGTAAGATTATCGAAAAATTCTATAAAGGAGTGGGTCTGTGGGGCAATCAATGGATATCGCTGTCTGTCAGAGATCCTAAGACTCCAGAAAAATATATTGGCGAAGAACTCGATTGGAAGAGGGCAGAGAAAATGATCCAGGAAATCTCCAAAGAGCTCAATCTTAAAGGAAAGGTAATGGTAGGAGAAGCAGCCCTCTATGGTCCAAAAATCGACTATATGTCTAAAGACGCCCTCGGTAATGATCAACAACTGGGGACGGTTCAAATTGATTTTGCTATGCCTAAAAGGTTTGGTTTAACTTATACCGATAAAAACGGAAAAGAAAAAACGCCGGTCATGCTTCATCGGGCAATTTTAGGATCATACGAAAGATTTATTGCCTTTCTATTGGAACATTTCAATGGCGCCTTACCCGTCTGGCTTTCACCAGTCCAGGCAGTGGTCATTCCCATCACTGATAAACATAACCAATATGCTCAGAAAATCTATGAGACGCTCATTAAGGCCGGAATTAGGGTTGAGCTTAATGATCGCAGCGACACCACCTCCGCTAAAGTTCGTAATGCCGAAATTGAACGTATTCCTTATATGCTTATCGTGGGTGACAAAGAAATTATGGCTAAAAAAGTCAATGTCCGAACAAGAGGAGAAAAAGTCTTAGGCAGTATGTCGTTGGCTTTTTTCCTTAAAAGAATCGTGGAGGATATTGATAAAAAGCGCCAGGTGTGATAAGCTAAAAACCAATCAGATTGGCAAAAAGAAAGTTTTATCGGATTAACCATTACATTCAAGCGGATCAAGTCCGAGTTGTTGACGAGGCAGGCAAGCAAATTGGCGTTCTTTCTCTCGGAGAAGCTTTAAAAAAGGCCAACCAAGTTGGCCTTGATTTAATAGAAGTAGCACCTAAGGCCAAGCCTCCGGTTTGTAAAATCATTGATTTTAAAAAATTTAAATACCTCGAGTCTAAAAAACAAAAAGAGGAAAGGAAAAAAGCTAAAAAAGGAGAAATTAAGGAAATCAGGTTTCGGCCTTTTATTGCCAAAAAAGACCTGGAGTTTCGTTTGGCTCGAGCCGAAGAATTCTTAAAAGAAGGCCATAAACTTAAAGTTACCGTTCGTTTTTTTGGGAGAGAAATTACCCGGAAACAGTTTGGCTACGATCTTTTAAAAAAAATCATTGGGCAGCTTTCTTCTCTCTCAGCCATCGAGCAAGAGCCAAAATTCTTTGGCCGTCAACTGACAATGACCCTCTCTCCCCTAAAAGGAGGCCAGAATGGCAAAAACAAAGCAAAAGATAAGAAAGTCAATCAAAAGAAGGTTTAAAGTCACCAAAACTGGCAAAATCTTACGCCGGGGTTCCCATATTGGTCATTTGCGCCGAAAGAAGAAAAAAGGCCAAGTTCGGGCTCAAAAAGTTTCTAAAGAGTTAAAAGGCGCCTGGAAAAGAAAAGTCAAGAAACTACTAGGAAAATAAGAATGAGAGTTAAAACTGGCACCACCAGAAGAAAAAGGCATAAAAAGGTTTTAAAGCGAACTAAAGGCTTTCGGATGACTCGAGGCCGGCTCTACAAAGTCTCTAAAGAGGCTGACCTCCACGCCGGTCAATATGCTTTTATCGGCAGAAAACTCAGGAAACGCGACCTGCGAAGGCTTTGGGTAACGCGAATTAACGCCGCCCTGACTCCCCACGAAATTTCCTATTCCAAATTCATCAACGGCCTTAAAAAAGCTAAAATTGAACTCAACCGCAAAATTCTCGCTGACATTGGCCTCGAAGACCCAGACAGTTTCAGGGCAATAGTGAAAAAGATAAAAGCTTGACAAAATCTTAACCCGTATCGTATAATCTCCCCCAATGCAAGTTCCAACCAATACCCAAACAGCAATTTTTAGCTTTACTTTTGCTTAGCTGTCCACGGGGAGGTTGGATTTTGCGCTTTTAAAGAACTAAGAAAATAAAAAACAACACTCCCTAAAGGGGAGTTTTTTATTGTCAGAAAGGAGGTAAAAATGAAAAAAGAATGCCTACAAGCTCAAACCGGAAGTTGTGCTGGTTGTAACGTATTGGCCATAGCCGAAAAAAGAGCTAATAGAGAAGGAAGGCAAACCAATGAAGCCGAGATAGTGTCCGCCGCTAGAGAAGTCCAGGCCAGCCTTTGCCCTGATGGCAGACCAATGCAAACTCATCTCTTAAATCCAGAAAAACCATCTATTTGGTAATATGATAGAATAATTTTAAAGAAAAACAGTCATGGATATTGCTAAAATTCAAAATCTCAAAAGCCAGGCGATTTCCAGTATTCTTGAGGCTCAAGATGGGAAAGAGCTGGAAGAGTTAAGAATTAACTATCTAGGGCGCAAAGGCGAAATCACCCAGCTTTTAAAAGAACTGCCCTCTCTTGAACCTGAAGAAAAAAAAGAATTAGGCCGGCTTCTTAATGACGTTAAAAAGGCGATCGAAAACGCCATCGCCAGTCAGTCATCAGCCATCAGCCATCAGCCATCAGCCATTGATCATGATTGGCTTGATGTAACTGCTCCTGGCAAAAAACCTCCTGTTGGTCATATTAATCCCGTCACTCAAATCAATTGGGAATTAACCGAGGTCTTTGAACAAATGGGTTATCAAATCATGGAAGGGCCGGAGATCGAAACTGATCATTATAATTTTGAGGTTTTAAATATCCCAAAGCATCACCCAGCCCGAGATCTTCAGGATACCTTCTGGTTGACTAACGGCATGCTCCCCCGAACCCATACTTCAGCTATGCAGGTAAGAGTGATGGAAAAACTAAAACCACCCTTTAAGGTCGCTGTGCCTGGCTGGGTTTTTCGTTGCGAAAGAGAGGATGCGACCCATGCAGCCTGCTTTCATCACTATGAAGGCGTTGCCGTTGGTAAAAACATCTCCTTTGCTGACTTGAAAGGTACTCTTTATGCCTTTTTACAGAAGGTTCTAGGTTACGAAACTAAACTCCAATTTAGGGCTAGCTATTTCCCTTATGTTGAGCCTTGCGCCGAAATCTCGGCCTCTTGCCCTCACTGTAAGGGAAAGGGGTGTTCTGCTTGTGGAGGTTCTGGTTGGCTGGAGATTCTGGGATCAGGCATGATCCACCCAGTAGTTTTAAAAAACGCCAAGATTGATCCTAAGAAATATTCCGGCTTTGCTTTTTGCCCTGGACCGACTAGATTAGCAATGATCAAATATCAAGTTGATGATATTCGTCTTTTTACTGGGGGCGACTTGCGTTTCCTGAATCAATTTTAATTATGCTCATCTCTTATAATTGGCTGAAAAAATTTGTAAAAATTCAAAAATCGCCCCAGGCGGCGGCTGATAAAATCACTCTTTCCTTAGCTGAGATCGAAAATATTGAGAGAAAAGGAGAGGATCATATTTTAGAAATTGAAAATAAGGGGTTAACTCATCGCCCCGACTGCTTCTCCCATTTGGGCCTGGCCAGAGAAGTAGCCGCTTATTTCGACGCAAAAATTAACGATCCTCTTGAGAGGCTAGCTGCCCAAAAACACAAGCCAACAAAAAAGCTACCAGTTAAAATTGAAACTCGAGCAAAAGATCTTTGCCTTCGCTATTGTGGTATTGTTCTTACTGGTATCAAAATTGGCCCTTCACCCAACTGGCTCAGGACCGGCTTAGAAAGACTAGGCGTTCGTTCAATTAATAATATCGTTGATGTCACTAACTACGTCATGCTTGAACTCGGGCAACCTTTACATGCCTTCGATTACGACAAGGTGAAAAACCACCATATTATCGTCAGAACCCCGCGTGATGGGGAAAAAATAGTTACTTTGGATGGAGTTAAGAGAGATCTTTATTCGGATAGTCTATTAATTGCTGACGCGGAAAAACCAATTGCTTTAGCCTCAATCATGGGAGGAGCAAGTACAGAAATTGGCTCAGGCACTAAATCAATTATTTTAGAATCAGCTACTTTTGATGCCAAAAACAGCCGAATCACCAGTAAGAAATTAAATTTGAGAACTGAAGCCTCAACTAGATATGAAAAAAATCTCGATCTTACTCTCACTTTGCCAGCGATTAATCGAGCAATCGAGATGATGCAGAAGCTAGCTGGAGCAAGGGTCGGCTCAGAATTGATCGATATTCAAAACAAGAAATATGAACCGAAAATTGTCAGAGTTAAGCCTTCATGGCTCAATAACTTTATTGGTATTGACATCAACCCTCAAGAAATGATTTCCATCCTTAATCGCTTAGGTTTTAAAGTTAAACAGAAAAGCGATCTTTTAATTGTTGGCGTTCCTTCCTGGCGCCAAGATATTTCAATGGAGGCCGATATTGCCGAGGAGATTGCTCGAATTTATGGCTATGATAAAATTCCTGTCACCCTTCCTCAAGAAGAAGACGAGCCGCCCAGATCTAATGCCGATCTTTTTTGGAGAAAAAGGATCAAACTCTTCTTAAAAGGAGTCGGTTTCACTGAAATCCTCACCCCGCCCTTTGTAGGAAAAGAGCTTTTGGAAACCTGCGGGGCGGCCAACGAGGACTACCTTGAGCTGGTTAATCCTTTGACTGTTGATCAAGGGTTCATGCGCCGCTCTTTAGTCCCTTCACTGCTTTCAGTCACTAAGGACAACCTCCGCTATTTTGAAAAATTCAGGCTCTTTGAGATCGATCGGGCTTATTTCCCTCAAGACAAAGGAAAACCAAAGGAAATCTCTTATTTAGCGGGAGTTAATGTTAAAGAAAAGTTTACCGAAGTTAAAGGTGTCATTGAGGTTCTACTAAAAGAATTAGGCATTAAAACCTATCAATTTCAACCCTATGGTTTAGAAAAGACTTTCTACGGCAAAGTCTTTCATCCCGGACGGACGGCTGAAATAATGGTTAAAAATGATTCTCTAGGGATGGTTGGCGAAATCAATCCTCTGGTCCTGCGGCGGTTTGAAATTAAGGGCAGGGTGGTTGCTTTTGATTTGGATGTTGATCTTTTGATCAAACATGCCACCACGATTAAAACCTTCACACCTATCCCTAAATATCCGGCGATCGTTGAAGACTTAGCTTTTATTGTTCCACTAAAGACTTTGGTGGGGGAAATGATGGAGGAAATAAAAAGGACAAGTAGGTTGATTAAGTCGGTCGAGCTAATCGATTCTTATAAAAACACCCGCACTTTCCGCCTCACTTACCAGAGTGATCAGAAAACTTTAAGTGATAAAGAAGTGAAAAAAATTAGGAAAAGAGTAGTCAGCACTATCTTTAGAAAATGTAGAGCGAAGTTAAAACAAAAAGACTAAATTTCTTCTTCTCTTACAAAATCTAGTCTCTCTTTAATCTCAGGAGGTAAGACTCCTTGATCATCGCTCATTCTGTCACAAATTAGACCATGTTGTCTTGCCAGTTCTTGAGCTATGTCAGAATAAAAGCTTGCTAATTTTCCTTTTCCGGCGATGACCATCTCGGCCGAGGTAGCATTGATTATCCTAAGTGTTAAAGTAATCCTATATAAATCTTTTTCCTCTGGCGGCATTCCATTATCACTAAATCCAGGGATCTTTTCCAAAAGACCATTGATACGTTCTTCCCAAGTTTTTCCAAGATAGCCAGTAAAGGCTTGGGCTTCTGTATCTCTTCCTTCAGTAAGAGTCTCCTCTCGTTCACCCATTTTAATCTCTCTTTAACCAGTTTCACTTTTAGTATATCATATCCGTTCCAGCGCCAATCATAGGGTTGGTGTTGGGGTAGGGGTAGGGGAGGGTGTCAGAGATGGGGTTGGAGTTGGGGCCCAATCCCAAGGAACGTTAACGCCAATTTTAATTTCGGCTTCGCCACTCTTGCCATTTTCGTCTTCAGCTCTAACTTTAATCGTGTGGGTCCCATCACTCATGTAAATTATCTTTTCGTAAGTCCTCTTACCAATCGTTTCTTTAAGGGTCCCATCAACAAAAATCTCTATTTTTTTAATGCCGCTATCACTAATTGCTTCTCCCTTAACTCTAACATCATTAGTCGAAAGCTCCTGATGATCATCTGGTTCTTTAATCCGGACCACTACCTCATCAGAAGTGCCACAATATTCAGTTGGAGGGTGATATTTAGGATCGCCAATACCTGCCAGCCAAAGATTGATTCCTTCCTGCCACCGATTATTGCCGTCGGGGCTAACCGGATCATCTTCTTTGAAGACAAAATATTCTTTCTCTTCATAATCACCCCTAGCAATTTGAGTCACAGAGGCTAGTTTATCCTGACCCTTACAGAGTTTAAGTTTGGTATGAACTGGGTCCTCTCCGGTCGGCTCGGTCCCTTTAATAAAGTATTCCATTCGAGAAGGATAACCATCATGGGCCCGATATCCAGAAACACTATCCACTTCGGCAGTCACAATCTCGGAAGGTTGGACAAAACCACGAACTGGCTTATCGGCCAGAGCCGCTAAAATGATCCGCCGCCAAATCGGAGCTGCTCCGGAAACACCCGAAGCGACATGTTCCATCTGAGAATTGTCATTATTACCCACCCAAACACCGGCAATTATTTGAGGCGTCCAACCAATCGTCCAATTATCCCGCTTATCGTTAGTGGTCCCTGTCTTAACTGCTACGGATCTTCCAGTAATATTAATGGCACTCCCTGGCCCAAAAGTAATTGCCCGGGCATTATTATCGGAAAGAATATGGGAGATCAAAAAGGCCTGGCCAGCGGTTAAGACTCGTCGCCCAGCCACCGGCTTATACTCTTCCAAAGCTTTTCCTTCTTTATCGGTCACCTTTAAAATAGAAATTGGTTCCACTTTAAGCCCGCTATTGGCAAAAGCAGAATAAGCTCCTGCCATTTCAATTAACCGGATTTCGCCTCCCCCAAGGGTAAGAGAGAGTCCAAAACGCCGTAGGTTCTCTGAAGAAGGTTCAAGGGTAGTCAAACCCATATCATAGGCGGTGGTTAACATGTCTTTAATCCCCACCATTGCCAACATTTTAACGGCGGCGACATTAATTGAATTACCTAAAGCAAAGCGCACCTGGAGGGGACCGTTAAAGTTCCCATCGTAATTAACCGGCTTGTAGTCCGGCTGCCCAGTAACCGGAAAGGTCGTTGGCGTATCCATTAAGAGAGTCGAAGGGGTATAACCTTTTTTAAAGGCACTCACGTAAGTTACCGGCTTAATGGCTGATCCTGGCTGACGCAGAGAGAGGGTAACGTTTACTTTTCCGTCATAATCTGGATCGCTGTAGTTTTTAGAACCCACCATCGCTAAAATCTCACCGGTTGATGGATCTAAGACAATGGCTGCCCCGTTAGTGATATGGATCGATTCAACCTTGGCAATCTCTTCGGAAACGGCTTTCTGGGCTTGTTCTTGTAAATCCCAATCAAGAGTGGTGTAAACCCGCAGCCCCCCTTGTTCAACCATTGCTTGGCCGTAGCGTTCTTCAAGCTGGCGTTTAACATACATAACGAAGTGCGGCGCCCTGAAGCTTGTTCCCTCCGCAGCAAATTCCACTTTTTCTAATTGAGCTACTGTTTCTTCTTCCTCTTCTCGACTGATATAACCATCTTCTCGCATCCTTCTCAAAACGGTGGTCGTTCTCCCAATATAAGCCTTAGGGTTTTCGCTGAAAGGAGAATAAACGCTTGGTTGCTGGGGTAAGCCTGCCAAAATGGCTGACTCCACCAGATTTAATTCTGAAACTTTCTTACCGAAATAAATCTCGCTGGCGGCCTGAACTCCCCAGGCGGTTCCTCCATAAGGAGCCTCATTAAGATACATCTGTAAAATTTCATCTTTTGAATAGCGACTCTCAATCTGAACTGCCAAAATGAATTCTTTAATCTTTCGAGGTAAAGTTCTTTGAGAGGTTAAAAGAACATTTTTCACTAATTGCTGAGTAAGAGTAGAGCCCCCTTGAAGGCGATGATGAACGAGGATGTTGTAGGCAGCCCTAAAGATGCCGGTGGGGTCAAAACCGCCATGCTTATAGAAATTTTTATCTTCGATCGCGATCGTTGCCTGGCGTAAATAAAGAGGCGCTTCTTCGAGCTGGACCGGGGTACGGCGCTGTTGGCCATAAACATCATACAAAAGCTCTTCATTCCGGTCATAAATCTTGGTAGAAAAACCCTCCTGGCGGACAATTTTATCTGGGTGAGGCAAATCCTTGGCATAATAAGCAAAAAGAATAGCTAAAATGAAAGTGAGGCCAACGACGCCGATGAAGCCAAAAAAAGCTATCCTTGAGGCCAATTTAGCTCGACTATATTTCTGCCATCGTGATAATCGTGGCCAGCGTGACCGCCGCTGTATTTGTCTCGTTCTTTGTTTCCAGACTCGCTGCCAAGACATCGTAGGAAAAATTGTAACATAAGCTCTCATCGAGAGTAAAGCTAAAGACCAGTTTTATTAAGAGACCATAAGATGATAAAATAAGAAGCCATGCGGGTGATCATCCAGCGAGTTACTAAAGCCAATGTCAAAGTGGGGGAGAGGCTGGTGGGAAAAATTGGCCCCGGATTTTTACTTCTGGTGGGAATAAAAACAGGTGACAGCGAAGAAGAGGTTCGGTTTCTGGCGAAAAAAATCCTGGAACTCCGAATCATGGCTGATGAAAAAGATCATATGAACCAATCGATTGTTGATATTCAAGGAGAAATCCTAGTGGTCCCTCAATTTACTTTATATGCAGATACCAGAAAGGGGCGAAGGCCCAGCTTCGTCCAAGCGGCTAAACCAGAGGTGGCTAAAAATCTGGTTGGGAAATTTATTGCCGAACTGAAAAAATCAGGTTTACGGGTTGAAAAAGGGGAATTTGGTGCTAGAATGGAGATAGGATTGGTCAATGATGGTCCAGTAACCATCACTTTAGATCAGGAAAAAATAAATGGATAAAATAGATGAAGTTTTAACCAGAGGAGTAGAGAAGATTTATCCATCGCGTCAAACGCTGGAGAAAATCCTGCGTTCTAATGAAAAAATCAGGCTCTACCAAGGCTTTGATCCTTCAATGGACAATCTCCATTTAGGTAACATGGTGGGCGTCCTTAAATTAAGGCAATTTCAGGATCTTGGCCACGAAGTTATTTTTTTGGTGGGTGATTTTACAGGCATGATTGGTGATCCCACTGATAAGTCAGCCACTAGAAAGCGGTTAACCAGGAAACAAGTTTTAGAGAACTCCAAAAAATGGCAACCTCAGGCAGGAAAAGTCTTGAAATTCGATGGTAAAAATCCAGCCAAAATTTTATATAACAGCCAATGGGGTGACAAAATCACCTTTAAGGACTTGATTGAAATCGCCTCCCATTTTACTGTTCAGCAAATGCTGGAGCGTGATTTTTTCCAGAAAAGATTAAAGCAGGGTAAACCAATCCATCTTCACGAATTCCTTTATCCGGTAGCTCAAGCAATTGATTGCGTCGAAATGGATGTTGATATGGAAATCGGCGGCAATGATCAAACATTTAATATGCTTGCCGGCAGGACTTTAATGAAGGCCATGAAAGGAAAAGAAAAGTTTGTTTTAACCACCAAACTCTTAGTTGATTCTAAAGGTAAAAAGGTTGGCAAAACGACTGGCAATGCTCTTTTCCTTAACGCCTCACCAAGCGATATGTATGGCGGAATCATGTCTTTCCCCGATGAAGTTATACTTTTATCATTTGAACTATTAACCTTAGTCCCGCTTCAATTAATAAAAGAGCTGAAAAGAGCGCTTCAGGGTGGGAAAAACCCAATGGATCTTAAAAAACAACTTGCTTTTGAAATCGTCAAAATGTATCATGGCGAGGCAGCAGCAAAAGCTGCGAGTAGAGGTTTTGAAAAACAATTTCAAAAAAGAGAACAGCCCACAAAAATTCCCTGGACTCCAGGAGCGGTTAAACCAGGAACTTATACAATCTCAAAACTGATGCCTCGGGTCCTTCCCACTTACGCAGGAACTGCTACAATTTCCCAGACCAAGAGATTAATCCAACAAGGGGGATTGGAACTTGAAGGCGTGAAAGTAATAGATCCTCAAGATAAAATTAAAGTTAAAGGTGGCGAAATAATAAAAGCCGGCAAAAGACGAATATTTAAGATAAAGGTAAAATGATTCTTTCTAAAAAGCAGCAAAAACTCTGGATGGTTATTGTGGCCATTGCCTCAATTGCTCTCTTACTAACCGCTTTGCTGCCCGCCCTTTCTGTTCTTCTAAGATAAAAGTTTTTGAGCTATAATTAAGGAAAATGGATCTTGCCACGCCAGTAGAAAAACTTTTTATGGTCGGGCCAACCTATGCCCGGCGACTAAAACGCTTGGAAATTGAAACGGCTGAAGATCTTTTGTATCATTTCCCCTTCCGCTATATTGATTATTCTTTAGTCTCGCCAATAAGAAAAATCCAGCCAAGCGAAATCGTCACTGTTAAAGCTCAAGTTTTATCAATCAAAAATGAATACACCAGTCGAGGAAAAAAAATCCAAAAAGCCAGAATAGGCGATCAGTCAGGAGAAATTGAGGCTGTTTGGTTCAACCAACCCTTTTTAATCAAAACCATCAGGCCAGGAATGAAAATTAGCCTGTCGGGTAAAGCTGATTGGTTTGGCCGAAAGATTGTTTTAATTTCCCCTGAATATGAAATTCAAAAAAACCCTTCCGCTAGTCGGAAAACAATTCATACCGGCAGACTAGTGCCTGTCTATCACGAAACTTCAGGTATTTCTTCTAAATGGCTCCGCTCTCGAATCGCCCCGCTTTTAAAGCAAGTTTTGCCTGAAATTGAGGATTTTTTGCCATCAAAAACAAGGAAAAATAATAATCTCATTGACCTTTCTATGGCAATTGAGCAAATTCATTTTCCAAAAACACACCAAGAAGCTAAAATAGCCCAAAATCGCTTGGCTTTTGATGAACTCTTCCTCATTCAGTTAGCCTCTTTGATGCGTAAAAAAGAATGGGAAAAGAAAAAACTGGCCTACAAATTTTTTGTCAATCAAAAAGAGGTTCTGAACTTTCTTCATCAGCTCCCTTTTGAACTCACCCGAGCTCAAAAGCGAGTCACTCGAGAAATTTTAGTTGATTTAAAAAAAGAACAACCGATGAACCGCCTCCTCGAAGGAGACGTAGGGAGTGGGAAAACGGTAGTCGCTGCTCTGGCTATCTATATTGCTCATCTTAATGGGGTGCAATCGGCCTTAATGGCCCCCACCGAGATTTTGGCCAGTCAACACTATTGTACCCTTGAACAGCTTCTAAAACCTCTAGGAGTTCAGGTAGAGCTCCTTACTGGTAGCCAAAGAAGAAAAACTCAAAAGTTCGATCTTATTATCGGGACTCACGCCTTAATTCATAAAAGAGCCAAATTTACTAAGCTCGGCTTGGCCGTGATTGATGAACAACATCGCTTCGGCGTCGAACAACGAGCCAAATTAATCAAAAAAGGGGAGGCTCCTCACATTTTAACGATGACCGCCACTCCTATACCTCGGACCATCGCCCTCGCCTTGTATGGCGATTTAGATCTCTCTCTTATTGATGAACTGCCTCCCGGGAGGCAACAAGTAAAAACTTGGGTGGTTCCTCATCAAAAAAGAGAATCAGCCTACCAGTGGATCCGGGAACAGATAAAAGGAAATGAAAACCAGGCTTTTATTATTTGCCCCCTCATCGAAGAATCAACTTCTGAAACTCTCCAATCGGTCAAAGCAGTAACGACTGAATTCCAGGAGCTCCAAAAAAGAATTTTTCCTGATCTTAAACTTGGCCTCCTCCATGGCCGGCTAAAAAGCAAAGAAAAAAATGCGGTTCTAGGAAAATTTAAAGATGGTAAGTTAGACATTTTAGTTTCCACTCCGGTCGTCGAGGTGGGGATTGACATCCCTACAGCCACAATCATGATGGTCGAAGGAGCAGATAGGTTTGGCCTGGCTCAACTTCATCAGTTACGGGGACGGGTAGGGCGAAGTTCAAAACAATCATACTGCCTTCTTTTCACTGAACTCCTTGGTAAGAAAATTGTCAGGCGTCTTAAGGCTTTGGAAAAAACAAACATTGGCATGAAACTCGCCGAAATGGACTTAGAATTAAGAGGTCCAGGAGAAATCTACGGCACAAAGCAGCATGGTTTTTTGGATCTTAAAATGGCTTCTTTTAACGACCTGCCATTAATTAAAGCAACCAAAAAAGCTGCCTCCAATCTAACTAATCAAGATCCCAACTTAAAAAAACACCCCCTCTTGAAAGTGAAGCTAGAAAGAGATACAATTAAAGCGATCGAACCAAACTAGAAAATTTTATGGCTCTTCCTAAAAGAAAACATTCAACTGGAAGAAAGGGGAGACGACGGTCAGCGATTAAATTTAGCCCTCCGTCCCTCATCACCTGTCCTCACTGTGGTCAGAAAAAACTTCCCCATGCCGTCTGTCTTCACTGTGGCCAATATAAGGGCGTCCAAGTGACGAAGGAGAAAGTGGCTAAAAAGAAAAAGGAATAAACATTGAAGGTTGCTTCTGATCCGCGCCACATAAGAAGAAAAAAAGCAATTAAGGCGCTTTATGCCTGGGGATTTTCAAAAACAGGAGAAAAGATTAAAAATCACTTGGCCCAAAAGGTGTTGGCCGTCAGGGGGAAGATTGATAAAACTATCAGCCGCTGTGCTCCTGAATGGCCAATTGCTCAAATTAACCGAATTGATCTGGCTATCCTGCGCTTAGCAATTTTTGAGTTAATCATTGAACACCGAGAACCACCTAAGGTAATTATTGATGAAGCAATTGAGCTGGCAAAAAAATATGGAAGTGAAAAAAGTGCCAGTTTTGTCAATGGTGTCCTTGGTTCAGTCTTAAAAGGGAAAAAATGAAAAATCTTAACCGGCTAGAAAAATCTCTGGGAGTAAATTTTAAAAATAAAGCGCTCTTAACCCAATCTTTTATCCACCGCTCCTTCCTTAACGAAAATCCTGAAAGCCACTTATCCTCGAATGAAAGGCTGGAATTTCTGGGCGATGCCATTCTTTCTTCTGTTATCTCGACCTTTCTTTATGATCGATTTTCTTGCTACCAAGAGGGTGATCTAACCAACTTAAGATCAAAAATTGTCAGAACTACTTCTTTGGCCCGAATCGCCCAAAAATTAAACCTGGGCAATTACTTGATTATGGGAAAAGGAGAGGAAGAGTCGGGTGGGAAAAAGAAGCCATCTCTCTTGGCCAATTCTGTTGAAGCCCTGATCGGAGCAATTTATCTTGATCAGGGAATCGAGGTTGTAGAGAAATTCATCGAAAAGGAATTCTTTTCTCTAATAGAGAAGTTTACCAGAAAACCTATAACCAAAGACTATAAAAGTACTCTTCAGGAACAGCTTCAGGCAAGAACAAAAGAAGCACCAAAATACCAAACTCTCAAGACTCTCGGACCAGCTCATGCCCGAACTTTTGTGGTGGGTGTCTACCTTAAAAGAAAAATCTTGGCTCAAGGAAAGGGAACCAGCAAACAGGAAGCGGAGCAACAAGCCGCCAAAATCGCCCTTGAGAAGTTGAAAAAGGGATGATAGAATTAAGAAGATGGTTAAAATAAGATTGGCAAGAACCGGCAAAAAGCATCAGCCGAATTATCGCATTGTCGCCACCGACAGCCGTCGGAAGAGAGAGAGTGTGGTTATTGAGAGACTTGGTTTTTACAATCCTCAAACTAGCCCGCCAACTGTAAAAATTAATGAAGCCCGCTACCAGCATTGGCTTGCTCAAGGTGCCCAACCCACTCAGGCAGTTCGACGACTTATTCAAAAAAGCCATGCCTAAGCTTGACGCTAAGAAGAAACTTCTCGAATATATCGCTAAATCGCTGGTAGATAATCCCGCTGCCGTTAAAGTAATCTGCGATCAATCCGAAAATCTCTCTATTTTCAAACTAAAAGTGGATCCAAAAGATTTAGGCCTGATCATTGGCAAAGAGGGAAAAACAATTCAGGCAATTCGTAATTTGATTAGACTTCAAGCTTTCGAAAAAGGAAAAAGGATTGACGTCCAGTTAATTGATGAAGAAGAAAAAGTTAAGAAAAAAGAAAGTTAACTAAAAAGAAAAGGGGTCTTCCTTGCCTGTACCCACAGAAGGTAAATCGCCTTCAATTGCCGGAGCTCGATATTTTTCAATCCTTTTGTAAATAAGCTCTTCCTCGGGAGTAATTTCGGCCAAAGGAGTTTCAACTGCCCCTAAGGTTTTCGGTAGTGACAGAAAAAAAGTGTCAAGAGAGATTTTTGCTTGCCATTCTCCTTCTTCAAAAGAGAGAGAAGCGCTTTCAACTCGCATCACCGGAATGGTCGATCCTAATCGATTCAAAAAATTTTTCAGCGATTCCATTGTCCCCTTAGCTAAAACTTCAAAAGGAAGAGTGGGCGTTTCTTCTCCCTTCTCTTTCTTTTTTATTTTCCCAGACTCCGTTGAAAGCTCACCTGGAGAAACCTTAACGTTTTCAACCTCCATTCCTGTCTCTTTTCCTAAACTGGAAAGAGTAGCTAAAATCAAGGGCACGTCCTTTTCCGCAGGTAAAGCAACCACCATCAAAGTCGCTTTAGTGGTCAGTTCGTTATCATCTAACCCATTAAGCTCGGCTAACTTTTGGGTGAGTTTAGCCAATCTTGCTTTTTCCTTAGAAAGGTCCTGTCTTAATTCAAAAATTTGGGTTATTTTGGGAATCAATAAGGTTATGGTAAGAATTAAAATAGCCAGACCAATTAAAAGAGGGAAGAAAAAGGGGCGATATCTAGTCAGGATTAATTTGAGATCAGTCTTTTTCATTTTAAATTGATGCAAATAGCAATTTTAAACTGAAATCATAATTGCCCCCCTCGGTACGTTTGACCGATGAGAGAGTAATATTTTCTAAATTTTTTTCCGAGGCGACCAGATTGACCAAGAACTCTCCTAGGCTTAAAGAGGTGTCCGCCAAACCCGAAACGGCAATTTCTCCTTCTTTTGTTAGATCAAAATTCGATAAAACCACTCCTGATGGGGTCAATTGCTCAAGGACTGACAGAGCTTCTTTATAATCAAGCCCTTGATTTTTAAAAATGGAGTTCAGTACTTTTAATCTCTCCCCAAGGGCAACTTGTAAAGACTCTGTGCTCTTGAGGCTTTTAATTTTGGTTTCTGTTTGTTTGATTTTGTCCCCGACGACGCTCGCTTCTCTTTGTTGGATAACCAAAAAGGAAAAAGCACTGCCTAAAATTAAAATATAAATAATTAGAAGAAGGCTGCTTCCCACTTGTGAGAATCGTCTAAGCTTGATTTCTTTTTCTGAAACTTTTTCCTTTGCTCGAAGAAGATTGATTCCTTTTTCCATTCAGCTTACCTCTTTAAGAGCTAGGCCCATCGCGATGGCATAAAGAGGGCTGGTTCCTTCAGGCAATTTTGCTAAAATTTCACCTTCTTTAATAAGGCGAGTGAAGGGGTCAGCCAGTTGAGCTTCTATGCCTAGTTTCTGAGCGATCAAGGAAACTACCTCTGGTAAACCCGCCGTCCCTCCGGTAAGAACGGCTCGACTGACCGGTGTTTCCTTATGTCTTGAACGATAAAACTCAAGGGCTTTTTCCATTTCTTTAACCACCACGTCAAGAATTGGTCCGATGGCCCCCTTAACTTTCCCCTCAAGCTGTTTTGGATCAACCCCATAGGCTTTCTTGTATTCTTCTGCCTGCCCTGGCTCAAGCTTTAATTCGGTAGCGACAGCCCGAGTCAAAGCTTCGCCAGCTGTCCCAATCGAACGGGTAAAAACAATCTGGCCTTTGTCGACAATAGCCATATCTGTAGCTCTAGCCCCAAGATCAACCACTAAAACTGGGGTTGAGTCGGGCGGAGCCACACTTCTGGCAATCGCAATAATCTCCGTTTCTAAGCTAGCCGGTCGTAATCCAGCTCCTTCTAGAACTTTGAGGTATCTATCAATTAACTGTTTCGGTGAGGCTACCAATAAAACTTCCATTTTCTTTTCCTGGCTTGCTTTCTGGTCGGGCATCGAGGCAATTTGATAATCAAGAGTAACTTCGTCAAGAGGTAGAGGTATATATTGTTCTGCTTCCCATTTAATCGCCGACTCGAGCTCATCCTCTTTTAACAGAGGCATTTCAATCACTCGCGTAAAAATTTTATCTTCAGGAAGAGCGGCAGCAACGTTGTTAGTTGTAATTTTTGCCTCAGATTTAAGCTTTTTGATTGCCTCCGAAAGTTGAGTTTGGTCATTGACTGCCTCGGAAAGGATCCCTCCGGCTGGAGCAGGGCTCATTCCTAAAGCCACTAACCTGTATTGGTTGCCAGCTTTTTCTACTTGGGCTACCTTAAGAGTGTGAGAACCGATATCGAGGCCAAAGATTTTCATAGAGCAGCTCTCTATTTGGTTAAATCACTTCCTGAAAACAAAACGTAATCAAAAGTTGCCGCTGGCGCCGGAAAGGATTGGCATTGTCTGACTTTGCGCGTTATCCCTGAAGGAGCCGTCGCCGTTGATTCATAACATTTACCCTGGGCAGGAAAATTGACATCGCCTCCAATCGCCTGGACGCCTAGAAGGTGAGGTTCATCGTTATACAAAAGTCTCAGACGTAAAGCATATTTTGTTCCCGAGGGGAGATCAATGGTCTTCCGATAATTGAAATCGTTCCCTCCTAAGGAAAAAATGCCGACCTCAACGCTAGAATTAAATTTATTACAGTTAGTCGCTCTGGTTCCGTCGGGATCAGAAGCGTATCTGTTTATTTTAAAACCGCCATTATCATAGATGATCGCTGCTTCAAGGGCAGGCACCGGATTGCCACTACAATTGCCGTCACCGGTTCCTGAGCCCTCATTTCCCCAGTAAAGCCAGATTTGATCACCGTCATAAGTGGTGTCAGTATCAAAATTGCCATCGCTATCATGACCGACGAGCCAAATGGTTTGGATTTCATTCTCGTCCACTGGTTCTTCAAAGACAAAACTCGTGCCCGCACCTCGACTAGTCTCGGTCACTCGAGCCGTAATTCCTTCTAAGGTGACCTCTGTGGCCGAACCGGCACGCAATGACTCTTCAATGCCCGCTTCAGCGGCAGAAAAAGCCCGGGCGGATTCTTCTTCCTCTTGAGAAATCCGAATATCTGTAACTGAACGGGAAACAATAGAAAGGGCAATTGTTAAACCAACGGCCATCACCAGGAGAACGATTAAAAGAGCCTGCCCCGAAGTATGTCGACACAACTTTGGGGCCTGGCCAGATTGCTGGGCAGATTTTCTCATTGATTTAATTGTAAACTTGAAAGAGAAGGAAAGTCAACCCTTCCGCTTCCTAGTAAGTTCTTAAAGAAACTGTTGTTTTAAAATCAAGGGTCGCTTTTTCTTCAACTCTTTCCTCTCCACTGGCTTGAGTGAGAGTAAAGGAAACGGTTACTGTTTCGGGGGTTGTTTCTGTGCAGGAAAAATTGCAGGCTGACGATAAAACCTTATCGCTGGTCAGAAAAACCCCACTATTAGAGGCAATCCTCGCTCCCTCGCAGGAAAAAGTAGTCGTCTCTCTATCGGGATTGGTGATCGTAATTGAATCTCCCGGACAAGCATCAACACTTCTAGCATTTCTAATCATCCGACTCATGATCGAAAGAGCATAATTGCCGTTTTGTTTCACTTCCGCTAAAACCTGACTCTTGGCGGTGTTTCTAAGAATGGCAAAAAACATATTTGACCCGATCACCGCCACTATTCCCAAAATCCCAATGACGATTAAGATTTCAATTAAGGTATAACCAGATTTTCTCATTCTTACTCCCACTTTGTTAAATAGCTGGTCAGTTCTGACTCATGTGTTTTAACACCATCTAACCAGGTAATCGTGGCCGTTATTTCTGCTCTGTCTTCGGCCCCCAAACTGGTCTCTGCGTTTTCATAGGTGACTGTTTTTGAAAAAATGGTATCTATGTCCGTGGGCCCCTCAGTTGAGGGAACTTTATCGCTCCAAAATGTTTCCCAGGAATTTTGGTCGCGATAAGCTCTTGCTTCTTCCATTGCTTCTTGAGCATACTGAGTGGCCAGAGATTGATTTTTGGCATAGCGAGCGTTAGTCATGGAAGAAATCGTCACCCGGACTAAACCCAAAATAACCACTAAAGCAACGGCTAAGGCCGCTAAAACCTCAATTAATGATTGGCCTTTTTCTTTAGATAAAAGCCTCATTTCAGTAGATTTCCCCTGATTGACTAACAACAATCGTCTCCTCTATACCAAAGGCAGTAAGAGTGATCGCCCCCCCTTCCCCAACTCCTAAACCTAATGGTTTGAACCAGATCGGGTTAACGGTAGAAGAAAGGGTAATCTGTCGTCCTCCTAAATTAGTTGTTTTAGAGGAGAAGGAGAGTCCGCCACATTGACCATAAACCTGATAACTATCAGCGGTAAAACTGATGTACCATCCCTCAAGGGCCAAGTCATCACTATCGCCACACTCTGGTCCCACTTGACAAACAGCACAATCCTTCTCGCCATTAATTGCCCTTCCTTGAGTCAAACGAAGATTGCTTTTCAATTCGTTAGCGGCCTGAATTACAATTTGGCGCCGGTTAAATTGGTTATATTTGGCCAGGCCAAGACCAAAAATAACAGCGATGATGGAAAACGAGATTAGAAGCTCAATTAAGGTAAAGCCGGAACAGGATTTTCGCATGCATTTAAGGATTAGTGACTTGATAATTACAGGTGGCATCGCCACAGTCACCTGAGTAAGAATCACCGGTGTCAATTTCTAGGGCGGCATAAAGGCTATAACTGTCAGCACTGCCACTATAAGCGTATTGCCTGCCCGAAAGGGGGTCACTGGGGACTTCATCTAAATAAGTTTCACCACCGCAGGTTAGGGGACTGCCAGAACTAAGAGAACCAGGATAACTGCCTGTGTCCGTCCGACACATCTCTAAAGCGCTTCTAATTTCTTCTAAGTCGGCTTTTCTCTGGCCGTCTCGAGCTACTTTTCTGGCGCCCTGATAAGAAACCAAAGACAACCCCAAAAGAAGGGCGATAATGGTCATCACCACCAAAAGTTCAATGAGAGTAAAGCCTTTGTTTTTCATAAGTCACAGGTACTGCTATCACTGGTTGATTTACCGCTTTTTCCGTTTGAGCAAATCTTCCAATAATCACCAGTTTCCAAGGCCCCCCAAAGAGTGTAATCAGCCCCATCAGACCAATATTGATAACCATAACCAGTTCCACCAATAGGATCGATCGGGCAATCACTCATATAATCTTCTAAAGGATTGCCTGTCCCACAAATGTCGTCGGCGTCTCCAGCAGAAGCCGCCGGGTAAAGACCGCTATTAGAGGCAGCATAACCTTCAAGGGCATTACGATATTGATTAAGATCACTCCTTCTTTGGGTATCTCTGGTCTGTCTTTGGGCCCCGGTATAGCTGACTAAAGTGAGTGAAGCCAGGATACCGATAATCGAAATCACCACTAACATCTCAATCAGAGTAAAGCCAGATTTAATTTTTTCCATTCTCACCTCCTTTTAATTCGCTAATCCGCGCAAACAAGATAGTCGGTGTCTGAATCTATTCCCGAAACGCCACTACAAGGCGTTGAACAGCGCGCTTGCGAAGCAGTAATATCGCTATCAGCCAAATTCTCGAGGGTTGCCCAAAGGCAAAAATTCTGACCAGAATCTACTTGACTATAATTATAAGCTGCGTCAGGAGTAAGCGGATCATCAGGGATAACCCTCATGTAGGTCATTTCTCCCTGTTGAAACGTCTCCCCAAAAACAAGAACCCCATCAGCCGGATAAAGACTGGGGGCTTGATCGTTATAGTACATTAAAAGAGCCTTTTTTATCTGGTCTAATTCCGCTTTTCGTCGGGCATCACGAGCCCGAGATCGAGCCGCATTAAAATTAACCAAAATCAAGGCTGAGAGAATACCAATAATGGAAATCACGACCAAAAGTTCAATTAAGGTAAAGCCAAAGTTTTGGGTTTTAGGTTTTAGGTTTTGGGTTTTCATTAGGGCGCGTTTGGACTAGAAACTTTATAATTACAAAGGTCGCTATCGCCACAATCGGTACCCGAATAACCTCCGGCCTCTACTTGCGAATCTTTTTCATTCTCCAGTTTAGCATAGAGATTATACCAAGATCCAGAGCCATCAGTCGGGACCTGGTAGTCATAGGTCGCCCCCTCGCTTGATTTAGAGTCTTGGGGCACTTCTTTCATGTAAAGTTCTCCTGAAGAATCTTCCCATTTAGCTCCCCAAGTAAATTCATCTGCTTCTGGATAGCGGCCATGGTCATTCAGATACATCTCTAGCCCTTTTTGAATTTGACCTAAATCGGACTTTCTTTGGGTATCACGCCCTTTAATTTGGGAGCTAAAAAAAGCCCCCAAGCCGACTGTCGCCAAAATGGCGATAATCGCCATCGCCACTAATAATTCGATTAAGGTAAAGCCTACCTGACTAAATAAGTTGTCTTTTTTCATTTTAAAGTACAATGATAGCTTGGATTGGTACAGAGCCCTTCACAATCAGAACTGCAAAACCAGCGGGGGCATTCCCAGCAATTCTCGGTCGCTCCATCACAACGTTTCAGCTCGTTACAAACCGCACCTTGACAACCAAAAGTACAATCGGTACAGCTTTCTAATTCTGCATTCGAACTGGAAACGCCATAATCATAAGCACAACTTCCCCCGGTAGTCCCGCCTCCCGGTCCACAACCACTTTCACAGCCAGCATCATCAATATCGGGATCCTGATTATTACCTAAGTCGACATAAATCCGATAGGTATCATTGCCTGTTGGTGAGTAAGCATAGCCTGTCTGAGTGGCCGGATCAGTCGGGATCTTAGCCAGGTAATCAGGGGCCAACTCATTCAAATCGCCAGGATAGCGGTTGTGGTCATTATAATAATCTTCTAAAGCGGTCTGAAGCATTCTCAGATCAGACTTTCTCCGGCTATCATGGGCTTTATCAATTTGGGTCTTTGGATTGATGGCTAGAAGAATGGCTAAAGCTAAAATCGCCAAAAGGCCCACCACCACCAAAAGTTCCATCAAGGTAAAACCCTTAGCGACTTTTTTTCTCTGTCTGCCTGTCCTTAATAACCTAATATTTTCCCTATAAATTTCCATATTGCGTCTTCCCCAAAAAAGGCAATCCCCGTCGCTATCGTTAAGAACGGGCCAAAGGGTAAATGCTGACCAAATCGTTTTTTACCAAGTAAAATCAGTATGACACCGACCAAACCTCCTGTCAAGAAAGCTAAATAGAAGGCGACCACGATATTGGGCCAGCCTAAAAACAAACCCATTAAACCGGCCAGTTTGACGTCGCCCATACCCATGCCTTTGCCTCGGGTAATTACTCTTAAAATCAGAAAAAATCCAGCGCTCCCAAGGCCGGCGAGAAGGAAATTGATGATTGATGATTGATGATTGATGATTGATGCCCAAAAAGCTAAACCTATAGCTGGGAAAACAATTTCATCGGGGATGGTGCCGTAACGAAAATCGGAAATAAAAATAACAATTAGAGCATAAGTGATTAGTAAATAGTCAAGCGTCATTAAGAAGCTCTCACCAAGAATGAATAATGAATAATGAATAATGAATAGGGTCAAGATCCCCGTGGCTAGTTCAACTAGGGGGTATTGCCAAGAAATAGGGGAGTGGCAATAACGACAGCGGCCCTTTAAGAAAGCAAAAGAGAAAAGGGGGAAATTATCTTTCCAGCTAAGTTGGTGTTGACACTTTGGACAAAAAGACCGACCCTTAAGAGGAGAGAAACCCTTGTTTAATCGAAAAATAAGACAATTTAAAAAACTCCCAACCGCTAACCCAGCTAAAAATAAGAAGGGCAGGATAATAACCATGCCTTTAAATTTTCAAACCAAGTTTACTCTATCGAGCGCACCAATAACACTCCACAGCCACGTCAGGACAGGTTGCGCTAGCATCCGACCCATCAGCATTATAGACTGTCGTGGCGTCAGCACTTAAAGACCTTGAATCCGGATCAAAACAAACAATTGCCTGAAGGGGGTCATCTACACCGGTAACAAAAATCTTTTCAGCGTTATCTCCTAAGGCATCCTGAAATTCCGGCTTTAACTCTCCGTCAGTAATTAAAGCAGTGGTATAGGTCTGTACGGTGGCATCATCAAGGCTATCCGCGTCAGGCTCGCTTCCTTCTGCCCAAGGCATTGTTCCATGAGTGGCATAATATCGTGTGAGAGCGTTGACGTATTCAACCGTCACGTTTCTTAGGTTGGTATCCCGGCCTTTTTTCAGTTGTTCAAAAGGATCAATGGCCGCCAAAAGGCCAATCGCCAAAATTCCTAAAATGCCAATAACCACCAAAAGCTCAATTAAAGTAAACCCTTTTTTGCCTTTAAACACCTTTCTTTTTCACCCCCCTTCTTAAAATTAAGATGTTAAATTATGCTTCGGCGCTCCGCTCGTCTCGATAATTTTCCTCTCAATTAAAATTGAGATGTCAAATTATAAATCGGCATGATCACCGAAATAATCAAAAAACCCACGCCGATTCCTAGTAAAACCATGATAAGAGGCTCAAGAGCAGTTGTCAAGCTACGCACAGCACCATCAGCCTCTTGCTCGAAATAGGCCGAAACTTTACTGAAAACTTCTTCTAATTTACCTGTTTCTTCACCAACGGCAATCATTTGAGGGAGAATCGGTGGAAAAACTTCGGTCTTTGCTAATGCGGTCGCTAAAGGAAGGCCTTTTTCCACTTGATCACTGGCCTCAACGAGAGCCTCTTGGTAAATGGGGCTATTCATCGAACCTTTTAAAATGTTAATCGCGTCAACCACGAGAATCCCCGCGCCCGCCAAGAGGCCAAAAGTACGGGTAAATTCGGTCAGCATCATCTGACGCCGGAGGTTGCCAAAAACTGGCAAATGGAAAAGAAAAGCGTCGTAACGCCTTCTCCCAAAAGGGGTATTAATAAATGCCCGCAAGGCCAGACCGCCTCCGATCACTAAAATTAAACTCAACCACCAATAAGAAGTAAGCATTTTAGAAAGGGCAAGCAAAATTTTGGTCGTCACTGGAAGTTCGGCTTCAAATTCCTCATAGAGAACCATTAATCGGGGAATAACAAAAATGATCATAATCGCGGCAACCACTCCCATTCCCGCCACCACGATTATTGGGTAAACCATCGCTCCTTTAACGCGACTAAGAAACTCCTGCCGCTTTTCTAAATTGTCTGCTAATCGGGTAAGGACTTTATCTAAAACTCCAGCTGCCTCTCCTGAGCGGATCAAGGCGACATAAATTTCATCAAATACCTGAGGATGGCGCGCCATGGCATCAGCTAAACCAGACCCTCCTTCGACATCCCGAAGAATAGCCTCCACAATAGTTGACATTTGGGGACTAGCCTGGGTTCTAAGGATCGTTAAGGCATCGGTGAGGGGGAGTCCCGCTGAAAACATCGTCGAGAGCTGGCGGGTGAACTTGACCAAATCGGCAATCCCGACCCGAGCAAAAACCCCTTTTCTCGCTTCCGAAAAAAGACCTTTAGCTACTGGTTTCAGAGAGATGACAATTAGGTTTCGCTCATGAAGAATCCTCACCGCCTGCTTCTCGTCTCTCGACTCAACTATTCCCTTCGAAATTCTTCCTTCCTTGTCTTTTGCTCGGTAATCAAATTTTGCCATTACTGCCTCTCACCTGGCGCATCAAGTCGGCTGGCCTTAAAGCATAGGCTTGAGCCACCTCAAGGCTGACTTTTCCAGCCTTCACTAAATCAGCCAGGTCCATCTCTAGAGTTCTCATTCCCAGCTCAACCGAAGTAAGAATAGTGTTATCAAGAAGGTGAGTTTTCCCTTCTCTGATAGCGTTTTTCACTGCGGGGGTGGCTAACATAATCTCAGCGGCCACCACTCTTCCTCCTTTAAGAGAAGGAAGGAGGCGTTGGGAAAAAACAGCTTCAAGGGTTAAAGAAAGCTGCATTTTCACTTGACCTTGCTGATGGGAAGGAAAGACATCAACAATTCGATCGATTGTCTGGGCCGCACTGTTGGTATGAAGAGTGGCGAAAACTAGATGACCTGTTTCGGCGATAGTTAAAGCAGAAGCAACTGTTTCGTGGTCGCGCATCTCGCCAACCATGACCACGTTCGGATCTTCACGGAGGGCACTTCGTAAGGCAATTTCCCAGGAGTGAGTGTCGGCTCGTAACTCTCTTTGGGAGATAATCGATTCTTTGGGAGTGAAAACATATTCAATCGGATCCTCAATGGTAATAATGTGTTCCTTCCGGCTTTGATTGATCTCCTCGATGATTGCGGCCAAGGTGGTCGATTTACCATGACCGGTCGGGCCAGTAACCAGAATAAATCCTTGGTGGAGTTTGGCAAAATTATGGCATATTTTGGGAAGATTCAGTTCATCAATCGCCGGAATTTTAATTGGGATCAATCTCAAGGCAGCTGAAAGATGTCCCTTTTGGTGGTAAGCGTTAACTCGGAAACGAGCTGCCTCACCGTAAGGAAAAGAGAAATCGATCTCTCGATTAACCAATAAGATTTCCTTTTGCTCTTCGTTGACCAGGGAAAAAACTAACTCTTTAGCTTTCTCGGAAGTTAAGGGTGGCTCTCCAGGGACAGGCATAATCAAACCTTCCACCCTCAACATCGGAGGCATACCGACGATCAAATGAATATCCGAAGCCCGCTTG
Source organism: uncultured Gammaproteobacteria bacterium (assembly GCA_964566925.1). GTDB lineage: Bacteria > Patescibacteriota > Microgenomatia > PFEM01 > DATLAM01 > CAZMIZ01. The sequence continues at coordinate 33,186 of CAZMIZ010000002.1, read as the reverse complement.
TTGACGGCTAATTCAAGATACTTTTTTATTTCAGCCATCGTCACCTCCTATTCTTCAGCTACCCGAAGGACTTCTTCAATTGTTGTCGTTCCTTCTAAAACTTTAAGATAGCCATCTTGTTTCATGGTAATCATACCCTCTTCTAGCGCCTGTTTTTCGATGTCGCTGGCTGGCGATCGTTCTAGAATCAGGCGTCCTACCTTTTCGGTTATCGGTAAAACTTCAAATATTCCCACTCGGCCAAAATAGCCAGTGCTGTTACATTCAGGACATTTCTTGCCCCGATAGAGCTTCAAACCGCCCTCCGGTTCTTTATAAAGTTTGTCAAGAATTTTTTTAATATCTTCAGCTACAGGCGCTTCCGGTTTATAAGCCTCTTTGCAGGCAGTACAAATTCGACGGCAAATTCGTTGACCAACCACACAAGTCATTGCCGAGGCAAGTAAGAAAGGCTCTGCCCCTAAATCCAAAAGTCTAGGAATGGCCCCGGCGGCATCATTGGTATGAAGAGTAGAGAAAACGAGGTGCCCAGTCAAGGCGGCCTGAACAGCCAATTCAGTAGTCTCTTGGTCTCGAATCTCGCCCACTAAAATCACATCCGGATCTTGGCGAACAAAGCTTCGTAATCCCGAGGCAAAAGTCAAGCCAGCCCCAGGGTTTACCTGAACCTGATTAACACCCATAATCCGATATTCAATCGGATCTTCCAGGGTCATGATATTAATTTTTGTCGTGTTAATTTTATCAAGAAGCGAGTAGAGGGTCGTCGTTTTCCCAGAGCCAGTCGGTCCACAGACAATAATAATTCCGTGAGGCTTTAAAATCGCCTCCTCTAAGTTATTCAGCGCCCGCCCGCGTAGGCCTAAATCAGGCAGAGTGGGAATTTTACCACCCTTTTTAAGAAGCCTCATGACAATCTTTTCACCATGAGATGTCGGCAAACAGGAAACCCGAAGATCAACTTCTTTATCACTCACTTTGAAATTAAATCTTCCGTCCTGAGGAACTCTTTTCTCATCAATCTTCATTCCGGAGAGAATTTTTATGCGGGAAACAACGGCCTCGTGAACCTTTTTTGGTAAAATCAATTTTTCGTGAAGGATACCATCGATTCGATAGCGAACTCGAGTTTTATCTTCTTCAGGCTCGATATGGATATCAGATGCCCGAGCCCGGATAGCGAATTCGAGAACGGTCGAGACAATCTTGGCAACCGGCGCCTCTCTAATTACCTCTCCCAATTTAGTGATATCCACCGCTTTTGTTGGAGTTGGCTCTTCGCCCGCTTCTTTAAGAGCCGCTTTAACTTCAGTCGTCAGACCTTTAGCATACCTTTCACTAATTGCTTTTTGGATCGCCTCCCGAGTAGCCTGATAAGGCTTCACCTTGGTGCCTGCTTTTTTTTCGAGAAATTCGATCGCCGCCAAATCTAGGGGATCCACCATGGCCACCGAAAGCTCGTTTTTCTCTCGACTATAGCCAAAGGGAATTAGATTGTATCGCTCGGCCACTGCCTGGGGAAGATAGGTTAAAGCTTCGGGGGCAATTCCAGTCTCGTCAAGACTAACAAAGGGAATATTGTGAAAGTGAGCGGAAGCACGGGCCAACTGATCTTCAGAAACAAAGTTTTGTTCAACAATAATTTTCTTAACATCTTTGCCGGTGTTGATATGCTCCAGTTTAATTTGGTCAAGCTGGGCCGGAGTCAAGGCACCTTCGGCCGCCAAAACATCGGCAATCGTTTCCGGAACAGAAGAAGTCTGGGATTGGACAGTTGGATTGGGCATGCTCTTGTTACTACTATCTTAACTATTCCTGTGATAAAATGTCAACTTGATGATTCATGCTCAACTTATCGTTGGCGGTTGTCAGTCAGACCGCTTGGCGAAAGCCAAGGAAATTATCGAAAAAAATCTTAATCATAAAATCGATTTCGAAAAAGGCCACCCTGATTTGCTTCTGATTAAACCCGCCGCTTCGATTGGAATTACCACCATCCGCGGGCTTCAGAAAAAACTGGCTTTAAAACCTTACTCATCACCTATAAAAGCGGCCTTGATTAATCAAGCAAAAAAGCTGACTATCCCTGCCCAAAATGCTCTGCTTAAAACCCTAGAAGAGCCTCCGGCGAAAAGTTTAATTATTCTCGCCACCGCCAAAGTTGACTTCCTCCTACCGACAATTATTTCTCGCTGCCAATTAATTAATCTCCCGGCCAAAACAGAGATTAAACTAGGCAAGGCGGCCATCGCCAGTCAACGAACTGTTCTCATTAAGATTTTAAAAAGCGGGGTAGGGGAAAGAGTTAAGCTAGCGGAAAAATTAGCCAAAAATCGCGATCAGGCAATTGAATTTTGTCAGCACCAACTTCTAATCTGGCGGAAAATACTCCTGACAGGAATAAATTCTCCGCCCAAAACTCGATTTTTCTTTAGTCCCCAACAAGCTATCCAGGCAATAAATGCGGTCCAAAAGTCCCTAACTCTGCTAGAAGCAAACGTTAATCCTCGCCTGGTAATTGAATCTCTTCTTCTCTCTTTTCCTAGTCAAAAATGAGGCCAAATTAAGTCTAAATGAGGCTTGCAAAAGCAGGGAAAATCAACTATAATTGAGGCTAGAAAAAGAAAAATCATGCCTAAAAAAACGAAAAAATCTTCAATCCTAGAATCCTACACAGCTGCTCAGATCAAAGTCCTTGAAGGCCTAGAACCGGTTAGAAGACGACCAGGCATGTATATCGGCGCCACTGACGTCCGAGGTCTTCATCATCTAATCACTGAAGTGATTGACAATTCGGTTGACGAATCGCTAGCGGGATTTGCTAAAAATGTTTGGATTACTCTCCATAAAGACGGGATGGCCACAATTGCCGATGACGGCCGGGGGATTCCGGTCGATAAACACCAATCTGGCCTTTCCGGGCTAGAAGTCGCTATGACTAAACTCCACGCTGGAGCTAAGTTTGATACTCGGACTTATAAGGTCTCCGGCGGTCTTCATGGCGTGGGCGTTTCGGTGGTCAACGCCCTCTCCTCTCATCTAAGAGTAGAAGTGCGCCGCCAGGGGAAAAAGTTTGTTCAAGAATATAAACGAGGCCGGCCAACCACGCGAGTTAAAGAGGTGGGTAAAGCTAAAGGGACCGGAACAATCACCACTTTTATGCCTGATAAAAAAGTTTTCAAAAATCTCACCTTTAGCCAGAAAACCATTGAACAATCCATCAGAGAAAGGGCTTATTTAATCCCGGGACTTTTCTTTCATCTGACTGATGAGCGCTCGGGGGTTAAAAAACACTTTTATTTCGAGGGTGGCATCCTTTCTTTAGCAACTCATCTTAACCGTAACAAAAAAACGTTTAACCCTCCAATTCTGATTACCGGTGAAGAAAATAATATGACTGCCGAAGTGGCGATTCAGTATAATGATGGCTTCTCTGAAAATGTTGAATCTTTTGTTAATGTTATCAACACCGTTGACGGTGGCACTCATCTAACCGGTTTTAGAATTGCCTTAACCCGGTCGATTAACGACTATGCTAAAAAGATTGGCGCAATCAAAGAAGGGAATGGTTTTACTGGAGATGACACCAAAGAAGGTTTGACCGCGGTTGTGGCCGTCAAGATTTCAACTGATAAAATTCAATTTGAATCCCAAACCAAAGCCAAATTAAATAACCCTGAAGCTCAAGGATTTGTAGCAGCAGTAGTTAAAAAGGGTTTAGATACCTATTTTGAGGAGCATCCTGGCGATGCCCGAAGGATTGTGGAAAAAATTGCTCTCGCCGCCCGAGCTCGACTGGCAGCGAGAGCGGCTAAAGACGCTGTCATTAGGAAGGGGATTCTTGAAGGCGCCTCTTTACCGGGAAAATTAGCTGATTGTCAGGAGCGCGACCCAAGATTATCTGAAATCTATCTGGTTGAGGGTGATTCTGCTGGGGGGTCGGCCAAAGAAGCCAGGGACCGAAAATTCCAGGCGATTTTACCCATCGGCGGTAAAATCCTTAACACCGAAAGAGCCCAGCTTGATAAAATCGTTAACTTTGAAGAGCTCAAAGATTTAATTATTGCTTTAGGGATGGGGATTGGGGAAACTTTAAAACCAGAAAAACTCCGCTATCACCGGATCGTCATTATGTGCGATGCCGACGTTGATGGCGAACACATTGTTACTTTACTTTTGACTTTCTTCTATCGCCATCTGCGCCCGGTAATTGACAAGGGCCATCTTTATATCGCCCTTCCACCTCTCTATAAAATTCAAGTCGGCAAAGAAACTCATTACGTTTATAATGAGGAAGAAAAAGAAAAAGTGGTAAAAACCATCGGTAAGGGAAAGAAAAAGGTCATTATCCAGCGCTATAAAGGGCTAGGAGAGATGAATCCAGGACAACTTTGGGAAACAACTATGAATCCTACTAAAAGGATTCTTAAAAAGGTAGCTATTGAGGATGCAACCCAGGCAGACCAAGTTTTTACCATGCTTATGGGCTCAGAGGTGCCTCCTCGCAAAAGATTTATTCAAACTAACGCCAAAATGGCTACTTTAGATGTTTAGAAAATGAAAACCTATATCATCGGCCATCGCCAACCAGATCTGGACGCCATTGTCGCCCCGATTGCTTATGCAGACCTTTTAACTGCTCTCGGTCAAAAAAACGTTATTCCCGTTCGGTGTGATCCAGTTAATAACGAAACCCAATATGTCTTTAATAAATTCTCGGTTCCTCTGCCTGATTTGATTAGTCAAAAAGACATCAATAAAGAAGACAAGGTGATCTTAATTGATCATAACGAGGAAAGCCAAAGGCTGGAAGGTCTAGATGCTGATCAAATCATTGAAATTATTGATCATCGCCGAGTTCATCTTGATCTTAATAAACCAATTAAAATTGATATTCGGCCCTGGGGGTCATCAAGTACGATCGTTTACGAATATTTCCAACAGAATAATCTTCAACCAAAATCAAAAACAGCTAAATTAATGTTGGCAGCGATTCTTTCTGATACGCTTGGCTTAAAGTCACCCACTACTGCTGAACCGGATCGGAAAACCGTTCAAAAACTGGCTAAGCAGACTGGTCTTGACGTTAAAAAATTAACCTTCGAACAATTTAAAGCAAAATCAAATCTCGGCCATTTAACCCCAAAACAGATTGTTACTGTCGATTATAAAGTTTCTGACTTTGGCGGGAAACACACTTTAATTAATCAGATTGAAACAGTCGAACAAGACAAAGTTCTGAAAATGATAGTTCAATTAATTAAAGCGATGCGGGTAGTTAAGTCTGAGCAGAAATTGGACCATATTTATTGCGTGGTCACAGATATTTTAAAAGGAAAGAGTGTTTTGATTTATATTGATGACCAGGACAAAAAAATTGCTGAACAAGCCTTTAGCGGTCGGGGAGAGAAGAACCTTCTTGACATTGGTCCCCGCCTTTCCCGCAAAAAGCAAATCACTCCGGAAATAAAGAAAGTTTTAATCAGTTAAATTTATGAAGATTGGGAAAGTTAAACCAGTACCAATTACTGAGGAAATGAAAAGGTCCTATCTGGACTACGCCATGAGTGTTATTGTCGCTCGGGCTCTCCCTGATGTTCGTGATGGTTTGAAGCCGGTTCATAGAAGAATTCTCTACGCCATGCAACAAATGGGCCTTTATCATTCTGCCCGCTACACTAAAAGCGCCAAAGTCGTAGGGGAAACGATGGGTAAATATCACCCTCACGGCGATATGGCCATTTATGATTCCTTAGTTCGCCTGGCCCAAGATTTCTCGATGCGCTATCCTTTAATTGATGGCCAGGGTAATTTTGGCTCTATCGATGGCGATTCGGCCGCCGCCATGCGTTATACCGAAGTCAGAATGGCTACCATCACTTCAGAGATACTAGCCGATCTTGATAAAAAAACGGTGAGTTTTATTGAGAATTTTGACGGCAGCCTGAAAGAACCCGCCTTTCTCCCTGCTCTTTTACCTAATCTGCTTCTTATGGGATCGGACGGTATCGCTGTAGGGATGGCCACCAAAATCCCGCCTCATAACTTGGGTGAAATTGTTGGCGCCATAATTTTTATGCTCAAAAAAGGGAAGGCTATTCTGCCCCAAAAAACAACTAAAAGAGAAAACGACTTTAATATCCAAAAGATCAGCCTTGACGAAAATAACCGACAAAAAAATGGACTTACTGAAATAAAAAGTCTAGCCAAAAGCGCTCTTTCCGCCTCTTTTGAGTCAGAAGCGACGGTTGAACAGCTGATGCACTATGTTAAGGGACCTGATTTTCCTACCGGGGCCTCCATCTACAATCGAAACGAAATTGCCCAAGCATATACTACCGGTAAGGGGAAAATTCTGATGCGCGCCAAAGCGGAAATTGAAGAAAAAAAGAGGGGGCGCTTCCAGATTATTGTCAGTGAAATCCCTTACCAGGTTAACAAGGCCAATTTAGTCAAAAAAATTGCTCACCTGGTCCGAACCAAAAAAATCACGGGGATCACCGATTTAAGGGACGAGTCGGATAGGCGAGGTATGCGGATCGTCTTAGACCTTAAACGCCAAGGAAGACCAAAGGCAATTCTAAATAATCTTTACAAGTTCACCCCGATGCAAACTACTTATCCGGTTAATATGGTCGCCTTAGTAGATGGCACTCCTCAAACCTTAACCTTAAAACAGATTTTAACTGAATACATTAAACATCGTCAGCAGGTAGTCAGTCGACGAAGCATTTTTGAGCTTGAGGCGGCTAAAAACCGGGCTCATATTCTAGAAGGCCTAAAGATCGCCCTTGATAATCTGGACGAGGTCATTGCCACGATTAAAAGATCTAAAACGCCGGAGATTGCCCAAAACCGGTTAATGAAAAAGTTTAAGCTTAGCGAAATTCAGGCTAATGCCATTTTAGAAATGAGGCTAAGAAGACTGGCCGCCCTAGAGCGACAAAAAATTGAAGATGAATATCAAAAAATTGGCCAACAGATTGTTCATCTTAGTGACCTTCTTTCTCATCCCGATAAAATCTTAGGGTTAATCAGAAAAGAACTGCTTGCCCTTCAGAAAAAATACGCTGATCCTCGAAGAACGAAGGTTTTCCAGCAGCCAATAGAAGAATTTTCAGAAAAAGATTTAGTGCCAAAAGAAAAATGCCTAATTACTCTCACTAAAACCGGCTACATTAAACGAATTCCGGTAGGGACTTATCGTTCTCAGCGACGCGGCGGCAAGGGGGTCACCGGAATGGCTACCAAAGAAGCCGATGAAATTGCCCATTTCATGACCGGCGAAACTCATGATGATATTCTATTTTTCACCAATAAGGGTCGTGTCTTTTCGATTCCGGCCTGGGAAATCCCCGAAGGAACCCGCACCTCCAAAGGTCAAGCAGCTATTAACTTAATCAACATTGACCAGGGAGAAGAAATCCAGGCGGTTTTAAATCTTAAAGAAGCTTCTTTAAGAAAAAAATTCAAATATCTTTTTATGACCACGAAAAAAGGGATAATCAAAAAAACAACCCTTGAAAAATTTGCCAATATTCGCTCCTCGGGCTTAATTGCGATTAAGCTCAGAAGAGGAGATGAGCTCTGTTGGGTCAAACCAACTACCGGGAGTGATCACCTTCTCCTGGTAACTTATTTCGGTAAATCAATTCATTTTAATGAGAATGACACCCGACCGATGGGTCGAGACACAATGGGAGTCAGGGGTATTCGGTTAAAATCAGGTGATTCTGTTGTTGGGATGGAAGTTTTTTCGGCTAAACCTAAAAAGCCGGCTGACCGGCGGAAGAAATTCTTTCGCGACATTCTGGTGATTATGGAAAATGGTCTTGGTAAAAGAACGGCGATTAAAGAATATCCTTTGCAAAAACGAGGCGGAATTGGGGTTAAGGCCGCTGATGTCACCAAAAAAACTGGTAAAATTATTGTTTCCCGGCTAGTCAACCAAGGAGTCAAAGAAATTATTCTGACCAGTAAAAAGGCTCAAGTAATTAAACTGCCCCTTAAAAACATCCCCCGAATCGGGCGGGCAACTCAAGGAGTCATTTTAATGCGCTTTAGTAAAAAAGGTGATTCGGTGGCCGCGATGACCTGTTTAGAGAAGTAATTCAACCTTATTTCTTAACTTCTTCCCTTAGTTTTTCCATCAACAGAGAATAGAAACGAAGATTATGGATGGTTGAAAGGCGCAAAGCAGTTGATTCTTCAATCCGGAAAAGATGGGCGAGATAGGCCCGGGTATATTTGGTGCAAAGTAAACAATCACAGGCTTGACTCACCGGCTGATCATCTTGATAATACTTTTCCTTGTCCGGTGTAAAGAAGGAATAAAATTTGGGCTTACGGATGTTAATTTTGTCAAGCGAATTTGCTTCGTAAACATAAAGCCGGCGGTGGCGGGCATCTCGGGTAGGCAAAACACAATCAAACATATGATAGCCCAAATCAATACAACCCACAATCTCTTCGGGTTTGCCCACCCCCAAGCCAAAAAGAAAATAGTCATCAGGAGCAGAATCAGCCACTACTTTAACTGTTGGATAATCAAACTTTCCCTCGGGGGTGAGGGGCCAACCGCCGTAACCAAAGGCATCAAACCCAATTTCGGCCAAGCGCTCCGCGCATTCTTTCCTAAGATCAAGGTAATCACCACCCTGAACCACCGCCATGATAAAAGGTCGATTTTTTTCGGTCAAACCCTCCTCCTCACAGCATTTTAAAAATTCTTCTTTTGAGCGTCTCGCCCAAAGAACAGAACGATCAACGGTCTCTTTGGCTTTTTGATAATTTGCTTTAGGCTCAGTAAAGTCGTCAAGAACAATAACCATGTCCGTTTTTAAAGCCATTTGAAAGCGAATTGATTTTTCGGGAGTAAAAAGAATCTTCTTATCCCGGGCCGGCCGAAAAGTAACCCCCTCGTCAACCACCGAACCTTTTTTTGTGGCGGCCTTAGCTAGAGTCAAAACCTGAAAGCCGCCGGAATCGGAAATAACGGCGCCGTCCCAGGCCATAAATTGGCGAACACCGCCGTGTTTGGCTAAGACTTTTCCGCCTAATTCCCGATAAAGATGATAAGTATTAACCAAAATTCCTGGGGTCTTGGTCTTTTTAATATCTTCAGAGTCAATGGTTCTGACCACCGCCCGGGTGGCATCCGGGAAAAAGGTGGGCAAAGGAATTTTGCCTTTTTTGGTTTTAAAATAGTTTATCTTCCTCATCAGACTTATTCGTATTATAATATATTCTGATGAATCTCGATAGCTGGGTTGCTAAAATCAAAAAATCCAAGAAATACCAGTCAACGGCCGAAGAAACAATTAGGGATTTAATTAAAACAGAAATCGGAAAAGGCAAAAAACAAAAAGAGGCGATTAAAGAGGCTAAAAGAAAACTCCACAATATCGTCGCTTCTTATCTTGGTGATCCTGACTACGAAAAAGCTAAGAAATACCTTGACCAAGCTTTTACTGCCAAAGACAGGGAAGAGATTAAAAAAGCTTGTGCCCAAATTATGGCGGCTCACGCTTCTGCTAAAGAACGTTTACCAATTTTAGACAAGTTTTATCAAAAACTCTTCAAAACTACTGGCCAACCCCAAGTCATCCTGGATCTGGCCTGCGGCCTTCATCCCTTGTCTTTTCCTTGGATGAAACTGCCGTTAACCACCCAATATTTTGCTTTTGACATTCACGAAAAGCGAGTCGAGTTTCTAAACCACTATTTTGTTCTTCAGGGATTGCCACCATTAGCCATGGCTCAAGACATTTTGGTGAGATATCCGGATCAAAAAGCAGATTTAGCCCTGATTATGAAAGAGGTTCATCGTTTTGAAAAACGCCGAGAAGGGATTACCCTTCCTTTACTGGATGCCCTCCAAGTTAAACAGATTGTTATTACCTTGCCTACGGAGAGCTTACATACTAAGGTCAGCTTGGTGGAGCAAAACCGGAAACTTATTAGTCGCATCCTTAAGGATAGGGACTGGCCGGTCAAAGAAATCAAGCTCCCCACGGAAATGGCTTTTTGTTTGGAAAAACCATGATCTTCATAGTTTTCCTTGAAAATCAACCCCTTCTATATTAAAATAGCCCCAATGCCCAAGCCAAGCTTGGGTTTTTTATTTGCTATGATTAACAATATTGAAACAGGAAGAGGTATTTATGAAAAAGCCCCTCTCCATAAGGGAGAAAATCTTGTTTTTACGGTAAATTCTCTGTCTCCAGAGGGATCTTGTCAATACCAACCAATGGCCGGTGAGATAGAAAGCGTTGACCAGGGTCAATTCCGAGGAGACGTCATCAAGCTATCAGAGCTTCCTTGGGTAATCAAAACCGCTCTACCAACTAAATCAAGATACGGGATACCATTAAGGCTTTTGCGAAAGGCCCATGAAAGACTTCATCCTTTTTTTCCGCGCCACTTTGAAGCCGAAGCTCAGCTTGAACATGTTGGTCAGAAAATCCTCAGATTATTGGTCCATGGTTATTTTGGAGAAACCTATTATCTTCCTGATTCAGTTGGTTACACTTTCATTCCCGGAACCGGCTATTGCCAAGTAATCGAAAAAATTGATGGTTTCAGACCGCCTAAGACTTTTGAGGAAATCAACCAGATTTTCCAAGCCCAGGCCGACTTGACCGAATTTTGTCGCCAGTTTGGCTTAGTCGAACCTTCGGCTCAAATTCATCAAGACAACCCTTTGGCCCCATCAAATCTAGTTCTCATCGGCGGCAACGGTCAAAAAAGGGTCTGCTGGTTAGATGTCCATCCGGGGATAAAAATGAGGCCTAGCGGTTATGTTGTCCCTACCTTTTATTTCCCTTTCCATAAAAAAATCTGTCAACAAACAGCTAAAGATGGTGAACCCGCCCCAGCTTTTAACAAAATTCATGTCTCCGCCTGCCGAGAAGCGATTACCGAAGAAAATAATCAGGTTCGCCTGATTGAAAATCTGGGCGAAGAAGGCTATCAAGAACTTCAAGGTTGGTTATCGCTTTATAATGCTCTTCTTGAGAAGCATGACTGGCTTGTCGAACTCCCTGTCAAAGATCAATGGGCCCAAGCCTGGAGGGAATCAGGCGATGTTCCCGAATCAGTAGTTGAAAAAATAGAAGAGTCAGAAAAGCTTCTTCTTCTGGCCCGCTTGTTCGGCATCCGACCGGTGATGTTCCTCCTCGATACACAATACCGTCTATGGGCAAGTCATGGCTTGTTTATTTCGGCCAGAAGAGAGGCGTCTTGGGAAAGGTTCAGAAAAAGACAGGTCAAAACTCTTCAAGAAAAAGAAAGAATCGGGATAAACAACCAGTTAGAATCAAACTCCAGCCTAATTCTTAATACTGTCGGTGGCAGGATCATGCCAGCCTGGATGCAACGACTAACCACCGACCCCCAATTCCGAAATTTGGAAGAAATCACTCGCTATTTTGTCCTTGGCGGAGCCAAAAATACCCAAAAACATGGGGCAATCACCATTGAAGAGTTGGAAAAATTAAAAAAACAAGTTTCTCTACAAAGTCTTAGCCGGAAAGAAATGAGTGTTTATCTTGCCACTTTCCTAACCTACCAGGTCATTGCCAGGGGGGCCGATTTTTTTGAGATCGGCAGTTATCTGAGTGCTCTGGCTTTGCCTGAAGCCCGCCTTCAACGGGCTGCCCTTGGTTTCACCGGCGGCTGGATTGCCCCGGTAGGTTTGAGATTAGGAGCAACCAAATTTATTGAACTTGTCAGCCAGGTTGACATGTCTACGGCCATGCGCTGGTTAGTCTGGCCGAAAATCGGACATTACCTCGCCATCCCGGATCAATTAACCGCCACGACTGTAGGTAATAGAAAAATCCGAAACCTGATCATTAGAAGCCGGGTTTCGACTCTCTTTTTCCTGATGCCCACTTGGGGATTAGGGTCTAAATTCGATTTCCGTCTAGCCAAAAGGCTTTCTAGAGAAGATAAGCCACAGGGAGAAGTTTATTTTGACGCTAAATGGAAAAGGAAATTCTACCTGGCCGCTGGTAGCAGTCGATATCCCTATGATTTTATTATCTGAAGCAATTTATACTGACCTCGAAAGATAAAAAATGTCAGCAGAAATAGAAGTACCAGAAAATTTTAATCATCAACCTGAGAAAGAAAAATTCTCTCCATTTTCTGAGACCGAATTCAGTGTCTGCGCGCTTATGGCCAAAGGCCTCTCTAACGAGGAAATCGGGGTAGCACTTGGGATCAAAAACGGCACGGTTAAAAATCATACAAGCTCGATTTTTAGTAAGCTGGAATGCCCAGGAAGAATAGGAAGAGCAGTGGTCACTATTTGTTTTTGGTGGGCCCTCATTTCTTCTTATCTCGAAGATGAAAAATTTTCCCTAGAAACTGTCCACCAAAAATTCCTGGAAGCAGTTCAATCCAAGGTCTATGAAAACTCAAGACCCAGCAAAAGACTAGACGAGCTTTTAGAGAAAATCTTAGAATCAAGAGCTCGAGCTAGGGAAGCCAAGGCCGCTGCATTTCCTTTTGCTCCTAGTCAGCTAGAAATTTTAAAAGCGATGTCAGAAGGAAAATCGATTAGAAAAACTGCCCAATGTTTAGATATGACTTACTCAGGCGTTCATAACAGCCTTTATTCGCCAAGAAGAGAGAAGCCAGGCTCCGGTGGGATCCTTGCCAAACTGGGAGTTGATAATATACCGGATGCAATTAAAAAAGCCAGCGAATTAGGGCTACTTGAGAATGAGGAAAACCAAGTTACTTCCCCTCCTTCGACAAGCTCAGGATAAATTATCTCCCTTTGCCATGAAACGCCTGATGGATTGAACGGAGCTGGCGGTTAGTGACGTGAGTATAAATCTGGGTGGTGGAAATGTTTTTGTGGCCCAACATCTCTTGAACCGCTCTTAGATCAGCGCCGGCCACCAAAAGATCGGTGGCAAAAGAATGACGAATGACATGAGGAGTAGCTTTAACTGGTAGTTTGGCTTTTTGGGAATATTTTTCCACGATTCGCTGAACCGAACGGGCGGTTAATCTCATCCTCCCACCATCTTTGCCTTCGTCTTTACCGCCTTTATAATGAATAAATAAAGGCTTCCAAGAATCTTGACGAGAGTCAAGATATTTTTTCAACCATTTAACCGCTCTTTCCGACAGAAAAACAACTCGAGCCCGGCCGCCTTTGCCCACTACGCCAAATTCTCGTCTTTTTAAGTCGATTTGATCACGATTAAGTTTAACTAATTCGCTAACTCGGAGGCCGGTGGAAAACAAAACCTCTAAAATTGCCTTATCCCGCAAGCCGATGTCAGTTGAGATCCGCGGCTGGTTTAAAAAATGTTCCATTTGATCGGCCGAAAGGAATTTTAAAGAACGTGATTCGCTTTTAGGAAGATCGACCTTTTCAGGTGAAAGGGTGGGGTAATCGTGCTTGGCCAGCCAGCGCAAAAAAGCGCGCAAGGCTATCACATGATAGCTTTGAGTGCTACGCGAAAGGGGGGCATCGTTTGGGGCTATAAATCGGGCTAAAAATACCCTATATTTTTTGATTATTTCCAAATTTATTGAGCTCGCCTTAGCCTTGGGATTATTTTTCTTTAACCAATCAGAAAAACGGCCTAGATAATGACGATAATTGCGGATAGTAAGAGGGGAACACTGGCGTTCAATTTCTAAATGCTCTAAAAACTCTTCAATTAATTGATCTAACTCGCTTCTCGGTAATTTTTTTTCTTTTGGGGCAGCCATTAATCTATAGTTTACACTTCGACCAGCTCAGTGTCAATATTGTGCGACATAAAAATAATGTCGGTAAATTTTTTATTAACGTTTATTCGCCGATCATTATCCGGCAATCAGCCTAATCAAAAATTTTTAGAAAAATAAACAGAGGTGACCAAAAATTTCTCCCAAAAGATTGAAATTTCCATTTAGTCTCTCTTTTTTAAGGTTTAAAACGATTCTTCTTGAAGCTGACCAGCCTCTTAGATGCTTTCTAAGGCTTGATTTGAAAACAGGGCGACTAACTAATCGTTTGCTTAATAAAATTTTGGCTATTTTTTGATTTTTTTATTATTTTTTGGCAAACTTTGTTCCAGTTTTTTAGACATATATCCTATAGTAGGGGAGTGGGCTCTTTCGGGTTTTATTTGAAAAACAAAAAAACTGGTCAGCAGCCAAAAATAGAGAAATAAGAAATAAAAAATTCTAAAATAAAGGATAGTTAATCATTAGGCCCTAATAAGAAGGCATTAAGATTTTTATTCCAACCTCTTCTCTAGAGAAGCCCTCTCCATAATGTCGCAAAAGTATTATTGTGCGACATTAAGTCAGGACGCCACTCTCTTACCCTCTTCCATAAGATAGGCCTCCTCTGGGGAACAAGAGCCCCAACTCTTCTTAAAGATCGTCTGGGGACCACCATCACCTCATCACCCCCATTAACGATTACTGAATAAGGACCTCTCTACTTATCCACAATGCTCTTTTGGAAACTATATCAAACTATATCAAGAGATTTTGGCTATTTATCGCCCTTTTTACCCTTTTTCGTGCCTAGATAACGAAAAAAATGGGAAGGAGCTGAAGAGGGAGTAATTGACCTAAGTCTCTCACTCAAAGATCAACATCCGAGAGGAGTGGTTATGCCTAACTTCCGGTGATTGGCAGTCTAACAAATTTTCTGCCGTTTCGTGAAAATTATCGGGCAGTTTTCGTGAAAACATGATAATTATTATAGGATATTTCCCTTTTTCCGGCCTTGGTGAATCCCCTCTCTCCCCTAGTGAAGACCTTTATCAAAATTTTTGAAGAAATTTTATTATCTTTTTAGTGGCCTTCCTCTTTGGCCAACGGGCGCTAGTTTTTTAGAAATAACAAATTGATGTTGAAGTCCCGGAGCAGGTTTCTCTTTTAATCTCGGACCGCTGCGAAAACCATCTTCGCCTAAATATTGAAATGGCTCCCTGGCTTCCTTTTCTTCTTCTGTCCGCTCTAGAGTGGCAAAATAACCCCATTTAGTCACTGGAAACTCATCCCCGTTGTTTCTCTCCATCACCTGGAACTCGACCCGATCCCACCGAATCTTTCTTCCATTCTCTTCTCCGATGGTCCGCCTTTCTCTCTGAAGACAGCGGATCATGGCGAATTCTTCAACTGGTCTTTCGGCCTTTCCTTCTGGAGGCTCTACCTCTTCCAAAGAAAAAAAATCTCTTACTAAACCCACCTTAGAAGTTACTCCTATTAAAGGGTCTGCATAAAGAACTGCCCAAGGTGGCACCTTCATCACATAAGATTTAGGTCCTTTTTCTTTTGGAGGCCGTCCCTCTGATCGCCCTTTCTTCTCATCCATTTCACCCTCCCCAATGAGTGGTTAACAATATTATACCCAAAACCGCAAGTCCCACACCTAGATATTCTTGAATCGTTCGGGAAAAGAGCCGATGAGCCAAGTGCTGCTGGGAAAGACCTAAGATGATATACATCACCGAAACCAGGAAAAGTGATCCCGAGGCAATATTCACTGGCCAGAAAGAAATGACGACCGCTGCCTCAGCTAAAACCAAAGATAGTCCCAAAGTATAAAGCCAAACCTGACCACTGATTTTCTTTTCTAATTTGACTGACCAAAGACCTTGCAAAAGAATCGGAAAACTGATCATTAAAGTTAGTAAGGCATTGGCCCAAAACGAAAGCCGAAAAGAAAACATCGTATCATAAAGGAAAAAAGCGGTCACTAAAGTAAGCAAGAAACCAACGGCTTGGGCGGCTCGGAAAAGCTGAATCGTTCTGATTGAAGCCACTGAAAAAATATTTTCTGTTAAAAGAAGTGCATAAGTGCCTAAACCAAAAGCGGCCGCTACCGGTAAACGGGTTAACCAGCGAGCCGGCAACAAAAAATAAAAAAGGCCAACCCCGGCCGTAAAAAGAGGTGGCAAAGTCAAAACGGTCAACCATTCAATCCCATCTAAACCTTCCCGGAGCGACCAGGCCGCCAAAAGATAAGTTAAAATGCTTAAAACACCAATCGCCTGGTAGCGCCAGGTAACATTGGCGATCTGAATCGCTAAAAGCCCAACCGATAAAATGGCAGTGGTGATAACAAATTTCTGTCTTTTGGTCATCATCTGCTCAATAGTTATTCTTCGATATCAAAGTTGGCAGAGACCCTTTGAACATCATCCTCGGCTTCTAATTTCTCCATCAACCGAAAAATTCTTTCTGCTTGCTTCTTTTCTTTGATAGGCACACTCGTCTTAGGGCGCATAAAAATCTGGCTCTCCAAGATTTCAAATCCGGCAGTCTGAAGTTTTTCCTGAAATTGAGCCAGGTTAGCTGGTTGGGTATAGACCTCGATGGCGTCACTCGCCTCTTCTACATCATCTGCTCCTAAGTCAATAATGGCTAGAAGAGTCTGATCAACGTCTTTAGGTTTCTTAATAGTAATTAACCCCATCTTTTCAAATTGATAGGCGACTGAGCCAGGTGCAGCCAGGTTTCCCCCACCCCGCTCAAAAATATTCTTGAGAGCAGAAACCGTCCGGTTTTTATTATCGGTGAGAACCTCAACTAGAATCGCTACTCCCGAGGGGCCATAACCTTCATAGGTCGCCTCCTCAAAAGTCTCTATCCCTCCCCTACCTGAACCGCGTTCAATTGCCCTTTTAACCGTTTCTTTGGGCATATTGGCCGTTTTCGCCTCTTCAATCGCCAATCTAAGTTTAAAATTGGTCTTAGGATCAGCTCCATCCCTGGCGGCCACCGAAATTGCCCGCGATAACTTACTAAAGGCTGAGCCTCGACGCTTATCCTCGACGCCTTTCTGACGTTTAATGGTGCTCCACTTACTGTGCCCAGACATAATGATTCCTGGTTGGAATTTTATCATTCATTCTTGACAATTTCAATTTAATTGGTGTACTTTAGAGAGCAATGAGTCTTGCCCAACTGGAACGAGCGGCAATCAAGGCGGCCATCAAAAGCGACTGGGAAGAAGCCCAAAGGTTAAATCTAACTATCCTCAAGAAAGAGCCCAATAACCTTTCTGCTCTTAACCGATTGGCTCGTGCCTATGCCGAGCTGGGTCGAATCGAACCAGCCCAAAAAAATTACCGAAAGGTGCTATCTCTCGATCGAGATAATCCCATCGCCCTTAAAAATTTAGAAAGACTGACTAAAGTTGGAAAAATTAAAAAGGAGGTCGTTCGAAAAAAGAAAGAGGTTTCACCCAGTGAAATTTTTATTGAAGAGCCAGGCAAAACCAAAGTAGTTAAATTGGTAAAATTAGCCGAGCCGAGTGCTCTTTCCGCTCTTGACAATGCTGATCCAGTTCTTCTCGTCCCCAGGAAAAGGAAAATTAGCGTCACCACCGAAGATGGCAGTTATTTAGGGGCGGTTCCTGATGATCTCTCTCAGCGCCTTATCCGCTTCATCCAGGGAGGCAATCGTTATGAGGCTTTTGTCAAAGCGGTAGCCAAAGGCGAACTCCAAGTTTTTATTCGGGAAGTCTTTCGGAGCCAGCGCTTCAAAAACTTGCCCTCCTTTACCCCTTCGGGTACTCCCTATTCTCCTTACCTCGATCCCGGGACTCTTTATGAAGAAAAACCAGAAGTCACCCCTACTGGCGAAGAAGAGGAAGAAGAATCAGGCAAAAACTAAACCAGTTATTTCTCTTCCAGCTTTTGCCAGTAATCCTCTCCGAGAATAATCATGACTCCGGCCCGAGAATCTTCTAAATCTTCAGGGTTGGCTTGACAATCAAAAACCTTCATCAATTTCTTAAAAGTATAGCTCCCTCTTTCTTCTCTTCGACTTTTTATTTCGCAGGTGTTGATCTTTAAATCCCTGTCGCTCATGGCAATCACCCGACCGCCGAGATTGGCAACTACCCTGGCTCCTTGGGCAGCGAGACCGGAATGACTAGTCGCATTAACGATTTCTAAGGAAAAGTCTTCTTCTTTAATTTGTTCATCTTGGAAATATCTGGTGATAAAACTATCTAAACGGTTTTGGTCAATTTCAAAGCCCGAAGTACCGTCCGGCAAAGCAAGAGGTAGAAGAGCGCTCGTCTTTTCTAAATCAATGATGGTGATTTTATCAAAACGGACGCCTCTGATTTGCCACCAAAGCCTAACTAAATCCCAACGGGTCAAATTGGTTTTCTTCTTTTTCCTGATCAACTGGAAAAGACAATCCAAGATTGTTTTTTTAATCCGCTTTTCTTTTTCCTCTTCTGGGAAAGAAAAAACCATTTTATTTTCTTGACTACCAATCCAACCATCAATTACCAAGCCTAAACTTTCCTGAACGCTTTCGGCTAAAAGCTCAGGTCGACCCTCAAGCTCACCGAGTTCCCAAATCTTCTCGATCCGATATTGGCCATAACCATGCGTCGTTTTAATATAGGCTCTATCTGAGATTAAAAGAATTCCTAAGCTTCCCTGAAGAGGAGAAAAAGAGGCAACCAGGGTGGGTTGACCGGCAAAAACAAGATTAACCTGATTTCTTCCATCCCAAATGCTTCTGGTTAAACCACAATAAGCGCGCCAGCCGAGACCGAAAAGAAAAACGAGAAGAATCGCCCAGAGCAAATAGCGGAGAGAGACTCGTTTTTTCTTTTTTTTAGGCAGGTGTTTTTTCATTAACTCATCCCGTGTTCCAGTTTGATTCTTTTGATTTTGTTGGCTACCTCTTCGCGCTCAATTCCCATTTTTTGCAAAACCCGGTGAATCATCGAAAGAGACGCTTCAAATTCCGGTTGGATGACCGTCTCTACCCCCAGTGCTTTTAGTCGCGCCTGGTCTTTTTCGCGGTGAGTCCGGCAAATAATGGTTGCTTTTGGATTAAGGGTCTGGCAATGTTGAACCACCAGCTCTTGAGTGTGTCGATCGGGAATAGCGATAACCACCGCTCTCGCTTTATCCACCTGGGCAAAATCAAGAACATCAATGTCCGCCGGATCACCATATAGAGCCTTAATACCTTTATCACTAAGTTCACTAATAATCCGATGATTGTAATCAATGACAATATAAGGAATCTCCGTTAATTCTAGGGCCCGACCGAGCCAGCCGCCGACCCGACCATGGCCGCAGACAACGACGTGATTGCTTAACTCCATCCCCTCTTCATGAACTGGAGATTGATCAAAACGGGCAAACAAAGCCCGATAAAGAACCGGCTCTTTTTCTTTTGTTTTTCTGCGAATAAAAAGATAGGCCCGAGGCGCCGCCCCAATTAACCAGGGAGTTACCAGAATGGTTAATAAAGCCACCGCCAGAATTAAAGAATAAACCTCATCGCCGATTAACTGTTCCCTTAAGCCTGTTTGGGCTAAAATAAAAGCAAACTCCCCTACTTGAACCAAGCCCATGCCCACCAAAAAAGCAGTTTTGGTATGATAGCCCAGATAAAGGACCAAGATAAACACCAAGAAAAGTTTAAAAAGGATAATCGCGATTGAGAAGATAAGAATTTGGCCTAAATGGGAAAAAAGAAACTGGGGCTGAAGAAACATTCCCAAAGAAACAAAAAAGATAATCGCAAAAAAATCCCTTAAGGGTCTAATTTCTGAAAAGACAGCGTGTTGCTCGCTAGTTTCAGCCATAATTAAACCAGCTAGAAAAGCGCCTAAAGCGGCCGAAAGACCTAAATTAGCAGTCAAAACAGCGAAAAGGAGGCAAATAGCCACCACCGCCATTAAAAGCAATTCCCTTGAGCCCAATTCAGCCACCTTCCCAATTAAAAAGGGCACTAGTTTCCTTCCTAAGGTAAAAACGAGGCCTAATAAAAAAACTGCCTTGACTACGCCGATAATCAAGAAACGATAACTGCCCCCGCTATTGGCAATTGAGGGCAAGATGGCCATCATGGGTAAAACCGCCAAATCTTGAATTAAAAGCCAGCCAAGCATGATTTCGCCAGGAAGAGAGTCAATTTCGCCCCTTTCTGAGAGAATTTTAACTACCACCGCTGTCGAAGAAAGAGAAAAAGCGCAACCAAGGAAAAGTGAAGAATAAAAATCAAAACCAAAGTGCGGGAAAATTAAAACACTTAAAAGAATAACCACTAGAATCTGAATTGTCCCGCCCCAAAAGGCAACCTCCCCTACCCGACGCAATCGTCCCAAAGAAAGTTCTAACCCTAAAGCAAACATTAAAAGAACAATCCCGATTTCAGCAAAACTGGCCAGAATTTCTTCTCCGCGAGCCAACCTGATGGCGCTTCCGCCAACGATTAAGCCCGCCAGAATATAGCCTAAAACGGCTGGCTGGCGAAAGCGTTTAGCCAAGGCTCCTCCCAAAAAGGCGGTGGCTAAAACAATGACAATACTAGAAGCAAAAGTTAAATCTCCCATTGCTCTTCCATCTTACCTAAAGGAACTAAGATGAGTCAATGCGGCTTGAAGATCAGAAGCCAAGGAAGATTTAAACTTTACCTTCTTCTTAGTCTCTGGATGGAAAAAACCTATTTGGGAGGCGTGTAAAAATTGGCGTGGACACCAAGTGCGGTCTTGACGGGCTGTTTTCCGGCCAGCATAGGTGGCATCACCCACAACCGGATGACCAACAAATTTCAAATGAACCCTAATTTGGTGAGTCCGACCAGTTTTAGGCCTTAATTCAAGCAAGGAATACTCTTCAGAGTCTCTTCGATAACGTTCTCTTGTCTGGTATCTTGTCTGAGCCCTTCTACCACCCAAGAAAACCCCAATTTTCCTCTGGTTTCTGGGAACACGACTTAAGGGTACTTCAATCATTCCTTTTTCTGGGATAACCCTACCATGAACCAAAGCCAGGTACCCCTTCTCCACCCTTCTTTCTTTAAACTGTTTTTGGAGATCCTTAAAAGCCTTTTCTGTTTTAGCTATTAGTAACAAGCCGCTTGTTTCTTTATCTAGGCGGTGGACCACACCATTCCGAAGAAACTGGCAGCCGGAAATTGGAAACTGGAAATTTTGTTCTATCCAGTCTTGAAGCGTCTTTCCTTTAGCCGCCTCAGTCCGATTAACCACCATCCCGGCAGGCTTATCTAGAACTAAAAGAGAATTGTCTTGAAAAATAATCTTTGGAGTCGGATTTGAAGCTTCCACTTAATCGGCCTAAGCCTCTTTTTTCTTACACTTAACGCAAACCGTGGCTTCGGGGTAAATCATCAACCGATCGGTGTCAATCATTCGGCCACACTTTTCGCAGGTTCCATATTTGCCGATCTTAATCATTGTCAGTGCCTTTCTCACTTGGATTAGCTTTCTGTCAAGCTCGGTTTTAAGCGCCGTAATCCTTTCGTGGCCGGCCTGCTCAGCTGCATCGGCATCTGAAGCGGCATTATCAGTCAAGCGCCGAACATCTTCAAAAGGATCTTCTTTTTCTAAAACCTTCTTTCTCTTCTCTAGTCGCTTCTCCTCACGAGAAAGAAAATCCCGAATCGGCTCAAGTAATTTTTTGGGAAAGGTAATCATTTTAGTCTTTTTTCAAGCCTTAAATCTTCTTTTATTTTTCGGCTGGAGAGGCGATAAAGAAGAACCACCGCCCCCGCCACCAAAATTAGGCTAGATAACTGTTTAAAGTATAACCAGTATACCTTACCAGCTTCTAAAAATGCAAGCCAAAAACTAAAGAAAAAAGCAAGGATGAAGAAAACTAAACTGAGAAAGCCTTCAGCATGACTTTTGTACCACTCCCAAGTCCGCCAGCGCCTCTCAATCCTCAATAAGAAAAGCCAAATAATAAAAAAGGCCAGGGCTTCAAAAAGCGAAACTGGTTGGCGGCGAAGCAGGCTCCCCGGGAAAAAGACTCCCCAAAGGGCACTCGTTTCTCTGCCTAATTGACAACCATCAAAAAAACAGCCCAAGTGAAAAAGAACAGCAAAAGGGGCCAAGCCAAAAACCACTTCGTCCAAGACTCTCCAGAAATCCCAACGGTTTTTACGAATGTAATAAAACATCGCCAAAAAGGCGCCTAAAAGACCTCCCCAAAAAGAAAATCCAGGGAAGCGATTAATTAGGAAAAAACGGACTACGGAAAAGCCAAAGAGCTCAAAATGGGTAACAATAAAGACTATCCGTCCAAAAATTATCCCTAAAAAAGTAGCCAGAAACAAAAAGTCAAGAATGCTCTCTTCCAGCCAACCCTGCTCCTTTAAGCGACGCCAGATAAGAAAAGTAGCCAGAAAAAACCCTAGAAACAAAAAAAGGCTAAAAGTATAAATCGTGACTGGACCAATCGTTAACAAAGCTGGGTACATTTGACTTCCCTCATTATACCATTCTATACTCGTTCCTACCATGCTTTCTACCACCCACGCCTTGACCGGAGGCCTCATTGTGACCAAAGTCAAAAGCCCCCTTTTCTCTCTCCCTTTGATTCTTCTAATTCATTACGCTATGGATGCTGTCCCTCACTGGGATTTTGGCACTAAGCTTAGAGAAAGAGGCCGATTAAAAACGGCAATTTTAGGCATTACCGAGCTTACCTTCGCCTTAATTGTTTCCTGGTTTCTCTTCCAAAAAGATCGTTCTTTCTCTCCTCTTCTTTGGTTGGGAATTCTCCTTAGTTTGGCACCCGATTTTCTTGATGCGCCCTTTCGATTTTTAGGGATAAAGCTACCTTTTTCCGAAGAGTTGTACCGGCTTCACCATCGCTTCCATCGCAAACATTTCTTTTTCTTGGGCCTTCTCCCTCAAGTGATCATCATTGCCCTTATTCTTTTATTCCTCTAATTCCCCGCCCTCTCGAGGTATTCACCGGTTCTGGTGTCGATCTTCACCTGGTCACCAACTTTAATAAACAAAGGCACCTTAACAACAACTCTATTTTCTAAAGTAGCCGGCTTAAAAGATCTGGTAGCCGTGTCGCCCTTAACGCCGGGACCGGTTTCTTTGACAGTAAAAACCACGCCGATTGGCATTTCAACAAAAAGAGCCTTCTTTTCTCCAAAAAGAATCGACACTAGTTGGCCTTCTTTCAAAAACCTGCCCTGCTCGCCTAGAAGTTTGGAAGAAAAGGTAGCTTGCTCAAAGCTTTTCGGATCCATGAAAACAAAATTTTCTCCATCCCGGTAAAGATATTGCATCTGCCTCTTTTGGGTCTCGACTGGCTCCACTTTAGCTCCGGAGATATAAGTTTTCTCTAAAATCCGGCCCGAAAGAAGATCTTTGACTTTGATCTTAATATTCGCCTTGCCCCGACCTAATTTGGTGTGTTTGTAATCCAAAACCAAAAAGGGTTTTCCACCCTCTTGAAAAGTGGTGCCGTTTCTTAATTCGGTTATAGAAATCATAAGTGGCGCGGGTGGGAGTCGAACCCACACGGTAGTTGCCTACCACCTGCTAAAATTGTGCCGAGGGAGGGAGTCGAACCCTCACGGTTGTTACCAACCACAGGTTTTTGAGACCCGCCTGTCTACCAATTCCAGCACCTCGGCAAATTTAGGCGGGCGCGTTGCCCAATCGCCGAAAGCGATTCAAAGTTATTAAAGCAACTTTCATTCCGCCACCGCGCCAAAAGATACTCTTATTATACTATAAAATAGGCGAAAATTGGAGTTTATTTTCCTTCTCTTTTCGGTCTTATTTCAAACAATAAGAACTTATAATCTTCACCTTTAGGTCTAACCTCGGCCGCCTTCCTTATAGAAAAATCAAACTGTTTTGCTAACCTATTAGGCAATTCTATGTCTAAATCAGCGAAGTTTGCCCAACCAAAATAGATTCTCCCTCCAGGCTTTAAAAAATTTTTCACCTCCCCGAAAAACCTCTTAGTCGTACTGTTGCCTGAATCCCAGAACATCCTTTCAACTCTATCTTTGGCTTGACGATCAGAATAAGGCGGATTGATAGTGATCACATCAAATCCTCCTCTTATCTTCTGGAAAAGATCGCTTTGGATTACTTCAACATTCTTTAATTTAAGCTTCTCAACATTAATCTTAATATTCCTAACTGCCTGGGGATTAATGTCACTGGCAATCACTTTTCGGGCAGTCTTTGCCGCCGCTATAGCAACTATCCCAGAGCCGCTACACAAATCAAGAACAATATCGCCTTTTTTAATCTTCATTTTCTTAGCCATAAGAAGGCTGTCGTCCCCTGGGGCATAGACCTTTGGCAAGATTGTCAAAGAAACTCCTAAAGCTACCACCTTATAGGGCCTAGTGAGAGATTTTACTTTTTTTAGATATCTCTTTTGGCTGGGAAGAGCAATATAATCGGTCATGAGGGCTGCTTATTTCTTGGCTCTTTTGGCTTCAACGCCGTAAAACCTAATCCGGTCGCCGCGGAAGCGAATCTTGATAGAGCGCAAAGGCCCATTGCGGTGTTTAGCTACTTCTAAAATTAGATTTTCCAAATCATCTTCTTCGGGCCGCCAAAGAAACATCACCACGTCGGCATCCTGTTCAATCGCTCCTGATTCTCGTAAATCGGCTAGTTGGGGTTTTTTCTTCCCTCTTTGTTCCACGGCCCGCGAAAGTTGGGAAACCGCTAAGATCGGCAATTTCAGCTCTCGGGCTAAATTTTTCAATCCTTGAGAAATTTCAGAAACCTCCTGAACCCGACTCTCCAATCCCCTCCCCCGAATCAATTGTAAATAGTCAGCAATCAAAATTCGCACGCCTCGCTCAGCTAATAAACGGCGCGCCTTTGTCCGCATCTCGAGGACGGACAAGGCCGGCGTATCATCAATAAAAAGAGGAGCTTCGGCCAATTCTCCCATCGCTTCTGAAAGCCTGGTAAAATCTTCCTCTTTTAGTCGACCTGTTTTTAATCGCCAGGCATCAATGTCTGCCTGGGAAACCAACAGACGGTCAACCAACTC
>CAZMIZ010000002.1:0-8283 GCA_964566925.1 uncultured Gammaproteobacteria bacterium | reverse complement strand
GCGTCCTTAACCGGTAAGAAAACCTGTTTCAAGTGTTTTTGGGAAAGAGCAAAAACCGACTGTTCTGCCTGATCTAAAGCTTCACTCGCCTCTTTGCCTTCGTCGAAGGCATTTTCAGCAATCTTACCCGCTGCCGTAATTAACTGTCTTTTCGTATAACTGTCCTTGACGATTCCGCCGTAATGCTCGACATTGGCCGCGGTGGGAACCGACTCCACTAAGCTCGTTAAATAAGCTGAACCTCCTACCTTAGTCAAACTGCGCTGCTTTTTGAGCCGATCAGTTAAGGTAACAATGTCAATTGGTTTTCGCTCCTCATAAAGAGAAAGAATCGCCCTGAAGATCTGTTCATTGGCTTCTTTATAGAAATGTTCAGGCCGGAGAAATTCGGCCACACTAACAATTGCCTCCTTATCAATTAAAATCGAACCTAAAACTGAGGCTTCGGCCTCTTCACTATGGGGCGGTATTCGGGTTTTTCTGGCCATCCTATTTTCTCTCTAAGACAACAATCTCTCTTTCCTCTGGCAGTCTTTCTTTAGAAATAGTCAGTTTGGGGAGAGCTTTAACAGGGCCTACCCCCGCCTCTTTTAAAAACTCTTCAACCGGAGCCAATTCAATGGTTAGCCCAGGAAGATGATAATGCATTGGGATGACAATCTTTGGTTCAATCTGGCCAACTACTTCAACCGCTTCTTTAGCGTCGATCGTGTAAGTGCCACCAACAGGAATCATTAAAATGTCAACGCCGTTAACCTCTTCAAGTTGGGCTTCAGTAAGTTTGTGGCCTAGATCGCCGAGATGGGCAATCCGCATCCCGTCTAAATTAATCACGTAGATAGTATTTCCGCCTCTTTTTGAGCCTTGCGATTGGTCATGGAAAGTCGCCACGCCAAAAACGGAGACCCCTAAAACTTCATACTCGCCTGCACCCGAAATAACAAAAGGTTTTTTCCTGGCAGAAACACCTTCAACTGCCTCTTGATAATTATGATCTTTATGATTATGAGAAATGGTCGCAATGTCAGCTGTTAGCTTAGGCAATTTAAAGCCGATATAAGGATCATATGGGTCGGTAACAATGACCGCCGATTTACCTCGGATCCGGAAACAGGAGTGGCCAAGAAATTTTATTTCCATTTTCTCTTAAGAGTTTATCATATCTGGCTTCTCCTTGACAAGATTATAATTTTGCGCTATAGTCCTTGATAAACTGCCGGCTTTAAATGAGAAAAGAAGTCATTATCGCCATTTTAATCGGTTTCGGTTTAGGATTAGTCATTACCTTTGGCATTTGGACAGCCAATAGGGCTCTTCAGGAAGCCCCCAGTGAAGAAACAACTAATACTACCCCAGTCGAGGAAACCACCCCAACCAATGCCTTTTCTTTGATCGTCAACGAGCCAGAAGATAACAGCATCAGTGCTGAAGAAAAAATCACTCTCTCGGGATCGACCAGGCCGGGAGGAGTTGTGGTCGTTCTTTACGAGGAGGGAGAAAAAATCCTAGAGGCTAATGAAGAAGGCGAGTTTAAAACAGAAATCACTCTCGTGGGTGGCAGTAATGAAATTAAAGTTTCAGCTTATGACAACGAAGGCAATGAGGTTAGCCAAACGTTAACCGTCGTTTATTCAACTGCAGAAATATAAAGACTCAAATCATGAATCACGAATCGCGAATTAAGATAATCAGTGCCTTGCTTACGTTTGCTGCTTTCCTATTTTCTCTTTCCTATTTTCTCTTTCCTAACGCCATGGCTCAGTCGCCAGAGGCAACGCCAACCGCCAATGAAGAAGTTCAAGAAATTCGAGAGGCCGTTAAAGAAAAGGTTGAAGCAGCCAAGGCTGGTCAAAAACGGGCTTTAGTTGGCGATTTGACAGAAGTCTTTAATAACACTTTAGTTTTAGACACTCGCTCGGGGGAACAAAGAGCTAAGGTGGCCACTGATGCCGCAATTATTAGCGGAGGAAAAGAAATCGGGTTCGATTCCCTGGAAATCGGCAGTCCCCTCATCTGTATGGGTTATTTAAGATCAGACGAGATGCTGGATGCCCGACGAGTAGTAGTTGAAGAAGAAGAAACGCCATTAGAAAGAATCATTGTTTATGGTGAGGTGGCGGACATTGATAATGATGAAGAAATTCTTTCGGTCAAACAGCTAAAGGACGGCACTGTCTGGAAGATTGAAATAACCAGTAAAAGCGAGCTGACAAGAAAAGTTGAAGGCGAAGTCGAAGAAGCTGATTTCGATGATATTTCTTTAGGCGATCGCTTAGCGGTCGTCGGCACCAAAGCTGAAGGCGAAGAAAACACGCTTACCGCCAGTCTGATTTACGACCTCGCCAGTTTTACCGAAAGCCTGGAAGAAACCTCCCCTGAAGAGTAAACTCCTTGACAAAAAATCCAGCCTGTGATATAAAGTCCTATAAGATGACATCTTTGTCTCTTTATCACCATCATCATCACCGCGCCTAAGCGTTGGTTGGTTTTATGGTGAAAAGACAAAGATAATTTAATAAATTAAAGAAAAACCAGAACCGACCAACGAGGCCGGTTTTTTAGTGGAAAAATATGAAGAAAAAAATTTTGTTTATCTCGGCGACTCACGGAGACGAGAAGTTTTCAATCAAAGTCCTCGATAAAATCGAGAAAAGATATCCAGGGGATAAATATGGATTTGGACGGATAATTGGAAATCCTCAAGCCTTAAGTTTAAATCTCATACAAAAAGAGGCTAATCTTAACCGTTCAGCGCCAGGAGATTTAAAAAGTTCTATTTATGAAGAAAGGCGAGCCGCGGAAATTATGGCGATCGCTAAGAGGTTCCAATATGTTATTGATCTCCACGGCGCCAACTCGAGATGTGGAATCGTCTTAATTATTTGTAAACCGTCTTTACCAAATTTTCTTTTGGCGGGGATGTTTAATGTTAAAAGGGTGGTTATCTGGAGCACTAGGGAGGATTATCAGAGTGGCCCCCTCACTCAATTCTGCAAAACGGGGCTTGAGATTGAATGTGGACCAAAAACTGATAAAAGAATCCAGAAAAAATTGAAAATGGTTTTGGAAAATTTTGTTAAAAATTATCAAAAAGTAAACATCGAAGAAATTATGAAAAATTTAAGAAACAAAAAATTTTATGCGGTTTATGACAAAGAAAAACAAGCCAATAAAACTTTAACCGATTTTAGGAAGGCCAGAAAAGGTAAGGAAGAATATTATCCGTTTATGTCAAACGTCTACCCAAATCTTGCCTGTTATAAATTGCGAAAAATCAAATTTGAAGAATTATTTTTGTCTTTATCTAAAATATGAACCCAGAATGCGGTCGAACATTAGAATTAAGCAAATCCAAGTTAAAGGCGATCGCCCTCTTGTATGCTGAAGTTTTCGGTGGAGAGCCATGGAATGAGGTCTGGCGCTGCTCTTTTTGTGGAAAGTTTTTCGGGGCGGACCTCTCCCTAAAAACGCCCAGCCTTTGCTGTGGACAACCATTAAGTGCCGCTTACCCAGAAGAAGAAACAATCGCCTACATCAACAGAGAACTCGCGAAACCTTTTGCTAAAAAGGATCTATTTTATGT
The DNA here is from genome assembly GCA_964566925.1 of uncultured Gammaproteobacteria bacterium. GTDB lineage: Bacteria > Patescibacteriota > Microgenomatia > PFEM01 > DATLAM01 > CAZMIZ01. The sequence continues at coordinate 4,700 of CAZMIZ010000002.1, read as the reverse complement.
AGAGGGACAATTGGCCGGTTTCGCCTGGGGATACGAGGTATCCAGCACTAACTCTCTGGCTAAAGAAAAATGGCCTCAGTCAGAAGAAACGCAACAAAGAGTTATTAGCGGCCTTAGCCAGTACATAAATATTAATTCTTCGCTTTTCTATATCTCCGAAGTGGGCGTTTCTCCCCTCTTTAGAAGAAATGGAATTGGGTTTCAGCTGACCCAAAATCTTTTAAAGGAAAGCGTTTCCCTGGAAAAGCCAGTCGTCTTTAGAACCAATTGGGCTTCGCCAATGATGCTCATCGCAGAGAGACTGGCAATGACCCAAGTAATGGGCTTTACCATTAGGACAGACGAGGGCCAAATTCTAAAGACTGACGAAGTGGTCGGATTCATTGATGAAAGCTATCCAGAAAGAACTTTATTTATCAAACTACCTTAATTTGTGCTATCATTAAAAGGAGGAAGATGACCCAAAAAACCAAAAAACTAATTAAACCACGAAAGCTAGCCGGATTTCGGGATTTTTTTGCCGAAGAGGTAAAACTTAGGGAATACGTTATCAACACTTTCAAAAGGGTGTTTGAAAAATATGGTTATGAACCTTTAGAAACGCCTGCTCTAGAGTATGCTGAAATCTTCAGCGGCGAGGCGGGTGAAGAAGCGGAAAAACTTTTTTATCGTTTCAGAGATCAAGGTGGCCGCGATGTGATGCTTAAATACGAAGTAATGATCTCTATGTGCCGGGCCGTAGCCGAGAATATTGATAGGATTATCTTTCCCTATAAAAGATATCAGATTCAGCGGGTTTGGCGGGCGGAAAAACCCCAAAAAGGCCGCTTTCGTGAATTTACCCAATGTGATGCCGACACTATCGGCAGCGACTCGGTTATTTGGGATGCCGAGTTTATTCAGATGGGAATTGAAGTCCTCAGAGAGTTGGGGTTCAAAAAATTTGTTGCCAACATTAGCAACCGTAAGTTTTTAAACGGCATCATCAAGTTTGCGGGCGGGAGCGACAAACAGTTTATTCCAATCTGCTTAAGTATTGACAAACTCCCAAAGATCGGCAAGGAAAAGGTTAGGAAAGAACTAATAGAGAAAAGAAAAGTGTCTTCGGTTGTGGCCGATAAGATCTTGGCCATTATCACTTCAACTGGATCTATCGAGACTTTAATTAAAAAGTTCAAAGCCCAACTAAAGAATACCCCTATCGGATTAGAAGGCTTAGATGAGCTGGAGCAAATCTTTAACTACTTAAAAATAAGCAAGATTAAAAAAGATTATTACTGCTTTGCGCCCTTTATTGTCCGCGGCTTAGCCTATTATACCGGCCCGATCTGGGAATTTGAGATTTTAGAGGGCCAGGTAGGTTCGGTTGCTGGCTGTGGGCGATATGATAACACCATTGGCCGTTTCGTGGGTAAAAGGGTGCCAGCCACTGGTGGCTCTTTCGGGATCGAGAGGCTTGTTGAAGTTCTCAAAGACAGGAAAATGGCCAAGCTTTCTGTCACCCCAACCAGGGTCCTCGTTACCATTTTCAGCCAAGAATTATTCGAAGAATCTTTAAGAATTGCTAACCGCCTAAGAAAGGCTAGTATTCCCACGATGCTCTATTCTGATCCAGGAGCAAAAATGAACCAGCAACTCAAATATGCCGACCAAAAAGGGATTCCCTATACTATTATTATTGGGCCGGATGAGGTAAAACAAGAAAAAGTGGGTTTAAAAGAGCTTAAAACCGGGAAGCAGGAAACTCTCTCCTTAAACGAAGTCATTAAGAAATTATCTTCCCGGTCATGACCCACTCAAGAATCAAAGCCTATCTCGCTCTTTTAATCACGGCTATCATTTGGGGAATCGCCTCGCCGGTAATTAAATATACTCTTCAATTTATCTCCCCTGTCCCCTTTCTTTTTTGGCGGTTCTTTATCACTGCTCTTATTTTTCTGCCCATCTTTTTCCTTTATAAAAAGAAAATGAAAATCAAGCTATCAGCTAAAAAAATCCTCAAGCTTTCTTTTTTAGGCTTTCTGGGAACCACTCTTTCTCTGGGTCTCTTATTCGCTGGCTATCAATACACAACCGCCATTGATGGTTCAATTATCTATTCTTTAGCGCCTTTAATCGTGGTGGTCGGTGGGGCTATTTTTCTTAAGGAAAAAATTACTAGACTGGAGGCGGCCGGCGGCCTGATTGCCTTTTTGGGGAGCATCGTCATCGTTATTCAGCCTATCTTAGAAGAGAATGTCTTTGCCTTGGAAAATACTTACGGCAATCTTTTAGTGGTCGCTTCGGCTATCATTTTTGCTGCCTATTGTCTCTTGGTCCGCCAATTTGAATTCAAAGAAAAAACCGCTCCTCTAATTTTAACGGCCATTGGTTTTTTTGCCGGCCTGGTGACCATCACCCCCATCTTTTTTTGGGAACAAACTATTAGCCATCAGCCATTAATAATCAACAGTTTGGCTATCCCAGGTATTCTCTACATGTCTCTCCTTTCATCGGTCGTTGCCTATTTTACCTATCACCTGGGCTATTCTTTAATCGAAGCCTCGGAAGCAACCATTTTTGATTATCTTAAGCCGGTCTTTGCCGCACCGGTGGCCATCCTCTGGTTAGGAGAAAAAATTACTCCTCCTTTTATGCTGGGCGCCGCCATTATTGCTCTTGGCGTCTTACTAACTGAATATCGCCCCCGCCAGCTTGCTCCTAAGTCGGAAAAGTGATAAAATTATCCCGAGATGAAAGCCAAAATCCATCCTAAATACTATCCGAACGCTAAAGTCACTTGTACTTGTGGTGCATCTTTTACCACAGGCTCAACTCAACCCGAAATCCAGGTGGAAATCTGCGCCTCTTGCCACCCTTTTTTTACTGGCGAGATGAAGTACATTGACACCCAGGGAAGAGTTGAAAAATTCCAGGCAAAACAAAAGGCGGTCGCCGAAAAAACTTATGTTAAGAAAAAAGATAAAAGAAGGCTAAAAAGAGCCAAAGAAAAAGAAGAAGAAAAGAAACGGCCAAAGACATTAAGGGAGATGCTTAAGAGTTCAGCTTAAAAAACTACTTAATACCCTGTTTAAGTCGCCACTTAAGAGACTATTTAATTAAAGATGGATAAAAACACTGCTATTCTCGAAATCCGACCCGCGGCTGGTGGTGACGAGGCCAAGATTTGGACCAATGATCTTTTACGAATGTATACCCGCTATGCTAATTCTCAGGGCTGGAAAAGCCAAAGGTTGGATTCCGGCGTAGTTAAAATCATTGGGCCGGGCGCCTTCGATCAATTAAAATGGGAGGCAGGGGTTCATCGGGTCCAGCGAATCCCGACCACTGAGCGCTACGGCCGGATTCATACTTCAACGGCCACCGTCGCTGTCCTGCCTGAAATTCCTGAAAGCGAAGTTCGGATTGACCCTAAAGATCTTCAATGGCAGTTTTTTCGCGCCTCAACTCAGGGAGGCCAAAATGTCCAGAAAGTTTCTTCCGCAGTTCGAGTCACCCATCAACCTTCCGGTCTAATCGTTACCTGTCAACAAGAACGAACCCAAGAGCAGAACAGAAAAATTGCCCTAGATCTTCTCCGGGCCAAGCTGTGGCAAAAAGAACAGGAAAAAAAGGAAGGGAAAATAACTAATCTGCGCCGAGAAGCGGTTGGCCGAGGCATGCGAGCTGAAAAAATTAGAACCTATAATTTTCCGCAGAACCGTATTAAAGATCATAGGGTAAATAAAACTTGGCGCAATCTAAAAGAAGTTCTTGATGGAAAACTCGATAAGATAATTAAAGCTGTTAAAAATAGATCTGCGTCCGCCTGAAATCGCTCCCTGAGGCGTGTTCGAATAGAACCCGAAGCCGAAAGGCAAGATTAGGCGGACCGCAGAACCGGATAACCGATCATCGTTTGAAAAAATCTTGGAAGAATTTAGATCAAGTGCTTGACGGAAAAATGAAACCCCTCATTAAAGCCCTACAGAAATTATAACTCTATTCTTCAGCCTCTTCTAAAACCGCACTGGTTTTGATTTCTTCCCCATCGCGCCAGAGAACCAGATCAATTCCATCGCCTATTTTCTTGGCGTTAATCAATTTCGCTAAACCGCCATCTTCTTCCCGAACATCCTGACCATTAAACTTGGTAATAATATCGCCTGTCTGGATTCCAGCCTTATCGGCCGCTGAATCCTGAATTACTTCCACCACATAAGCACCTTGGGGAACGTCATTCATTAAGGCCAAATCTTGGTCAATCATCCGGTAGCGAACGCCCAAAAAGGGACGAGCAAACTGGCCGGTTTGATTAAAGTTATCAATTGATTCCCTAACAATGTTAATCGGAATGGCAAAGCCAATATTTTCTCCCGAGGCAGCAATGGCCACATTGACCCCAATCACCTGACCCGCCGAGTTAAGCAGCGGGCCCCCGGAGTTGCCTGGATTGATAGCCGCATCGGTCTGGATAACATTATCAATCCGTTCAACATATCCTTCTAATGGGGAACCGGCGGTAATCCCCCGCCCTAAACCAGAAATCACCCCGGTGGTGACCGTATGGCGGAATTCACCCAGAGCTGTCCCAATGGCAATAACAAACTGGCCAACTTTTAAGTTGTCTGACTCGCCCATCTCGACTGGGGTTAAGCCAGAAGCGTCAATTTTTAAAATGGCTAAATCATTAACCGGATCTCGATAAATTTTTTGAACTT
>CAZMIZ010000001.1:293088-297704 GCA_964566925.1 uncultured Gammaproteobacteria bacterium | reverse complement strand
TGTCGGTATCAATAAAACCCGGACCAATCGCATTAACGTTAATTTTGTAGGGCGCTAGCTCAACGGCCATCGCTTCGGTTAAGGCGGCCACTCCTCCTTTGGAGGCGACATAATGGGCCGTTCTCACACCTCCCACTCCCGCCCCACCTGAGGCAATTGAAGCCATATTAACGATTTTGCCCCCTTTTTCTTTCATCAATTTGGTCGCCTCCCGACCGCACAAAAACTGGCCTTTGAGGTTAACGCTTAGAGTTTGATCCCATTGCTCTTCAGTCATCTGCTCAAAAGTGGCAAAATGGGCAATCCCAGCGTTGTTCACCAAGATATCTAAACCGTCCCATTGTTTTTTAATTTCCCTAAACATCCGGATAACATCATCAACACTGGAAACATCGGCTTGAACGCTAAAACTTTTCCGGCCTAACTTTTTAATCTCGGCCACCACCGTCTCTGCTTCTTCTTTATTAGAACGATAATTGACGGCCACGGCTGCTCCTTGGGTAGCCAAAGCTAAGGCAATTCCTTTGCCAATTCCCCGAGAAGCTCCGGTCACCAAAGCCTTTTTCCCTTTTAAAGAAAACATTCTTCACCTCCTCTCACCCACCGAAATTTTAACAGAACTAGGCTATTTTTATCTTACCAAACTACCAAGCCAGAAACCAAGTAGGAAAATTTAAATCAAAAAAAGACTTAGGAGAATAAAAAAGGTGAGCATCCCCACGAAGTATAACACTTGAATCCGATGGGGAACTTCAGCCTGGACTTGCCAGAACCAATTTTGAATACCGTTTTGTTTTCGAAAATCGCTAAATTGTAATTGAAGCGTCCGCAGATAAAGAGCCATTACCAAACCTGCTCCCAATAGGCTACCAGTAGAGGTTAAAACAAAAAAGGCGAAAATAGGCAAAACGGCTTGAAAAATAACGGAATGGAAGGAGAGTTTCTTCCTTTCATAACGAGTCTCTCTCAACATCGCCAAACCTTCTTGAAAGCGACGTTCCTCAAAAAGCTTTTTGACTCGCATACTAGTCAGCTCGTGAGGGTAAATCCAAAGAGCATAAAGGAGATGATCGAGTTCCAATAGATGACTGCCAATCATTCCTCCCAACCAGAAAAGAGGCAATCCCCAGTCAATTTTGGCTCGCAAAACGGAGATAATGATGAAATAAGAAAAAATAATCCAGTTAATTCTTAGATTGAGGTTAAGTTTGAGCAGTTTCATAAAGCTAATTTTTTCAAGGTTCGGGCGTTTTCAATCGCATAACCTAGAGCATCATTGTTAAAAAAAGCGTAACAATCCAACCCCTTTTTTAACCAAACCTTTATTTTTTCCGCCCACCCAGCTAATTCTTCTTCAGTATAGCATGAAGAGTAAAGACTTGTCTTACCGTGAAATCGCAGGTAAACAAAGTTGGTAGTTATTTTTTCGGTAATCGGCCAATCAGGAAAATCCTGAAAAACAATCGCCACTTGATATTTTTTAATGATTCTATAAGCTTCCTGGTTAAGCCAGCTCTGATGCCTAAACTCAAAAGCATAGCGCCACGAAGGAGGTAAAATCTTTAAAAAACTTTCCAGCCTTTTATAATTTGCTTTAAAACGAGGGGGTAACTGCCAGAGAATCACATTCTTAGAATCTTGAATTGTGAATTGTGAATTGTGAATTTTTTTTCCTTGATTCCCGATTCTTGATTCGATATTCAAACCACTCGCGGCGGCAAAAAATCTTTTGACCGGCTCTTGGCAATCTTTTAATTTTTTAATATGGGTTAGGTAACGACTGGCTTTAACTGAAAAAACAAAATCCTTACCCGCCTTTTTTCGCCAGCCAGTAAAAACCTCTTTTTTTGGCAATCGATAAAAAGAGACGTTTAATTCAACCGCATTAAACCGTTCAACGTAATAAGAAAACCAGTCTCTTTGAGGCAAGCCCTGAGGGTAGAAAATTCCTTGACCCCAATGAGGATAAGAGAAACCTGAAGTACCAAGATAAACCTTTGCCATCCATTTCAGTTTATCATGAATGGCCAGGTTCCTGTCTCTTGACTACCCTTAAGCTTTAAGAAATACTAATACTCCCCAAGTTTCTCAATCCATCCGGGTTAAAGATGGCTGCTTCTAGAATCTCGGCTGGTGAAGGAAACCCCTCCGATGGAAGAATAACCTCTATCCCGTCTAATCTGACAGCTTGGTCATTAAAAATTTCATGGCTAGAATTTATTGCCAAATTTAAAAACCCTGAAGATAAAGCCACGTCTATCCTTGTTTTTAAAGAAAGAAAATCTAACCCTCCCTCACATTCAACTTCAATAAGAGCACTATTTTCCTCTCTAACCACCTCTAAGCCGCTAACTCTGATCGGCTCAATCGCCAGCTCCTCTTGGCTACACCCGATTTCAAAACCCCCTACGAAAAGTTTGTTGTCCGCGCTTATCTTATAAAGATCCCCTGCTGTTCTCTCAATGGTAAGAATCGTTTCCCCAATCCTTTCATTAACCATCTCAAGGGAAACACCACCTCCAGTTAGATTATAAGCTACCACCCAACCCCCTTTTAAGAACTCCATTAAACCCTCAACCCAAAACCTTCCCCTTTGATCAGGGGCTAAAACTAGGCCTAATTCTTCGCCTAAATTCAGCGTTCTTCGCCTAGTGCCCTTCTCGAAATCAAAGCGTCGAGAAATTGTCGATTTCTGGCCGCCTAGAGCGATTAATAAGAGTTCCCCCCAACTTTCTCTATCCCAGCTAACTGAAACTCCGGGAAGCCACCTTTTCAGAGCAGCTTGGTACTTCTTTCTATCCGAAGCAAAAGCATCTTTATTCCTTTTTTCATGTAAGGCATCAGCTGTCGAGTCAAATAATTTTCCTTCGAACTCCTCTGGGCTCAGGAAAGGACACCAATAATCAGCTTCTTGTTTTTGAAATTCTCTTTGAAAACCATCCATTAACAAGAAATCAAGCAATCCTTTAATTACTCTTCCCTTACCGACGTCAGTAATAGACGCTTGTCTTCCTTCAGGGAAGACGCGAACCGAATTCCCCGAAACATCAATTTTAAAAGTGTGACAATTTCCACACCCTTCTATCTTCAAACTTCTATCAGTTAGCCATAAAGAACTGGTATCTTCTCTTTCTCCTCTTCCCCATAAAAAGGCAATGCTCCTATCAGCCCTTGAAGAGTCAACGCCTCTAGGAAAGACGGTAACTCTTTTCTGGGAAGCCTTTATTTTTTTATCCCAACGACTAGGGCTTTTGCCCAGCTTACGGTCAACCCAGTCTAAACCTAGGCGAGTTACCTGCTCAACCATAGCTATAACCTGGGCTTCGCGATAGGGCTTTTCTCTTTCTTCACCCCCTCCGCCATCATAATGAAGTTGTTTTTCAGACTCTATCACTTCTATCCTCCTTTAAAAACAAAAAGCCCTACTCAAGGCAGGGTTTTTGGATTATAACAAAAAGGGTCTCTAACTTCTATCACACCCGCAAAACAAAAAAGGCTTTTTTAACCGGAATGAAAATCGAACCCATCCCCCAGTCACTCCTTCTCTCTTCAACTTCTAACTCATTTTTCTTAAAAACTTTTAGCCATTCCTCAACTGAGCGGTGTTTACAAGGGGTTTTCGTTCCGTAAAGCCAGTTATAAAGCCCGCCATGGGCTTTGCTAAAAATCTCTTTAGAACCCAAAACAGCCTCGTCTTCATAAATAATAATTTTGCCCCGACAAACCCTTTTTGCTTCGGCCAGCAACTTCTCTTGATCCTTGCCTGCGTGATGAAGAACAAAACTTAAAAGGACGGCGTCAAATTCCCGATCGGCAAAAGGGAGGTGGAGGCCGTCAAAAAGGACGGTTGGCAAGTCAGTCCGGTTGCAGTCAACCACATCAACGCAAGTTACCTCTGCTTTGCGTTCAAACTGAATTAATTTTGCCAGGTGTCCAGAGCCAGTCCCAATATCTAAGACTCGTGCCCCTAGAGGTACTGCTTCGATCGCCTCCATCCGCTGCCACCAGAGTGATTTTTTCTGAGCGGTTTCGCCCAGCCTGGTATAAACCCATCGGCCTTTATTCTCAACGTAGCGGAGAATCTTAAACCAACCCTTGGTTGGCGGCTTAAATCCTTTGGGTAAATGATAAATTTCCTTCAAACCGGTTTTTTTAGCTAAGTTCTGAGCTCGCCTTCTAATCAAGCGAACTGCCAAGAAGGGAATGAAAAAAATACCCAGAACAGGTAAAACCCACAAAAGTGAAGTAAGAGTAAAGATAACAAAAAAAATGGCGTCTAAGACAACCGTCATGATTCAATTTTACCTCAATTTTTCTAAAAATTCCACTGGCACCTGGCTAAATCTACATGGGTTCCATTTTTGAATTTTACCCCTTCAGCTAAAAGCATTTCTCTTTGCTTCTGCCAGCCTATGCCTCCAAATTTTGGCGCCAATCGCCCTTCTCGATTAACCACCCGATGGCAAGGAATGGTCTTCGGATCGGGGTTGTGATGAAGAGCATTCCCAACCGCCCTAGCTGCCTTCGGTTTTCCTAATCTTGCCGCAATTTGCCCATAGGTCGCCACCCTTCCTTTTGGAATCTTTTTGGTAAACTGATAAACCCTTTCTGAAAAA
>CAZMIZ010000001.1:199693-292988 GCA_964566925.1 uncultured Gammaproteobacteria bacterium | reverse complement strand
CAACTTCCACATAAAAAGCCTGGCTCGATTACGGACATTATTAGCATCTTTAACAAAATTAAGAGATTCTTCCAGTAAAACCCGGGGCAACTCTTTAGCCAGTTTAATGTAAAGAGCTTTGTGTTTTAAATCGTTTAGCTCTTCGGCCAACCGATAGCCGTAATCCTGAAATTCTTTGGAAATATACTTTTTCTCGTCCCAATCGAAACTATCTAAAATATCTCTAACAGATTGAAAACTTTTACCAGCTCCTCTTTTTTGAACCATTATTCCCTCCTGGTCATTGAAAGCGGTGCCAGCGATCCCAGCGAGGCCAAAATGAAGAGGCACCAAAGGGGCAGACCTAAAAAGACAAGAAAAGCGGCGATCAAAAAACCAATGACCGCCCCAAAATTAAGAGCAATTTCCCGAAAATAAATCGCCTTACCTGTTCCTCCAAGTACCGCCTTTTGATAGCACTCTACATTTAAGGGAATCTGGATCATTTGCTCGGTCACTCGATAGAGTCCATCAATGCCAATAATCGCCAAAGGTGTTCTCGCCATTGTTCGCCCAACCCAGGTTAAAAAACTAATCATTGATCCCCAACTAATAAACTTCCTTCCACCCAGTTTATCAACAAACCGGCCGATCAGATAGGTTGTGAGCGCCGCAACCAGAACTGAAGCAGAGACAATCTCACCAAAGGACAGAATCCTCCCTACCAACAAAAACAGAAAGATCGGCCAGATAACCCCATACAAAGATGATTCCAATCCCCAGCCGAAATAAGCCGCCACCACCTTTTTATGAGTAAGGAAAAGCCGAAAAACTCGAACAATCCGGGCATCACGACGAGGCCTAATCTCCTTTGAAAGAAGGGCAATCATCATTGCCAAGGTAAAAATCGCTCCCGCCACTAGAAAAAGGGTTTGATAACCAAGTTGAAGCACGATTAAGCCACCCAAAACCGGGGTGATGATACCAATTAAAATATAGAGGGCCTGACAAATTCCGGTCTGTTCCCCAAAACGTTCATGATCAGCTCTTTTAACAAAAAGGCCATGGAAACTAAACCAAAAGAGGCCGGCATGGATTCCCCAAAGAATCGCTACTAAGACAATCAAGATTGGCTTGGCTTGGGCAAGGCTAAGAAGCCCGACAAAAGCAAAAAAAGGAATCATTGAAAGGATTAGGGTTCGGCGATAACCCAGTCGGAAACTAGCGTTCTCAGCTAAAGGTAAAGTTAAAAGTTTAGACAAGTAAACTAAAAAAACATAGCCAATAACCACTAAAATCGAAAATTTAAGAGTCATACCCAGGTTCAAGGCGATGTTAAGAATATAAAGAGGTGAGAACAGGCCGAGGATTTCCGTGGCCATTCGTCTTAGAGTAACCACGGTAATCACGGAGCCAACGCCATTAACATCTAGGTGGAGCCAGCGAAAACCGTCTGAATGAATTAAATATCTCATTTTTTAATTAAATCTGTTCATGGCGACTTCAATTCCCTCTTCAAGACCAGCTTTAATAGCGACTATTGTTTTTTTAATTAAACCGGCTTGGCTTTTTCTAAAAGGTGAGAGGACATAGCTCTCTGCCTCTTGCTCGTTGAAATCATGGCCGGCCTGCCCGCCGAAACCTTGGCGAAGGCGGGGACGACCGATCCCTAAGCGAAACCTAATAAAATCATTAGTCCCCAATTCTTTTATAATTGACGCCACCCCTTTATGTCCAGCCGAGCCGCGACCCTGGACAATTTTAATTTTCCCTAAAGAAAGATCTAAATCATCGTGAATAATCCAGATTTCGGCAGACTTAAGATGATAAAAGTTGGCTAGTTTAGCTACGGCTACGCCGGAGTTGTTCATCATTGTCTGAGGTTTGGCCAAGATGATTGATGATTTATGTTTAATGATTAATGACCGGAATTTATCAACCATTGACCATTGGTCATTGGTCATTTCTCTTGCTAATTTTTCCACCACTTTAAACCCCAAATTATGCCGGGTCTCTTCATATTTTCTACCAGGATTTCCTAAACCTATTATTAGCTTCATCTTTCCTCCAAAAGCTGGATTACTTCCTCATCAGAAACCTGAGGAAAGCTTTGATAGAATTGCCCCACGGCCGCAAAAAAGTAAGGCTGGTCTAGCCAAATCAGTTTATCAACTAAAGGCGTTAATTTGGCCACGGAATCAGGGGCGGCTACCGGGATAGCTAAGATTAATTTTTTTGGCTTTTGGGTTTTAATCCATTTAATCGCCGCTTCAACCGTTGCTCCGGTCGCAATCCCGTCATCAGTGAGAATGACTGTCTTCTTTTTAAGATCGGGGTGCCGTTTCTTCCCTCGCAATCTCTTTTGTTGCCGATCAAGATCTTTTTTAATTTTTACTTTTTGATTTTTAAGATAGTCGTCGTTCGCCCCTGTTTTGGGCGCCAACTTTCGGTTCAAAACCACTGTTCCGTTTGGCCCAATCGCGCCAATGGCCAACTCCGGGTTCCCAGGCGACCCAATCTTTTTGGTTACCAAGATGTCCAAAGGGCAATTCAGACTCTTGGCTAGCTGTTTACCAACCACTACCCCACCGCGGGGAACGGCTAAAACAATCAAATTTTTTGTCTTTTTATAGTCTTGGAGCTTAACGGCCAGTTCTTTTCCGGCTTGTTCACGGTCCTGAAACATTAATTTCCCATTTTACCTTTTCCGTTTTCTTTTTGCCAATATAAAACCCACCCTAAATCAAACCTTGAGTTGTTTTGGTTTGAATTCACCGGGATGGGTTAAAGCTTGCCTAACTGCTTCTTAGCAAAATCACCGATAAAAGGGAGCTTGAACTCTTCACCTTGATAGGCCTTGAAAATCAAAATCAACCAAAGAATGAAGCCGACAATCCAAAGCAAAGGTGAAAGTATCCAACCAATGATTGGAACAAACATCAAGATCGTTAGTCCGCCAAAGATGATGATTGACTGCATCGCATGGAAACGGACAAACTTGTCTTTTTCGATCAGAAGAAAAATGATTCCTGTTAGCCACCATAAAACATAAGAGAGGGCGGCGGCGGTATTCCTGGGTAAACCAGTGCCTGCGGTTTCTGCCATTTTTGTTATTCACCTCCCTTCACCCTCCATAGCTTTAATGAAGGAGGGTTTCTTGGCCTTATCGTAACACCAATCAAAAACCGATGTCAATAAGCTAAAGTCCCTCTTCTGATTCCCTTTTCATTTCTTCAAGCCTTCTTTTTTTTCTTATCTTACCCTGGAGATATGTTCCTCGGTTCAGCATCGACTGCCCTTCGTTAAACAGCTCAAACAGTTCTTCAATTGTACTTGAAGCGTACCCTCTTTCTTCTAGCACTTCCTTCAACTTCCGTCTGTTCTCTGGATGAACCAAAAACATTTGGCCAAGCAAAATCAGCCTGAGTCGATTTGGCCATTCCTCCTCGCCTAGATGCCGGGCCTCAACTGGTACCAGTTTAGCAAAATGTCTACCTCTCAGATCTCTTTTAGTTTCAACAACCTCTCTTTCAGCACCAAAATGGGCTGAACCTAAATAGATTCTAGGTCCAATAATTTCTCTAATGATTAAACTGTATAAAAGCCCTTCCGCTTTTCTAATTCTGTCTTTTAACTGCCTGTGCTCCTCTAAATATTCTGCTAAAGTCTTACTCTGCCCTTCCTTCGCTAGTCGACGGCGTCTCAACGTCTCCAATTCCTCTTCTTCTCTTAATCGCCTTTCCCTTGCTGCTTTAATAAGCTCCTCTTTTGTCTTTGCTCTGGCCCCTTGTTGACCGGTTAACCAAAGACAATCTTCCTCACCGAACACCCAAGGATATTCAAACATGACACTAATCAGCTCTTCCTCAGCGCTAGCAAAATCACCTTCATCTAAGGCTCTCCACACCGGTTCCATCGTCTTGCCTAAACGATGAAAGCCCTTAATATTGGTGGGGCCGAAAAGAGCTACCCGAAAAACTCGCCAATCTGAGTCCGTAAATAAACCCCCTTTTAAAAGCCCCATTGCCTCGCCGGTTTTAGCATCACTCCACTCCCGAGCGCCCAAAAGATAAGCTAGCTTTCTAATATCAATTCCCGGCAAAGGATTTCCTTCTGGCGGACAAATAATCTCTGTCCCCTGATCTCTTTTTTGGAGCTCTGACTCAATCATCCCGCTAATTTGCCACTCGACTGCGCTGCCCAAGCTAGCTAAAACAATTGCTCGCTGTAAACCATGGCTTCTTTTAGCCAGAAAAAAATTTAGGCCAACCGTGTATCTTCTGAGGCGGGAATGCCAAATATCCAATAAAAGGCCGTGTCTATTTATTGGAGCGACAAAAGCTTCAAACGATTGACAAAATATCTCTAGCTGTTTGTCCCCTGAAATTTTCCTAATTCTCTGGCTTAGTTTGCTCTTTCTAGGAATTCTAAGAGAGCTTGATTTTTCTCCCAGGCTCACTCCGGCCTGATACCACTCTCTCACCGAATCCTCTTCTAATGTTTCTAGAAATAAATCCCAAACGCTCCCCCCTCTTTCGTCCTCTGGGTTTTTAATTGTTTTTGGGTGATGGCAAAGATAAATCAAGGGATCAACTAAATCAGGAGCAATTCTATCTATCTCGCCTAGACAACCAGGGAGCTCTTCTTCTCTCTCAAGTAACTGTTCTTGAGTTAAAGAACGAGAAAGGACAGATTTAGGCTGGGGTTCTTTTCCAGTCATACCCAGAATATTTCTTGATTCTGCTAAGTAATCTGGGGGCAGGAAGCAGTTCTAAAATTGAAATTGGTTTCTTTTATTATATCAAAACAAGGCCATTTGTTTCTGCTTTTCTTTTTTTCCTTTCTCTCCCCAAATTTTAACCGTTCCAAAAACGCCGTCATATCCGGGATCAACAAAAATTTTTCCTTCTCTCACTCTTTTAATCCCTTCGGCCACTTTTTCGCCAGAAATCGCGGCAATCTTTTCTATTTTGACGTTTAACAAAACTTCAAATTCTGATCCTAATTCACCTGTTAACCGATTGTACTCAGTTTCCACAATTTGGCTGGAGACACCAACCTCTAAAGATTCAGATAAAATCTCCATCAAAGGCACCAACATTTTGTAACTCGGCCTCTTTTTGGCTTGAAAATCGGCCGGCCGATCAGCTAATTCTTGAACTCTATGCATCACTCCCACCGTCAATCTTTTGCCACAAACTGGGCAGGTAGTTCCCAATTTCTTTGTTTCTTCTGGCGACTGTTTTACCTGGCACCCCCGATGGCCAGTGTAATGATATTTCCCCTCCTCCGGATAGAATTCAATTGTGTAGGCAATCTTATTGCTGACAATCGCCCTTCTAATATCCTCGTATCCCGGTATCTTGGTGTCTTTTATTTTGAACACCGTCACCTCCCGCCCCATTTTCTGAGGACTATGAGCATCGGAAAAACTGACAATGCTTCGACTGTCCAGCTCTTTAATCCGCCAATTCATGGCCGGGTCACTGGAAAGGCCAGTCTCCACCGCGAAAATCTGGTCTGTAAATTTACCAAAACATTCTCTAATAGAATCAAATCCCGAACGGGAGCCATACAAAGAATACCAAGGAGTCCAAACGTGAGCCGGAATAACCAAACAATCAGAAGAAATGGAGAAAACCAGCTCGCAAAGTTCAAGGCTAGAAAGATTGGTTATTGGCCGACCGTCAGAAAGAAGGTTAACCCCATAAGTCGTTAGCTTCTCATTAATCTTTTCCACCACCGAGAAGTTCGGCGCCAAAACCAGATTATGAATTCGGTGACCTCTCCCCTTCTGGCTGTAAATGCTAGAGATTTCGGTAGAAAGAAGGAAATAAATATCCTTAGGCTCCTCTTTATATCTGAAAAGGCCGGGCCCTGCTTCAACCAGGTTTTCTTTTAATTCGCGAAGCCAAAGCGGGTGGGTCCAGTCAGCGGTCGCTACTAGCCCAATTCCTTTCCGCTTCGCCCAACGGGCAATTTGAGGAACAATCATCTGTTGAGAAACTGCGCGTGAATACTTAGAATGTAAATGAAGATCTGCTATAAGGTCCATACTGTTTCTGTAGAATACTCTATAAAAGCTGCCCCGTCAAAACGCACCTTGAGCCGTGTACGAATAGTACTGAAAAGGCGAAGGGGAAGTTTATTCGGGGCTCGTGAATACTTGGAATGAAGATGTAAATCAGCAATCAGCTCCATAAACTAAGAGCGGGCAAACTCCAGGAAAATAAACAAAAAATAAAGACCTAAAAGAAGTGCCCCCTCCCAACGCTCGAGCTTTCTTTTGGTCCGAATAAAAAAGTAAAAAAGAGCAAAAGTGGCCACAAAAATCATTGTTGCCAAAAGATATTCGTCAAAAGCCCGAATCTTGATAGGGGTCAAAAGGGCGGTAAAGCCGATTACCAGAGTTCCGTTAGCGACAATTGAGCCAAGAAGATCGCCAAAAACCATCTCGGGCTTGTGAGCTCGAACTGCTTTTAGCTCAAAAGCTAATTCTGGTAAACTGGTGCCGACAGCGACTACAAAAAGTCCAATCAAGAGTAAGGGAACATGAAGAGAAAGAGTGAGCCAGCCAGCGATCCGCACAATCATATCAGCCGAAAATAAAAGCAGCGCTACTCCCAAAAAGACCCAGGCCAATTCTTTACCTCCTCCCCGATGATTCAGTCGCCGCAACAATTGACGCACCATTCCCTCTTCTTCTTTTTTCGCGGTAACCATCTCCTTCTTTCTTTCCGTAAAAACAATGACATGATAAAAACCATATAAGGCTAAAAGAATTAGGCCGTCAACTTGAGAAAGGGATTTATCAAATAACAAAATCATTGGTGCAGCACCGGCTAAAAAAGCATAAAAAACATCCCGGCGTAAAAATTGACCATGAACACCTACTGTCCCTCCAATTAAAGCGGCACCGCCAATAACCAAAGATAAATCGGCAATGTTGGAACCAATAATATTCCCTAAAGAAAGATTGGGCGTCCCTTCAAGAGCGGAAGTGATTCCCACAAACAGCTCGGGCAAGCTGGTAGCTAAGGCCAAAAACATCGTCGTCACCGCAAATTCACCCAGTCGGGTGGTTCTCGCCAATCGCCTGAGGTTGATGATCAAAACATCAGTTGCTTTAACTAGAGAGAAGGAAAAAAAGCCAATTAAAGCCAAGTAAAGAACTAGCATTGTCAAGATTATTATATTACACTCTCTTGCGCCGAACAAGAAAAACCCATTTGGTAATTTCAATTGCCAAAAGGTTAAAGATTCCTAGTCCCAAAAGAAAAGCCCACTCCCTTAAACCTAAAGGATGAGTTCGCAAAAGGGTTTGCAAAAAAGGCAGGTAAACCGCAGCCAAGAGAAGGACTAGGCCAATTCCTACTGATAGGATCAGCGGTTTGTTGGTTAAAATACTCTTATGAAAGATTGTTTTCCGAAAACTGCGGCAAGCGAAAACATAAAACAAAGAATCGATTCCTAAAGCCACGAAAATGACCGTTTGAATAAAATGAAGATGTAAAAAGCCGCGGAGTAACCAGAAAAACAAGCCTAAAAGAAAAACGTCGGTTAATATCCCGATAATGAAAATCAAGACCTTAAGCTCAAAATCTAAAATAGGTTCTTTTTCGTGCCTGGGAGGCTCGCTCATTGCTTCCTTCTCGCTCGGTTCAAAAGCTAAGGCAATTCCCGGAAGGGTATCTTCAACTAAGTTAACCCAGAGAATTTGAGCTGCGGTCACCGGCAAAGGAAGGCCTAAAAGAAGACTCCCACCAATAAGAATCACCTCAGCAAAACTGTCAGACAAAAGATACAAGACTACTTTTTTAATGTTTTCAAAAATGGATCTCCCCTCTTCAATAGCCGCCACAATGGTCGCAAAGTTCGAGTCCAGTAAAATCATGTCGGCTGTCTCCCGAGCGACATCACTGGCCTCGCCTACTACAATGCCTATATCAGCTGTTTTCAGAGCCGGCGCATCATTAACTCCGTCGCCCATCATGGCCACTACTTCACCTTGATCTTTTAAAGCCTGAACGATCTTTAATTTTTGTTCAGGGTCAACCCGGGCAAAAAGGATCACCTCTTTGACTCTTATGGCTAGATCTTTAATTGAGATCTCTTCCAATTCTTTTCCTTCCATTACCTGAAGCTTATGGTTGTCGATTCTAATTTTTAACTTGGCCAAAACCGCCATGGCGGTGGAAGCGTAGTCGCCGGTAATCACTTTAACCGTAACCCCCGCTTTTTGGGCTTCTTTCAACGAAGCCTCTACTCCTAATCTTATTGGATCCTCATAGATTAGAATTCCGAGCCATTCAAAATCTTTGAGATCTTCTCTTTTTATCTTTGCATCTTTAGCTCTTTGGCTCTTTTTGAAGGCAAAACCAACCAAACGATAACCTTTGCTTCCAAATTCTTTAAATTTCTCTAACCACTGTCTACGTTCAACGTCTAACAGCTTACATCTGGCTAAAATCACTTCTGGGGCACCGGAAATAATTAAAAGCCCAGGATGGAGAGTAGCAATATATTTTTCTTTAGGCGAAAAGGGAATCTCATCAATCCGAGGATATTTTTCTTGAACCGGCTTAGGGGCTGTCTTTTGCTTAGCCCAGTCCCACATGGCTACTTCTAAAGGATCCCGGAGATCATTGCATAAAATCGCGGCTTTCACGCCTAAGTCCTGGTCAGCAAAATCCGCTTTAACTACTTGAAGTTTGCCTTCAGTTAAGGTTCCGGTTTTATCCGCACAAATCACGGAAACCGAACCCAGGGTTTCAGCTGCCAAAAGTTTACGCACTAGAGACTGACGCTTTAAGATCCGCTGCATTCCCAAGGCTAAAATGACGGTCAAAGTAACAATTAAACCCTCTGGAATTGAAGCAACGGCAATGGCCACGCTCGTCACAAACATTTCTAAAAGGTCTTGGCCTAGAAGCGCGCCAATTAAAAAGATTAAGGCTGATAAAAAGCCAACCAAAATGGCTAAAAGTTTTGCCAAAGAGGCAATCTGCTCTTGAAGTGGGGTTTTTTCTTCTTCAACTGTCACCACCCTTTCGCCGATTTTGCCTGCCTGAGTCTCAATTCCGGTTTTAACCACTTCCATTTTGGCAATGCCGGTGGTCACAGTTGTTCCCATAAAAACTTCATCTTTAAGCTTCTTGGCCACCGGCATGCTCTCACCAGTTAGAATCGCCTCATTAAGACTTAAATCGGTGGTCTCAACCAAAACACCATCGGCTGGCACCCGCTCGCCAATTTCTAAAACTACCAAATCTCCCGGTACCACCTGGCGGGCCTCAATAATCTGACGCTCACCATCACGAATAACTTTCGCGTGGGGACTTAAAAGAGACCGAAGAGCCGCTAAAGATTGTTGAGCCTTCTTTTCTTGATAAAAACCCAAAACGGCATTAATCGAAACGGCCGCAAAAATAACCAGAGAGTCAGTAAAATCATGAAGAAAAAGAGTCACTAGACCCGCAAAAAGAAGAACATAAACTAAAGGAGATTTAAATTGAAAAAGGAAAAGCTTTAGACTGGAAAAACCAGGCGCCTTTTTCAACTCATTCGGCCCAAATTCTTCCAAGCGGCCCTGGGCTTCTTTAGAAGTCAAGCCCCTTTCCAAGAAGTCATCTTTTTTCTTCCCACCCATACCTCCATGCTATCACATTCAGCCTGAAATTTAAACGCTTTTTCCAAAAACCCTAACACAAGCTGTTAAAGCCTGGCGAACTAATTCTGGATCTGCAGGAAACTGCTCAAATACCTCAGGAAATCTCCTTTCTAGCTCGCCTTCATCAACAACTTCGGCTAAATTATCCCAGATAACCTCTTCCTCTCCCGAATTTAATAATTTCTCAAAAGTCTCTCAGAGAGATCGCCAAAACTGCACCGGCAACATCAAGAAGCTGCTTTCCTTCCGATTCCGTCTCGGCTTGTGATGAACCTCTTGAAAAAACTGAAACAAGTCTTTCTCTGAAAGTCGGCACTTCCTTGTTAACAACCATCCAGGCTTTGGACTGAGGGAAAGCATCGTCTCGACGCATAAATCCTTCTCCGTAGATTATTTGGATATCCGGCTTATCTGTCTGATAAACAATCTGGGCGGTGCCTCCACGATATGGGTGAGCTCTCCTCCGCATCCTAGCTCTTGCTCTTTCCTGTCTTTCTTTAAAATCTGAGCGATTTATTCCTAAGCCCTCTAAAAAAAGATCAAGGCCTTCGTTGAGTAAACCACTTGCAGGATAACATAGATCATCAGGTATACATCTTAAAACTTCGAATGGCAGGTGCCCATCCGATGGAATTCTAAAAAGGACAGCTTTCCTTTTTCTCCCATTAAGCACTGGTTCGGCTTTTTTAGTAAGCCAATTTCTGACTCCTTCTCGTGCGGAACCTAAAAGTTGTTCCTGGACTACTGAAGGATCTGAAACTTCATCTTTAAACTCTCTCATTTTCTTTCACCCCCTTTCTATTCAAAAGCTGCCTTTAGGCAGCTTAGATTCTTAATAACATAAACTAATTAAAATTTCAATCCCATTCTTATTTCTGAAGTTTATAGAGCTTCTTTGCTTCGGCCAGGGTAGTTGCTTGAGTTGGGGCTTTATCATCTCGAAAGCGAACTAGTCTTGGAAAGCGAAGGGCATATTTAGCCGTATGAATTGGCGATCTGGTGATATTGTCTGCCTCGATTTCAACCACAATCTTAGGCGCACACCAGGTATCCGGCTCTAAATTCTTATCAACCAGGTAATTTTTAGGCTTGGTTTGAGTTTTAACATTTGATTTTTGACACCGCTGGTACATTTCTCGCCACTGCTCATCCGAGAGACCGGTGCCAATTTTAGAAATGGTCAAAAAATTGTTCCCCTTTCTAACTCCGACCAAAAAGGCACCCAAACCAAATTGAGCCCTTTTCCCCTTCCCTTTGTTGTAACCCATGACCACACAATCTAAAGTATCAGCCAGTCCAGCTCCTTTCTTCCCCTTTTCGGCTTTAAATTTTACCCAGGTATAACCTCGCCTCCCCGGATCGTACGGTGCTTCCCATTTTTTGACCACTGAACCTTCCAGGCCCTTTTTTATTTGCTCATCGTGATAGCGTCGGAGCTCATTAGGGTTACTGCTAACCATTTGAGGAGAAAGGAGAATCGTTTTATTCTTTGAAGAAATAATTTTTTCTAAAATCTGACGCCTCTTTTTAAAAGATTCTTTCAAAAGGTCTCTGCCGTCTTTATATAAAAGGTCAAAGCAGAAAAACTTTAAGGGAATTTCCTTAACTTTCTTACCAATCCCGTATTTTCTTTTCCGCTTGATGGTTTCCTGAAAAGGCAAGAATTTACCGGTTTTCGGATCAAAGCCTATCGCCTCACCGTCTAAAATGGCTTCGGCGGCTTTGACTTCACTAAAAACGGCTCGAGTCAGATCTGGAAACATATGAGTAGTACTCTCAAGATTTCTTGTAAAAGTAGAAACTAGCTTTTTCTTTTTCTTAAAATGGATCTGAAGCCGGGTACCGTCATATTTCGGTTCCGAAGCAACTAAGTTTTCTTTTTCAGAGGTCATTTTTTTAATCATTTCTTCTGGATTGGGCAGCCTCTGGGTGAGGGCGGGCACCACCGGCACGCCGAGTTGAACTTTAACTCTTTTCAAGCCCGATAAACCTTTTTGTTTAATTATTTGGGCAATCTGACCAACATCCGCCCGAACATTGTAGGCTGCTTCAATTTCGGCTCTTTTGCTTTTATTACCAGCTATTAACCAAGAAAGGGCATCAAGAATCGTTAAATCAGAAAAGCCCAGACGCAGTTTGCCTAAAGGAATCCGGACCACATATTTAGCTGATTGGGCATCCAGATCATCTAAAAGCTGGGTTGTTTTTCCAATCTTTCTTTCAACTGAACCTTTGCCTGATTCTAAAGCAATCTCTAGAAGCCATTCATAGGTCTGGTTAACTGATAACGGTTTTGCCTTGGCTTTTTTGTCAAAAAAGGCAGCCACATCTCCTAAATCACCCAATTCTTTATATTTTTTCTTAATCTTGGCTTCTTCTTTTTTGTAAGCCTGAGCTAAAACGCGAATGAGCATTTTTTCGGCTAAATTAAACTCTACCCCTTTATAAAGAGGGGCCAACCGACCTAGAGAAAGATAACAAACTTTGTCCACTTCCTTAGTCTCGGCGGATTTAAGCAATTTGGCTAAAATCTCCGTCATCTTGTTCCGAGAGGCGGTTTTCTCCAATTCCTGGAAAAAGGAAGTTAATTTCTGGAAGGTCATTTTAAAAGGCTAACGTTTGCGAAAAGAAAAGGAAAGCAAAAATAACGACACCGATAAACAGAACGCCGAAAATTATTGAAAGCCAACCGGCTGTTTCGTTCTTGAGAATCTTATTCAAGCCTTCACCCACTAAAGTTAGGCCAAAAAGACTGGGCAATACGAGGATCATGTATAAAAATTGAGGCTCTGTTGGCTTCATCTATTATTTCATAATATATTTAGCGCCTTTAGTCTTGCCTCTTTTCCTAAGAATACCTTTTTTCATTAGATATTTCAAATCACGGAGGAGGGTGTCTTCAGAGTATTGGGGAATCAATTTCCGCGCCTCACTCATGGTAATAAAACCATTCTCTTCGAGGTATTCAACCAATTTTATTTGGCGCTCATTCAGGGGAATTTGGGCCCCAATCCGGCTTTTAAGTTTAAGGTCAACCGAGAGTTTTTTAACTTTTTCTTTAATTCTCGTTAATTCCACCGCCATTGCTTGAGTAAAATATTCAAGCCAGGGGGTCAAATCCCTTTTGGTCAGATCTCCTGACTGTCGATCGACGGCCATCAAACCCTGATAATAATGGAGGGCATCTTTATCAAAATATTCCTCCAAGGCAAAAAATTTCCTGATATCATAACCCTCGGTAAACAGGATTAGGGTGGCCAAAGCCCGGGCGGTCCGGCCGTTAGCCTCGATGAAGGGATGGACGGCCACTAAATAGTAATGGGCAATCCCCGCCCGAATAACAGGATGGACCTTTTCAGCTGTCGCCGAATTAATCCAGGCGAAAAAATCTTCTATTAAAAACCTCACCTCGACTGCGGGTGGGGGCCGGAAAACAACTTCCCCAGTAGCGCTATTTCGCAAAATAACCTGGGTTTTTCTAAATTTACCGGCTCGACCATCAGTAATAATTCTCTCACAGGCAATTTCGTTAATTTTCTTAAGAATTGTTTGGGTGTAATTGAAATCTTCTTTCTTTTTTTCTTTCTCCAACTTATCGAGGTAACGAATGACGTTCCGATAATTAATTACTTCTTGAACGTCTCTTTCTCGGGCGACAATTTCGTTGCCCTCAAGGGTCTTCTTAACTTCGCTAAGATTAAGTTCGTTACCTTCAATATGGGTGCCGTGATGAACTGTCCGTAAGATCGCCTCTTTAATAAACTGGGCCTCATAAACCGGGATCAAAGGAGCATTTTCAATCACCTCTTTGGCCGCTTCAATCAAGCCGATATTTTGCAAAATTTCGTTGGTTATGGTAAATTGAGGCTGATACATTAGAATAATTATCGCATTTTTTGCGGGAAAAATCAATAATCAAATGGAACCAATCAAAAAAACTCAAGAAGAAATTAGGAAGTACCAGCTAGCGGTGGTCAAACAGATGCTTAAGCTAGCCACCAGTGGTTTTGGTTTAGTGGCAGCTCTAGCCTGGAACGAATTGATCAAAACTTTTATTAACGACTACATCAAAACCAGAATTAGCGTTGGCTCGGGCATGATTTCTCTAATGATCTACGCCATCATTGTCACTATCCTCGCCGTTACCGTCACTCTCCAATTAAGCAAGCTGGCGGAAAAGCTAGAGAAGAAAAAAGGGTAATTCTTAAACCCCTTTCACCAAAATCACGCCAATCGCAGCTAAGACACTGCCAAAAATTTTCTGCCAAACTCTTCCTCTTTCTTTTAAAAAGGCAATTCCTGCTAGAACGGTTAAAACAGTAAAGCTCTGAGCAATAGGCAATGTCCGGCTGACTTCTGCTAATGAAGTTGCCCAAAGGAAAAGGAAAAAGGCAGCCGTCCCAGCTAAACCGTGAGTCAAAATCAACCCTTTCTTTCTCTGAACAAAATTGACCACCCGGGGTTTCAAATCCTTGATGATTAGAAGAAGATAAATAGCAGAAATTCCCCTTACTCCAAAAGCCACAATCGAAGGAGAAAATTCATCTAAGAGGGTTTTAATCGCAATGATCCCAAAGGCTTCTAAAGTCGTGGCAACAAGAGTAAAAATAATCCCTTTTTTCCTGATTGTCTTCTTTGCGCCCCAAAACCCTAACCAGAGATTCTTGAACTTCGCTTTTTTTTCTTTTTGATAGGTAGCCAAGATTATCCCCAATAAAATTAAACCGACCCCTAGAAATTTGGACAAATTCAGGCTTTCTTGTAATAGCAAAACGCCAAAAAACAAAACCCAGATCATTTCCGCTTGGATCAAAATTTGTCGGAAAGAGGCTTCAAGAAATCGGGCACTTTCTAAAAAGAGATAAAGTGCCAGAGTATCAAAAACGCCGACCAAAAAAATAACTAGATAAGGAAAAATTGTTCTTGGTAATTTAAAACCAAAACCTAAAAAAGGAATGATAAAAATGGCGAGCATCGCCTGGTAAATAAAAGCGTAAGCTAGGCTTTCTTCCTCATCCCGCATTATAACCCGGGTGATCAACGATCTGACGCTACCAAATAAACCGCCAGCAACTGTTAACCAAAACCAAAGCATAGCCAGATTTTATCATAAAAGGTGGCGGAAAAGTCAGAGAAGAAAAAAGGCTAACTTAGAAACCTAGCTAACCTCTGTCCTGTTTTTCGGCAAAAGTCTAAAACCTTTTTCTCTTTAGCTATCATTCCGGGCTTTCCGCTTTTCTCGTAAACGCCCACTTTATCGGTTACCTTTACTCCATGAGCTTCGCAAAAATGTTCCAAGCAGGCTAAAGCTCTTTCTCTGGAAGTATCATCATGCCAGTATCCGGTCGTTACCAAAACGGCCTTTTTCCCTTTAAGCCTCTCTTTTGCTGCTAAAGGATTAGTGCGATCAATGAAATTCTTTAAATGCCCAGAAACGTTGTCGAATCTGTCAGGCGTACCAATTACCAACCCATCAGCTTGGACAAGTTCTTCATTAATCTTGTTTCCCCTATCTCCAAAATGGCATTTTCCTGTCTGGTCACAAACCAGACAGCCATCACAATATTTTAAGTTTAAATCAACAACTTTAATAAGTTTTGTTTTTGCGCCAGCATCTGCTGCTCCTCGGAGAACCTCTTCTACCATTTGAGTAGAATTACTCTTTTTTCTCGGGCTTCCACCAATGCCAACTATCTTCATTTTCTTAATCATACATTTTAACTTACTTCAACTCAATCTTGGCCACCTTTCTCCTATAGGCAGGATCAACTAGATGGATATCGGTGGTCGTCATTAAGGTTTGTTGTTTAGGAATTACCTCCAAAAGCCTTTTTCTTCGTTCGTGATCAAGCTCAGAAAAGATGTCGTCCAGTAAAAGCACCGGTCTGGTTTCAGTCTTCTCAGTAATATATTCCATCTCAGCCAATTTTAGACTAAAAACGGCTGTTCTCTGCTCCCCTCTTGAGCCAAAGGTATGTAAATTCCTGATTTTTAATTTCTTGTTCTTAATACCGATGACAAAGTCATCTCGATGTGGCCCCACCAAAGTCATCCCAGCGGCTATTTCCTCTCGTTTATATTTTTCCAATCTCTGGGGGGAAATAATACTTTTATCGTAGTTAAGCTGAAGGTCGCCGAAAAAATCAGGCTGTTGATTGATAAATTCAATAAATTCTGCCCGCTTTTGGGTAATAATCTCACCATTCTCAAGTAAAAGTTTATCCCAGAAAAAGAGAATTGACCTTGGTTTACCCTCATCCTTAATCTGTTCTAACAACCTGTTTCTCTGCCGCAACCCTTTTTGATAGGAAAGACTGGCTCGGCGATAATCCTTATCAACTTGTTCTAAAACTGAATCAAGATAGGCCCGGCGGATTGAAGGACTATTAATAATAATCTCTAAGTCTTCTGGTCCAAAGAAAACACAGCGCAATCTACCAACGAAATCAACCATTCTTTTTCCTACCCCGTTAACTAAATATCTTTTTTTAGCCGCTCGCTCGCCAGCTACCTGGCCAGTGGTTAAAATGATTTCTAAGTCATTAATTTCTGAATTCTTGACTCGGCCTTTAACCCTGGCAATTTCCTTGCCATAGTTAATCATCTCTCGCTCAACGCCCGCCCGAAGGCTTTTGCCAGTCGCTAAAAGGTAAATGGCTTCCAAAAGATTGGTTTTACCCGAAGTGTTCGGCCCGACAATTAAAGTCACGCCTGAAGACAACTGAAGCTCCTTTTTAAGGAAGCTGCGAAAATTTTGGAGACGAAGTCGATTTAAAGTCATAACCTACCTCTGGCAGGCGGGACAGAAAAACGTTCCCCGGCCACCTAGCTTAATTTTTTTAATCTCTCCCTGACAATCAAAACATTTTTTCCCTTGCCGGCCGTAGGTAAGAAAGTGATCTTGATAGGCGCCTTTTCGGCCCAAAGCATCGAGATAATATTGGTCTGAAGCGCCGCGATATTTAATTCCCGCTCGCAAAACCTTTTCAATCGCCTTAAAAAGCTTTTCGGTTTCTTTTTCAGTCACTTTATTGGCTGGCCTCCGGGGATCAATTTTAGCCAAAAAGAGAGCGTCATTGGCATAAATATTGCCGACACCGGCAATTCTTTTTTGATCCATGAGAACAATTTTGATAGCTCGGCTAGTTTTGGCAAGAATCTCTTTAAAAAGCTTTGAACTAAGATTGTCCAAAGGCTCTGGCCCGAATTCAATTAACAATTTTTCCAATTGTTTTTGGTTTTTAAGCAGCCTTATCCAACCAAACTTGCGTAAATCAGCGAAGCGTAGTTCTTTTTTACCGCTTAAGCTGATCGTCACATGCTGCCAATCATCTTCAGGTGTCCCCTCTTTTCTTACCAAAAGCCGGCCGGTTAACTTAAGATGAACCGCCAAAATCTGGTCATTAGAGAGGAAAATCTGAAGAACTTTAGCCCGCCTTTTAATCTTTTTAATCTTTGTCCCGACAATCGCCTTTTTAACTTCGGCCAATGAAGGCTGAACCTGCTTCGGCGAATCAGTAGTGATTTCCAAAATCTTCCTGTCAACAATTAATCTATTTAAATCCCTACGTATAGTTTCCACCTCAGGTAATTCAGGCATTTTTCTCCTTAATAAATTGCTTAATCTCTTTCTTAAATCGCTCTTTAGAAAATTTCTTTGCTCGGGCTCGACAATCCTCTGGTTTGAATTTTCCTGGTTTAAATTCTTTCAAAACCGAGGCTAGGGATTCAACTTTAGGCAAATCAAAAAAGAGTCCGGTTTTTCCTTCCACCACTGATTCTAGATAACCCCCACCCTGAAAAGCAATCACCGGCCGACCAGCGGCCATGGCCTCTACTGGAGTGACCCCAAAATCTTCATCGGTGGCCAAAGCTAGAAAAGCTTTACATTGACCGTAATAGTGATAAAGATCCTTATCCGGAACTCTTCCTAAAAGCTCAATCCCCTTTCCTTTTAAACTCTCTAAATTTTTCCCAAACCACCGCAATCCAGCCGGTTCGCCAACAATCTTTAATTTTACTCCTGCCTTTTTGGCCGCCTCAACCGCTAATTCAATCCCTTTAGCGCCTACCACCCGAGAAGCAATCAAATAATAATCTTTTGGTCTAAGTTTTTTAGTTGCTTGAATAATCTTTTCTGTCTCAACCGGCGGATAAATAACGGTGGCCTCACGACGATAGAATTTCTTTATTCTGGAGGCTACATTTTTTGAATTGGCAATAAATTCATCTACTTGCTGAGCGGTTTGGAAATCATAAAGCCTTAAAAAATGATTTACAATTAAGCCATAAACCCTTAAAGGCCAATAGCGCCGCCATTCAATTGAGGTGGGATAACCGTATAAATAGCGTGGTGGGGTGTGACAATAACAAATTACTTTAGTCTTCCGGCCTGCCTCGCCTGCCTTGTCGGCAGACAGGCCGATAGGCGGGTCCACTCTAAAACCTCGGGTAATATACCAAGAGGCAGAACTGATTACTAAATCGTAAGCAGAAAGATCAAAACTTTTCCAAATCAAGGGGGTTAAAAATCGCAAAGGACTGTAAAGATTTTTGAATTTTATTAAGGGCGCCAGCCAAGATTCAATGATCCGGACATCAGTAAAAGCCCTCCCGGCCGCAGAATTTTTATGACAAAAAGCCGTATAGATCGGGGCTTCAGGCCAAATTTCATGAAGCGCCCAAAGCACCCGTTCGGCACCACCATACTCCTTTAAATAATCATGGACCAGAGCAACTTTCATTTCACACTAATTTCATCTGTTCATTGGTAAACTTTTTTCTTGTCCTTTTTTCTTCCTTTTTCATTCCCGGGAGTTTTTCAATCAAACTCTTGAATTCTAATTCTTCAAACAATTTCTTTGCCTTTTCGTGATCATAATCATGAACCAAACAAGCTTTAAGGTTTAGCTTAATAGGAACATTCGTCACAATTTCGGCTAGTTTTCGAGAAAGCCTGCCAGATTCTCTACCTTCAGTTAACCTCCTGGCTATTGGCGGTTCGATTTTCTTAATGTTTCTATAAATAGTATCCCAATCTTGATATCGGGAAAGTAGTTTAGAAGCGGTTTTCGGACCAATGCCAGGAACGCCTGGATAGTTATCTGAGGGGTCACCAACCATCGCTTTGTAGTCAACAATCTGTTCTGGTTTAACGTCTAAAAGCGCTTGAACATCTTTTTTCCCAAAAAGTTTGGCTTGAGAAAAGCCCTTAAGAGGCGCATAAACTTTAACTTTAGAATTCACCAGCTGCATAATATCTCGATCGCCAGTGACGATCACTGCCTCAACCTTCTTTTTGGCTGCCTGTTTAGCCAGGGTGCCGATGACGTCGTCGGCTTCAAAACCTTTGACCGCAAAAGCAGGAATATTTAAGGTTCGGACGACTTCCTCTACCCGTTCGATTTGATCTTTAAGCTCGGAGTCCATTTTTGGCCGCTGGGCTTGATAACCAATAAATTCTTGATGGCGAAAGGTTGGCTCAGGCAAATCAAAGGCCACGGCTACGTATTCCGGATGAAGATCTTTAAGAACGGTTAAAAGCATCCGGGTGAAACCATAAACGGCATTGACCAGTTCTCCCCGGCGTGTTTTTAGGGTGGGCGGAAAAGCGTAATAAGCTCGATGAAGGATAGCGTGGCCGTCAATTAAAACAAGGCGCTTCATGAAGCTATTTTAACACAGGTGCACAGAAGGGTTTAGACTTTTTTCTTTCCCATCAGTTTTTCAAATTCCTCCCCTTCAATTGTTTCCTGATCTAAAAGTTTTCTGGCGATTAGGTCGAGCTTCTTCTTATTTTTCTTTAAAACGCCTAAAGCTCTTTTATAACCCTCGTCCACAATTCTTTTAACCTCCTCATCAACTCTGGCTTGCATCTTGGGACTGATTTCTGAAGGCTGGAAAAAAGTTCGACCATATTCAGTCTCTTCAATCTGAGGCCCAAGATAAACTGGCCCTAATTCACTCATCCCAAAGTCCACCACCATCCTTCGGGCAATCCGGGTGGCCTTGTCAATATCCGAAGCCGCCCCGGCCGTAAATTCATTAAAAATCATCCCTTCGGCGGCTCGACCACCCAAAAGGGAGGCAATCGTTTCTAAAAGATGAGTTTTCGTTTCAGTATAACGATCTTTTTTGGGCGGGATCAGGGTAAAGCCCATGGCCAAGCCTCGAGAAACAATCGAAATTCGGTGAACCGGATCCATGTGGGGCAACCTGTGGGTGACAACGGCATGACCGGCCTCGTGATAGGCGGTCATTTTTCTTTCTTCATCAGACTGGAGGCGCTTTTTCTCTGGGCCCAGTTTAACCTTAGTCGCTGCCTCTTCAATATCTTCCATATTGATCACTTTCTTGTCGCCTCGGGCCGCTAAAATGGCGGCTTCGTTAAGCATGTTTTCAATATCGGCCCCGGAAAAACCCACGGTTCTTTTGGCCACCGTCTTCCAAGAAATCGCTTTAACAAAAGGTTTCCCTCGGGCATGAATTTTGATAATGGCTTCCCGATCTTCAAGATCGGGCATGTCCAAAGCAATCCGGCGATCAAATCGGCCGGGCCGAAGCAGGGCTGGATCCAAAAGATCACCCCGGTTAGTAGCCGCTAAAACGATCACGTTATCATTCGGGGTAAAACCATCCATTTCCACTAAAATCTGATTTAAGGTTTGTTCTCGTTCGTCATGGCCGCCGCTAAGTCCTAAACCTCTTTGCCGGCCAATGGCATCAATCTCATCAATAAAGATAATCGCCGGCGCCGCCTTTTTAGCGTTATTGAAGAGATCTCTAACCCGACTGGCGCCCACACCAACCAACATCTCCATAAACTCAGAGCCAGCCATACTAAAAAAGGGCACGTTAGCCTCGCCGGCAACGGCTTTAGCTAAAAGAGTTTTGCCTGTGCCTGAAGGGCCAACTAAAAGAACTCCTTTTGGCGTTCTGGCTCCCAAACGACGATATTTGGCCGGGTGTTTAAGAAAGTCAACGACTTCTTCGAGCTCTTTTTTAGCCTCCTCTACCCCGGCCACATCCTCAAAGGTAAATTTCTGTTTGCCCTTAGCAAAAAGCCTGGCGCCTGAACGACCGAAAGTAAAAAGGCTATCTTGAGCCCCTCGGGCTTGACGAAAAATCCAGAAGAAAAAAACAGCCATTAAACCGAGAGGTAAAAGGGTGCCCAAAATCTCGACCCAGGCCTTGGAAAGACTGGTATCCTTAATCTCTAAATTGATACTTTTAGGGTCAATTTCGGCATCTTTTAAGATTTCCGTAAAGCTTTGGCCAGCCTCTTTTCGAGAAAAAGCCTCAGCTTCATCCTGGTAGGTTAATAAAAGCTTATCGTCCTCAACCAAGACTTTTTTGGTTTTACCTTCCTTAATATCGGTTAAAGCTTTTGATAAAGCAATTTCCTCGTCGGTCGTGGGTTGGGTAGAAAAGGAAAAGAAAAAGGAAAGGCCAACAAAAATAATCAGCAACCAAATAAGAATCGTTTTTAAATTAAAACGGAGTTCAAATTTCTTAATTGGGCCTCTGCCTGGAATTTGGGGCATTCTTTGCCTCGGGTTTTGATCCGCCATCAGAAGAATTTTACCACAAATTAAGATTCGCTTCTACTCTGGTTTAAGCCGCTTTTCAAGCTGATGAAAAACTCTCTTAGCCCTCCTATTCTTTCCATAACAAATTCCTCTTCCCTCCCCTTAGTCATTCTCCCTGCCCAGCAGTTTGGGTTGAAAAACTGCCTCACCGGATCACCTTCAACGTTGGTCGGAATATCATATTCGGCCATCTTCTTAGGGTCTTTTCGGATTGCCTCCATCTCTTCTTCAACCGCTTTTCTTAGAACCTCTTCTTTATCAACAAGCCTCCAGGCCTCAACCACCTGGGAATATAAACCTAAGCCTGTAACTTCTTCATTTTGAAATAGGGACACTCCCCGATCCAGCTCATTAATCGCTTGGTCTAAGATGAGAAGATGATCGCCAGGAGTAGCTTCCTCAATGACAGCTTGAAAATGCTCTCTTTCTGTGTCTTGCTGGTTGGTCATTGAAAGTTAAAGACTAAACCAATCCCATCGCCTTTTTGGCTTCGGCAAGAGTGGCCTTAGCGATTTTAGAGCAATATTTTCTTCCCTCTTCCAAAATCTGATCCACTTCTTGAGGGTGCTCTTCAAAATATCTTCGCCGTTTTTGAATCGGTCTCAGCTCTTCATAAATCGCCTGGGCTAATTTTTCTTTAAGCTCAGCGTATTTAATTCCCCTGCCCAGATATTGTTTCTCATAATCCTGCCTCGCCTTTTGGCCCATAAAAAGCTCAACCAAAATTAACAAATTGGCCACCCCACCCTTTTTAGGAATTTTCTTTCCGCGGCCAGCATCAGTAGGCGCTTTAGCTAATCTCTGTTTGATCATCTTCAAGTCATCAGTTAAAAGAATCTGGCTCCCCTCTACACTTTTACTCATCTTCCCTTCCCCGATCAAAGAGGGAACATGCTCACCTTTGGTGGCAAACCGCTGGATTTCAGGGAATCCGCCGGCTGGCGGATGGAATATTCTATTAAACCGCCTAGCAATTTCCCGGGTAACTTCTAAATGCGGCTCCTGATCAATCCCGACCGGCACCAATTCAGCTTTGTAAACCAAGATATCGGCCGCCATTAAAATCGGATAATACAAGAGGCCTAAATTGACATTTTTGGGAAACTGAGCCTTTTTTTCTTTATAGGTTGGCAGCTGTTCTAGTCGGGAAACCGGATAGATGGTGGAGAAAAGATAAGCCAACTCAAGATGCTCCGGAATTTGGGATTGGACTAGAAGATGGCATTTTTTAGGGTCTAAACCAGCCCCAAGATAATCCAAAGCTACCTCTCGAATATTTTTCTGAAAGGCTTTAGGGTTATAAGGAGTGGTAATCCCATGTAGGTCAACCACGCTGTAGATGCAATCCAAATCTTCTTTTTCTTGGAGAGCTAAATAGCCTTTTAACCCACCTAAATAATTTCCTATATGGAGCTTACCAGACGGTCTTGAACCTGAAAAAACTCGCTTTTTCATAAATTCTCTCCTTTACTTATAGTATCTCATTAAGCAAACTTTTGCCAATATCTCTAATGTATCAAAGATGGGCACATTAACATCTTCTTGCTTAATAATTAGTGGTATTTCAGTGCAACCCAAAATAATTCCTTGGGCTCCCTGATTAACCATTTTATTTATTAGGGCAAGAATAAAATCTTTGTCCTCTTCTTTTCTTTCTCCAGCAATAACTCTTGAAATAATCTCCACCAGTTGTCTAAGATCAGCTTTCCCAGGAACTATGGATTTAATCTTAAACTTCTCAAGTTTTTCTTGATAAATTTCCTCTTTTATTGTTGTTTTAGTCCCTAAAATTCCGACTCTTTTTAAACCTTTATTCCTAACTGATCTTATCGTCTCTTCAATAAGACTCAAAATCGGTATCGTCACGGTTTTTTTTAATTCATTGATAAAAACATGGACGGTATTACATGGAATAACAATAAAATCGGCCTCTCCTTCCTCAAGTCTTTTCACTCCTTCTTCCAGAAAAGGCAATATCCTCCTGTTCTTTCCGGAAATGATATCTGGGGGTGAAATATTAAAAATCAAAATAAAAGGGAAGTCTTTACCATTTCTGGCGTCAAACTCTTTTTGGGCAAGAGAAATCAGCCGTCGGTAAAAATCGACGGTCGCCTGAGGCCCCATTCCTCCAAGAACACCAATAACTTTGTTTTTCTTCATAATTTTCCCAATAAAAAACTCGCCTGTTGGCGAGTCCTGGTTTTAGATTTTGTTTTTATTATCTCATGGCTTTGGCACCAAAAAACCGCCAACAGCAATTAAATGCGGTTTGTGTGCCAATACTCAACTTGGAAAAACAAATTGAAACCCATGATAAAAGATATTCTACCAACCTTGCTAAATAAAGTCAATTGTAGCAGGGGTGGGAGTCGAACCCACGACCTTCGGTTTATGAATCCGATGCTCTAACCAACTGAGCTACCCTGCCTGGTTGCGGGGCCAGGAGTTGAACCTGGTCTGTGAGATTATGAGCCTCACGTGCTACCGTACACTACCCCGCTTATTATCACTATTTTAACAAAATTAAGCTCAGGATTCAATTAAAAAACAAATTCCACCACTTTTTCCAATTCGGTAAATCGTCTTCCTTGGTTTCTGGCTTCATCCATTTGGTCATTTCCTCAATGTTCGGCGGTAAAATGACAATCGTCTCCCCTTCCCGAGCCATATTAAGTTTATTCCGTGCCTCTTCTTCAATAAACTCCGGGCTTTGAAAATATTCCTCTTTTTCAACTAATTCTTGATTTTCGTTTTCCTGTTCTTCTAATTTTTCCTCGGCTTTTTGGATTTGATCTCCGGCTTTAAGGAGACGAAGAATATCCCGAGAAAGATTGACTATGAGACTAATCCCGACAATCAAGATTGCTAAAGTAACCAGTTTTTTCCGCATTTTTACTTATTGACAGCTATCCCCTTTATTGCTATTATGGGGCAGTATGGCAGCCGAAATTGCTTCTTTAGAAACTGCCCAGAAAGAATTTACCAACTTTCTTCATGACAAAGGCCGGGCCTCAGCTACCATTTTAGCATATGGTAAAGATATTGAGCAGCTGGTCGCTTTTCTAGTTAAAAGAAAAATCACCCAAGCTACCTCGGTCACCCAAGAACATATCGAGGAGTTCAAAAAAGCCCTGGCTGAAGACAACTATACTCCTAAATCAATTTCTCGAAAATTAAATTCGGTCAAAACCTTTTTCCGATTCCTGAAATCTTCGGGGGCAATTAAAGATGATCCTGCTAGTCTAGTCGCCCATCCCAAATATGAAATCAAACCCCCTCGAATTCTCACCAGAATGGAATATCGAGCTCTGCGCGATAGCGCCCGAGATGATCCCCGGATGAGTGCCATTATCGAGCTTCTTTTACAAACTGGAATGAGAATTGGCGAATTGGCCCGGTTGGAATTAGGCGACATCAAAGAAAAGGAAATCCAAATCAAAGCTTATGAATCCCACTCGGCCAGAACCATTCCCTTGAATAAAGCAGCTAAAAGCGCTATTGATCGCTATCGTGAGGTGAGAACTAAAAGCCAGACCAAAAACGTTTTTTTAACCAAAACCGGCCGACCCCTTTTAATTCGAAATATCAGAACGGCGATCGATCGCTATTTTCGGATTGCCGGAATTAAGGGAGCGAAAGTTAATGACCTGCGCCACACCTTTATTGCCCACCAACTGATGACCGGAGCTTCGGTGATTTTGGTTTCTAAGCTGGCTGGCCACAAACGCCTTTCGACTACCGAAAAATATTTGGACTTAATCAAAGAAAACGCTGAAGAAAGAGTCAAATTAGAAGAATTGTAAGAAAAATATATTAAGATATTAAGAATCCCGCTAAAAGCGGGATTTTTAGTGGGCCTGGAAGGAGTCGAACCTTCGTTTGGACTTTATAAGAATCCCGTTCTTACCGTTGAACTACAGGCCCAGGCTAATTTTAGCAAATTCTGAGCCTAAAGTCGAGCTCTTTGGGCGATCTCTGCTTCCACTATTTGTTTGTCGTGACCAAGCTTGAGACGGGAAAGCTGTTTGATCATCTCCGCTACTTTGGGATTTCTCTCCTTCTCCATGGCCTTCATGTCTTTAGTCAAATCCATCGAAAAAGCAGGGACTGGCTCATTGTTAACAATCGTTTTAATGTAAACATGGAAGCGGTCAATGTTTAAAAGATCGTCTTCAGCGAAGACCGGCTGATATTCTCGGGCTAAATAGTTGGCATCAGAAACTCCCACCCGAAAAGCAACAATTGTGCCGACGTTACCAAAAACCGCATTCTTAACTTCTTCTTCCATCTGGCCAATAAACTGATTGGCCACAGTCAGGTTAAGTCTAAATTTTCTTGCCTCGGAAAGGATCTGGGCAAAGTCAGGAGTAGCAAAGTTTTGAAATTCATCAACGTAAAGATAAAAATCGCGCCGCTTCTCTTCAGGAACATCGGCCCGACTCATTGCCCCAATCAAGATTCTGGGAATCATGACCAATCCCAAAAAGCTGGAATTTTCTTCCCCAATTTTTCCTTTAGCTAGGTTTATAATTAAAATTTTTCCCTCGTCCATCACTTTTCTGAAATCAAAAGCTGATTTAGACTGGCCAATGATATTACGCATCATCTTGTTGGTAACAAACCGGCCAAACTTAGAAACAATATAGTCTAAAACCTCGGATTTATGGAAGTCGGCTGTCTGGGCAATTTGGTCTGTCCAATAGCGGCGGACCATCGGGTCAGTTACTTTAGGGAGAAGTTCTTGAACAAATTTAGAATCGGTCAGACAGCGAACCACTTCCACAAAAGTGTTCCCTGGTTCGGCCATGACGGTTAACATCGCGTTTCTGATTGCGTGCTCGAACCTGGGACCAATGATTCCCGTTTTATAAGGATCGTAAAGTTTATACATCAGGTTAATAATCGCCGTGGTGATAAAATGTTGTTGTTCCTCGTTGTAGGCCTCAAGAAGATTCAAGCCCATGGGTCGTTCGGTGTCCGAAGGATCAAAGTAAATCACGTCTTCGGCCCGTTCCGGCGGAATATAGCCCAATAAGTCCTCAGCTAAATCATGAGGGTCGATCAAACAAACACCTTTGCCGCTCCTAATGTCTTGGAGAACCAAATCACGCAAAAGCTCGGATTTGCCGGTCCCGGTTTTACCAATAATATAGAGATGGCGCCGCCGATCGCTATCTGAAATATAAACCTTTCGGGTCACCCCCCGATAAACACTTTTACCAAGAAAAAGGCCAGTCTTGGGAACTTCAATTGGGGCCGGGGCTCTTTTAGAATAAAGCCAATGAATGTGAGGTGTCTCCACTGATTTATTGGGAAAATGAAAGATAGTCGCCAATTCTTCTGAATTAAGAATCGACCTTTTTCCTAGAAAATGGAACATTGGGGCATACCGATAAATAAAATCAATCATGAAGGTTCTTTTAATAAGCTGTTTGCGCTTCTTAAAGCCGTTCAGATCTCCGGAAAACTGCTCAAAAGCGCTTTTAAGATTGGAAAGATGGGCCTTGGCCGCTTCTGTGGTTTCCGCGGAAACCACCATCCGAATAATAACTTCAAAGCCGGGCTTGGAACATTTATTTTCAATTGCCTCTAAGGTTTTGGCATCAATCTTAAATTTAGCCTTCTCAACATCGGCTTCTTCTTTTTTAGTTTTAGAAATAAAACTTTTGCCGGCGGCCCGCCACTTATTATCTGCAGGCGAAACAATAATCTGGATCGCCGCCCCCTCCCTTTCTTGCATTTTGGCTAAAGCACTGGTAATCGAAGACAAAGGATCGGTCGGTAAATCTCGATAAACCTTAATTGGGTTGAAAGAAGCTGCCCTCAATTGTAAAGATGTAAAGGCAACTTTGCCTTTTTCTGAAAATATTTTGTACTCTGGAGCTTCCTTAACTTCTGCACCTGGATAAGCCCCATGAATTTGCTTTTCTACCATATCCCGCAATTTTTCAGGAACAGACATATAGAAGCGAATATCTTCGGGGAGGGCAACAATCTCAAAAGAAACGTGTTCTTGAGGTCGCAAAAAAGAAAACCAGCCGCCTTTTTTAATTGAATAAAGACTGGCAAAGAGTTGCTCGGCGGCGTCAATTTTGATTTCGTTGTCTCGCGGCACCGAAACTTGAAGGAGAACAAAATTTAGAGAATGCTCTTCTCGATGGCGGTGTTTCCCCCAAAGAAGAGCCAGATAGCCTAAACCAACTAAGCCTAAGCAGGCTATCCCAGCCAAAAGAAATAAGAAAACAAAGTATTGAATGTTGTTGATTAAATTGGTAGCCAGATTAGGACTCATTATTTTTTAGCCTGTCGGTAAACCACTTGGCCGTGAAAGACCTTGATTAGCCGTCGACACCATTCAGCCAGCCAACGAAAAGAATGGATCACTTTCAGGTGTAAACCTCTCTCAATCTCTTCTTCGGTTAAAGGCAGGACGATCTTGGGCTGGATGGCTGTCGGCGAGGTAACCAATACCTGACCGGTAGTATCATCGGTCACTGGTTGGGGTAGTTGAATTTCGGCCCCAGGAATGGCCTCGGCGTGCTCAATTTCGGGCGGCACTTCAGGAGTGGTGGCTCGTTCCACCACTGGATGCTTTTCCGGAAAAAGCCGAGAAACAAGGTCTTTTTGTTCCTTTGGTAAAGGAACCTGTGGTTCATCGGGCAGTTGAGCCATCTCGAAGTCAATTATAATACTTCTTGGATTCGGAAACAATCAGCAAGAACTAATCAATGTCGCCGAATTTTCTTTTTAGCTTTTTGCGGCATTCGATAAAGGCTTCCTCTAAATCAACTTCTAATTTATTGGCTAGCGCCGCCAAAACAAAGAGAATATCACCCATCTCTTCTTCTAATCTTCCTGATTTGGCTTTTTTATATTTTTTGTGCCCTTCTCTGATCGAAAGAATTTCGCCTACCTCCCCTACTTCTTCTACTAACCGGGCGAAGTAATTCCATTTCTCCCAGTCATTTTCCCCCACCCTTTCAATCCATTTAGCCACATATTTTTGAATTTCGCTTAATTTGGTTAACTTTGTCATTCAACCTTCTCTTAACTCGGCCTTTGGATAATATTTTTGGGCGGCTTTTAAAAAACGTTCTAATCCCATCTTGCTATAAGGAGAAATCTTTTCAAATTCGGGATTTAGGCAGTTGGTAGGCCGAAAGTTTTGCCAATACCAACTAGCCTTTCTCTTACCCAGAGTTTTTTTTAGCTGTCTGGCCATTTTTGTTAACGTCTTTTGATCGTGAATTCCCGGAACAATGGTCGTCCGCAGTTCGAAAGGAATTTTTGATTTGAGGATTATTTTTAACGAATCGCCAATCACTTTTGGGTCAAACTCTTCCTTCCCCACCGCTTTGGTATAAGTTTCATCAAAAGGGGCCTTAAAATCTAAGGCAACATAATCGAGCAATTTCTTTTGAATTAGTTTTTCTAAAAGCTCAGGTGAGGCGCCGTTGGTATCCAGTTTAATTTTATAACCCAAACGTCTTACCTGTCTAATAAACTTCTCTAAATCTTCTTGAAGGAGAGGTTCCCCGCCGGTCAGAACTACACCATCAAGAAGCTTCTTTCTTTTTTTTAAAAAAGAAAGAATTGTTGTTTGCTTAATCGTGGGCGTTTCTCCTAAAACCAGGTCTCGATTGAAGCAAAAGGGACAAGAAAAATTGCAGCCTTTAACAAAAACAATGGCGGCTAAATGGGCAGGAAAATCGAGCAGGCTGACCTTCTGCAACCCCCCAATAGTCATTGATCTTTATTAAACAACAAAACCTTTCCGATCCCGAAATTCAGCCCGTTTTCCGGGATTCCATTGCTGAATTGGCCGAAGATAACCCACCACCCGGGAAAAAATTTCTGTCCTGGCTCCACAATCCGGGCAAGACTCCTGCCTCCCCTTAAGGTAGCCATGTGACTCACAAACGCTGAAAGTCGGCGTCAAAGTGTAATAAGGAAGATGATAATTTTCCGCAATTTTCTTGACTAACAACTTGGTTGCTTCTCCATCTTGAATGGCTTCCCCCAAAAATCCATGAAGGACCGTGCCGCCGGTATATCTGGTCTGAAGTTCGTCCTGAAGATCTAAAGCTTCAAAAATATCATCAGTGTAGCCTACTGGCAGCTGGGTGGAGTTGGTGTAGTAAGGTTGGCCGCCATTTTCTCGAACGTCTTTTTCGTTAGCCACCTTAATCTTAGGATAAATTTTCTTGTCTAGGGTGGCGAAGCGATAAGTGGTGCCTTCGGCTGGGGTGGCTTCAAGATTAAAAAGCTCATTGACCTCTTTTTGGTAATTAGCCAATCTTTTCCTAATAAAATCAAGAGTTTTGATGGCAAATCGCCTGCCCTTATTAGAACCAATATCCTCATTCATGAAATTTGTTAAACCCTCATTCATACCATGAATGCCAATCGTGTTGAAATGATTCTTCCAGTAACCGCCAAAACGTTTTTTGATGCCGGCAAGATAAAATCGCGAATAAGGATAAAGGCCTTGTTCTGTCAATGTTTCAAGGGCTTGACGTTTGGTTAAAAGGCTCTCTCGAGCGATGTCCATCAACTTAGTTAGCCGCCGGAAATAATCTTCTTCATTTTTAGCCAGATAACCAATCCGAGCCAAATTGAGGGTAACCACCCCAATGCTACCCGTCAAAGGATTCGAACCAAAATAACCGCCCCCTCGTTTCCTTAATTCTCGATTATCAAGGCGAAGTCGACAACACATACTCCGAGCGTCTTCTGGCTTCATATCGGAATTAACAAAATTGGAAAAATAGGGAATCCCATACTTGGCAGTCATTTCCCAAATAAAATTCCACTCACCGTTGCCCCAATGAAAATCGCGAGTAATGTTGTAGGTAGGAATTGGAAAAGTATAAACTCTCCCTTGAGAATCACCATCAAACATCACTTCGGCAAAAGCCCGATTAATCATATTCATTTCTTTTTGAAAAGATTTATATTTTCGATTAATCGGTTTCCCCCCGATAATCGCTGCCTCTTCAGCAAAAGTCTTAGGGGGATGAAGATCAAGGGTAATGTTGGTAAAAGGCGTCTGAAAACCGACCCGGGTGGGAACATTCATGTTGTTCAAAAACTCCTGCATCGCCTGTCTAACCTCTTTATAGGAAAGCCTATCTTTCCAGATAAAAGGCGCCAGTAGAGTGTCAAAACTAGAAACGGCATTCGCCCCAGCTGATTCACCCTGGAGAGTGTAGAAAAGATTATAGAGTTGGCCCAGGGCGGTTCGAAGATGTTTTGGTGGAGCACTAGAGAGTTTTCCGGGAACGCCGGTAAAACCTCTTATTAAAAAATCTTTAAGGTCCCAACCGACGCAATAGGGAGCCAAAAGTTGGAGGTCATGAATATGAAAATCACCAGAAAGATGAGCATTTTTAGCGTCCTTAGGGTAAAGCTGGTTAAGCCAATAGCGCCGTGAGATATCCGAGGCCACGTGATTATTCAATCCTTGGAGGGAATAACTCATGTTGCTGTTTTCTTTAACTTGCCAGTCCATTCCGTTGATATAATTACCAATCAGTTCATCTGAATCAATTAAAGACTTGACATCGCGAAGTTTGTTATGAAGATCCCGATAAAGAATGTAGGCTTTAGCGGTCGTATAGTGGCCGTGGCGCATCAACACTTGCTCAACAACATCTTGAACTTGCTCCACCGTAGCAATCGTGTGGCCATTAAAACGATCCTCTAAAATCTTGGTTACTTCGCCAGAAAGATACTGGGCCCTTTTTCGATCTTTTCCTCCCACCGCCCGAGCTGCCTTCCAAATGGCATTGGCAATCCGCTTTCGATCAAAGGGAACCACTCGGCCATCCCGCTTTTTAATCTTCTTAATCGTCAGTTTAATTTTCTTTGCCATAAAAATCCTTAAAAAACAAAAATTTCTCTTTTGAGAAATGGCAGGAGTTTACAAATAATCCAAACACTCAGTCGAACAAGTGAAGTAATCTTAACCTCTCCCCTTGTCTCCTTGTCAAGCCCCAAAAAAAACATCAAAATGTATCAGAAGTTTAAGAGCCAGCAGTTTTTGGTCTTTTCGATTAAAGATTTTGGTGGCGATAATTTTCTCCAAATTGAATACTTTCTCTTTCCGAAAAATAAATCCGGTGACGGAAGGGGGGGCAAAAAATTTGCTCTTTAAAGTTTTAGATTGTTAAAAATAAAAAAGGTTGAGAAAAGAGTTCTTTTCTTCGGGTCAGCAAACTTTCAATTCCCAGAGAATCATCGCGAATTCCCCTCTTTGCTACCAAAAGTCTTCCGTCTTTCTTAAACACCATTAGAGGTAAACCACTTGGCCTTAGTTGATAAAGAGCTGGTTGAGAAATAATCAAGTCCATTTCCAAAAGCCAGAAAATAACTAAATCGATCATGGCTGGAGAAAGGAGCGATTGTCTAATCCCAAACCAATCTCGGGCGGTGGGAGCAATACGATTCATTTCTTTTGGGAAAAGCCGTTCTCGCCAATCAAGAACTCTTCTCTCTCGCAGATTTCGATTTAGAAATTTCTGTCTGAGATTAAGGAAAACTTCCTCTGGTTGATTTCTCCTCTTTCGTTTTAAAAAATCAAAGTTAAATCGCCTATCAGGAAAAGTTCTGGAAATTTCCGATCCAGGTTTTGATAGAGCCATTATTCCCTCTTCCAATAACCTTTCGGGTCTTTCCTCGGCCATCATTATCCCTGTCACGACTTCGTCCAGGGGAGGCAGTTTTATCTCTGACTGGTTGTCACTACTCCTCTCTTCCTCTTTTAGTGTTGGTGGATCAACCTCTTGAGAAACCGATCCTTCAACCAAAACGGCCGAAAATGTCTCAATTAAAGGCGTCTCCATCCAAGGAATAGTTAAGGTTGGCAAAGTAATTTCTCTCTTATCAAGGCGACTAAACTGGCAAGAGAGAGGCAAGACGATTTCTAACATTTTCTTTTCATCGCCTTGAGGTCTCTTCGGATTAAAAAAGAAGGGTTCTATTTTTGATGGGAGGGACTCAGTCGCTCTAAAAACAACAATTTCTTCCTCTTCTCTGTTAACCCCTTCAAATTGATCATGACTAACTATTTCAGCAACTGTCTCTTGGGGTTCAGCTGGTTGAACAACTCCCTTTGTCTTTAAGTCTGACAATTCCAGATCAAGGATCGGCTCTTTTTTAACAGAACCTTCTTCGTTTTTTTCAACAAGTTGATTTTCCTTAGTCAATCTGTTCCCTTCCAAAAATCCAGGCTGGCCGTTTTCCAGCGATCGCGAGAAATTGGGTAAATCAGGCGGAAGGATTAATCTTGAGGTGGCTATTTGACTAAAAAGAGTTTTTTCCTCGCCTCTGGGAGGGGTGGTTGTCAAATTGGCGGCAGAAAAGACAACGCTCTCTTTCTGAACAATTTCGACTATTGGTCCTAGAATTGGCTGGTAGTCAAAAACTTCTTTTGATAAAACTAACTCTGAAAAGGAGGGCGATGTTAACCTTGACGGGGCTAAAATCGGCTGGGAAAGTTCGCTTAGGATTGGTAGCAAACCTTCTTTGAGATCAATCGAAGTTTCTCTTCCTCCTTGAGCAACCCAGAAAAGCAAAGAAGACTCTCTCCCATCAAGGCTTTTTATCTCCATTCCTTTTTCTTGAAGCTTTTCAAAAAGCCGAGTGACTGTTTCCTGATTAAAATTTTCGGGTAAAAGTTGGCTTTCACTCAGGAAGCGACCACCCTCTTTCGTTAACTTCATTAAGGCGACCCCGTCCTCAATCTCGGCTGCCTTTGGGATTAAAGCGTAAATTTCCTCTCCGTCCTTAAGTTCTAAAAAAACCTCTTTTAACAATCGCCATTGTTTTAATTGAAATCTAGCCATCCTCTGGTCGGCCGATGATTTCTGAATGGCGACATACCGCAAAAGAGAGTCGGTCATTGAGCCGAAATGGGGATGAACCAGGTCGGGCCGCCCCTTTCTATCAATCCCCTCTTGATACTCCCAGACTGAATAGGCAGATGGGTCCTGGGTTTCATTCCTGGCGCTTAAAAGATTTTCCGTTGTCCCTTTGAGTCGTTTAGTTAAAGGCCGGCCATGGCGGACACTATCAATAACCCCAATTATCTCTGATTTCCAACTAAAAGGACAAAAACCAAAAAGTTGTTCTTTCCCCATACAAACAAAAAACCTTCTCGAGCCGCAAGAAGGTTTTCATCGCTAGCCTTCTCCCCTTGCTCGAGAGGACGAATAACTTTCTCTAAGCCAGTGTTCTGGCTTCCCCGCCTCAAGTGGGGCGGGGTTACAGTTGCGGCACAGCCCCGGCTTTTACCGGTGTTTCCTGTGCTTAGAGCTAATTTTCAAAATGTCAACTGTTTAACTTTCGCTAAACTAAAGATCTTTTCTTTTCGAAAGAGCAATTCGGCTACAGAAAAGCCGGCGGGAACAAAAATTAAATTACCCAAAAGATTGACTTTCAAAAAAGGCAATCCCATGACGTAACAATTAATTAATCCCGTCAGGCTTCGGTCATACATTCCCCAAGAATCAAGAATCCAAACGCCAAAATTGGTGTAAAGATAAAAAAATAAAGAAGTTAAAATTCCCATTCCGGCAGCAGCACCGATTAGTTTAAGACCGCTTGTTTTTCTTAAAATCAAACCGGAAAGCCCAATCATCAACCAAGCCGACCAGGTAAAAATAAAAATGTGGGTGTTCCCGATCAAGGTATCGGTAATCACCATGATTACAAAAGGAACCAAAAGGGCATATTTCCGCCCTAAATAGGTGGCGGCCAAAAACGAGGCTAAGGTA
The DNA here is from genome assembly GCA_964566925.1 of uncultured Gammaproteobacteria bacterium. Lineage (GTDB taxonomy): Bacteria > Patescibacteriota > Microgenomatia > PFEM01 > DATLAM01 > CAZMIZ01. The sequence continues at coordinate 258,975 of CAZMIZ010000001.1, read as the reverse complement.
ACCATCTCCACGTTGGGAGCAAGATGGAAAACAGTCCTCCCCGCCACTCCCAAACCAATTAAAATTAAAGCTGCCAATAGCTTTTTCATTTAGAAATCCTTGTCTCCTCTTATCTTAAAACTCCGGCTCAATATAGCGCCATTCTATCATATCTCCGTCAGAAAGTTCATATTGATCCGAAGCCACCTCGCCGGCCTGATCATTAACAAAATAAATCCAGGCTTGATCTTGGGTGTTTTTTATCTCCCCAATCGACTCTACCAAAACGCCAAAATCATATTGCTTAGTCACCAACTCAATTTCGTTATCTCCAGCCACTTTTTCCAAAGCCTCAAAAACAGTTACCGGTTGCTCAAGTTGAAGATCGGGGTAGGTGTCAATTTTGTTTGGGCTGAATTCCAGAGTTAAACTGGCACTAATCTCTTTTCCTTCAGACCCTTTCTCTATTTCTTTCAAAAGTCGACGAGGGTATTCAAGCGCTTTCTCAACCATCCCTTTAGCTTTATCGGAAACCCGATCCTTTATTCCTAAAAGCATCTCTTCATGTTTCAGGCTAGCTTGGGAAAGTTTTTCAAAAAAGACTTCCGTTTCCTTACCGGCCTTTTTTGCCTCTTTTCCCTGAACCACGGCTCTCTCTAAGTATTTTTCAGCTTTAGTCGCCGTAGTTACTGCCAAATCCTCTTTCGCCTTATCAAGGAGCATCTCGGAAGCCCAAAGCCTTTTGTCGGCAAAACGCAGTAAGAGCTCGGCTTTTTTCAGAGAATCGGTGGTAAGAAAAAGCCAAATCTGATCCCTAATCATTTTCAAAGGATAAAGAAAATGATCGGGTAAAATCCCGGGATAAGCAAGCTGATATTCAACCGCTTCCGCCGCTGATGTCCCTTCAACCTCTTCAGGAATGGCCTCATCAGTCGCGGTCACCGAAACTGGCTCTACCTGATAAGATTGAGCTAAACTTTGAGCCGATGTCCTCATCACCGAAGTAATCAGCACCCCAGAGGCAAAAATCAAAGCGGCACCAGTTAATAAAAATTTCTTAATCAAGTTTTTCACCTCCTCTCCAATAAAATTGTCAGCTATTTATTTTAACAAAATTGGCAAATGAACGATCATAGGTCTTCTCTACTTCGGGGGGGAAACAACAGGCTGGTAGTTCATTTCTCGATAAATGATAATTCAAGCAGTCACAACACTTTCCTTTCCGAGGACAACCGGGATAGGTACAAGGACAGGTCTTTAAATTTTGGTCTATTTTACAATCCATCTTTATCTAAACAAAATGATTGGCCAGGCCCAAAAGACATGAAGCAAGACAGAAGAAATTATATTCCCTGTCCGGGCAAAGACAAAGGCAGAGCCAAAACCGAAGAGACTAACCAGAAAAAGGTAAATCAGGATCTCGACTAAAGAATAGTGAAGAACAAAAATGGTAATCGGCAAATGAATCAGGGCAAAACAAAAAGTGGAAACAAGATTAGCAAGCCACTCGTCTCCCCAAATTTTAAAAAGTCTGTTGAAGATGTAACCGCGAAAAACGGTTTCTTCGGAAATGGCCGTAGCAAAAGAAAGACCAATCGCCCCTAGAAAAACCGCCTGGCTATAAGAAAGCTCAATAAAGGAAAAGTTGCCGTATTTTAGATAGTTGGTTAAAAGCCCTTCCGCCGCAAAAACAGCTCCTAGAAAAATCCCCAAATAGAGGCTTTTAAAAAGATTTTTACCGGAAAACCCCAGTGAAGATAATGGCTTTTTTTCTAACTTCTTAACGACCCAAAAAATAGCCCCTAACCAGATAATTGGTTTTAAAACAAGTTCTTCAACTGTTTCGGGAAAACGGAATAAAAAGCGGTAAAAACCCCAAACAATAAGGATAAAGGCAAAAAGGCTAAAAACTCGATGGAGAGTTGTCTTCCCTTTCATAAATTCTTTACCTTTATTATAATATAGCCTATGGCCAAAAAGAAAACAAGGAGAAAAGGAAATCGTCTTCTCAGCCGAATTAATCAGGGAGCCGACTGGATTGGGGCCCATCTCCCGAAAAGATGTCAAAAATTTTGGGAGAAAAATTGGCCCCTTCTAGCCGTTTTTCTCTTGTCTGGCCTCTTTGTCTTTTGGTTTATTTTCAAAGACCTCCCTCTCCCTACCAAGCTCGCCTCTTATCCCTTCCCGGCTTCAACCCAAATCCTTGATCGCCACGGCGAACTTCTTTATGAAATCTACGCCGAGAAAAATCGAGTGCCAATTAAAATGGAAGATTTACCTGAATATATTAAATGGTCCACCGTGGCCATTGAAGACAAAAACTTTTACAAGCACCGCGGGTTTGCCTGGGAGGGAATTATCCGGGCCGCTTTTAACATTGTCTTCCGGCGCAGTCTCCAGGGCGGCTCAACCATCACCCAACAACTGGTAAAAAACGCCCTTTTAACCCAGCAGCGAACTTTACGCCGAAAAATCAGGGAAGCCATTTTAGCGACCACCGCGGAAATGATTTATTCCAAGGATCAAATCTTGGAAATGTACTTAAACCAGGTTCCTTACGGTGGAACCGCTTGGGGCATTGAGGCCGCCGCCCAAACTTATTTCGGGAAACACGCCAAAGACCTAAGTTTGGGTGAGGCTACTCTCTTGGCTGGCTTACCAGCCGCTCCCACTCGTTTTTCTCCTTTTGGCGCTCACCCAGAGGAAGCTAGAAGAAGACAAGAATTAGTTCTCTCACGAATGGTTGAGGATGGATACATTACTGAGGAGGAAAAACAGCAGGCACTTGAAGAAGAACTTCACTTTGCTCCAGCGGCCGTCTCAATTAAAGCCCCCCATTTTGTTCTTTATGTTAAAGAGCTTTTGGTGGAAAAATATGGCCAACGAGAAGTTGAACAAGGCGGGTTAAAAGTGACCACTTCTCTTGACCTTGACCTCCAAGATTTTGCTCAAGAAACAGTGGCCACCGAGGTGGCCCGCCTAGAAAATCAAAACCTAAAAGTTACCAATGGCGCTGCTTTAATTACCAATCCTAAAACCGGCGAAATTTTGGCGATGATCGGCTCCCATGATTATTTTGACGAAGAACACGACGGCCGGGTTAATGTTACTTTACGACCAAGACAACCGGGAAGCTCAATTAAACCCTTAAACTACGCTTTGGCAATTAATAAAAAGGTTATCACTCCGGCAACCGTCCTTAACGACGCGCCAACCTGCTTTTCTGTTCCGGGCCAGCAACTCTATTGTCCGGTTAACTACGACGGCACTTTTCGAGGCCCGACCCAAGCGCGGTTTGCTCTAGGTAATTCAATTAATGTCGCCGCCGTCAAAGTCTTAACTCTTAATGGCCTTGAAGACTTTGTGGCCAAAGCAAAAGAGTTTGGGATCACCACTTTTGAAGATCCTTCTCAATATGGTCTTTCCCTCACTTTAGGGGGAGGCGAAGTCAAGATGGCGGACATGGCTACCGCTTTTTCTGTTTTTGCCAACCTTGGCATCCGCCAAGATCTCTATGCGATTGAAAAAGTTGAAGATCTCAACGGAAAAGTCGTCTATCAACATGAGGAGGTTGAAGGGCCCAGAGTTCTCCCGATGGAAGTAGCTTATCTCATTTCTCACATCCTTTTAGACAATCATGCTCGATCAGCCGCTTTCGGCACCGGCTCCTATTTAGTGGTTAAAAACCACCCTGAAGTTTCGGTTAAAACCGGTACCACTAATGACAAGCGGGATAACTGGACCATCGGTTATACTCCTTCGCGCCTGGTCGCCGTTTGGGTAGGCAATAATGACAACACCCCGATGAGCTACGTCGCTTCAGGCATCACCGGCGCTTCGCCGATTTGGAATGAGATCATAGGCTATGCTTTGAAGGATATGGAAGAAGAATGGCCGATTAAACCCGAGGGAGTGGTTGGCGCTCAAGTTTGTTCTTTAACCGGTAAAGCGCCTAACCCAGAAGCGCCTTGTGAAACCCGGTTTGAATATTTCTTGGAGGGAACCGTCCCTTCAGAAACTGAGAATCTGAAAGCTTTTATTGAAGTTGACAAAACCACCAATCAAATGGCTACCGAGAAAACCCTGCCGGAAAACCGGGAGCTTCAGGAGCACCAGGTGGTTTTTGATCCTTTGGGAACCCCCTATTGCCTGGACTGCGTCCCTCCTTCTGAACCCATAACTATCCAGCCCTACGCCCTAAATCCAATTCCCACCTCTCCCCCAGCCGAACCTTAAAGAATCCCCTTTATTTCCTCCAGAGAAGCCGCCTCTTTCCAGGCGATCTTTTTCAGTTCTTTATTGCTAGAATGAACCGCAATCCCGTGGTTGGTGGCTTTAAAAACCTCAATATCATTTTCGCTGTCGCCAACAAAGGCGACTTCATTTATTTTAATTCCTAACCTTTTTACCAATTCTTCAAGTTGTTTAACTTTTAATTCCCCTTGTATCTCTCGGTAATGAATTTTTTGCAAGCTTCCCTTTTCATCAAATCCTAAAGAAGAATTGGCATAAAATCCATCCGCTTTTATTTTTTTCGCAATCTCTTCAACGAAGATGTCGATTGCCCCAGAAATTAGATAAACCGGACAACCTTTTTTCTTTAAATAAGAAATCAAATCTTTGGCTCCTGGTCTTGGTTTAATCTGGGAAAACAGTTTTTTAATAAACGCCCTCGTTGTTTTGTCGCTTTGCTGGAGCATCTTGGTATACCTCTTTTCCGCCTCCATAAAAGTAAGTTCGCCACTCTTAGCTTTCCGATAAAATTCAACCACTCTCTCCGGTGGAAAGCCTAAACCTGCCGTTAAAAACTGCCAGGAATTTTCCTTAACCAAAGTACCATCCACATCAAAACAAACCAATCTGATTTTTGCCATAGTTCTATTTTATCAAAACTCCCAAAACAAGCTAAGACTTTAGTTTTTGACCCCGCGGTATATAATGAGCTTGAGTTATGAGTGGTGAAAGATTAAAGCTTCAAATGGCCGACCAGGTGCATCGGTTGTTCTCTCAAGGAACTCTAATCCATGTAACCAGAGCTGGCATGCAGGAAGATTTGGAAGACATTCTTTTAGGAAGCGGTCTTCTTTCTCCTTGTTTACAGGCAGAAAGAAGAGGTGAAACAATCTCTAATGGAACCGGCGATCACCCAGAAGATAATCTTTATGTTAAATTCCTTAGACTCCCAAGCTTAGACCATAGAGAAAATGCTATCGCTCTAATAGGCCACTTCTGGGATTTTGCGGATCCCGAAACCATTTTACCAATTGGCTTCATAGTCAGAAATAGCCAGGCTGAGCAGTTATGGGGCCGTCATTCTGGTTGGGGGTACTATCCAGATTATTATGGTATTAGAGACCAGGTTCCTTCGGAAGCTGTCGAAGGCGTTATTATCTTCGTCAGCCCCTTTTCAGATCAAAACTTCGATCGTCTAAAACTGGGTAATATCCAAACGACAATCGCCTTTGTTTCGGCGGTGCTCCAACAAGCTGAAGCGACCAAAGGTAAAAGGCCAATTCTTGATAATTTCGGGAGAGAGATTTTTGAGGCGAAAACCCACTCTAATGGCGAACCATTGTCTTTATAAACTCCCTCTTTAAATCAGGCTCAAAAGGAATCCTTTTCGCCTTATAGGCTTAAAGTCTTCTTTTTCACTCTAGAAAAAGAGCGAAAAAAAGGTTAGAATAGCCCTGCAAATGGCGGTTAAGCGGACAGGGACGATTTATTCCGCCAAAAAGCTTCGATTCAAGCGAATCCTGGCCCCGAAATTTTTTGGCAAACACTTCCAAAAGCCAAAAACACTTTTTGGCTGGACTACCCTGATTTTAGAGCTTATTGGCAGGCCCATCACCCTCGGGCTTCTAATTTCCTTCCAAGGCGTAGTTATTTCTCTTCTTTTTATAAGAAGAGCCGCCAGTGGTCTTTTGGTTTTAATCGGCAAACTAGCTCTTTTGTTCTTGCAATTCGTCCCTCTATTTTTCTTCTCACTTACTGCTCGAGTTAAAAAAATTAAACTAAAGCGGCCGCCAGTCAAAATCCCTAGACTTAAATTTCCCAAAATCGTCCTCCCTAAAATCAAACCTCCCGTTATCAGACGTCCCCAAATAAGAAGAAGGTATCTTGTTTTTGCCAGTTTAATCTGGATAATCATCACCATTCTCTTAGTCACCTATTTAACTCTTTTAAAAGACCTCCCCCACCCCAATGAGTTAATCACCCGGGATCAGGTCGTCTCCACTAAAATTTATGACCGTCAAGGCCAATTACTTTACAAAATTTATCGCAACCAAAATCGGACGCTGGTAAAATTGGACGAAATTCCCGCCAGCCTCATTCAAGCCACAGTGGCGATTGAAGATGGCGACTTCTACCATCATTACGGGTTCTCTTACCGAGGGATCACCCGAAGCTTTTTTAAAAATTTAGTCACCGGCAAGCTTCAGGGCGGCTCAACCATCACTCAACAACTGGTGAAAAATGCCCTTTTAACCCCTGAGAAAACCCTGGAAAGAAAAATCAAAGAATTAATCTTAGCCTTCCAGGTAGAACTGGCTTTTTCTAAAGATGAAATTTTACAAATGTATCTTAATGAAGTCGGTTATGGTGGGGCCGCTTACGGAGCCGAAGAGGCCTCTTGGGCTTATTTCGGCAAATCAGTTCGGGAATTATCTTTGGCGGAATCAACTTTATTAGCTGGCCTGCCGGCCTCACCCACCACCTACTCTCCTTTTGGGGCTCATCCAGAATTAGCCAAGGCAAGGCAATGGCAGGTTTTACGAATGATGGTCGAAAATCACTTTATCACCCACGAACAAGCCGAAGAAGCCAAGGCTCAAGAGCTTCAGTTTGCGCCTCAGCGAACCAATATCCAAGCACCCCACTTCGTGATGTACATCAAAGACCTTTTGGTCCAAAAATATGGCGAACGAATGGTAGAAGAAGGTGGACTGGAAGTTACCACCTCACTTGATTTAGACGTTCAAAATTTCGTTCAAACAATAGTCAAAGAGGAAGTGGTTAATTTATCCAGGCTTCAGGTGGGCAACGGCGCCGCCCTGGTCACCAAACCAGTGACCGGTGAAATCTTAGCCATGGTCGGCTCAAAAGACTATTTTGATCTGGAACATGATGGTAACGTTAATGTCACTCTCCAGTCTAGACAACCCGGTAGCGCCATCAAGCCGGTTAACTATTCTGTTGCTTTAGAAAATGGTTTCACTCCGGCCACTCTCATCTCGGACACGCCGATTACCTACAAAGTTCCAGGTCAACCGCCTTATTCACCCCGGAATTATGACAACCAATTTCATGGCAAAATCCCGTTAAGAATTGCCCTTGCCTCTTCTTATAATGTCCCGGCGGTTAAAGTTCTTTCCTCTTATGGGGTCAGTAAAATGATTGATCGTGGCCAGGCAATGGGGATTACCACTTGGAACGAACGCGACCGATTTGGTCTTTCTTTAACTCTGGGTGGGGGTGAAGTCAAGATGACTGACATGGCGGTGGTTTACGGGACCCTAGCTAATCTGGGAATCAGAGTTGACCTCAGCCCGATTTTAGAAGTGAAGAATTATAAAGGCGAAGTTCTAGAGAAACTGGAAATTGGAAACTGGAAATTGGAAACTAATGGGTCCAGAATCCTTCCCCCTGAAGTGGCTTATCTCTTAAATGATATTTTATCAGACAACGCGGCCCGAACCCCGGCTTTTGGGCCTTACTCTGTCCTTAACCTCCCTAGCCATTCTCATGTGGCCGTTAAAACCGGTACCACCCAAAACTTAAGGGATAACTGGACCGTCGGCTACAGCCCAGATTATTTGGTCGCCGTTTGGGTGGGCAACAATGACAATACACCCATGAGCTACGTCGCTTCAGGGATTACCGGCGCCTCGCCGATCTGGAGTCAAACCATGACCGCCCTCCTAAAAGACGAGCCTGATAAAGAATTTCCTAAGCCCGAAGATTTGCTTAAAGTGGAAATCTGTCCAACCACCGGGACTCTCCCCTGCGAGGGTTGTGGTGGGAAAGAAGAATATTTTCTCCCTGGCACCGAACCCAAAAACCATTGCGACCCAGAAAAGGTGAAAGAAATTAAAGAAAAGAGTGAAGAGGGTAAAAGTGAAATTTAAGCAGCTTCAGCGATGATTTTAGCGTAGGCTTTAAGAAGGGGAAAAAGCCAAGGCTTTTTTATTTCATTTGCCCTTAAAATAGAAAATATTTCCCTTAATCTAGGATTATCGAGAATTGCATCAGCCAGAGCCCGGTCTCTAGCAGTAATTTCCTCTCTCTCTAGAAATCCTGCCTGAGCTATTATCTCTTCAGGAGACATTCCAAATGCTGTCGCTATTTTAGCAAGCCTTCTACAACTTAAATCTTTTCTAGGGCCGCCAGTTTCAATTCGGCTCAAGGCAGTGGGATCTATCCCTGTAGCCCAAGAAAGTTCAGCCTGGGTCATTTTTCTTTCCAGCCTTTCCCTCCGGATGACATCACCAAAGCCTTTTGGCTCTTTAGGGGAAACTGACCCGCTTGCTTTATATGTCTGTGTTTCAGGGGAACCCATTTCTTTATCTTATAGTATACCAAACGTTTCAAGGATTGGCTTCAAAATTCCACACAATCTGGCTAATTTTAGGCAAAACCTCCAAAGCTTCGGATTCGAGGGCGTCTTTGGACATAATCACCAAGATGAAAGGTTTTTCGGCAAAAACAATCCCGGCGTCAGAAAAGGTCCGGGCATCAGTGCCGATCTTATGAGCCACCCGCACCTCTTCAGGCACTCCGGCCGGAATGCGGTCCTCAAAGGCAGTTTCCGTTAAATAGTTTAAAATTTCTTCTCGATCTTCTTTGGTTAAAATTTTACCTTGGTAAAGTTCTTGAAAAAGTAAGCCAATTTCTTCAGGCGTGGTTTTGTTTTTACTCAAAGAGGTGCTACTCATCCCTAACTCATCGATGGTTGCTTGAATTTTTTGATCGCCTAAAACCTGACGGAGAACATTAAAGGCCGTATTATCCGATTGTTGGCCCATCAATTCAGCCAATTTGCGGTAAGTATAAATCGTGCCTGTGGGCGCGGATTGAATAACTCCGGCACCGCCCCTTTTATCTTCTTCTTTTAAAGAATATTTTGTTTCCAAATCAATTTCAGCGGCTTCGGCTTCTTGATAAAGGGTTAAGATTACTGGCAGCTTAATTAGCGAGGCGGCTGGAAAAACCTGATCTTCATGCCAACCATAACCCCAACCATCTTCTAGCCGGTAAACATAAAAACCATAATTACCTTGGAGGTCAGAGGTTATCTCTTCTACCTGGTCCGTCACTGGTCGATAATCAACGCCGCCTGGCAAAGAAGAGATCACTCTCGGTTCTAGAAGTTTTTGCCAAGACTTAGGTACTTCGGTCTTCAGGTAAAAAAACAAACTCCCCAAAACAGTAATCAGAAAAAGAACGACAATCGTTGCCCGGTTATCAAACCTCGATCGGGGTTTTCTTTTTTCTTTAATTGGTTTTGGTCTTTTTATCCCGGGAAGGGTTTTTTGTTCACCTCGTTCAACCATTAAACTTTACCCCTCTAACTTCCGTAAAAGCTGGCGATGAATCTCAAAGCCCAGTTTGGGCAACTTTACCAATGGAAAGAAATCGACTTCCGCAATCTCTCTACCTTTTCTTATCTTTCCGCTAATTATCTTGGCCTCGTAAACAAAGCCTAAGATTGTTCCTCGAGGGTCATCAGTAATCAAGTCGAGGTGGATCAAATCACCTATCTCAATCTCCAAGCCAAGCTCTTCTTTTATCTCTCGTTTGCCGGTCAAAGAAGGTCTCTCGCCGAATTGGATAAAACCGCCTGGTAGCTGCCAAAGCCCCTTTTTAGGTTCTTCGCCTCGTTTCACTAGTAAAACTTGGCCATTTTTACGGATCAGGACGGTAGTACTGATATAGGGAATCGGGTAATAAATCCAACCACAACCAGGACAAACATCTCGCTTACTCCGGTCAAGATCTTTTCTTTTAACCAGCTTTTTGCCGCAGAGAGGGCAAAAGTGATAAGTTGGAGGTTTTAAATTCTTAACCATTCTTAACAAGTAGTGTGAATTAGGGCGTTAATTTTTCTTCCCTCGGCAACCAAGCGATTGTATTCGGCCACCGCCTTTTGGCTTAAAAGGATTCGCAATTCAACCCCTGCTTTTTGACAAGCCTGTTTAAAAGCTTGATCAACTTTTAAGGCGCCATCCCAGCCGCTGGCAATGATAATTATCTCTGGCTTATTTTCTAAGAGCTTCTTTCTTTCCCAATCCCCGATCTGATGGGTGGTTTTAAAAAGCTTTTTTAATTTATTAACATCGCGAGGGATAATTTCGTCACCAATTAATAAAACCTGGTGGTAGTCTTGGTCATCAACCTTAACTTTTCCCCAAGAAAGCTTATCAATTCTCGGCATCCTGATTCCTTTTAATTTCAGTCAAAAGTCTGTCCATTTTTTCTTTGAGTTCAGCTTTAGTCCCATTATTCCTAACCGTAAAATCAGCCATGGCCACCACCTTACTTACTTGTTGACCATGCTTTCTTTGTTTTTTAGTCTCTCGCTCGTCTGCTTTTTTAAAACCCTCCCAGGTAAGCAAATCCTGGTCATCGCTCCGGCCTGAAGCTAATTTTCTCTTAAACCGAATTTTTTGATCAGCAATCACGGCTAAAAGATAAAAGTTTTTCTGTTTTTTTAAAAAAGCCACTTCGGCGGGGTGACGGATACTGGAAATAATTAGCTTCTCTTGATCACTTCTGATGGCTTCTTGCCAGGCTTGTTGGGCCCAATAATCATCACCATGTTTCTTGCGCATCTCATCACCTAAATCTTGGATTTCTTGGCGACTAAAATCTAAATTAGCTTGTTTTTTCAACTGAATTCTTATCTGATCCGATAAAGAGAAATTAACAAAACCATGTTTTTTTAGAAAACCAATGGCTGTATCTTTCCCGGAGCCAATCTGGCCAACAATCCCAATAACTATTTTTGCCATTTTTTAGCGGTGATGATAAACACCAATCAATGGTATTTTATAACGCTTGGCTGTTTTTTCAAAATCCACCCCAATTTGGCCTAAATAATCTGGATCTTTAAACTGCCTTTTTTTAAATTGAGGCAAAAGTTGGGGATAGTGTTTCGACAAAGTCCTAATTAAATTAAGCCAATTCTCACCTCTGGTATTAAGTGTCTCACCCATGGCCGCATCAAGATAGGGGTGGGTCGCCTTAAAAATGGCTTCGAGATCGGTGAAATGAGGCAAGATGGGGCCAACATGAATATAAGTTTTAATTCCCGCCTGATAAAGTTTTTTTAGGGTTTCAACCCTTTCCTGAGGTAAAGCCGCTAAGGGCTGGAAAAGTCGAGTGGCTTTTTCGTCCATGGTAATAAAACTCATCCCCACATCTAAATCTTTAAATTTTTTAAACAAATCGAGGTCGCGGGTGACTAATTTTGATTGAGTTAAAATACTGACCGAAAAAGGCCAACCAGAGGCTGGTCCGCCTCTGGCGGAAAATTGAGAAAGAATTTCTAGGCATTTCCGGGTTAATTTGTATTTTGCCTCAACTGGCTGATAAGGATCACAAACCGAAGAAAGAAAAATGGTGGGCTTCCCTTTTAGCCTTTTAATATCTTTAATCAAGACCTCAGGCGCATTGATTTTAACATCCACAAAGCTTCCCCAATCTTCTTCATCATGGCCGGTGTAGCGCTTCATAAACCGGGCATAGCACCAAACACAACCATGAGCACAGCCAACATAGGGATTGATCACATAATCACAACCAGGCAGTTTGGATTGAGAAAGAATGGTTTTGCACCGAACCTCACGGATTTTCATTTATCCCTCCTTACCCATTTGCCAAACTAAAACCCAAATCAAAACCGGGATGGCGCCAGCAACCACAATCCATCCCCTGGCAACGGTCATTTGGGTAAAGCTCCTAAAAAGAAAAAGCAAAATCAAATAACTTAAAAGTCTTCCCAATCCCAGGGCGGTATCCCTGGCAATCATGTAATCATACTTCTCCTGCCAAGGACGGGGGTCGGTATCAATGGTTCGGAAATAGAGGGTGCCTAAGGTCACCTCAAGAAAAGAGCCTAAAGATTTTTTTAACAAGCCGCTAAGAATAAGGATAAACACGGTTGGCCAGAAACCTAAAAGGGCTGAGCCTAAAACAAAACCAATCGCTCCAAGAAAAGCGAGAGCCAGTCTTCTTTTCTCAATAATCATCCTGCCGGCCACGAAGCTACCAACGGCGCCAATAAACCCCATGACGGTTTGAAAAGTGCCAACGAAAAACTCATTATTCGCAAGAATAAGATAAATAAAAATGCCGATTAGAACCGTAAGAGAAACATCAAAGAGACCAATTAAAAATTGTTGGCCAAGAACCAGCCGCCATGGCCGATTGTTTTTAATCGAAGAACGAATCTTTAATGGAGAGAATTTTGTCAAATAAAGCCTTTTAAGCCGGAAAGAAAAGAAGGCCGTGATCGTAAAAATTGCCGAGGTAACCAAAAATAATAAGTAGTACCCCAAGAAGGAATCAGGAACGAATAGGCCCCCAAAGGCAATGATTGCCCCGCCAATAATCGGCCCGGCCAACCCGGCTAAGGTTCCCCAAAATCCTACTATACCAAAATAATAATCTCTATTTCTGTCATGAGTTAAAACATACTGAAGTAAATTAAGGCCGGACCAATAAAAACCACTCGCCACTCCCTTCAAACAACCCAAAGGAATTACCCAGAAAACCGCTTTCTCCCTCAAGAGAAGAAGAGAAAAGTAAAACAAAACTGTAAACAAAAGCCCCATCCTGATGCCAAAAGCAGAGGAGCGTTTTTGAAATAAATAGGCGCTTAAAATATAAACAACTACTAAAAGAAAAATATTGAAAAAATTAAAAACAACCAGAGGGGTAAAATTATGAGCTTGACGCCAAAGAAAAATGTTAATAAAAATCCCGGCCAACGAGGCAGAAAAAGTAACCAGAAATTGAATCCAAATCAAGTTCTGCGTTTCGCGCGGAAGGTCTTTAAAAAATAAAGAGCGGCTTTCTTGACCTTTAAGCCTCTGCAAAAAAGGGTGTAGAGAGAAAGACCAATTATGAACCTCACGGATTTTCATTTTTGGAACCTCATCAAAATGCTAACAAAAAATAGGACTTTTGGGAAGGGCCGATTTTCGGCTTTTTTTCGGGACAGATTTTGGAAGGTTTTGCTGATTAACTTAGTTGCTCAATTTTGAGATCTTTTCCCAGCCATTCTTTAATTTCATTTTCTCGCAAAAGAGCGGTTTTGGCACCGATTTTAGTGACGACTGAAGCGCCATTGGCCATCCCTAATTTAAGGGATTCTTCTAAGGAAAAACCTTTGACCAGACCGGCCACCAAGCCGGATGAAAAAGCATCGCCCGCCCCTAACTCATCAACTGTTTGGCCTTTAAAGGCTTCACTGAAAAAGTGTTTTCCTTGACTAAAAAGATGGGCGCCTTTCCGGCCATTGGTAACCACCACAATTTTTGGTCCCAACCGAGAAATTTTAGCAAAGACCTGCTTCTCTTCCTTTTCGCCAGTAAAAAGCATCGCCTCTTCTAAATTAAGAACTAAGACTTCAATTTTCGGGAAAAGGGAAAGAAGTTTGTCGTGCTCTTTCAATTCCCGACTACCCGGATTTAAAGCGACTTTGACGCCTTTTTCCTTGGCTTTCGTGACTACCTGAGTTAACAAATCAACATTGCCTTCTAGAGAAGCAATATAGAGCCACTTCGTCTCATCTAAGATCTGCCAGGGAAAGCCTGTTTCGTCTAGCCTGGTTTTACCCCGATGAACCAAAATTACTCTTGAGCCATCCGGATAAACAATAATGGTTGAATAGTCAGTCTTATCCCCTAATCTGACCATTAAATAGTCTTTATCAAAACTCTCTTTCTCTAGTTCTCGTTCAACAAATTTGCCAAAGAGATCATCACCAAACCGAGCAATGCAAGCCGTCTTCAAACCCAAGCGGGCAAGCCCAGTGGCCGTGTTGGTCCCCCCTCCCCCAGTGGTTAGGTAGAGTTCCTCAACCTCGAGTTTGTCACCCACCGGCAAAGGCTCACCGGGTTTAAATTCAGGCGATTTCAGGAAAACATCCATCACCGCCGAACCGATGGCCGTAATATCATATTTCATTTTGAAACCTCCTTAGCTTCACCAGCCGAGCCAAAAAGTTGCATTTTTTCCTCAACTACTTTTTGAACGGCGGCGATTACCGGCGGCATAATTTTATAGATAGCTACCTCCTCCGAACCTTTCAAAACATTCTCTAAAGTTTCTCGATAAGCAATTCGCAATTCCGTGTTAACGTTAATTTTAACCACTTTGCCAACTTGAATGGTTTTCTTAATATCTTCATCTAATAAGCCCGACCCGCCGTGGAGAGAGAGAAAACAGGTTAACTTCTGGGCAATTATTTTTAGCCGCTCTAAATCCAGTTTAGGTTGTTGCCGATAAACTCCATGAAGATTACCAACGAAAACAGCTAAAAGATCCACTCCGGTCTTCTCAACGAAATCCACCGCCCGATCGGGATCAGTATAGTTAGCCCTAGCCTGGACTGTCTCCGCATCTTCGGTCAGGTGAGGCTCAGAACTGCCGAGAATTTTATCAATCTCACCTTCAACAAGAAGTCCTTTTTGATGAGCCTGTTCAACGACGGCCTTGGTTATTTTGACATTTTCTTCATAAGGCAATTCTGAGCCATCGAAATGAACCAGTTCAAAACCGGCTTCAATGCCTGCTTGAGCTTCCTCTATCCCCAAGGCATGATCCAGATTAGCCAAAATCGGCAGGCCGGTTTCTTTTTTAAAATTTTCGATAACACAATCAAAATTTTTGGGCCCGAAAAATCTGGTCTCCCCTGGGGAGGTTTCAATAATTAAGGGTGATTGTTGTTCTACTCCGGCCTGGATGACCCCTTTAACGATTTCTAAATCGCCCGCATTAAAAGCACCCAAGGCATAACCCTTTTGGTGGGCTTTTTCTAATATTTCGCGCGCACTGAGCACCTTAACCTCCGCTCTTTGCTTCGATTTTTGCCAAGATTGACTTAATGTCTTTAAGCTCGGCCATTAACTCCTCATGAGTAGGCTCACCTCCTAAAGGTTTTGATCCTCCTAGTGGTGGCGTTGGTGGAGGTGGAGATGGTGGTTTGGGCGCGGTGGGTGGCGATGGCGGCTTGGGTGGCCCGCCAGCTGTAGGTGAAGGCATTCCAGGTTTGGGTGGCCCGCCAGCCGCGGGTGTCACCCCACCAGGTTTAGCTGGACTCCCCGGCGTGGGCGGAGTTGCGCTACCTGGTTTGGCTGGATCATCCGATTTACCAATATCAAACATAATTTTTCTCACCCCCTTTCCAATGAGTCTCTTTTTATTCTAACGAGCTCCTTTAATAATTTCCACTGCTTTTGAAGTCCCAATCCGGTCGGCCCCTTTTTCAATAAATTTAATCGCCTTCTTATAAGTATAGATCCCGCCGGCCACTTTAATCTTAATTTTCTTCCCCACTGCCTGGCGAATCAATCCCACATCTTTCAAGCTCGCCCCCCGTGGCCCAAAACCGGAATTAGTTTTAACAAAATCGGCCCCTGATTCAAGTACTAGTTGGGCCGCTTTTTTAATTTCACTATCAGTTAATAATCCTGTCTCGATAATGAACTTGACTAAAACCGCTTTTTTTATATTTTTAGCGGCCACCACCACGGCTTTCATCTCCTCTAAAACCAAGTTGCCCTTTCCTGCCTTAAAAAGGCCAACATTCAGACTGACATCAAGCTCGTCGGCTCGGTTTTTGGCGGCGTCAATAGCGGCAATCACCTTAATTTCTTGACTGTCTTGACCTAAAGGAAAAGAGATCACCGTTCCCACCGCTCCTGTCTCTAAAAAATTTCTTGTCAGGGAAACATAGCAGGGATTAACAAAAACACCATGAAAGCCGTGTTTTTTAACTTGTTGGCAGAGCACCCTAATCTCCTCCGGAGTTACATCCTGGCGATGATTAGCAAAGTCAAGAAAAGAAGTGAGCCGTCTTTTATTCATTTTTATTTCCGATCATCATCGCCATTTCGATCAGGCGACAACAATAAGCCCATTCATTATCATACCAGGTCACGACCTTAACCAGGTCACCGTCAATTACTTGGGTCAAAGAGAGATCTACGGTTGCCGAGAAACGGCTCCCGATAATGTCAGTGGAAACCAGGGGCTGGTCAGAAACACCGATAATTCCCTTATATCGACCTTTTGAAGCTTTGATTAAGGCCTGATTTACCTCTTGAGACGAAGTTCTTTTAGTGGTTAAAAAACTAAAATCCGAAATTGAACCGCAAACCACCGGGACCCGATAAGCGATCCCATCAAAAACCCCTTGAAGTGAAGGTAAAACCTTAGTGGTAGCCAGAGCGGCGCCGGTGGTGGTTGGTACGATATTAACGGCCGCGGCTCGAGCCCGGCGTAAATCCCGATGGGAACCGTCAACCACTTCTTGATCCGCCGTGTAGGCATGAATCGTACTCATTAAAGCTTTTTGAATCCCAAACCTTTCCAGGATCACCCGGGTTATGGGCACCACGCAATTAGTGGTACAAGAGGCCATGTCAATAATCAAATTATCTCGGTATTGCTCTTCGTTACCGCCAATAACAAAAGTTTCCGTGTTTTTGGCCGGAGCAGAAATAATCACCTTTTTGGCCCCAGCTCGAAGATGGGCCGCGGCTAGTTTCCGCTCTCGGAAAACTCCGGTTGATTCAATCACCACGTCAGGTCTATATTTTCTCCAAGGAATTTTAGCCGGTTCTCGTTCCGCCAAAACCGGGATTAGTTTTTTATCAACCATTAAAACACCAATCTCCTTCCCTTTTCTCTTTTTCCTCACCTCAATCTTCTTTTTAAATTCCTTATAAACACTATCATAACGAAGAAGGTGGGCCCAACCATTAATGGCCATCGAACCAGAAGTGTTAACCGCCACCACTTTGACTTTCCGGGAATAAAGAAGGGTAGCTACCCGAAAGGCAATCCGACCAATCCTCCCAAAACCATTAATCGCTAGTTTAATCATAACTGTTTAATAATTCAGCAAAGTCAGTAACCGCGTTTTTTGTTTTTACTGATTAATTGTCTTTATTTATTACTTTTACTCTTAATTGCTTCTATTGCCGGTAAAGTTCCCTCAGCCAAAAACTCAAGCATCGCTCCGCCACCCGAAGAAATATAGTCAATCTTGTCAACCAAACCAAACTTAGTCAGGGCCGCTTCGGTGTCGCCGCCACCGACAATGGTATAAGCACCGCTGGCTACCACCGCCTTGGCAATCTCCTTGGTCCCTCGTTCGTACCCTTCTTCTTCATAAGCACCTAAGGGACCTGACCAAATAATCGTTTTTGCAGCGGCAATAACTTTTTTAAACTTCTTAATTGTTTCCATTGTGATGTCTTCCCCTTTTTTAGTCAAGCTGCCTAAAATCTTTTGGTGACGACCAACTACTTCAGGAATTCCATCATAGGTAATCAGCTCACCAGCCACCAAAATAGAGTCTGCCCAGGAAATAAGTTTTTTGGCCGCTTCCACCTTGCTTCTTTTCACTCCACCCAAAATAATCACTACCGGTTTTTTGGGTTGACTTCGAACTTGGGAGAGAATTTCAATCTCTTTCTGGCAATCAAGACCCAAAGCGGATGGTAATAATAAGGGAACGCTAATCATTGAGGCATGGCTTCGATGCGAATTGGCAAAGGCATCATTAATGTAGAGATCGGCTAAGCTAGCTAGGCCTCGAGCAAAACGACGCTGATTAGCCTCTTCACCTGGATCAAAACGAAGATTTTCTAAAAGTAAAATTTCCTCCTTTTTTAAGCCGATTGCCCGCCTTTTTGTTTTTTCACCTAGAACCTCACCAGAAAACCAAATTTTCGTTTTAGGCAACATCATTTCTAGTCTTTCCTTGACCGACTTGAGGCTTAAACCAGGCACAAATTTACCCCCGGGCCGGTCGAGATGGGTAATAATGATTATTTTTGCTTTTTGGTCAAGGAGATGTTTAATCGTGAATAATGATTCCTCAATTCTCGTTTCATCCGCTACCCGGCCATCAACATCTAAAGGAACATCATAGTTGGTGCGCAAAAGAACTCTTTTATTAGCAACTGACAAATCCTTAACGTTGGGCAGCCTCATGACAGTAAAATTAATGACTCACTAACTCAATAAAGCCAGTAACTTCGGTAATAATATTTATTGACTTTATTTAACTATTTTTCCTTTTTAATTCTCTTAATCACTTTGTCTACTAACTTGATTGGGTCGGAGGCAAAGATTACCTTCCTCTGGCCCTTTTTAGCCGCTGTTAGAATCCGTTTGATCTCATCCGCCATTCCCCCTGAACCCTCTAAGACACCGATAATCTCATGTTCCTCAAAGGCAATGGTAAACTCATGGAGGGTGCCAATCCGGCCATCAATCATAACTGAGGCATCAACGGTTCTGACCATTAAAAGATCGCGGCCGGTGTAACCCTCTTCGGTGTAAAAAATATGATCAAAAGCTTTCTTGGTCGGGAGTCGATACTTCTTTTGATGTTCTAATTCACTCCCGGCCGGGGAAAAACCAATGCTAATCCCACCGGCCTTTTTGGCAGCCAAGGCAGCCGCAAAAGGAACACCAGTGGTTGCTCCGGTAACCAGAATGTGGCCTCTTTTGGCCACCTCCTTCCCTATTTTCCGGGCGAGAGGTTTTGCTTTTTCAGCGGCCTTTCCTTCTTCGCCGCCAATAACACAAATCTTAAATCTCTTCATTGTTTAAAGCCTTTGGCTAAATCTAACAACTCTTTTTGGGGATCTTTAGCTAAAACCACATCAGTTGCCACTAAAACCCCAACTGCTCCCAGTTTAACTGCGATCTCCACATCCTCTTGAGAATGAATCCCAGCGCCAACTAAAACGGGAGCTGCCTTAATCTCTTTAACAAAATCTTTAATGATTTCTTGTTTAGCGGTGGCCACGGAGGTCGTCCGGCTGCCAATAAATTCCGGAGGTTCAAAAGCGATTAAATCAGGCTTGGCTTGATTTATTTCTTTGGCTTCTTCCAGGCTTTCTGAACAAACCAAAACTTTTAATTTTAACTGCTGGCAATAACCAATCGTTTCTTGAATTACCTCAACTGGCAGTCTCTTTTCAGAATGGTTTAAAAGAGTCCCTTTGGCTCCGGCGGCGACCACCGCCTCTGGTAAAATTTGGCCGGTATTTGGGCCAAAACTGATGCTATCGACGTGCTGGGTCCAAAACTCAAGCTGAGGAAGGTGGTGATGGATATGATAAAGGTCAACCGCCTGAATCACAGGCAAAATTTTCACTTCTGTTTCCTTTTGAACCGCTTCGCAGACCCTAACTAAATCCAGCGCTCTCTTGCCCGTCCCTTCTTTGTAGGTCTTTAAATTAACAAAGATCACCTTGTTTTGATGATAACGTTTTGAGTACCATTATGGCAAGTGATAATCAAAAACCTTAAAAATTTCTTCCTCACCTTTCTAATCCCCCTTTTTTATTTGGCCGGGCCAATCATTATTTATCTAAATCAGTCGCAGTTCTTGCCTGGTCTAGAGCTGCAACTTCTCGGCCTTCTGCTGACCTTCCCTGGTTTGGTTTTCTGGTTTGGGGGTTATTTCTCTTTAGGT
This sequence comes from uncultured Gammaproteobacteria bacterium, assembly GCA_964566925.1. Taxonomy (GTDB): domain Bacteria; phylum Patescibacteriota; class Microgenomatia; order PFEM01; family DATLAM01; genus CAZMIZ01. The sequence goes on along the minus strand of CAZMIZ010000001.1, from coordinate 239,273 downwards.
CTGGCTAATTTTTCGGTTCTGCCCTCCCCTAAGACTTTTCAAAAAAGAGGGCTTTATCGGCTCGTCTCTCACCCCATCTATCTGGGTATCAACCTTACTTTCCTGGGCCTTTCTTTAGCCACCGGCTCTAAAACAGGCCTTATTTACACCCTTCTCTTGATCTTACCCTTAAATCTTGCTCGAGCTAAAATCGAAGAAAAAAGCCTCCACCAAAAGTTTGGTAAAGCCTATCAGGAGTATCAAAAAAAGACGCTAATTTAGTTTTTATTCTCCCTATTCCCAAAAACCCACTAAAACCCAAATTAAAAGAATCCCGCTAATAAACAAAAAACTTTGAGACCATCCTTTTTCTTTCCCCAACCCATGATGGATTTCAGGAATCAGGTCAGAGGCAGCAATGTAAATAAAGTTCCCTGCCGCAAAAGAAAGAAGGGGCACCATCATCAGATTAACTGACGAGACAAAAATAAAAGTTAAAATTGCTCCCAAAACAGTCATTAAAGCCGCCGCTAAATTGATAAAAAACACCTTTTTTCTCTTCATCCCGCCATGAAGTAAAATCCCGAAGTCCCCAATCTCTTGGGGGATCTCGTGAGAGATAATCGCCAAAGAAGTAACTACCCCCAGAGGATAGTTAACGAGAAAAGTAGTAGTAATAATAATACCATCAATAAAGTTGTGGATCGCATCACCAACCACCACTAAAGAACTTACCGGAGGTAAATCGTGAAAGCGATCATGGTGGTGAAGCCGAAGCAGAAAGCGCTCCACCAGAAAAAAAACCACGATTCCGCCTAAAGTAAAAAGGAAAACTTCATCTATTTCTTCAGCCATCTCTAAGGCTTCAGGTAAGAGATCAAAAAAAGCGGCTGATAAAAGCACGCCAGCCGCAAAGCTTACTAAATGACCGGAAGCCTCTTTGGCCCAATCAGCTTTATAAAGAAGAAAAATTCCCCCAATCAGCGAAGCGACGCTCCCTAGAAGAGAAAAAACAAGAATATAAGCAAAAGTTAATCCTGAGCTCACCATTTCCCTAAGATTCCAATCGGGAATAAAGTCCAAAAGCGGCCATCACCGCGGCCACCAAAAGCCATTGAGTGGAGGCAAGAACGATATCCGTGTAGAAAAATCCCCAGGCAGCAGCAAGAACTGAAAGGGCGGCACCAACCATCAAGATTTGAGACAATTGCTTCCAGTCTTTCTTCTTCAATTTCAATTTCCTCACCCCCTTCCTCCCTCCATCTTACCCTAAAAACCAACTCTTGCCAAGTCAAGTTTTTAATGTAATCTCAATTCTTTTTTTTAAAAACTCCCTTCTAAAAGGTGCTTTTCTGGCTGGGAGTCATCCTTTTCCTCAAGAGTAACCACCACCCGATTATAATCAGAATAATCCTTGTCAGCTGAAAACTCAAGGTACCAACCACCTTTCATTTCTTCCAGCTTCCCGGTTGAGAAAAATTGGCCATCACTAACCAACCAACCCTCATAGAATTTCCCTGTTCCCGGTTCTGGTAGAGCCGCCATCACCGTGTGTTCAAAAAGATTGTCTTCAAATCTTCTGGTGGCCATACCGGTACCAGCTCCGCCGGTCACGTCAGCCAGAGTCGTTTTCTCGACCCCTTCAGGAACCTCAATCCCCATGCCGGTTTCAAATCCTTCTTCTAGTTCCTCGGAAACCGGGGTTTTCTCTACTGGCGAAGGGACTACTTCGCTTCCTTGATAGCGGGTAAAGAAATAATAAGCCCCCACCAGGATAAGGATAACTACCGCCGCACCAATAATTGTCTCTCGCTTCATCTCTTTTCACCCCCTTCCTAAAAAGAAAAACTGCCCCCAAGGGCAGCAAAGTCATTTTACCATTTTTGGGCAAGCAAGGAAAAATCAGGACACGTTTCTTAAAGTATTTAAACAAATTCTTTAAACAACTTCTCTAAGTTAATCTTCCCTAAGGGCTGTTTTACTAAGGGCGTTTTGCCGACCTGGGGCAACTGATCTTTATAAGTCGGCCTTTTACTTTTGTAGAAAATTCCAATCGGAATCTTGTCCCCCCATTCAAGCGATCTTTCAAGAGCTTTAACTTTATCGCTGGTCGCCGCTTTCAATTTGTAAACTCGTTCCCGATACCAGTCAAAAGTGTTGGTTTTATTAAAGGTAACACATGGTTGAAGAATGTCCACCAAGGAAAAACCTTTATGTTTAATGGCGGTGCTGATGAGCTTGGTTAAATGGGAGGCATCGCCCGCAAAACCTCGGGAAACAAAGGTCGCCCCAGCGGAAATGGCTAAAGCCAGAGGGTTAACCGCTTCCTCAATCACCCCTTCAGGCGTGGATTTACTTTGATAGCCTTTACCGGAGGTCGGTGAAGCCTGGCCAGTAGTTAATCCATAAACCATATTATTATGAACCAAACAAGTAAGATCAAAATTTGCTCGACTAGCAGAAATCAAATGATTCATCCCCTCCCCATAACAATCACCATCCCCAAGAACAGCGACCACCTGAAGCCGATGATTGGCTAACTTAATACCGGCCGCCACCGGTAATCCTCTGCCATGAAGAGCATGAAAGCCGTTAGCTTTGATAAAGTCGGCCATATTGCCTGAACAGCCAATACCATAAACTAAAACTACTTCATGGGGAGCGATCTTTAGTTGAGCTAAGGCCCCTCTAAGAGCCAACCAAATCGTGTGGTTACCACAACCAGGACACCAAGTCGGTTTATTGGCAGTAATAAATTCTTCAGCTTTCATAAAGATCCTTCACTTTTTTAACAATCTCTTCAGGATAAAAAGGACGGCCATCATACTTGAGCAGTTTGTTTTTAATTTCGACTCCTGTTTGCTCTCTGAGCCAACCCGCTAGCTGGGCATCATGATTATTTTCGATGATAAGGGTTTTCGGAGCCTGGTTAAGGGTCTGACTGATTGCTTCGTTTGGCAAAGGTAAAAGCCAATTAAGATGGAGATGATTAACTTTAAACTTTTGGCCTAGACTTTTAATTGCCTCTCTAATTGGGCCTTTGGTTGAACCCCAACCCACTAAAGTAATTCTCGCTTCCTCTGGGCCATAAAGCTGAGGCTCGGGAAGATCCGCCAAAGCAGTTTTGAGTTTCTGAGCCCTTTTTTCCACCATCTTGATTCGCATTCCTCCCTCTTCAGTGGCATAACCAAACTGATCATGTTCATAGCTGTTAACCAAACTTAAGCTCTCTTCCTCACCAGGGAGAGTTCGAGGCGAAACGCCGTCAGCACTCCACTGGTAGCGCCGGTAGTTCTTTTTACCAGTGATTAATTTCCCTCTTTCAATTTTAATTTTCCCAGCTTCAAAAGGAAGAACGCTTTGGTGACTTTCTGATAAAAACTTGTCAATCAGAATAATCACTGGGGTTTGGTATTTTTCCGCTAAATTTAAAGCCTGGGTGGTTAAATAAAAGGCTTCGGTGACGTCGCCAGGCGCCAAAACAATACGCGGAAATTCGCCTTGAGCCGCGTGGAGCATGAAACGCAAGTCGCCTTGTTCGGTCCAGGTCGGCACACCGGTGGCCGGTCCTGGCCGCTGGGCATTAACGATAACTACCCCAGTTTCAGTTATCCCGGCTAGGCCCAGACCTTCGGTCATCAGCGAAAAACCGCCACCCGAGGTTGCCACCATGCTCCTGGCCCCGGCCAAAGCGGCCCCGATGGCCAGATTGATGACCGAAATTTCGTCTTCGGCATGTTTAACCACCAAACCATATTCTTTAGCTTTAGCGGCTAAAATATGTAAAATTGAAGAGGCGGGGGTCATCGGGTAAGCAGCGAAAAATTTCAAGCCTCCGGCAATCGCTCCTAAAGAAACGGCTTCGTTACCAGTTAAAACCAGTTTTTTTTCTGTTTTCCTTTTGGTTAAAACTTTTCCCCAAGGTTGAAAGCTGTCCTTGGCATAATCAAAACCTAATGAGGCCGCCTTAAGATTGACTTTCACAATCTCCTCTTTTTTATCAGCGAAGATATCCTTAATCACCCCTTTTAAAACCGCCAGATCACCACCTAATAAGGCCAAAGCAGCCCCTAAAGCGACTGTATTACGCATCAGCTCGGTCCCGCCGGCTTTCTTAGCTAAAAGCATTAAAGGAACCGGGTAAAGTTTCTTGGCTCGCCTTAAAATCAACCCTTTAAGAGCAAATTCCTTGTTGTCAAAAATAATTCCCGAATTAGCAGTCAGTTCTTTGGCGTGAAGTTCGCTGGCTCTTTGGTTTAAGGCAATCAAAAGGTCAACTTGGTTGGGTGAAGCCCCAACCTCATCCTTACCCACGGTTACCTGGTAAGTATTGTGGCCTCCCCGAATCAAAGAGGGATATTCGGTGTAATCAAAAATATGATAACCAGAACGGGTAGCGGTTTTAGAAAAAATCAGGCCGGTCACCATGATTCCAAACCCAGCCTCGCCGCCAATTTTAAAATTGAACTGACTCATTAACTTTCTATCTTAGCCAACCCTGAATGAAAATTCAAACCCGATTTTTCTTTTGGTAATTCTCGATTGCCTTTTTTAAGGCATCGGCAGCCAAAACAGAACAGTGAAGCTTTTCTGGAGGTAAACCGCCTAAAGCCTCGGCAATCGCCTTTTTGCTAATCTTGAGCGCTTCTTTAAGAGAGCGGCCTTTAACCATGGTGGTCAACATGCTCGAGGTAGCAATCGCCGCCCCACAACCTAAAGTTTGGAACTTAATCTCCGAAATTTTGTTATTCTTGACTTTAATAAAAAGGCGCATGACGTCACCACAAACAGGATTACCCACCTGAGCCATACTATCAGGGTTTTTGATTTCCCCCATATTCCGGGGATGACGAAAATGATCCATTACTTTTGGGGAATAAATTTGACTAGCCATTTTCCTCCTTTAATTTTGGCGCCATTTTTCTTAACTTTTTAACAATCATCGGCAAAATCTTGACCACATAATCAATTTCTTCTGGGGTGGTTGTTTTACCTAGAGAAAAACGAAGAGAACCATGAGCCAATTCTGGCGGGATTCCCATGGCAGTTAAAACATGACTGGGTTTTAAAACCCCGGAAGTGCAAGCACTGCCTGAAGAGGCAGCAATCCCTTGATCAGACAGATGTAAGAGCATTGCCTCGCCTTCAACGCCTCTAATCACAAAAGAAGCAACATCCGGCAATCTCTTGAGCGGATGACCGGTTAATTGAGAGCCAGGAATTTTGGTTAAAATTCCTTTAGTTAAGCGATCCCTCAGCTGGGTCACTTTTTTAACCGCCGCTTTCTTTTCTTGGGCGGCAATTTCTAAAGCTTTGGCTAAACCGACGATCAGGGGCGTTGCTTCTGTCCCGGGCCAAAGACCCCTTTCATGATGACCACCATAAGTTAAAGGCTTAATCCTTACTCCCCTTCTAAGGTAAAGGACGCCCACGCCTTTGGGACCGCCGAATTTATGACCACCAAGGGTCATCAGGTCAACCCCTAGCTTTTTAACCTTAAGATCTAAGTAATCAGCAGTGGCCGCCGCATCAGTATGGAAGGGGATTTTCCTCCCAAACCTAGTGCCTAGTGCCTTAACCCTAGTGCTTATTTCTTTAATTGGCTGGATAGTGCCGACCTCATTATTGGCATACATGACAGAAACCAGAATGGTTTTCTTATTAATCGCTTTTCCCACCGCCCTAGGATCAACTAAGCCGAAGCGGTCAACCGGTAAAACAGTTAATTTAAAACCCTCTTTTTCTAAAGCCCGACAAACATCCAAAACCCCATGATGTTCAATCGCAGAAGTAATTAAATGGTTGCCATGGCCTGCTTTTTGGGCAGCTCGAGCCATGCCTTGGATGGCTAAATTATCGCTAGTGGTTGTCGTCCCGGTGAAATAAACTTCCGAAGGATGGCAGCCTAAAACCTTGGCTACCTTTTCCCTGGCCTGGTCAATTGCCTTTCTCGCTTCCTGACCCCAAAAGTGAACCGAGGAAGGGTTACCGAACTTCTCTTTTAAATAGGGCATCATTGCCCGCAAAACCTGGGGATTAATCGGGGTGGTCGCCGCGTAGTCAAGATAGATTGTTTTCATCCGAAGATTCCGCATTCTCCCTTTTTACATTTGTCGGTGATGAAGTAATAGACCTTTCTCCCTTTTTTCTTGGAAGCTAAAACCCCGGCCTCTTTCAAATATTGGAGATGGTGGGTAATCGTGGGCTGCTTAAGTTTAAAATGCTTGGCGATTTCCATCACGCTCATTTCACCTTTTTCTTGTAAAAGGTTAATAATCTCGATTCGGGCTTGGCAAGAGAGCCCGGCAAAGCAACCAGCACAAGCCGAAGATAGCTTCATAATGTATAGATATTAATCTATATGTTAAGGGTTGTCAAGAGGCATTTCTCTTAATGTTGTAAAATAATCATTATGAACAAAACAAGAAAAAGTGAACTTTTAGAAAAACTCAATCAAGAAATAGAGAGAGTCAGGGTCTTGGCGGAAAAAAGCGCGACCGCCGCTAAAAGAGCCAAGGGTTTTTCTCGATCAATGCAAGGCGACCGCCGCTATTTTGAAGAGGCTGATCGGATCACCCAAGAGTCCTTGGCCAATTTAATGGCCTTAAAAAAAGAGATCGAAGCGGCTTCAGAGGAAATCGTTAAAATCGCTCAGCCGGTTTCTTTTATCAACCTTGAAGACGAAAACGGGGAGGATTATTTTTATTTGGTCAACCGGCCAGCTAACCTCAGTGGTATCCAGCTTTTAACCCCAGACTCACCTCTGGGCAAAGCCATCCTAGGCAAAAAAGAAGGCGAAAAATTTTCTTATCAGCTAGAAAGAGAAGGGCAAACAACGACTTTTTCAGGAAGAATTAAGAAAATTGAATAAACATCATTAAACCCGACAGCCACATTTTTTATTTTTAAGAATTTCCTTTTGTTTTTGAAGAGAATCAATCAATTTGTCTTGAGCCGCCTTTCCTTTGGCCAGTTCAATATCAAGCGGGCTCTGATGAGAATAACCTCTTTTTTCTAATTCCATTGCCAGCTGATGGTGTCTTGAGTAAAGCGCCTTGAGTTTGCCGCGCCAACGCCCAACTTCGGGATGGCGGCTATAGCCTTCTTTTCCTTGCGTAATAATTGACCAAATAGCGTGGATCTCGGCGTGTTCGCCTAAAAGATGGTTTTTACAAAAAGGCGCTGGTGGAAGATCCCAAACCCTCATGGTAAATTAAAAAGTTTAATTAAGCTTAAAAATCGAATAATTAAGAAGGGCCGCAAAGCTGACCCAGAAGAGGTAAGGCACTAGTAGGAGGCCAGCCGTTCTTGAAATTTTGTAAAAATTCAAAAGGGTTAACAAAATAAAAAACCAGAGGACGATAATTTCCAAAAAAGCGTATTGGGGCAAGCGCCAACCAAAAAAGATAATTGACCAAAAAGAATTAAGAACTAATTGGATAGTAAAAATAGTCAGCGCCGTCTTGACTTTTTTCTTGCCAATCCCCTTCTCCCAAATCAAATAAGCGGCCACTCCCATCAGGGTGTAAAGAATCAGCCAAACAGGAGCAAAAAGCCAATTGGGCGGGCTAAAACTTGGTTTTGCCAGTCCGGCATACCAGGCGGGAATCGCCGGGGCCGTAAAAATTGAACCAATCAGGCCGGCTGCCTGGCAAATTAAAATTGCTAAAATCAAACTGAAAATCCGTTTCATCACCTTTTCTATTTTACCTTAAATTGAAAGATTTAATAAGGCTTGAAATCAGCTTTTCAATAGCTCCGAGATAGTGACGAAGTTATAGTCTCTCGCTTGAAGCTCGTCTATAATTTTGCCGATTGCCTGTCTGTCACTCACGCAAGATTCGCAGAAGGGATGAAGCAAGATAATCGAACCAGGCCTGGTGTGTTCGAGCGTATAACTAACCAGAAATTCAGTTTTTGACTCCCCCTCCTCCAAGTGATCCGCATAAGTGTCTGGTTCCACATCCCACGTAATTGTTTTAATGTTGTGCTGATGAAGATACCAAGGTAAACCGACTAGTTTTTTGCTGTAAGTAGGACGGAAGGTAATCTCCCCCTCATACCCCGTGTCTCTGATTAAACTATTGGTTTTTTGGATCTCGGCATCAATAAAGGATTGTGATTTAAGAATAAACCTCTGATGAGAATAAGAATGATTACCCAGCTCGTGGCCGGCCTGGACAATGTTTTTACCTTCTTGAGGAAATTTTTCTAGAGCCTGGCCGATAACGAAAAAAGTGGCTTTAACATCCCTTTCAGCCAAGATTTCCAAAACATCATCACTATAAGGAACGGGGGCATCATCAAAGGTTAGAGCCACCACCTTTTGGTCAGTATCCACTCGCTGAATCAAGCCGCCGAAAAATTGAAATGACCGGGATTTACTCAGTTGAAAAAGAAAATACCCACAGAGGAGGAAAACAAGACCAACAATCGCTAAAATCAGGAAAGACTTTTTCAGTTTCTTCATCTTTAGAAGAAATCATTGAATCTAACTCTTTTTTATCATCCGCCACTGCTTAAACATGATGCATCGCCCCTTTTGGTTGAGCCGAACCAAAAAGACGCCATCAAACTCTTGATGTTTGCCTTCTGGTAAGGTCGTCCGCTTAACGTTCCAGTGGATTAAACCCAAATCGCCTTCGACCATAAGAACATCGTGTTTATAAGTAATGTCCTTTTGGTTGTGGGAAATTACTTTCCATAACCCTTCTACTTCCTGCCAGGATTTACATGGCCCAGAGAAAGGAGATTCATGATACTCTACGTCTTTACTTAATACGACTAGAGCTCCTTCCGGGTTTAAATCGGCCCAGGCTTTCAGAAATTTCTCTGCCCAAACACGAAAATCTTTTTTGGTCATCTATTTTGAAGCTGGTTTGCCTTTGACCAGATACTTAATCACCGCCACTAGAATTTGCCAATCAACGATGATGTGCAATAAGGTAATCCCTAAAGCCAAAAAGCTCACCCAGGTGTGCACTGTTGACCATTCCTGCTTTGTAAAATCAAAAGGAAGAATGGCTCTGCCAGATCTTGGTCCGGAAGGGGCTAAATAAAGAATAAACCCGCTAAGCGCCGAAATTCCCCAAAAAATCAACAAGCCTAAACTGATTAAGCCCCGAATTTTTGGTTTCATAATTGAGATTAATTATAACAAAAACCTCCTCTCTGGCAAATCTTGGCTAGACCAGAAGGGGCTTAGATCCGCCTTATGTCTGCCGCCAGGCAGACAGGAATGAGGTCGAAACTCATTTTATCTTCCAATATCTGATTTGGCCAAGAATAAGGCAAACTGCAAACAGAATAGAAACAAATAATTCAGAAAAGTCCGTTAGGAAAAAACCTAAATCTACGACCACAGGCTTTGCCGTCAATCTAAAAGCAAAACCCAAACTAAAAACAGCCAGAGGAATAATGAAAAGTAATGAAATTCTTAAATCTTTATTAAATTTCCTAAACAGGGTGGCAACCAGCAAGGAAAATAAAAGTAAAAATAAAAAGATAACAAAGGCCTGAAACATAAACATTAAGGAGGAGTTTACATTTTAAATATTTATATACAAGGGGCAATTTAGGCTGTATTGCTACCGCAGGCACCACCTATCCTGGAGGAAGATGAGAACCTACACGAGGTCTAATGTTGCTTGAAGAATCGCCGCTTCTTTAGTTATCCCGTCATCCTGAGAAAAATGGCCTTTATGATGAAGTTTGATAATTTTAGCCCCTAACCGCTTCTTAAAAAGACTGGTATTTTCAGTAAAGGGCACCCAGGGATCGTTATCCGAAAAAATGGCAATAATCTTTTTAATTGCTTTTTTGACTCTTTTAAAATCAATCGGTTTTTCCAGCCATGGTTTGGCAACTTGTTCTTCTTCGCTTTCTAAATTTTTTAAGGTGAACCATCCGGCCACACACACCAGGCCGCCAACCTTTGGTTTGTCTTGAGTCAATAGATATCTCATAACTGCCTGGCAACCAATACTGTGGCCAACAAAAAAAACATTCTGATCAAGTTCCTTAACCACCTTTTGTAAATGGCTAATCCACTCCTCTATCGCCGGTGCATCGGTGTTGGGCATCTCGGGAACTACCACTTTCCAGTTTCTTTTTTCCAATTCTTTCTTTAACCAAGGAAGCCAATCATTTTGAGGTGTACCCGTCCAGCCATGGATGATATAGATCGTTTTCATACTGAGATTATACCAAAAAGCTCGGTTTTTCCATTCAATCCTTAAGATGATAGGATTTTTTCAACCAGCCAAGAAACTCGTTGTCAAATTCTTCTTTGGAGCTTATGTCAAAACAGTTTTTGAAGACCTTAGAGGACATTTGGACGCTTTGCTTTAATCTCGGACTGTCCAGTTTCCGATCTAGCGCAAATCTTATCTCCAGCCTATCTTTCTTTGGTAAGGCGGCTAAAAAATCATATTTTCCAAACAAATGAACGCAACAAGGGATGGAAATTATTTTACATTCACCTATCTTGCTTTTGATTTGCTCCACTAAATAGTTAAAAAGCTCTTTTGCCTTTTCTTTATTCTTAAAATGCTTTTCCAGAGGAATTTTTTGGCAACTATGAGGTTGATTTGCGCTTCTGAAAATTCGGCCACACTTAGGACACGTCCACATATGGTTATTCTAGTTTGAATTAGTTTTTTATAAAGCAGGTTGATTTGCTAAGTGCCATTTTTTATTAATCTTCCCCTATAAATTTATACCTTGGCAATAATCACCACGTAATTCTTGCCGTACTTTTTGGCGCATTTCGGGCAAGTGGTATACCACATATACCATTTTTTGACTTTAAACCCTTTCCCTTTAGCAAAACTTTCAAAATCCTTACACCATTTGCCTGTTTCTTTAAAGTCGCCTTCATAAACTTTACTTAAAAACTTACCATTAAAAATAACATTTTCTGCGCCTGGAATTTTTTGGTTAACGGCCACATATAAATCCATGTTCCATTTTGACGTGTGGTCTGATAAACTCATCCAATCTTCTGCTTTGGCCCCGGCCCCCTCAATTTTAGCCATCATTCTTTTAACCACTGCGCCAAAATTTATCGGTATGTAAAAGAAAGTAAAAACTTTATCTTTAATAAACTTCTTATTCTTCCATTCAAAGACCTTGCCGTCCCAGGGCTTAGGATCAAATTTTGGACAGCATTCTTGGTTTTGGTTTTTGTCAGTCATAAAAACCTCCTTTCTTAAAAAATAATTCTCAACAGCCTTTACAAGAGGCCTTTTTCTTCACCAATTTTATCAATTCTGCTAACTTTTTCTCGTCAATATCTTTAAGTGATTCAACTTTAATCTGCCTCATTGTTTTACCGCTACCCTCAAATCTCCCCACTTCCTCTTTGTTTAAACCGCTAATGGCAAATCCGAAATTTACTCCATGCCTAACTGCTCCTATATAATATCTCCCGCCATCATAAACAGGCACTCCCCATTCCATTTCTTCTTTTATCTTTGGAAAGACTTTTAACAAAATTTTTCTCAAGGCAAGACAAATTTCTTTTTGGGGTGATTTTTGCTTATTAATATAATCAGCAATTTTTGGATCCATGGCCTGATTCTACCACAAATAAAAAAAGCCCCAGTTTACACTGGGTTCGTCGAAGTGGGCTTTTTAAATCAATAAATCTGCCTAAATGAAAAATTATCTTTAAAATGAAGAAAGATACGAAGTAAAAAATTGGGTATCTTTATCTTTACTCTTAAAAACTCAAATCTATTTAAACAGATTTATTGATTTAAACCTGTTGAGAGGATTATAACACAGATTATCCCATTTGTCCAGAACAGCAAATTTCAATGTTTCAAGACTGCCTGGTGGCAAACAAGGAGGAAACTGGAGTTGGTTTTGTTTGACAACTATTTACAAACTCACCCAAAAGAGCCAAGCTCCCAAAAGAAGTAAGAAAATAGTGCTGAAAATCTGTTTAGTTTTAAATGTCTGAGCCTGTTTATGGATATATTCTGGAAAGCCAATTTTTAATATCCCCTTAATTAAGGTTGACCAACCCAGGATAGTGATAACTATTCGCCAATCTAAAACCCAAACATTGTGTAGGATAACAGTCACCAGCCCCATTAAGTAAGTAATATAGCCTGTTGAAATGACAAAAGCCTTATCATCCGTCATCTCAATAGTTTTACCTAATTGCTTGGTGATAATAAACAACAAGCCAAAAGTGACAAAGAAACTACCCCAGAGTCTGGCGAAGAAGATTGAAATATCCATGTCTCCATTTTAACATAATAATTACTCTACTCCATCGCTTTCAAACTGGCAACTTATCTGTTATTGTATAAACAATGAATACCGAAGAGGTCTACCAGGCCTATCTCATTCCGGAGAACCTTGGAGAGCATATGTTAAGAACAGCTGCCTTTGCTGATATTCTTCTCGAGCACTGGACTGGCCCGGAAGTCGATAGAAAGGCCATTGTTCAGGCGGCGATTTTCCATGATCTGGCTAAACCAATGACCTTTGATCTAGCCAAGCAGGCTGACTTCGGTCTTTCCCCAGAAGAAATTGCTCGTCTTGCGGAACTCCAAGAGCGTTTAAAAAGAGATTATGGTGAAGCCGAGCATCAGGCTTCAGTTAAAATCTGTCAAGAAATTGGCTGTAGCCCAAAAGCGGTCCAACTGGTTGACAATCTAGAATGGAGTTATATTCCTAGGTTGATTAAAGAAAATGATCTTGAGTCGCTCGTTCTTATCTACGCTGATATACGAATTGGTCCCAAGGGAGTTTTAAACATTAAAGATAGACACACCGAACTCCGAACCCGGGAAGATTTTGATAATCTTGAGGAAAGAGTCCAAAATGCCGAAAACTTAGAAAGATTAATTTCCCAGAATGTCTCGATCGATGTTAACAGCATTACCAACGACCAAGTCAATAGCCGAACAACCAGCTTACTTAGCCTAAAGGTCAACTAGAAAAATCTGAGCTCCACAATCCGAAGAAATCCGTAGCAAATGCTCCCCGTCGTAGGCAAAGTTAGAATTAGCTTATTGACCTTCTGAAAGAAATTTTTTAATGTTATTCAGATCTCCATTTAAGATGTGAGGCTGCATAATTAATAGCTCGTGAGTGTATCTGGCTTCTTTAAGTTTGGGCGGGGGGAAGAGAATAAAAATCTTTTTGCCATGATAATAGGCTAAACCAATCTCCATCAAAGTTGATGCCCCTACATAACCTTTCAGGTTGTATTTTGGATAATTTAATACAAGAATGGCATCGCTTTTAACTACCGACTTCATATCTGTCTTCATGATGTCATTTTCTAGGCAGTGTTTATAATTTTCTTCGTGATTATCAGTAGAGTAGTTGGGTTCATTAATGAATTTTTCTGTGTCAGAAGGCAGTTGAACTTTGAAACCCATCTTCTCTAATTTCTTTTTAGCCTGAAGCATTTGTCTAGCGAATTGCATACTGCCAGATATCATGATCCTCATATTTTTCATTTTAACATAATAATTGCCCTGCTCCCCTCTTTTGATTCCTGAAGGTCTTTTTGAATTATCCTCCCTCCCTGGGGTATACTTTCATCTATGAAGGCTTCCCAAACAAGAGTAAAAAAGGCCTCAGGAGAGTATCAACCTTTCTCAGAAGAAAAAGTGAGAAGCTCTTTACAAAGAGCCGGAGCTGACGAAGCGCTCATTAGCCAAATTCTGGCTCATCTTCAAAAACAACTTTACGACGGTATTCCCACCAAAAAAATCTACCAGGAAGTTTATCGTTTACTTAATCAGTTAAAACACCCCCTGTCTCTAAAATATAATCTTAAGGAAGCGATTATGTCCTTGGGTCCTTCTGGTTATCCTTTTGAAAAATTCGTGGCCGGGGTGCTCTCCCGTCAGGATTATCGGACTGAAATCAATCAGGTTATTCAAGGGCGCTGTATTAGCCACGAAATTGATGTCATTGCTCAAAAGGGAAGCCAATCTTGGATGATTGAATGCAAGTTTCATAATCGGCCGGGAACCAAAAGCAAGGTTAAGGACGCTCTTTACACCCAAGCCCGCTTCTTGGATGTGGCTCAAGCCGGTCAATTTAATCAAGGCTGGTTGGTCACCAACACCAAAGTCACCAGTCAGGCAATTAAATATGCTCGCTGCGTCAAATTAATGGTTCTTAGTTGGGATTACCCACCCAAAGAAAGCCTCCGCTTTCTGATTGAGAAAAGCAACCTCCACCCGGTAACTTGTCTTAGCAGCTTAAACAACGATGAAAGAAAACAAATCCTTCGCAGGGGAATTGTTTTTAGCCATGATTTACTGACAAAGGATGCCCAAGAAAAACTGCCCCCGGCCTTACTCAAGAAAGCTAGAAACGAAGCTCAACGCCTGTTTAAACAACCCTCATCTTAATATTTATCATCAATAAAAGAGTGCAGGGATTGAGGGAGGAAATCGCTAATGGGGAAATAGGACCTCACCCATGAGAAATAACATAAACAGCAGCCCGATTGAAGTCGCGACATAGGCTAACAATGCCCGCTCTTTTTCTTTTATTATCGCTATCATCCCCACGAAAAAGGCTGAAACTCCGGTAACCATTCCCGAAAGCATTGTCAGAGCTAAGGCCGGTCTTCTAATAATGTCTTCCAAAATAGTCCTCCCCGAAGAAACTGATTGATACAAAGAGTTGGTGAATGATGAACCAATGAAAAACAAGATCGGCATAGCAATTATAAGCCCAAGCGACCACTTACCTAGTTTAGTTTTTGGCACCAGATTAACTTTCATAATTTTATTTTACTCGCAAAGAATGGGACATCCAAGTTATTTAAAAGGGATAATAACTTCCAACTGGCTCCAAACCGCATACAATCTTCGAAACTGGTTTACTGAAAACTTTTTAGCCCTCCCAAGTTATCCGGCAAGCTATCAATTCCTAAAAACTTCCTAATAAAAGCAAAAGACACTAATCCTAGGAAGACCATTCTCCTGGGGAAACTGCCATATTTTCTTCAGCAAGAGTTTTCTCCACTAGGGAATTTATTAGATCTCTTGCCTTTAGTAAAAGCTTATATGAATTGTGGTAGTAGACTAAATCGTCTTTAATATTTTTTGACCTAAAGTGGGCAAAATCATTTCTAAGGTCATTTAGGTGAGAGAACGTCTTTATTTCTGAAGACGAGAGCAAGCTAAAGTCTTTGGCAATTTTAAGTTTTCTTTGAAAATTTATCATCCCGACTATTTGGCCGGTCCTTACATGTTTTAACACCCTTTTCATTAAATCTTCAGCCTTATCACCTGGCTTGGAGACAATTGGTTGCAAAAGCTTAGTCGTAATCATTAAATTAAGACCTTTTTCGACACTATTATGAACATACAAAACATTTTGTAATAGTTTTTTTTGGTCTTTTTTAAGAGCAACACTTTTAATCAACTCTTTTTTTAAGATTAATAATTAAATGTCTGATCTCCTTTTTATACCACTTATCTGTTCGCGATTTTGCCATAGCTTTGCCTTTCTAGGTCTTAAACTTAGATAAAAGGCGTTTTAAGTATGCCTCTCTCGACTTTCTTTATCCACCCATCCGCTAGATTTTTAATCTCACTAACCTCTTCGTTTAATTCACCCAAGTTAAAATCATCATCAACAAATGTAAAAGTATCGTTTGTTGGATCGTAGTGACTGACGAAGACAATATTCCCCTTAAACATGCTTTTTGGGCCAATATTGTGTGTACCAATATTTATCGTTGGCGGATATTTTTTAATCCATTTCTTTAGCTCTTTATCATAATGTTCTAGGCTGTTTCTAAAGTTTCTGTTATGAACCACTGAGCTTAATGGAACACTCAATATTTGACCAATCATTGGGTTCTTCCTTTTATTTCTTCGGAATGTCTCTAACAACTTAGCGAAAAATGATTTTGGCGTAGAACTATAACGAGCTTTCAGCATTTTTGAAACCATCGCACAATGAGATAAAAATGAGTGGATCGAAGAAAACACTAAATCGGTAGGCCTCCTGGCTTTAGGATTAATATGAGAATAAGCAATCTCGGCAAAACGACACTGTGTCCATGTCTCTCTAATAGACATTTCAATCCATAAATCCCTTTTATTTTTCATACCTTATTTTACCAAAACAAAAAAGCCCCTATTAAAGAGGTTTTTTGTTTTTATTGGAAGCGGGCATCAAGTTAGGCTCTCTTGTTGGCTATTTAACCTCGGCCAACAACATGGCACGGATATCCGTACAAGTCAAGCCCGCACGAGGGGGGTCAAAAATTTGGTCAAATTCACCATCCCCTCTCTATTTGTTGATTATACCTAAAAACAAAAACTCTGTAAAGAGCTCCGTTATCATCGGCTCGAAGGGCGTAACTTTAATATAAGAATCTTTCACTAGGCTCAAGAACCTTGTTTCCCATATTCGCTCGAAAAAACCAAGAGTTTTTCTATACTACTTGCCAATCCGAAGCATTTATGCGAAGGATAGTCAAGGTTTTTGAAGATTTCAAATTTGTGCAAGAATTGAGGGAGAAAATCAAGAAAGTATCTATTGCAACTACTGTAATCTAAGAGGATAAATGTCAAACCAACTCAATCCTCGAATTTGTGTAAAATTGTAAGATTTACAACCACTAGCTACAGCAATTCCATTAAAACGAAAGTCGTCTGTCAAGATTGTACATTTTTCCTTTTTAGATAGCTCGATAATAGAAAGGTCCGTAAAACCTACTTTAATTATTAGGTTAGGTTTTGTTAATAGCTTTTGCATTTTAACATATCCTTCCTTACAACCAGACAAGTTTTTAATCAAGTTAAGTAGATATTTCTTCAACCTACCCCCTGGAATTTCAAACGACATATTTGAAAGCTCAGCTAGAATTTGGGGTGTCAAGTATAACTCCTTTGCAGAATCAACAATATTAGATACTTGAACGAAATCTTCCTTCGAATATTGATGGGTTCTTTTAAAAGAAGAGATGTAATCAGAATCATAAATGCCAACCATGTATAGCAAAAGTACAGGAGTGTCTAAAATAAGCTTCATTATTTAATGGGCGCAAGAGGATATTGAATCATTTTCATCGAATAAACCTTTCCTGTTTCTGCATTTATTTTGAACTTCTTATAAGCTATTTTTTCATGGAAACCTTGACTTACAAAGAGTGGAGATGCGGTTGGAGTATGAATAGATATTGTAATATACCAATATTTTTCGTCTTCAGAAAGCTCCACTTCTTCCAAGCTCAATGTATATTCACCCTTACCAGTAATTTCTTCATAATAATCTTTGGCAATTATGCTAGCTGCTTTAGCGTCTATTCTTCCTTGTTTTGAGCTGGTATTTTTCTTTCTTACCATAATAATTTTTTAGGTATAATAAGTTCCAACTGGCTCCGCGGGCTGGACTCGAACCAGCAACCAACCGGTTACACTTAACCCTTAATTTTCATTAAGGCGTGGACTATCTCATCGCCTTAGACTAACGAGCCTTTAGGCGCCGGGCGCTCATGGGTGTAATCACCTAGTCTCTGCACCTTCCCCGAACCCAAATGTTCGCGGGCTTGGCTCAGGATTACCACGGTTTATAATTTCCCCTCAGGCTTCCCTGAATTCACCCGGTTTTCACTCCGAAGTTTCCTTCGGAGGCTGCAATTTTCCTGCGTGGATTTCTCTATGGCAATTAGCGCATACTAAAATGCACTTATTAAGCTCTTCTTTTATCCTTTTCCAAGAACGAGTTAATCCTCTTTGAGACAAGCCAAAATCTTTTTTACCCGCGCCGAGATGATGAAACTCTAAAGCGTCAATCACTCTATCATAACCGCAAAAACTACATTTTCCACCTTTATAATCGACAGCTTTTTCTTTGAGTCTCTTACGGCGCTTTGCTACCGCTTTAATCAAATATCCAGCTCTGTCTTTATATCTGCGCTTATCTGCCATACCTTTATTTTACGAAATCCACTGTCAAAGTGCTACAGCCGGTCGCTCTACCATTGAGCTACCGCGGATTGTTAAAGCCTCTTTATTATATCAAGTTTTCCTCTGGAACTCTAGCTTTAGCACTCTCATTTAAAAAAGTCAAAAAATCACACTCGGGTATCTCTCCTAGTCTACTCACGTAGGGCCGGTGCAGGTCTAAAGGGGATAAGCCACCCTTACATCTTAGGCTTACTTCTACAAATCTTCCCTCTCCTTTCAAGCCAATGATCAGGACCGGGCATGTTCGGCAAGGGCCCAGCTCTAAAGCCTTTAATTTTGCCGCCCGATCTAAATAGGTCTCTTCATGAGTCCTCGATCCTTTTTTCCCTACTCCTCTTTGCTGTTTCCTTAGAATCCTTAGGGCATCCGGAATTGTTCCTGGTCGCTCTGGGCTACTCATTTTCTACTCCAAATAATCCTGAAGTTTCTTTCTCCGCGAGGGGTGCTTTAGCTTTCGTAGGGCCTTAGCCTCAATTTGCCTGATTCGCTCGCGGGTGACCCCGAATTCTCGGCCCACTTCTTCTAAAGTCATCGGCCGATGGCCGTCCAAACCAAAGCGCATTTTGAGAACCCTGGCCTCGCGGTCGGAAAGGGTGGCCAGGACCTCCTCAATGTTTTCCTTAAGAAGCTGTTTTGAGGCGGTATCATAAGGCGTCGGCGTATTGGTGTCTTTAATGAAATCACCTAAAAGTGAATCTTCATCATCCCCCACCGGCTTTTCCAAAGAGGTAACGTCTTGAGCGATCTTAAAGATCTCCCGAACCCGACCCGGATCTAGCTCCATCACCTCACCAATTTCTTCCGGAGTCGGCTCTCGGCCTAACTCCTGCATTAGCTTTCGAGAGGTTCTGATGAGCTTATTGATTGTCTCTACCATATGGACCGGAATCCTGATTGTCCGCGCCTGGTCAGCAATGGCTCGGGTGATTGCTTGTCTGATCCACCAAGTAGCGTAAGTGGAGAACTTATAACCCCGCCGCCAATCATACTTTTCCACCGCCCGCATCAAACCCTGATTTCCCTCTTGGATCAGATCTAAAAAGCTCATTCCTCGGCCAACATACTTCTTGGCAATGGAAACAACTAAACGGAGGTTAGATTGGGTCAACTTTTTTCTGGCAGCCATACTCCCCTTTTCAATCCTCTGGGCTAGATCAACCTCTTCTTGAGCAGTTAAAAGACGGATCCGGCCGATTTCTTTAAGATACATTCTGACCGGATCAGTAATCGTCTTATCAGATAAAGTGGCTAAAACCTCAAGCTCTTTGGCGAGTTCGGAAGTAGCTTTTTCGTCTTCTTTAACGTCTTCTTCGGTAATCGTTTCAAAAACATCCACTTTTTCCGTTAAAAGCTTAGCGTAAAGGTCATCCAGCTCCTCAATCCTTTTTTCGGCATCAGGAAAAAGTTGAAGGATCTCCTCCTGGGTAATATAGCCTTGCTTTTTGCCTTTGGCGATTAACTTTTTGGTATCAACTTTCTTCTTCTTGGCCATCCTAAGATAATTTTATCATTTTTTAGGCTCATTTGCAGCCAGCTGGGCAGAGAGATCGCGAAATTGCTCATTGAGTTTCTTAAGCTTACTTTTAGTCTCCTTGCTTGGCTTCTTTTCCTTTTCCAGGGCTTTGATTTGAGAAGAAATCTCTTTTAATTTTTCCCGAAGACTTAATTTTGCCAATTCAGTTAAGGTTTTTTCCAGCTCCCTTTCAACCAAGTCTTCTTCCTCAATAATCCCGGCCAAATCCAAGAGAAACAGCCTATCAAAAACGGAAAGTAGTTCTGCTGGCAACATTTTGGCTAACCGCTCTGTTTCGAGCTTCTTATATTTCTTAAGATATTTTCCTAAAGCTTCAAGGATTTGTTGAAAACGGGGCGTTTTAATTGCTTTTAAGACTTTTTTCTGGCGAAGCGAGGCCCAATTTTGACTTTGGAAAGCCAAGCCTAAAAGGTGTTCTTCTAAAATCTCGCGCCGGCTGAGGTTTTCAGGTTGAGTTTCGGCTTTCTCTAAGATTGGTTCCGATTTTTCTTGGGCCAAAAATTTTTCAATCTGGGCAATAATGGCCTCTTCGGCAACACCTAATTTATCTGCTAGTTGGCCAATGTAATGAGAGCGGACAATCTCATCGGAAATTTTAGCCAAAACCGGCACCATTTCTTTGCCAATTGCCCTCTTACCCTCAGCTGTTTTTGCTTTAAAGCGAGTCAGAGCCGAATCTAAAAAGTAATCATAAACAGGCATCGCCTCCTTAACTAATTTTTTCCAAAGAGAGGCATCTTTCTGGGCCACTTCGTCAGGATCTTTGCCGCCTCGCAGTTTAACCACCTTAATCGCCATCCCTGCCTGGTCCGCCACTTCAATTCCCCGTCGGGCGGCCTGATCACCAGCCACATCCCGATCTAAAGCTAAAACCAGATTTTCAGTAAATCGTTTAAGTAAGCTCACCTGACTTCCGGTTAAAGCCGAACCCTTAATAGCCACCACGTTTTTAACCCCCACTTGATAAGAAGAAAGAGAGTCTAACTCACCCTCAACCAGGATAACGGCGTCGGCTTTTTTAATCGCCTCTTTGTTTTGTTTCAGGCCATAAAGAAGATCGCTTTTGTGATAAATCAAGGTTTCCGGCGTGTTAATATATTTCGCTTCGGTTTGTTTTGGATCAAGAGTCCGACCAGCAAAACCGGCCACATTGCTTCGGTGGTCCTCAAGCGGAAACATAATCCGAGCCCGAAAACGGTCATAATAGCCACGGCCCTTTTCGCTTTTGATCACCAAGCCGGCTTTTTCTAAAGCCTCAACCTGATAATTCTTTTTCCCTACCAAAAATTTTTGCAAGCCATCCCACATCGCCGGAGCAAAACCCAGTTTAAATAAACGAATTGTTTCCGCCTCGATTCCTCGTTTAACTTTAAGGTATTGAAGCGCCTGCTTGCCGACCCGATGAGAAGTGAGAAGATAATGATAGAATTCGCTGGCCAAGTGATTGATTTCATACAGAAGTGTCTTTTGTTTTTCTGCTTCCGAAGGCTGATAGCGGCGCAACTTAACCCCAGCTCTTTTCGCTAAAATCCGCAACGCCTCACCAAATTCCAAACCTTCGGTCTTCATTAAAAAACCGAAAATGTCGCCTGATTCACCACAGCCAAAACACTTAAAAATCTGGCGTTCGGGCGAAACAATAAAGGAAGGGGCGTTTTCCGAGTGAAAGGGGCAAAGCGCTTTAAAATTCCGGCCTGTTTTTTTCAGGGGCACAAATTCATTGATCAGTTCAACAATGTCAATCTTTCTTTTGATTTCTTCTAGTTGATCCACCATCCTTCCTCCTTGTAGTCGTCAGGATAAATAATCCCCGCATTATTTCCGCATTATTTCCGCACACTCCGGCGGAGAGGGTGGGATTCGAACCCACGATGACGTTGCCGCCATACACGCTTTCCAAGCGTGCGCATTCGACCACTCTGCCACCTCTCCTAAACTAGCTTTAATTGTTTTTCTTTTTTCTCTAAAATCTTCCTTGCTTTTTCAAGAATTTTTCTTTCCGATTTAAAAGTTAATCGTTCTAAAGCCTGATCAAATGACAACCAAGCCGCTTTTTCCGTTTCCGGCCCGTGATCATTTTCGCTCCCTCCCTGGTATTTCATCAAGAAAAAAACAATATTCTTAACCACTCTTTGCTTATCTTCGTTGTAAAAAAAGATGTTAATCCGATCAATCTTCTCAATAATTTCGGCTTCCACTCCGCCCTCTTCTTTAACTTCTCTGATCGCTGCCTGCTGGCTTGTTTCCCCTTCATCAATCCACCCTTTTGGAAGCTGCCAGCGCCCCTGACGCCAAGGTTGATCTTCGGCATTTGGCTGGATAATCAGCCAGACAATTTGGCCGCTCTTTTTTTTAAAAACAATGCCGCCAGCCGAATATTCCCGTTTAGCTTTCGCGGTCATGCGCCCCTGGAGGGAGTCGAACCCCCAGTCTTTGGCTCCGGAAGCCACTGCTTTATCCATTAAGCTACAGGGGCTCAAAATCTCTATTTCAGTTTTGAGACCAATAAAATTCTTTTCTTAAACCCCCCGCGCTTTTGTCGTTTCTTGTTTTGGATCGCTCTGATCTCTCTCAGTTTAAGGCCTTTCAGTCTTAAAATCGCATCAACAATCTCCAAAACGTCAGCTAATTCCTCTTCTAAATTGCCCTCTTTTAGAGAATATTCCAACTCAGCGCATTCCTCACCTAATTTCTTTAAAAGAGCCTTCAAGAATGCCTCGTCTTCTATTAAGGTTTTGGTCTTCACGTCGCAATTGTCGCTTTTTCTAATGATTTCCGGAATTTTATCCCTTACCAATTTCGGTAATTTTTCAATTGGTAAATTAGTATGTTTATTTTTCATTTCGATTTTCCCTGGCGGAGGAGAGAGGATTCGAACCTCTGTGCCTTAAAAAGGCGCACGCTTTTCGAGAGCGGCCCGTTAAACCAGGCTCCGGCACTCCTCCATTTGCGACCCGTCAAACGGGTCAGCCACGTTTGACATGGCGTCCCTGGCAGGAATCGAACCTGCAACCTTCTGCTCCGCAAGCAGATGCTCTATCCTGTTGAGCTACAGGGACAAGTTTTAAGAAGATTTTTCAAGTGGAACCTTTTTCGACAGCCAGTTGGCGGCATTATCCATCCAGGTTGATTCAGGTTGATCAAAAGTTAAATACTTACCCAAGGTTTTCTTCAACTCCTCCTGACTAGTTCCTCCAAGAAGAATAATCAACTGGCCAGGGAAGCGCAATTTAGTCTCTACATGAAGAATTCCCTGTTTCCAGCGCTCACTGAACCAAAACTTAGAGAGATCTTCCCAATCATAATTACGATTGCCAGTCATCACCCCCCGAGTGGTAATCTGGTGCTCCACCTCTTCGGGCGGGACGCTGGAAAGAATATAGGCAACAAACATTAAGGCAATAATCACCGCGATTAAGAGCCACTCTTTAAGGAATAATAAAATCACGGCTAAAAGAAAAACGATTGCCCCGATAGTCGTAAAATAATCCCGATCACGCCTTTTAAAGGGTCGCGCTGGTGACTTCCAGGCTAACAAAGTTTCCAACTCCACCATCTTGGCTTTTTTATTTTTCAAAGTGCCAGACTCTTTTTGGGCAGACATTCTTCACCCCCTCTCTTTTGTCTTAATTTTAACAGATTTCTTTAGCTGAAGTATAGGGCGGAACGTCAGACGTCCCAGCCACGTTTGACGTGGCGGAGGGTACAGGATTCGAACCTGTGTGTCCCGAAGGACAACGGTTTTCAAGACCGCCGCATTTAACCACTCTGCCAACCCTCCATAAAAGCGGACTTCGTCCGCCGAAGCTCGCCTTCATTGAAACTTCGGCGAGCGAAGGCGGAAGGAGTGGGATTCGAACCCACGTGAGTCTTGCGACCCAACGGCTTAGCAAGCCGCCGCATTTAACCACTCTGCCATCCTTCCAAAGATGCTTCTATTATAGCAAAATTTACTCTAATTTTCATTGAACCAAGCTCAGCTCACAAACTTTCTTTACCCGTTCTATTTTGGTAAACTAGGTTACCAAATGCTTGATAAGCAAGAAGCTGGGCTATCTGAACATCAATCCCGGCGTGAGCTTGCCGCTGATATCCGAGCCTTTCTTACCCGCCGCACCCATAAACGCCTAGAAAACAAACAGGCTGGCCTCCAGGCTGTTTTACAAGAAGAAAAAAACCCTGCTTTAAATTCCAGCACCCCTCTGCCTCCGCTGCAAATTGATAAAATTGCCTCATCTACCTTACCTGAAGATTCATGGCTCGTTAAAGAATCCAGAACTCAATGTGCGGAGATCGCCCGGGTTTATTACTGTCTGGGTGAATATTTATCTCCATTTTATGCTGCCTTTGCTGACTGGGTTGAAAGGAAAGTGGCCGGCTTAAAAAATAATCACCCGGTTCTCGTTTTTTCTGGAAGAGATTCTTATCCTTTTCTGGTGGCCTACAATAACCGCTATCCTGAAAAAGGGAAAACCGAAAGAACATGGATCCCTTCTAGTAGATTAACCTTAAGCCGACATTATCGGCAACTAGATGTAACTAACGCTCAAGAAAAAGAAGATTTAACAGCAGAAAAGAAAATGGTCGCTGCTTTTTAT
The DNA here is from genome assembly GCA_964566925.1 of uncultured Gammaproteobacteria bacterium. Classification (GTDB taxonomy): domain Bacteria; phylum Patescibacteriota; class Microgenomatia; order PFEM01; family DATLAM01; genus CAZMIZ01. Next base: position 215,193 of record CAZMIZ010000001.1, on the reverse strand, counting down.
GAGAGAAGGGGGCTGACTGACCGAGATCTTATCATGGTTGATTTTGGCAGGAAAGGTAAAAACGAAAGGGTCCATCAGGCAATTATGGTCGAGCTGGGTGGGCCAAGAATCCAGATCAAAGCAATCCTTCTGGCTCATAAATATGACCAATCCCTTTTTGACGCCTTTTTATCGCCTAAATCATTTGATCCAGCCAAAGTGGCGGAAATAACAGAGATCGATGAAGCCTTACGTCCTTTTATAAGTGGTTTCACTAATGAAATCGCTCTGGCGGGAAATAGAATTGATTTTCTATACAGAGCTGGTGAGGGAACAGTCTCAGTCGCTAATAAAAATTCCTTTATCATGACTTTCCAGGAAATTGGCGCCGGGATTAAGAGCACGAGCGGAGAGCTGTTCCTTGATGTCGAAGAAAGAAGCGGAGTCGTTCCAGGACATGCCTTCTGTTCGGTTCAAGAACTTATTGCCCGTTATGCCTTTCTTCTAGCAGTTAAAAGAGGTACCAAAAATTTTTCTCCAACAGGAAATCAAGAAATAGCACAAAGATTGAACGTTTTTTATAACTTATGGAAAAAATTCCCGGACGTTTATGGCTTAACAACCGATTGGAGCGAGAGAGCTTCTAATGATGTAGAGCTTGTAAGGAGGGTTGATCAGGTAAATAAGGTCTTAAGACAAAGAGACGAGCCCGAGCTTTCGCTTTATTGAAATTTTTCTCCATCTCACCTCGCCAGGGTTAAGCCCCAAACCTTTTTGGCTCCAGCTCTTTTAAGGGTTTTGGCACCTTCTTTAAGGGTGGAACCAGTCGTCCAAACATCATCAAAGATGACAAATCTCGAAGCACGAATAAGGAATGACAGATTTTTATTGATCTTAAAAACTCCGAGAACATTTTTCTTCCTCTCTTGATCTTTAAGTTGAGTTTGAGGTTTAGTATTTTTGGTCCGAATCAGTAAATTCGGCTCAAAAATTAAACCCAAGTTAGAGGCAATCATTTTTCCTAAAAGCTCTGTCTGGTTAAAGCCGCGCCAACGCTTTCTTCTTGGGTGGAGAGGGATCGAGAGAAAAACAGGTTTCTCTTTCTGACAGAAGCGGCTAAAAGCCTGATCCTCACCACAAAAACTTAAAAAAGCTTCAACTAAATCCTGGGCTAAATCGGAAATGAATTTGTATTTTATTTTTTTGATTGCTTTCTCTGTCAGCCCCTGATAGGAAAAAATGGTGGTTAAGCCATCCAAGCTTTGGGCAGTCTGGCAGCGAGCATGAGTCAGACCATGAATGGCTGGTTTCTCACAAACAGGACAAATTTTTTGATCCGCTAAAGAAATTCTGTTAAGGCAGTGGCTGCAAAAATAACTCCCCCATTGCCCACAACCAAGACATTTCCGAGGGAAAAGAAGACTGAACAGAAAATTGGATGACATTTGAGTTTAAACTAGGCGTTTGTTTCTAAAAGCAAAGCCTGAGCTTGACTTTAGGTATTTTTCGAAACGAAGCGCTTTAGTTTTAGAGGTAAAAGCGGCATAAAAAACAAGCTTTACGGGTTTCAATTTTCTTGTCTGACTAACGTCTCCCCGCTGATGTTCTTCCAGCCTACTTTTAAGTCTAGAGGAAAACCCTGTATAGTAAGCCTTATTTTTTAATCTAAGAACATAAACATAATACACATAATTATTCTAACACGGGGAATGATGCCCCACTTCGCCAATTTCATAATGAAATAAGGTTTTGTGGGCTTCGCGGGGCACACTTCGCTTGCTAAAGTTTTTCTAAACAAAAAAAACGTGGCCGTGCCACGCGTAGCTCCTAATTGTCAATGAAAGCAATAAATGCCCCCCTTCGCTAAAGCTACGGAGGGGCACACTCCGCCTCTAAATTAGAACAAAGTTTTCTTCCAAATAAGTGTGGCTGTGCCACGCGGAGCTCCTAATTATTAAATTAGGAGCGGAGTGTGGAGACGGCCGGGTTGAACCGGCGTCCAGGAAACAACTTTTTAAAATTTCTACAGGCTTAGTTAGCTATCTTTCATGATGAGGCCAACTAACCAACCTTGATCATCATGATTTTGGTCTTAAAGCTCCGGCTCGAAACGACCAATTCAAGCCTGACGTCCCGACTGGGTTTTTGCCCGCCAAGCTTCATCGGGAAAAAGCCTAACGAACAGTTTAACTTACGACCTTAGGAAACCGCCGGCTCGTAAGCCAAACGACTACCAACTGATAAGTTGACAGCTATCTTTTAGTTCTGTTTAACAACTTTTAACCAAAGTTGGCCTGCGATTTTAAAGAGCTCAATCCTGTCGAATCTTACGTCCCCAAAGCTTAAATTTTACCTCTTAATTCCTGCTCAACTTCTCTTTCTAGATCTTTTTTCTTCTTGGCTTCTTTCTTTTCGTACTTTTTCTTGCCTCTAGCTAAAGCGATTTCTACCTTAATTTTGTTACGCTTAGTATAGCATGAAACAGGCACCAGAGTCAATTTTCGCTGCTTCATTTTTTGCTCCAGCGCCAAAATCTCTTTTTTATGTAAAAAGAGCTTTCGCGTTCGGTTAGGTTGATAATCATCTTGACGAGCAAAGGCGTAAGGATTGATGTGGGCGTTGATCAACCAGGCTTCACCATCGCGAATCCGAACAAAGCTTTCATTAAGACTCATCTTGCCTGCCTTAGCCGACTTAACTTCTGCCCCGGTCAGGGCAATCCCGGCTTCCAGTTTTTCTAAAAGGTGATAATCATAGCGGGCCCGGCGATTAAAAACTTTCATTCTTCCAGCTCTATTTCATAGATTTTACTATCGGAAAGTAAGAGGATTTTCTTGTCGGCTTCAGAAACGACCATGTCAGAAACACCGCTAATCCCTGGCCAAAGGTAAGTCGAATCGTATTCACCGCTTTTGCCTAAAACAACCACCCGTAAATTACCCTGATCTAGAAGATAAAGCCTTTCTTGATCGTCGTCGGTGTAAACGGCAATTGGTTTGGAAAGAGGTTTGTCCAAACCGGCTATACCAAAAGCGTCTAAACGTCCCTGAGTAAACTTCATCAGTTGACCTTCGGCAGTTAAAATCCAAATTGAACCATCAATGGCCATGGAAACGCTGTTTGAAAAATCCGGCCTTGTTTCGCCCTTAAGCCAAGTTTGCCGGGCCCCTAGGCCTCCCTCGGTAGCAGGATATTTCCAAATAGTTCCTTCGGAATCTAAAAGATAAAGATTACTCCCATAGCCAACCAGATCAATAATCTCTCCCCACTCCTCATCCGCTTTGACTACCAAAGTCTGTTCTCCGCTTTCCACGTCAGCTCCAATAATGCCTTCCGGAGTTAAAGCAAAAACTTTCTTTCCGAAAGCGGCTATTTGAGAGACTCCCTCAAAAAGTTTGCCACCGGCTAAAATTTGGGAGGTCTTTTGACTAATGCCCACTCCGTAAACACTCGCTCCCCGCTTATCCAAAATCACCATTTGGTCCTCAGAAGCAGCCATTTTATCACCAGCAGAACCCTCTTTAATTAAGGTCAAATCAAGAAAGACGGTTGCTTCTACTTCGTGTTCTCGTAGAACCGAGGCTAAAAGCTTTTCTAACTCCTGCTTAAAATCAACGAATTGAGCTCCCTTTTCTCCTTTTTCTTCAATTTTATCTGTCAGCTCTTTCGCTTCCAAAAAAAGCTGGCGAGAACGAGAAGGATTAAGGTCTAAAAGAGCCTGGCCTTCAGCTACCTTTTGTTGGGCTTGATCTAAAAGAGACCCTGTTTCTTTCTGGGAGGCCAGGCGAGATCGCTGGCTCATTCCTAAAACAACGCTTATCCCTAAAAGAAAAAACAAAACGGCGGCGACCGTAAAAATAGTTTTCTGCTGCCGTTGTGGTTTCTCCTTAGTTAAATAAATCGCCCTTTTTCCTAAGCGGGATCGAAGGAAGACAATAATCTTTTTCAAGCTTAAAGTTAGTCTAACTGAAAGCGCTGCTAAATTAAGCCTTGTCAATCTCTTAATTTTCTCTAGGAGGGATTGGTCTAATGGCGGCGCAGGTGCTGGTGCTGGTTTTTCTTCTTCTTTTGATTCTGTTGATTCTTTCGTCCCTAGCTTTTCAACTTTGACGATCAGAGCGGCCTCACCGCCGTCAACCCCTCGTCCATGAACCACCGCCGCTAAATTTTCTTCTGCCTCTTGAGGAGAATCGGCTTCTAAAGCGGCCCGTAAAACACCCCCATCAACCAAATTAAAAAATCCCGGGGTCCCCAAAAGAAAAAGGTCCCCTTCTTTTAAATAGCCACTAGCGGTTTCACTTTCATCAGAACCAGTCAGAAGCGTTCCCAGTTTGCCTTCGCGACGCAAAATAATCCGACAGCCACCAATCGAGGCTAAATAAAGAACTTTACCTAGAACAGCGGCGGCCCCGATTTCAATTTTGGCTGGGGGTTCCGCTTCAGCCGCCACTTTTTCTACGGCTCGCTTTAATCGGGATAAAGCCCCACCCTTTAGGTTGCCAAAATATTCTTCATGAATTCGAGCAATAATCTCTCTTCCCGCGGCAACCGCTTCTGTTCCTTCACCTAAACCAGAGAGGGCTAAAACGGCTAAAAGATCGCCTCTTTGACTTTTTTTCTCTTTCTCGGGAGGGAAAAAAGTGTGAACTTGAGACCAGGCCCTTTCGGTTGAGGTCCCCACAATCTTGGCAAGCTTTAAAACGGGGCTGATCATAAGATAACAAGCGCTAGCAAGAAAACAGCTAGAGCCAAGACTAAGTGCGCCCAGGCAATCGTTCTGATGGGTAAATTCAAAATTCCGTCTAAGGCCTGAGCCATCAGATTAACTTGTCTAATGACCACGAAGGCAAAACTAAGATAAAGGAGTAAGCCTAGAAGAACAAAAATTTTGGCCACACTCCAAAGGTTAACCGCCAGCAAAAAAGTAATCAAATCATCAAAAGGGGTCTTCATCTAATTCTCCCTTCTAACTTCTCTTTTTCCTCTTCAATCATTAAATCATATAAAACAGCTGATACCTGCCTGGGGTTAGGCACCGCTAAAAACTCAAATTGGGTTACCTCAGCGGCAGTTTGGATTAAAACGTCACCAAAATTAAAGATGGCCCGACTGACCCCACCCATGGTGTAGGTGACGTCTTGGATTCGATCAATTGGGCAATCAGAAACTTCTTTATAAAGAAGAGAATGGAAATCTATATCTACAATCCTCTCGTCGGTGATGATATTGACATTGAAAAACCAAATAAGAAACCGCTCAAAAGCAAAAGCGATAATCAGAAGATACCAAATAATCAGAACCATTAATTGATAGCGATTAGGGAGGAAAGCAAAAAAAGGAAAATCGCGGATAAAAGGAGGTAAAATGATCATTAAGAGGACAATCAAAATCCAAGGAATATTGGTTACCCAATGGCGACGAAGAAGGAGAATGATTTCCTCCTTTGATTCTTGATTTTCAAAACGAATGTCTTTAGGCGAGGAAACATAGGCAGCCAAAGGATTCGCCGTGTGGTCGCGACGAATCTTTTCAATTTCGGTTTTAACTTTAACCCCTTTCTTGACTGCTTTCTTGGCGCTTCTCGCCTCTTTAGCAACCGTTTTTTTCTTTTTGGGGGCAACGTAGATATCAGGCATAGTTAGTAGTAACTCAGTGACTTAAATAGCCCAGTAAATTCAATAAGATTTTGTCTTTCACTGATTTTTATTGTTTTTACTGTCTTCAATGTCTTTACTTCCTAATTATACTATTTCTTTTCGATATTAAACAAAGGACCAACAATCTGAATGTTTGCCGGCGCCCGAAGATTGAAAAAATCCTTAAATTCTGAAGCATCAAAGCTACTACCACCAGCATCTCCAGAAACATTGACGCTGGTGGTCTTTCCTAGCCCTTTGTCCCAATCAACCGAAACACTAGAGACGCTATTGTAAGGAGTTGTTCCTCGACTCCGCAGCTCCTGTTTAACCCTTTCTTCATCCCAGATCTCGCCTCCGTAAGGATGGGCTTTATCAGTTTGATAGAGATGCTCACGAGTGGAAGAATCGGCCTTGGCCAGAAGGAGAACATTGACGATATCCGCCACCTCACCACTCTTCAGCCAAGCAGAATTACCGTACTCTTTTCGCCAACCTTGAGCCGCATAAAAACAGGGTGAATCTTTATCATAGGCTCTGTCAGTAAGATCAGAAAAACTGTTAACCTCGCCACTCGTATCCCGCATCCTCTTAGTCCAAGGTTTATAACTCCAGCCAACATCAGAAGACAAAAAGGTATAACCACCCGCAGTGGAAGCATACCAGGCGGTGATTACCTGGCCGCTATGAACGGCCACCTCGCCTTCGGTTGCCCGAACCGCCGCTTCCCAATCACCGCCTTTATTACCCCCCTTATAAACCTGGCAACTTTGACTGGTGCAAATTTCATTAGCCCCGTTGTTGGTATAAGCTAAGGCGTAAGATCGAGCGGCCACGGCCTGGGCTTTCTGAGCCTCAAGAGGCCAACTTTCCGGCATCTCGTAAATTCCTAAAAGATACTCCTCTAAAGGCATTTCTCCGTAACCCTGAACCTTAATGTTAATGTTCTCCTTCTTTTCAAGGGAAATCCCTTCGTAGTAAGCCTGGAGAATTTCTTGATAAGATTGGCCTGCTTGGGCGCGGCCATAGGCTCCATATTGATTCATCCCCACTCGATGGGGAATTCCAAAAGTATAAAAGGCAAAAGCCGGACTAAAACCTGGGTCAAGGTTTCGATCATCAGTACAATACAAGGGCCCAGCTCCTAAAGTAGTAGGCAGATTCAAACTAGCCAGCTTCTGGGCAAGCAACTGTTGTTGACGAGAGGTTAGTTCCGCCAGATAGGATTCCACTTTGGCCACCTCACCTGACAAAAACTCGGCTTGCTCGTTCACTTGAGCCTGGAGGCTAGTCAAACTGGCCTGACTTCGTTCAAGAGTGGCTTTATCTTCATTGAGTTCTAAAAGCTCCTGGGAAATTTGGGTGATCACCAATTTATCTTGATTGGTGACTGATTCCCGATAAGAAAGCTCTCGAAGAAGTTCGGCGGCATTCCCCGAGGCCAAAAAAAGTAAAAAAGGCGAATATTGCTGACTCTTTTTGTAAAGACTCCTCACTCTCGCCGCTAGAATTTCCTGTTGATAGCCAAGATTAACTTCTCGTTCAAAAATGCTGGCCTCAAGTTTTTCCAGCTGAACACTAATTCCGGCTAGACGACTTTGAAGGTCAGCTAGCTGTTTTTTAAGGTTGGCTAATTCTTGTTTATTGGCTTCATGAGCCGGTTTAAGGGCGTCAATCTCCTTTTGGATTTCAGCGATCTGACAATCATAATCCCCGCTGGGACATTCAGCCAAAACAGGAAAAACGGAAATTATTAAAAAGAAAAAGAAAACAAGCCCCAGCAGAAGTCGTTTCATTCTGTTTCAAGTATATCATCTCTTAATGGCCAATTACTAATGATTTAGTCACCAACATCTATTTACTTCCCCCGCCTTGCTATGTTAGACTGAGGAGGAAATGAAAAAGTTCACTTTGCTCTTCTCCCTAATCATCTTCCTTTTGCTTTTAGGATCAGTGAAATCTGCTTCTGCTGCCGGATGTTTTATTGAGAACGATCCTGTTCCTGCAGGCTCCGGAGCCATTATCGTAGCTAATGGTTTAAACGACATTGATTATCTTGTCAGGATTAATCATAGCTCCGATTCTAATATCTACACTCACGCTTGTGGAGCAGCTCAGAACGGGAAGCTAAGAATATCATCAAACCCTCTTTCAGTCGATGGTTTTTACACTGCCTACATCGCCCCCAAAAAGGCTGGACCTTGTTTTATTATGACAGCAACTGTTCCTACTAATACTGTGGCCTCTTGTAATTTTTATGTTTCTATCTTAAGCCCGGTCACCCCCAGTGGAACCCCCAGTGGAACCTATGATCAATGTGAGAAAATTACGGACCCAGGGGAAAAAAAAGAATGTACTAAATGTGACCAATCTGGAGGGTCATGGACTGCTTTAAGGTGTATCCCTAACGATCCTCGGGATTTTGTTGTTTGGCTTTTGGGCCGGGCGATTGGGATCGGTGGGGGAATTGCTTTTTTGTTAATGCTTTTTGGGGGCTTTCAGGTGATCACTTCTGCTGGAGACCCTGAACGACTGAATTCAGGCAAGGAGATCATCGGCTCAGCTATTACCGGGCTTTTACTGATTATTTTTTCCCTATTCATTTTAAAACTAATTGGCGTTGACATTCTCGGTTTACCAGAGGAAATCGATTTTAAATTTAAGGGCCCTTAAATGATTAGATTTTTTCCTCAGGCTCTAGCCCAATACGAATTACCCAAACCAACGGAGATCGAAGGCTTTGAAAACTTTGAATTCCATGATGGGGATTTAGGGAGCATCATTTCTACCCTTCTCCCTTATATCTTTATCCTTGCCGGGTTGGGTATCTTCGGCGCTTTGATTTATTCCGGCTTTCAATTTTTGACTTCAGTAGGGGATCCGAAAAAAACTGAACAAGCTAAAGGTTGTTTGACTTCCGCGGTGGCCGGAGCCGCGATTATTTTCGTCTCTTACTGGCTAATTCGGATTATCCAACACCTCTTTGGCCTTAGCGAAGCTTTTTAGAAAAGGTGTTTATTAATCAAATGGGCACCCCTGGCTGGTCGATTAACCACCATTCTTTTAATCCCTTTTATTTCTTTTAACTTAGCCAGAAGCTTTCTTTCATCCTTTCCCTGACAAATTAAATGAACGTTGGGGCCGGCGTCGATGGTGAAATAGCTTTCCACCACCCCTTGCTCTCGCCAACTAACTATTTGATGAATAATAGCTAAAGTCATTGGTTGCCAATAAATTAAGGCTGGCTGAGAAGTCAACATCACGCTATGGATACTTAAAGTTTCGGATTCAACCACCTCTCCCAGTAAAGAAAAATCTTTCTCTCTAAAAGCTCTTTTAATTTTAATCAAGTTCTTCTTAACTAGCGCCAATCTTGCTTTTAAGAAAGGGTTTTTACCTGCTAACGAATGACCCTTAGTGCTAGAGATTTTTTTCTTTTGTTCTTCAACCACCACCGCGATTTTTCTTAAATCCCAATAAGATGGTGGGTAAAGGCTGTAAGCATAAGAGGTTTGATCAGAATTGCCGGCCTGCCAATAAACAAAACCCGAGGGAATGCTCCGGCAGGCACTCCCTGAGGCCAATCGAGCTAGCCTTGATAACTCTTTTTCAGGTAAATCAAGTCCGGCAGCTTTAGTCGCGGCCAAAGTTAAGGCAGCAAAACCCGACGCAGAGGAGGCCAAACCAGTGGCCCGAGAAAAACTATTTTGGCTTACTACCAAAGCTCTTTGGTTGATATTGGCTATTTTTCTAATTCGCTCTAAATGTTTAATGACGCGTTCTCTTTCTCTTTCTTTTACTTTTTCCTTATCAATAATGACTTTATCCGCTTTTAACTTTTCGCCAAACTCAACCGTCGTAATCGTAAATGCCTGGTCGACACACATTGAAAGATTATCATTCTCTGGAATTCTCAAAGCTTCATTCCTCTTACCCCAATACTTGATAAAAGCAATATTAGCTGATGCTTTAGCGGTAGCTTTCATTCAACCCTTACTCCTTTCACGCCAGCGGAGACAGGAACCAAAACCCCACCGGCTTTAACTAAAGCTTGTTCAACCCGATGTTTTTTAAATTTATCGGTCAAAGCAAACATACAATCGCCTCCACCTGAACCAGAAAGTTTCGCCCCTAGAGCGCCCGCTTTTAAAGCTGATTTAATCATCCGATCTAGTTTAGGCGTACTCACCCCCAACCTTTTTAAAATCTTTTGATTCTCATTCATTAATTGGCCTAGTTTTTCCCAGTTTCTCTTATTAATTGCTTTTTTAGCTCTCTCCACTAATCGACTAATCTCGTCAAAATCTTTCTCAATTTTTTGAAAAGCTTTCTCTCTTTTTTTGGCCAGCTTCCTCACCATAGTGGGGGTATCCGCTTTTTTCCCTGAATAAGCCACCACTAAAGGCGGGTTGGTGGTTTTTAGATGCTCAATTTTCTTGCCCCCAGTTAAATAATAGAGAATCCCTCCATAGCAACAGGCAGCCACGTCAAAACCTGAACCGATTCCCTGAACGTCAATCACCGCCTGATAAGCTAAATCAAAAATCTTTCTTCTAGAAAGTTTTTTTCCAAAAAGTTCAGCTAAGGCTTTAGCGGCGCAAACCGAAACAGCCGAGGAACTCCCCAGGCCATACCTTGAAGAAAAACCATTTTTAGTACTGATTTTAACCCCGAGTTGAGGCTGGTAACGTTGATAAAAAATTCTAAGAACCGCTTCTAAAAAGCGAACCCCTTTGGGAACTTTTTCTAAAAGGGGTTGACTGAGACGCCTTTGGTAATTTTTAATCCCTACTTCCGGGGCATTAATGACGATCTTTTTTTGCTTAATTTTCTCTAAGACAATATCTACCCGGGTATCGATCGTCGTCACTAAACAAGGACGATCATAAATAACCGCGTGTTCGCCTAAAAGCATTAGCTTACCCGGAGCGGAAACCCTAATTTTTCTCATTTTTTACTCCTTCCGTTCCTAATTTTACCGGAAAATGGACTAATTTTTGTTTTTGGGCAAAATTCAAAATTATCTTCGGCTTTGGGTGATAGCAAAGCACGACTCCTGAACCTGCTTTTAAGCCACCGGCGCCGCAGATTTTAGCTGCCCCACCCAGCTTCTCAATTTCTCTAATCAGTCTTTTCGCCTTTTGACCCACTACGCCCAACTCCTCAAGAAGCCGTTCATTTTCTTTAATCAAGGTAGTCAATTGATTAAAATTACCTTTTTTAAAACCGGCAATCGTTTTGATAGTTGTCCGGCCAATCAAGCTTAAGGTTCGCTTCACCTTCAGTTTTTCCTTTTTATATTTTTTACTAACGCAGTGTACCATTTCGCCAGTTGTTTCCTTGGCCCGACCGCTATCCAGCAAGATAAACTTAGGCAAACTGGTTTTTATTTTGAGAGGTTTAATTATAAATTTTTCGCCTCTTTTTTGAAACCGTAAGAAGCCCCCAAAGCAAACAACGCTGTTATCGCCGCCGCTGGGGTTGCCGTGCTGTTTTTTCTCAATCTCGTAAGCAATCTGATTAATTAAAGCTTTATCCCAGGTTTTTCCAAAATAACTAAAGAGGCCACCCACTATGGCCACCGCCAAGGCAGCGGAAGAACCAAAACCACGGCCAACTGGAATTTGGGAATTAATCTTTATTTTTAAACCTCTTTTAATCTCTTTTTTTAGAAGCTGTTCTGTTTTTTCCAGAGCATACCGAGCCAAATCAGGCGGTTCATCAGCAATAATCTCAATTCCTTGATCAGCTTCTTTTATCGAAACTGAAAGCCGACGATTGACAGCGGTTAGGAGAGCTGGTTGGCCATAAACAACGCTATGCTCTCCAGAAAGAATTATTTTTCCTGGAGCGGAAACAAGGATATCTCTTTTTTGAGCCATGGGGTAAACCTTTCCGGCTTTTCTTTTAATTCTTGCTTTAATTGATCAAAGTCAAGCCAACGGACAGCTTCAGCTTCATTTGGATTAGGTTTCACTGGGCCCTCATATTTTCCTAATAAAACCGCACAGATTTCATTCTCCGAGCCAATGTTTTGATAAACGGCTCGATAATGAAACTTAAATAGAAATTTTAAAGGACAGGTAAAACCCAGTTCTTCTTTAAGCCTTCTTTTCCCAGCCTGGAGATAGGTTTCTCCAGGCTTAGGGTGGCTACAGCAAGTATTAGACCAAAATCCTGGCCAAAGTCTCTTTTTCTGGCTTCTCTTTTGTAATAAAACTTGGCCCTTTTTATTAAGAACGAAAACCGAGAAACCCCGATGCAAAATTCCTTTAAGAGCGTGACAGTGTCCTTTATTTTCTTTACCTAAAACCTGATCGCGGCGATTGACCACCACTAATTTGGCCATCTCTAATTCAAATCCTTCTTTTGATAATAAAATCGGCGATGCCCACTAAAAAATCTTTGCCTTCTTTTTTCAACGGATAGCTTTGAAGAGCTTTGATTGACTGTTGGACTAACGCCTTAGCTAGGTTTCGAGAGTAAGCTAAGGCGCCGGTTTTAATAATCAATTTTTGTGCCCAAACTAACTCCTTTTTGGTTGCCTTTTGGTTACCTAAAAGGCTTAAGAATTTCTTTTTTTCTTTACCCTTTAATTTCTCCAAAGTTTTGACCACCAAAAGGGTCTTTTTGCCCTCTTTTAAATCAGAACCAATCGGTTTACCCACTTCTTGATGTTCGCCAAAGATCCCCAAAATATCATCTTGGATCTGAAAGGCAATTCCTAGAGGAAGGCCGTAATTGGTAAAAGCGCCAAAAGCTTTTAGCGGCGCATCCGCTAAAGCCGCCCCTAAATGTAGAGGGCGCTCAACCGTATATTTACCGGTTTTGTATTCCAAAATCTTCATTACCTCTTTTTGGCTAATTTCTTTCTTCCCTGGGGCTAGAACATCCAGATACTGGCCAAAAAGTACCTCTTCTCTTAAAAGATCAAAGATTTTCTGAGTTTTTCTTATTGGCCTATCTTCAAACGGTGAATTAGTAAAAATTTCGTCAGCCCAGACAAAGCAAAAATCACCAGCTAGAATAGCTCCTGGTTCGCCAAGAAGTTGATGAACAGTCGGCCGACCACGGCGAAGAGACGAATGATCAATGATATCGTCGTGGATGAGGGCCATAGTGTGCAGGAATTCCACTGCCTGGGAAGTGTAAAGAATCGCCTTTTCATTCTGACCACCACAAGCCTGATAACCAAAATAAACAAAGGCTGGACGAAGCCGTTTACCTCCCCGAAGAACCAGATCTTTAACCACCTCAACTAATTTCTTAAGATCGCCGCTAACCTGGCTGCTCTCCTTTAATTTTTGGTTTAAAAATTTCTCCAGCTCTTGGTCAAGCCTTTTTTTGAATTCAAGTAGTTGATCGGTTGCTTTCATCGGCCAAAGCGCCTTTCCCGACGGCTATACTCGATAATCGCTTTGTCAAGTTCATCAGGGGAAAAATCAGGCATCAAGGTTTCGGTAAAATAAAGCTCGGCGTAGATTGCCTGCCAAGGAAGAAAACCTGAAAGCCGCTTGGCGCCCCCGGTTCTAATAATCAAATCTGTGTCGGGCATTCCTACCGTATCCAAAAACTGGCCAAAAGTTTTTTCGGTTAGTTTGGAATCTGAAACTCTGAACTTGGAACTTTTGCGAAGCTTATTGATGGCCCTTAAAATCTCGTCCCGACCGCCATAATTAATCGCAATTGAGAGATTAATGGCTTGGTTGTTTTGTGAAGCCTTAACCCAATTCAAAACCCCCTCTCGGATATCTTTATCAAACTTGGATAAATCACCTAAAGCTCTTAATCTGACTCCCATTTTCTGGAAACGGTCGACGTTCTCTTTTAATCCTTTTCGGAAAATTCTCATTATCCCCTCAACTTCTTTTCGGTTTCTTTGCCAATTCTCGGTGGAGAAAGCCCAAAGAGTAAGATAGGTAATCTTCAGTTCAAGACATCTTTTAATTAAGGGTTCAATCATCTGGAAAGCAACTTTCTCGTGACCTTTCAAAACCATCAATCCATGCTTTTTAGCCCAACGTCGGTTACCATCCATAATGATCGCCACGTGTTGAGGAATTTTTGTTCCGGCAGGAAGATTGGAGCGGCTGCCTTTATTCATAGCCCATATTATACAGAATCCAAACAATTCTAGTTAGTTCACTTGCAAAAGAAAAATAGGCTGTGCTAGACTGAGATGGATGGATCAAGCTCTTGCCTTTCGGATTAGCGAGCAATTTAACCTGGGCGACAAACCGCTCACCACCGTCTTCGCTAGTCCGGGCGCGCTTATTTCTACCCTTCTGCCCAATCTCTATATTCTGGCTGGCTTGATTCTTTTTGTTTTCTTGCTTTTTGGCGGCTTTGGGATTATCATGGGAGCACAAGGAGGCAATCCCGATCAAGTAGGTAAAGGGAAAAACGCAATCACCACCGCTCTAATAGGCTTTGGTTTAGTTTTTGCCTCCTATTGGATTATTCAAATCATTCAATGGATCACCGGAATTAATATTTTGAACCCCCCGGAGTTTTAAATGGCAGATATTTTTGGTGAAATTCAAAATCCGTTTCGGCCAAAATCAGAAGGGGGGTTGGGCGTTAAAAGCTATGCCGGCGAGATTGGGGAGGGAACCTTCGGTCTCCTAGCCTTGATGAATAATCTCCTCAAGCTGGTAGTCGTTATTGCGGGTCTTTTTGCTTTTTTTAATCTGATTGTGGCTGGTTATCAATTTATGACCGCTATGGGTGATCCTAAGGGCATCACCTCTGCCTGGAATAAAATCTGGCAGTCATTAATCGGCCTCTTGATTGTCGCCGGCTCTTTTGCTTTGGCCGCCATTTTTGGTTGGCTTTTGCTTGGTGATCCTTTGGCAATTTTAAATCCACAAATCTATGGCCCTGGAGGGTCATCATTGCCCAGCGGACCATAATCGAGGTTGGAAAAGATGATATTTAAAAATTTTTTAGCAGATAGCGGCACTCCGCTTGGAGAAATTAGGGGTCTTGGCCCGCTTGGTTTTGAGACCGAAGAGGTCATTACAAAAGAAGCGGCTTTTCAGCTCCTTAATCAGGTGATCTCGGTTATTGTCGGCCTCTTAACCGTGGTTGCCGGCATTTGGTTTCTTTTCCAAATTATTATCGCCGGCTATCAGTGGCTTTCTTCTGGCGGTGATAAGGCGAGTGTGGCCGCAGCCAGAGATAAACTAACCTACTCGGTTATCGGCCTGGTAATCGTGGTTATGGCCTTTGCTATCGTTTCCGTTATCGGCACTATTTTCGGGATTGATTTTTTACAACCAGGAACAACCATTAGTAATTTTTTCTCTGAAGAGTAAAAATGGATCGAGTCTGTAATCTTGCTCTACCTGAAGAATGGTGTAGCCCTGAGGCCGGGGAAAACTTTTTGGCCGGATTGATTGCCAATTTTCTTCATTTTCTCTTAATCGGGGCAGGTATTGCTGCCCTCTTTTACCTTCTCTTAGGCGGACTCCAATGGATTACCTCGGGTGGAGATAAAGCGGGCGTCGAAGCCGCTCGGGAGAAAATTACCGCGGCAATCATCGGCTTGGTGGTGGTGGCCGCTGCTTTTGCTTTTGTTAATCTGATCGCCCCTATTTTAGGGCTTGATTTTCTTCAAACTTTAGAAATCAGTTTACCCAGTATCGGTGAATCAGCTATCACGCCTATTCCAAGCCCATAAATAAAAATGATTTATAATTTTTTTGCCATCCAGTTAAAGATTAAAGAAGAGCTAGTTGCTCTTGGTGACCCCTATAAAGTCCAGGATCTTGGTTTGCTTCTTTCCAGATTTGTTAGTCTTCTACTGATTGCCGCGGGGATCGCTGCTTTTTTCTATCTTCTTTTAGGCGGCATCCAGTGGATTACCTCGGGTGGGGATAAAGC
>CAZMIZ010000001.1:0-199593 GCA_964566925.1 uncultured Gammaproteobacteria bacterium | reverse complement strand
AAAAGCATCCCTCAACAAGTCTGGGAAATTTCTAACCCCGAACCAGCAAGGGATGCTTTTTGCTGTTCTTAAAGGGGCTTGACGATCCTTAGCCTATAAGCTAAGCTAATATCCAAGATGAAAAAACTTCTCTTGTTTGGCTGGCTGGTTGTTTTTCTATTTCTTTTTTCTTCTCCTGTTTTGGCTAACGGTGATGCTTGTTGGAAGGATTGCGTTGAAGATAAGGTGGCCACTATCCAATGTATCGAATGTATCTTTAAGAATTTTTTAAACATCGCCACCACCCTAGCGGGTTTGGCAGTTTTTATCATGTTTCTCGCTGGCGGGTTTAAATATTTAACTTCTGCCGGCGACCCGAAAGGAACCGAATCAGCCAAAAACACCATCACCTACGCAATTTTAGGATTAGTTTTGGTAATCATTGCCTGGTTTATTCTTCAATTTATTAAAGAGTTTACTGGAGTTGAGGTCACGGAGTTCGAAATTCCTAAATAAATGAAAAAACCCTGCCTAACTATCTTTTTCGTTTTCGTTTTTTTCTTCGGTTGGCAGCTTATCCCCTCTCCAGTTTTGGCCCAAACTTGCGGTGTTGTCGGCCCCAAGATTGCCGGCAATATTGATCCCTCAAATTACGATCAAATTAGAAACCAATATGACCAATACGGTTGTGCTGGTTATTCAATCCCGGTTACCATTATCTATAGCACGGCCGATCTTAGCCCTCAGAATAGAGAAAGTCTTCTCAAAAACCTCCAGGCAATGAAAGAAAACAATCTCATCCCCATTATCAGGGTTTCCTCTGATTACTTTAGCCCCAGCCAAGGTTGGACGAGAATTTCCCCCCAAAAAGCTCAAGTGGCAGGCGAAACCCTAGCCTGGGCCCTCAGCCAAATCCAGTTTTCCGAACCAGTCAATGTTTATTTTGGTAATGAGCCGGATCTTTCTTATGAGTGGGGTGGTTCGGCTGATGCTAAGAGTTTCGCTAACAGCTTAGCCTCTTTTATTTTGGGCGCGGGTATTTCAGATCGAAATTTTAATATCTTAATTCCGCCAATGGCTACCCACACAGGCCAAGTAGATTTTCCTTTTTTGGATACCATCTTGAATACCGTGGTTTCCGGTAATCTGACTATCGCTGATCTGGTTGATGGAGCCGCCTTAACCATCTATGGCGAAAATGCCCAAGCGGTCTCTAAACAATACCAAAAATTGATTGATTTTTTAGTAGAAAGAGGGGTTCCCAACAATTTCATCATCACCGAATTGGGCCCTCTTTATCATGGTGGGTTACTCCAAGATAAAGAAGATCTAAAGCAATGGGTCAAAATTATGGAAGGGATTATTCAGGAGTTTATGGCTAACCACGACCTTTTCCCTGACGTTCAATTTATCACCACTTCTTTTTTCCTTGACTTGGATGGTGATGGCCACCCAGACATTACCCTTTTGGTCATCATCACCGCCGACGGGAAAATCATCATCTTAGAACTAAGTACTTTTGGCGGGGGAACCATTTACATGTATGATGGAGGGGCTCTTGGGATGACCTGTACCCCCTCTGAAGGAGGCGACTCTGATTCCCGTCCACTCCCTTGTGATGCTTGTATTTTAGAGCCGCCTTTAACCTATGCCTGCGCCACCACTTTTGCGGTCCATGATACCGTCAGCTGGAAATGGGAGGACTCGGACTTTGTTTGTGAACCAACTGGTGAACATTGGGTTGAAAAAGACTGGGGCGGCATTATTACCATTGATGCCAATGATGTCACCGTTCCTTTTGTGGGTAAAAAGGGCGAAGAGGATGTTCAAAAATATTTAGCTGACTATTTTGAGGGTACTGCCTTCTACTATGGTCAAGATATCGATCTTGAGAGTTGTGAAGAAAAAGGAACTTGTCAAGAAGAAGTTGAGCGCTCAGTGATGGAAGGAGGCGTTTTCAGAAAACTCGCGCCTAAAGAACTCCAAGATGAGCTTAAAAACGAAATGATTGACCGGGCTAAAAAGAGTCTCTCTGGCAACATTAAAGAAGGCACCGAGATTATCCATGACTACCTCATCGAACATGGTGGTTATTCAATGCAATTAAGTGAAATCCAGCCTCCGCCTGAACTACCGGTTAAAGCCAAGCCAGACGACTACGAAGACTGGAAAAAAGCTTATGAGAGCTGGAAAAGAACTCCTTCTGGAAAACTTTGGGCGGCCGTCCCGATGTTTACCCGGGAAGATTCCCCTGGTCAAGTCATTGCCTCGGTTAATGTCAAAAGAAAGGATATTGCTGACGTCATTCCGCCTGTCCAGGAAGAAAAAGTGCCCCATCTCGCCCGACTTTTTGAAGTCACCCAAGAGCTTCAAAAACTGCTCTTTCCTTGGGTGGAGGAGGAGGAAGAGGAAGCATCAGAAAAAATTCTTCTAGCTTCGAGCAATCCTCAGGTTCTAGGCGAAAAAACCCTTTTGGCCCAGGGAGAATGGGATGCTTGCGACCCCGATGGCGACTGTTGTTGCAACTTAGCCATTAGGGCTATCTGTTGTTCTGGAGGATCAGGAACAGTGGTTATCGACGCCCACGGCTGTGGTCACCTCCACACCTATATTAACGGCCAGCAAGTTGGGTTTATGAATGTTCTTGGTCCAAGCATGACCTATTATTTTAGCTGTCCCACCGATCCAGGTGCTAACGTCAATGTCTCTGTAACTACAGAGAATATTAATCTTCATTATGTTGTCTCGGGTGGTTGCTCTATGACCTTAGATGAAAATGGAACCGCCTGCTGTGGCAGTCTTGGGCCAATGCCTGAGCCACGTGAATGCGGTCTGGCCGAACCAATACCTTATCCAGCCTGTGAATATGAAAGTGTCAGCGATAATAATCCGAATGACACCATCTGCTGTGATCCGATTTTTATTGACCTGAAGGCGGTTGATCAGTTCGAAAACCCAAACTACACCGGCCCTTGTGTTTGGTTTACTGATCCGGCCACTGGCGAAAGAGACCTCCTTAACCCTGAATGTCGCAATGTCGAAACCCGCCATGTTCACCGGGATGTTAAGGTCGACCTTCTTCATCCTTATCTTGACCAAATCTGGGAACAGACTACCGATTCTTTCCAGGGGCTTTTTAACATTTTCCGGCCGGAAACCGAGTCAACTTTTGAAGACCTTGATGCCCATAGCTACATTAACTACAGTTACACTGGGGGTTCGATCACCCCAGGCGAACCCTGGAAATTCTATTTCCCTCATTTAGGCGGCATTCAAAAGGCAAAAGAATGGGTTTTGGAAGCCTTAAATCCAGAGGAGGAATAAATAAACCACTTGCAAAAAACAGTCAATGATGTTAACTTAAAAGCAGTTATGTCGCTGCCCAAAAATTTCAACCGAAAAATAGTTTTTGTTTCTCTTCTCCTTTTCCTTTTAATTATTCCTTTGGTTAAAATCGCTCAGGCCGCCTATCTTCCAAGTCCGGTTGATGTTCCCTCTGAAGGCCAATTACCAACTTTTCTCCAAGAAATAAAAGAAGAGTACGAAGCAGAAGACATCAATCTCGGTCAATTTACTCGTTTTTTGGTAGACAAGGCGGGAAATGCCGGCACTCATGCCCTGACAGGTGTTCCGCTTCTTGAAGGACAAGCTTCGGGCACTAGTGCTTTAGATGGAACCATCGCCTTGGTTAATGGACTTTATTCTTCTCCTCCGGCTTCATCGGTTGATTATTTAGCTGATCTGGGTCAAAATCTAGGTTTAGTCAAGCCAGCCTACGCTCAGGGGACAGGCTGGCATGCTCTTGAACCCATCCTTGATCTTTGGAAACTTTTCCGAAGCCTAGCTTATCTCTTTTTGGTTATCATCTTCGTTGCCGTCGGTTTTATGATTATGTTTCGGGCCAAAATTGATCCTCAAACGGTAGCTTCAATTCAAAGTGCCCTACCTCAACTAGTAATTGCTCTTCTTTTGATTACCTTCAGTTACGCTTTGGCTGGACTAATGTTCGATCTGATGGAGTTTGGGCTGGCCTTGATTAACACTTTAATTAAAAGTGCGGCTCTTGCTTACCCGCCAGGGAATTATAATCTTTTTGAGCTCCTTAATGATGCCTTTGGCGGTTTAAGTTTTAATCCCCAACAAATCTCAATCCCGCCAACAGGACTTTTAGCGCTAGTCAGGCTGGTTGAGGGCATTCTTTCCATCATACCGGGTGGCGGTGGTTCTATTTTTACTTTTATTATTGCCTTGGTCGTGGTTTTTACCATGTTTAAACTTTTCTTCGCCCTTTTGAGCCGCTACGTGACTTTTCTTTTAGCCACGATTTTTGGGCCCATTTTGCTCCTTTTTTCAGCCATTCCGGGAAGAGGCAATGTGACCTGGATGTGGCTTAAAACTTTAATCAAATCGGTTTTGGCCTTTCCAGCTGTTTATGGAGTCTTAGCCATAGGGGCAATTATAAGTCAGGCGCCTTCTTGGAATGTTCAGGTTACCATGAGCGACCTCCAGGCTCCGAGAATGATTGCTGATATCTTTACAGACCCAAGCATTATTCCTAATATTATTGGGTTAGGAATTCTTTTAATCTCTCCCTCTGTCCCCGACATGATTGATCAGGCTTTTGAAAAAAGGCCTGGTCCACCAATGTTTGCCGCGGCTGGTCAAACTCTGCGCGGAGTGATTGGGAGATTACCACTTATTGGCGGTTTAGCGGCGGGAATTTAAACCCTTTTCTGTCCAAAAGAAGTTTTCCTTCTCAAATCTGCTTTCTTGGCCATTACCTTGGTTCTAACTTGGCGTTGCCCTTCAACCGCTGCCATTGCTTCCCTGGCTTGCTTCTCTGCTACCGCCTGGAGGAGAAGAACTTTCGTACCGCCCACTAGATAAATATTGGCTTACTTGATCCCGTTTTTCTAAATCATCAACCTGATCAAGATTAAAAATTAGATTATAGCCTTCCTCTTCCCCGTACTCATGGATGAGGCGGCCAATCCAGGCGGCATCCATTTGGTCTAACCGATTTGGGTCCGCCATGACCAAGTCTCGAGTTCTTTCGAGAACACTTCTCGCAAACTCTTCTCCTTCTTCTCCCCTTAAGGTTTCACTTCTTTCTAGCCATTCATAAGGATATCTTCCATCAACTACATCTAGGGCCGCCTGGTTAATCCCGGCTTGTTCTTGGGCCTCGGTACCCGAATCTGCCTCCGTTCTTCCTCGAACATCAAGATACATCTTTAGACCAGGACAAGCTCCTTGAGCGGCGCAACAGGTCATCAGAGCAATCCCTATAACCATCAATCTATAATATCTAAGACCCGGGCCCTTACCTTTCCCAAAAAAACCTTTTTCTCCGGTAGGAAGACTGGGTGGTTTCGGTTTTGGATAGGGCTTTTCTGTTGCAGCGGCCACCTCTGTCATGGTGTTAACGAATTGCTCTCCATCTTCTTTTCCTAAAATTAAACCTGAAAGTTGTTCAAAAGCTTTTTGAGGATCGGGGCTTAATTCTCCCATAACTCCCCTTGCTTCAAACTCAGAAAGTTTAACCAATAATTCTTGGAGTTGCTCTTTACCTTCGAGAGAGGCTCCGGGCAAAAGACTTCCTACCATTTCTCGAAACACCCTGGGAAGATCATTTGTCTTTAAATGATCTTCCTCTTTCCTAAGCCTGGCATCAACTACTTCCCATAATTGTTGACTTATGCCTTCTATCTCCGGATCATTGCTGATATCTTTTTTAATAAAACTTTTTAGTCTTTGTTGCAGGTCTGAAAAAGAAACTCTTTCTTTTATTCTCCCAATCTTCGCTTCTAAACCTTTAAGGGCCTGACTCTCCGGAGTCTCTCTTCTAAAAGCCAGACCTGGCCCCATTGTTTCGGTAATTGCTTCAGCCATTGAAACCTCCTCTTTCTATTTTAACCCTCATATTCTTTTACCTTTCCTTTAGGCTCCCAATAAATTGGGAGGAGGCCTTTTAACCTAAAATTTGTCCCTGGAATGGTGCTAAGCCACGCCATTCTTCGCACCAGAGGACTAGTAACAAAAGAGATAAGCCCTAACTGGAGAAAATAAACCCCGGTGCCGATCGCGATAGGATTACCGGTCAAATAGGTGGCGACCCTGGGAAGGCCAAATTGGGCTACCGCACCAATCCAGCCAGAAAGTCCAATGCCGGCAATATTAACATTTCTGGCAAGAGGACCAACAATCGGGATTTTAGCTATAAGTTCGGGGGCCAGACGTCCAAAGGTCAACCTTTTGGCCGTCCAAATCCAGCAATCGGCATTGGTGCAAGAATATTTCTTCATTAAAACTTCGGCTCGGTCAGGATCAATACTGATCCGGCGGAGGTGATCTTTAATCAGATTCTGCCTTTGAGGAGGGGTTAACCATTCGTTGGGATCATCAATTATCTCCGGGGAGTGTTCATCAATATATTTACTCAAAATCTCGTAATTTTTGGAATAAATCAGCTGTTCCACTTCAAATAAGCTTTTCTGGATTGGATCCTCCCAGGCGATAGTTCGATAAACGTGGTTTTCGTCGGTTACATAGCCTACCTTTTCAAATTTATCGGTTTCGTAGCGATAACCATAAATCCACCTGCCGTCTTCTTTCCTTCGATCACTTTCCCCTTTCTCTCTCGCGAACCTCTCCCAACCCGGTTTTAACGCCTGATTACGGCTAAATATAAAGACGCCGTCATCGCCAGGAAGTTGGCCTTTTTTGGCTAACCAAAGGTCGCGAGTTCGAAACCGTTCTTTTTCTTTCTCTAGACTTTCTTCCCTGGTCCACCCCATAGCGTTAAGCACTGGTTCTTCAATAATCCGCGCTTCAAAAGAGACATAATCAGAAAATCTGAATCGGCTAAGAAATCGCACCTTCTCGTGGGCTTCTGCTGCCACCCCTTTCTCTAAAACATTGATCACCCATTGCTCTCTTCTTTGTTCATAAATTGCATTTAACCTCCCTCTATGAACTAGCTTAAGACATCTGATTACTTCAGCAAGCGATGCGCCGTCTTTGAGGTCGGGATCAGTAAAATCTATTCCATAAGTGGCTTTCAAACCTTCGGCGTGAAGACCTACATTAGCCTTTGCCTTCAAACTATCATAAATTTTTTTACTCTCTTCTTCAAAAAGGTGAGTACCGCTTAACCTGATCGTGTTAATAACCCCGGCTAAATATAATCTAGAAACAAGCTCTCTCAGGGCAAATATCTGTCTCTCCCTTAACCAAGGAAAATAACCAAGATGAGCATATACCTCCGACTCCATGTCAAGAATCATTTCAAATGAAGGTTTAGCGATAAAGCATTCTTTTCCGGCTGTTAAAGCGTCCTGGGTTTGTTCCATCCTCCGGACATCCACTAAGAGGTTGGTTAAAATATCATTGGGCGTAAGTTCTTCGTGCCGACTCAAGGGATCGCTAAAAATAGCAATCAGATTAAAGTCTCTTTCAGAGGGGTCAAAACCTAAGTCTCGATTAATCATATTTCTAAGCATCACGTTTCCGATTGTCTTTTTAAGCTCTGCCAGGCTCTCCTCTTCATCTTCTCTTAGTTGTTCTCTATTAATTGCTTTTTTCATTAGTAATTCCCGAAACTCTTTAATCTCCTCATTTGAGAATCCAACTAGCCTTTCCTGCTCCGCTAGAAGGTCTTGAAGGCTAGATTGGAGCTGTTGAAGCTCTTCTTCGTCTTCAGCGGATAACCCCTCTGATTCCTTTTTCTTATCAATTTCGCCAATCCGGTCTCTAAGGACTTTTTCTTTATCTCGATAATTCCAAAGAAGATCTCGCAGCCCTTCGCTTGCTTTTTTGGAATAAAGCTGCTCCTCGTGCTTGTTTAGCCATTCTCTTCCCCTCCCAGCAGAGAGTCTAATTTGGTTTCTTTTTCCTAAATGCTCCCAAAAAAGAACATACAACTCTAGTCTGGCAGGGGTAGTCCACATATCATAGGTGGCTCCTAATTTCCCCAGATCAATAATCAGATTGCCATCAGCATCTTCTACTCGAAGAACTTTGGCGTATTTGGCATTGTTTTTTTCCGCCCATCTCCCAGTAAAGTAAATGCCAAAAAGACTATACTCGTAGCTAAGACCAAACCCCGGTTTAATCGGTTCACCAGGTTTAGCTGTCTTCGCCCCCGCCTCATAAGCGTCCCGATACATCGGGGTGCACGAATAACGGCGAAGGTGATGTCCCAGTCTTCGCCAGCCATAGGGATCATTAACCTCATCAACTAACTCAGCATCACTTTTATAGCCCTTTTCTTCTTTAAAGGCTTTCGCCACTTCAGGAATAGTAAAAAGAACCGCCATTTGGTCAATCAAAAGAAGTCTTGATCCCTCTTTAGATCTTTTCACTTCCTTACCGATTCCTGATTCCTCTCCGTACCAAAATCGGTGATAAAACTCAAGCTCATGGTAATAAGCGCCAGCCATCCGTTTAAGCTTTTGTGCCCTCTTAAGCTCTCCTTTTTCTTCAGCCGTTCTTTCTCCTCTCTCCTTTCTCCCAATTTTCCGAATAATTGAATCTATTTCAGCAGTATATCTGGCAATCTCTTCCCATTCAGAATCATTAATTCCTTGACCTGGAACTGGCTGGCGGGCACCAATGCCGGCTAAAAATCTGAAATATTGACCCCGAATTTCGGCAACGCTTCTGGTTGTTTCTTCCACCCACAGAGGATATCTCTCAACGAACTTCATTTTTTCTGTTCGCGGATCAACTAGGACCTCTTCATCGTCTTCCATTCTTTCGTCAGAGATTGCGTCCGGAACCATCCGAATGTCTTCTGGTTTCGCTTTTTGGGGCGGCTCTTCGACTATCTCTCCGACCGACTTTTCGCTTGATTCCCCTGGTTGGACTTCCCCGGTGGCCTCTTGTTCCATCAATTCTGACCACTGGACCAGCTTTGGCTCTTTCTCTACTAATCCGTCTACTTCTTTTAAAATATCCCCGACCTTTTCTTCTTCACTCTTTTTTATGGCTGAGCGAAGATTCCTTCTTAAACGATTCGCTTTCTTTTTAAACCCATCGGGAATTCCTTCAAGAGCCTCTCTAAATTCGTTCAAGGTAGCAAAGTATCTTTCCCCTTTTTCAGGCTGGCCTGGGAGACCCATGGTGGGCTTCGCCTCTGGGTGATGAGGACGGCCAAAACTTTTTTCTCCTGGCATCATTCCTTTTTCTTGACTTTCCTCAGGCATTTCTTCTCCTAACAATTATCATAACACAATCTTAAAATCTGTTCTAGTTTGGCTGTAAAATGATCGCTTTTGAGACGGTTGAATTCAATCCTAAGGAGATAGTATCATAGTCCATAGCGCATAGTCCATAAAACTTAGTTTATAGCGCAAAGTAGATAGAAAAATGCGAAAACTGCCCGCTTCCTATAAAAACTTAATTGCTTACCAAAAGGCAAAACTGTTAACAGTTGATGCCATTAAATATTTCTCTATCCAACGAAAAGATAGAGTTGCTGAAATTCTTACTGGTCAACTCATAAGGGCGCTGTCTTCTATTGGTGCGAATATTGCCGAAGGTTATGGTCGCTACTATTCTAAAAGCTATCGTCAGTTTCTTGGAATTTCCCGAGGATCCAGCTTTGAGGCAGATTATTGGCTGGATGTTATGTTTGAAACGAAAAAGTTTGATAATCAAATGATTAAGGGTTTTCTTACCAGGAATACCGAATTAATGAAAATTTTAACAACATTAATGAAGAACTTAGAAAAATCTTAGTCTAAGGCATAAGCGCATAGCATATAAAGCCTATTTCTATGTTCTGTGCGCTCTGTCCTGCGCGAAGCGCTTATGGAACAACATCCTGTCCCGCAACATATCACCGCCTACCAGTTTCGGCTGGTCGGCGACATGACCCTTAAACAGTTTGGGTTTCTGGCAGGTGGCTGTCTCGTCGCTCTTCTTTTTTACGCTGCCCCCTTGGCTTCTTATTTTAAATGGCCGCTAGTCATCTTTTCTGGTCTCAGCGGAGTTGCTTTTGCTTTTATGCCGATTGAGGAACGGCCACTTGACCGCTGGTTTATCGCCTTTTCAAAAGCCATCTATTCACCCACCCAGTTTATTTGGAAGAAAACACCGGTCAAGCCGGAATTCTTTAAGGTTGTCCCTCGGCCGAAAGTAAAGAAACAAGCCCCCGCCACACCGGTTGATCAAGCCCGGCTCGAGGAATACCTCAAAACACTGCCCACCACTACCCCATCCAGTCCGCTAGATCAACAGGAAGAGGGCGCCCTTAACCAAATCGGCAATCTCTTCCAGCTGGTTTCTCTCCCATCCACCTTAACCCCGAATGTCAAGCCAGCCCTGGCTGAAGAGGTAAAACCGGGAATTAAAATCCGGAAACTTCACCTTCCCTTAGCTGAACCCCAAAAAGCGCCCACCAAGGCAGCCGAAAAAACCATGCCCCAACCGGCCCCAGAGCCGAAAGTAGTTAAAAAAGCTGCCCCAATCAAAAAACCAGCCCGGGTAAAATCGCCTACGGTTAAACCCAGACTTTCCCCTGATCTCCCCATTCCCGCTCCACCAGACCGTCCCAATATTTTAGTGGGCATGGTCATTGATCAAGAGGGCAAGCTGGTTGAAAATGCCATCATTGAAATCAGAGACGAGAAAGGTTCGCCTGTCCGAGCCTTAAAAACCAACAAGCTCGGCCAATTCAGAATCGCCAGTCCTTTAAAAAACGGGACTTACGAAATCGAGGTGGAAAAGGAAGGCCTCCACTTTGACCTAATCCAAATTATTCTTAAAGGGGAAATTACTCAGCCAATAGAAATTCAAGCCAAGCAGAATTGACCTAATCTCTAATTAACCTAATTGCTCTAAAAAATGACTAATAACAAAATAACTAAAAGTAAAAAATTCGATTTAGAAGAGAGAACCGCCAGGTTTGGCGAAAATATTATTAAGTTTGCCAATAGAATACCCAAGATGCCGATAACGACCCCGTTAATAACTCAACTTGTTAAAGCAGGAACCAGTGTTGGAGCTAACTACTGTGAGGCCGACGACGCTGAGTCTAAACGAGACTTTGGCCATAAAATCGGTATATGTAAAAAGGAATCAAGAGAGTCAAAACATTGGTTAAGAATGATTCCTATTGCTGTCCCAGAACTAAAGGAAGAGGCAAAAACATTATGGCAAGAAGCTAAAGAGCTAAACTTAATTTTTAATTCGATAATAAATAAACTAAAGAAAAAGTAATAAAACATTACATTAATTAGCTTAATTTAGGAATTGATCATTAGAAATTGATTAGAAATTAGATATTAGAAATTCTAGAATTATGGATCCTACCAAAATTCCTATTCGAGCGACTAGTCAAGAGCATTTGGATATTGAGGATATTCAAGATGACCTGGTGGTCCTTAAAGACGGTGGTGTCTGTCTGGTCTTGGCGACGACTGCCATCAATTTTGGTTTGCTTTCGGAAAAAGAGCAAGACGCCACCATCTATGCTTACGCTGGCCTTCTTAATTCACTTACCTTTCCGATCCAAATTGTGATTCGTTCCATTAAAAAAGATATTTCCAACTATCTGAAGCTCTTGGAGGAACAAGAAAAGAAAAAAAAGGAACCCCTCCTGGCTGAACAGATCCAAAAATATCGAGCCTTCGTTGCAGAAACCGTGAAGCAAAATGAAGTTTTGGATAAAAAGTTCTATATTGTCATTCCGATGACTGCTCTGGAGCTAGGCGCCACTAAAGCAGCCACTTCCATTTTTAAAAAGAAAAAGGGCCTTCCTTTTCCTAAAGACTATATCCTTGAGCGAGCCAAAACCAATCTTTACCCCAAAAGAGATCACCTGATCCGCCTCCTCAGCCGATTAGGTCTAAGAACTCATCAGCTAAGCAGCCAGGAATTAATTGAGCTCTTCTTCTCTATTTATAACCCGGAAACTCAAGGACAAAAAATTACCGCTGCCTCTGAATACAAAACCCCTTTAGTGGAGCCAGCTTTAGAAGCTCCCTCGCCTGAATCATCACCTCCGCCTCAACCATTAAGCCCAACACCCCCAGCTCCTTCGCCTCAACCAACCCCATCTTCACCCAACCCTTCTTCTGAACCAGAAAAAAGGGAGCCGCCGGCCAGTGGTCAACCCCCTCTGGAAGGCGAGGCCCTTCAGCGGCAGATTGACAATTTAATTAAAACAGTTAAAAAAAGATAAACAATGCGCTTACCTTTCCTAAAAACCAAAACCGCTCCAAAAGGCCAGTCAGCCGGAACCCCTCCTAATGGAGAGAGAAAGCTGCCTCCCACGGAAAGCCTGGGCAAAGGAATGGTCCAAATTCAGGACTTGATTGCTCCGCCAGCTTTAGAGGTGGACTTTAATCACGTTAAAATCGGCAATACTTTTTTCCGGACCCTTTTCGTGGCTGGCTATCCCCGCTTTGTTTCCGCCAATTGGCTCGCCCCTTTAATCAATTTTGATCACTCATTGGATATTTCGATGTATGTCTATCCGGTTGAAGGGAGATCAATTTTAGATGAGCTGCGGCGTAAAATTGGTGAAATGGAAGCCGAAATCCAATCAGATACCCAAAGAGGAAGAATTGTTGATCCTGCCACTAAAGCAAAACTAGAAGACGCCCGGAAACTGCAAGAACAGCTAGTTAAAGGGGCGGAGCGTTTTTTCCAATTCGGCCTTTACATCACCATCCCGGCTGGAACCTTAGAAGAACTCGACCAGGTTTCTAAACAAGTCGAATCAACCTTAGGTTCGCTCTTAATTATTTCTAAAAAAGCCACTCTTCAGATGGAAGAGGGCTTCAAAGCTACCCTGCCTACTTGTTATGATCGGCTGATGATCACCCGGAACATGGACACAACCTCTTTGGCCACCACTTTTCCTTTTACCTCAAGCGAGCTTACCGCCAATGAGGGAATCATGTACGGCATTAACGAGCACAATGATTCGCTGATTATCTTTGATCGCTTCACCATGGAAAACGCCAACGCGGTTGTTTTTGGCAAATCTGGCTCCGGTAAATCTTACCTGGTTAAACTAGAAGCCCTCCGCTCCCTGATGTTTGATAGTGAAATTCTCATTATTGATCCTGAAGCCGAATATCAGCCCTTAGCTGAAGCGGTGGGTGGGGAATTTATTAGTTTTGGTTTTGGCAGCCAAGCCAAAATCAACCCTTTTGATCTTTCCGCTGTTTATGAAGAAGGCGAAAACGAACTCGGTCTGAAAATTCTTTCTCTTCATTCACTTTTTAAAGTAATTATGGGGCAGCTTTCGCCTAGCGAAGAGGCTACTCTAGATCGAGCTCTAGTTTTAACTTACAAAATGAAAGGGATCACCCCGGACCCAGCTACCCAGAAAAATGAGCCGCCATTAATGGAGGATCTCTACAAGGCTCTGCGCGGGATGGAAGAACCAGAAGCGATCTCCCTGGCTGATCGGATTGAAAAGTTCGTTAAAGGCAGTTTCGCCGGCATTTTTGATCAACACTCCAATCTAGATATTAAAAGCCCCTTTACTGTCTTTTCTCTTAAAGACTTGGAAGATACTTTACGGCCAATTGCCATGTTTATTATCCTCGACTATATCTGGACGAAAATCAAAAAAGAAATGAAGAAACGGATTTTGGTGGTTGACGAGGCTTGGTATCTAATGAAGTATCCGGATTCGGCTAACTTCCTTTATTCAATTGCTAAAAGGGCAAGGAAATATTATCTTGGTTTAACTACCATCACTCAGGACGCTGAGGATTTTCTTGCTTCTGAGTACGGCAAGGCGATTGTCCAAAACTCCTCAATCCAAACCTTGATGAAAATGTCGGCCGCCGCCATTGACCAAGTAGCCGAGGTTTTCTATCTCTCTGAAGGAGAAAAACACCTTCTGTTAGCAGCGGACATCGGCGAAGGTCTCTTTTTTGCTGGACCCAACCACGTGGCGATCCGAGTCGTGGCCTCCCCCAACGAACACCAATTGATTACTTCTAAGCCAGAAGAGCTGTTGGCGATGAGAGAAATCAAAAGAAAAGCAATTGAGGCCGCAAAAGAAGCGCCAGGAGCAGTCCAGACTTCAGAAGCGAAAACTCCTTCTGAGCCAGAAAAATTCCCAGAAACAGCCGAAGCTAGGGGAGTTTAAGCCTCTATTAATTTCTGCTATAGTTATTCATAACGATGGATGAAGCAATCTTAGGAAAATACTATCGCCTTTGGCGATTAATCAGAGGTCTTCAGCTAAAAGATGTTCCTAAAGAAATTGAAAATAAGGCAAAAGCCAATCTCGCCCTCTGGGCCCGTGAATTGGGGATTAAAGCTCCGATTACGGTCATTAAACCAGAGTTTCTTCCAGAATTAGAAAAAGCCCTTGACGCCTCTTTTAAAAAGGGGTTCTTGCCCAGTCTTCCCCCTCTTCCTCCTGAGCTGAGCAATCTGATTGAAGCCCACCAGAAACACCTAGCTAAAAAAATTGAGGGGGAATTAAAAAAGGCTGGCGAATCGACCGTTGAGGAGCAGGTTGAGAAAGCTCACCAACACCGCTGGGAAGGGGTGGAAAAAACTGGCGAAACAGATTTTTTCCAAAGAGAAAAAACTAGATCAGCCGCCCTGTCCGATTTTACTGATCCGGTTGAGCCAGAAATCCCAGAAAATGAACTTATTCAAGAACGTGTCTATCATCTCCTTAGAAAAGAAAACCTTCTAGATGAGGCTGGCCAGCCCCGGCTATCAGCCTGGAAGGGATTATCACAAGCTAAAAAAATTGCCCTCCAAGAGGAACTTGGACCCTTGCTTCATTTTAATGAGCTGGCCACAAAATATTCAACCCAGGCTTATTGGGCGCTTGAGGCAACTCCCGACCTTCTTTTTTACCCAGAAAGACACCGCCGTCTGGCCATCAAATTAGGGAGAAATTATGCTCAAAGAGTTAATGATCAGTTCTATAAAACGCACACCGAAACTTTAGGAAAAACAGGTAGCATGGCTGCCGCCCAGACTGAAGCTCAAAAAACAGCCGAAGATTTAACCATTCGTCTTTTTGAGGAAGCAAGTGGAGTTGAAGATGCGGTTAAAAAAATTTTTAAACCTCTTAACCTTACTCCTAACGAGAGAGCAAAGCTTATCGGCCAGATCAAGAAAAGTCTTCTCAGTCATGGCTCGCGCTACCTTAATCCCGTCATTCCGATCAACCGTCGTCTTCTTCAATCTTTGGTTCCCAATTTGCCAAAAGAGGTTTTTCTTGATGTCGACGAAAATAATCTCCCCCGAATACAGGTCCGTCCCTTAGGCCACCCGGAAAGGGAAACTACTTATTGGGCTATTCCTACTGAAGAAGGGGCAATTAATCAAACGATTCAGGCGTTAAAGGGCCCCTTTGGCGCAGAAGCAATCTATTTAAAGAATCAAATCGAATACTTCGCCACCAACCCTATTGGAGGGACCATCTCCCTGACCGTCATCGACCCAATTAGAGGAGCACTGGAAGCTTTAGTCCCAGGAGCAAAATGGGCTCATCTGAAATACATTGATTACACTTTCAAAAAAGGTGAGCTTCTTCGTAAAATTTACATCACTCCTGAACTTAACTATCGGTTTTGGACAGCCGTTAAAAGACGTCTTGGTGGTCGTTTGGGCCTCTATAAAGAGGCGTTCTACGCTCCAGGAAAATCGAAACCAGTTTTCAGCCCTTTAGCTTGGTTGGGACAATCGAGCTCCGCCCCCTTCCGCCGAGGGGCTAACTATTTCTTCGGCCGTAGCCAAAAATCAAAAAGTCTTTTTATGAAAAGATTCTGGTTTGGCTTAAGTCGGGCTTTCCGGCGGCGGGAACAAGATTGGGATCGGAGTCCCCTAGTCCTTCTTCTTAAACTCGGCCTTGATTTAACTGTGGGTACGGTGGCCCGGTTAACCCAAAGGCTTGCTTTTGGCCAACTTGCTAAAGTTTGGACAAGCTTAACCGAAACCTCTTTTGGAAAAAGATTTTTGGGTGCACCAGCCATTAGGGGCCTGCGGATGACCGTTAGCTTTAGTGGTCAATTCGCTCGGAGTTTTTTCAGTTTCAATACTCTTTCTGGTACAGTCTTGGGTTATGCTGTTGGCGAAATGATTGGGTTTCCCCAGCTAGGAATCATTCTTGGTGGGGGAAGTGGCCACTTCTATCAATTTTGGCTGGATATTGGCAAAAATGATCGATGGCTTGCCTGGCTCCGAGAACCTTCAACTCATTTTACCAGTAAATGGATTCGGCGCATCGTGGGTAAACCAGCTATTTGGTTAACTGAGCATCCTTATGCGCGCTTCCCCATCAAAGGCCTTGCTCTTGGCTATGTTCTCTATACGGCTGGCTTAATTCCTCTTTGGGCTATTCCCATCCCGGCCCTAGCCCAATGGGCTTGGGCTACTCGAGAATGGTGGTGGCCTTTTGCCAGGACTGGTTTAAGCAAAATCCCAGGCTTTCTTAGATTTCTTAATCTTCTGGCTAAACTAGGACGGATCCCTGCCCTTTTAGGCAGATTTATTCCCTGGCTTTTCCCTATAGTCACAACCAGCCCTTTAATTATGGATCTTCTCTCTGGCACGCCACCCCTAATCGCCCTTCAGAATTGGTTTTCCGGGCCGCTTTATTTAGGCCAATTTACTTTAATTGACGTCGCCTTCCTCACCAGACCTCTGTGGTGGCCCACCCTAAAAGCTGGTTTAATTAGCGCCATTAATTTTATTATTCCCGACGCAGTCGCTTACTGGCTCTACGAAACTATTCCTATGATTGTCGCGACAATTACCTCTGCCTCAATTCTCACTCTAGCAGGCATTGGGCTTTTAGCTCTCCTTTCCGTATTCACTCTTTATGTCATAACCAGCGCCTTTTTTGTAGAGCAGGCAATTAGATCTCATGTTATTTCGCCGGAATTACCGATCGAAAAAACAGTCACGCCTGTCTTTGATCAGAACGGAGAAATCATCGCCCTTGATTACACTTTAACCTACTCTTATAATCCTGAGGATGAAGCAGCCGGTTTACTGGGGAACATCCAGGTCTTTGATCGTTTTGAAGAACCCGGGTTCGTTTCCCTCATCATGCTCTACGACCCAGACACCTCAACTTTTTCTCCGTGTGACCCTACCCAACAACCATCTAGTACTCATGTTTCCAATACCTTCGCCTGGACCCAAGAAGAGTGTTCTCAACTTGGCCCCTTAAGCCCGGGTGGCAGTCAAACCATTACCATCCATTTGGCCCTCAGAGATCCGCCTCTAAGTAACTATCTCCAAGGGGAAGAGATGCTTTGTGATAATTTAACTGTTATGGGTACAACCCAATCAGGGAAAAACCTTTCTTCCTCCTCTCCTCCAGTTTGTATTAATGCCGCTGGCGAAACCTGGATCTTTGGCTGGCCCACTTGTTATCATGATTGTTCCAGTAATTACGGCTGGCGGGCTGATCCTCTCC
Source organism: uncultured Gammaproteobacteria bacterium (assembly GCA_964566925.1). Taxonomy (GTDB): domain Bacteria; phylum Patescibacteriota; class Microgenomatia; order PFEM01; family DATLAM01; genus CAZMIZ01. Next base: position 182,195 of record CAZMIZ010000001.1, on the reverse strand, counting down.
CGCCCCACGAATGTGAATTTCATGAAGGAATTGACATCCCCCCAGATGGTTGCACGGATATCCACCCGGCTACTCGAGGGGTCATTGCCCAACAAGGGTACCATTCTGGCTATGGCTGTTACGTGATTATCCAGCATCGTGAGAATCTTTATACCCTTTATGGCCATCTAGAAGACGAGTTCCGCTGCAATTTCCCTAAAAACGAGGGTGACGAGGTTTCTTCGAGTGATATAATTGGGATCATGGATGATTCAGGCCGTTCAACTGGTACCCATCTCCATTTTGGCGTCAGTAGTTGCGGGACGATTTCTTGTTTTCTTGGCAGTCCCGAGGATCCTTGTAATTATTTACCTGGTTGCCCTCAAAAATGTCTCTTTAAATCGTATGGCGATTGTAGTGGCTCACCAATCCTTTAACAAAAGGAAAAGGGAATGATAAAAAAGTTGAAAACGATCATCAGTCAATATAAAATCTTTATCCTCTTAGCGGCTTTAATTCCCATCCTGGGCTTTCTTTTAATCTGGCGGCAGACCACCAAAGAGCCGCCCACCAACCCGGTTTTTGGCCCTTTGCCTGCTCCGGAAACCGAATATAAGCTTAAAACCAAAGAGGAAATCAGTTTTCAATTTTCTCTTCCTCAGGGGGCTTTTAATGAATTTCCTCAACAGTTAAGCGTTTATCAAGTAAAGGTGCTCTCAGACCAAGAGATCGTTAATCGCTTTGCTAAGCTCGCCACCGAAATCGGCTTTTCTAGCGAACCCACGATCCAGGCCAGCGGCGATTTTACTTATTACATTTGGCAAGAGGGAGATAATTACCTTAAGGTCGATTCCCAAACAGGCCAGTTTATTCTCAAAGGTAGCTTCCCTTTGGCTCTTGGTGAAATCACTCCTCAGGAGGCAGAAAGTTTAATTAAGGAAAAACTCGCCAGCTGGGAATTGACTCAGAAAGATGTTACTACCTCAATTAATTATTTCGCCATGACTGGAATGGAACTTGAACCAGTAACCAACCCCAATTTGGCTACCCTCTATGAATTTGTTTTTTCTTTAGCGATTGACGGCTACCCTTTGATTGGTTTTGGCCCGGCTCAAGATGTTGTCTTGGTTTGGGTAACTAAAGAAGGTCAGTTAATAAAACTGAATTATTTCCTCCGCCAGCTTGACCAAGAAAAGATAGGTACCTATCCGGTAAAGACGGCGAATGTGGTCTTGGGTGAGGTCCAAAATGGCCAAGGTCAGATTTTAAATGCCAAAACTCAAGATGGCGTGGAAACAAACGTCGCCCCGAATAACCCTATAAAAACGGTTAATTTAACCTCAGTCAAACTCGTTTACTATGAAAGTGTTGAAAAACAGGCCTACTTCCAACCCCTCTATCTTTTCTCAGGAACAGCCACCCTTGAAGATGACACTCTTTTAGAGGTTTCGCTTTACTTACCAGCGATCTCCTCTGAATGGCTTATTCAAATCAGCCCTACACCCGCTTCTAAATTTAAGATTGAATAAGCTATTTCTGAACCCGAACAGGCATAATAATATGAAGATAGGAAGATTCACCTACTGGCCGGAAGGCCCCAGGGTTAAGCGCCCCACTCGTCTCAAAGACAATTTGGTCTGAATTGACAATATTTAAAAAATCTAAAAGATAGCGGGAATTAAAAGCGATTTCACTCTTCTCCCCTTCAACCTTGGCTTCAAGCACGCTCTGGTTATCACCCACTTGGGCCGTATTGGCGCTGATCTGAAGACTGTTTCCAGAAATTTGAAATCTAACGATATTCGCTGACTCCCTGGCAAAAATCGCGGCCATCCGCACCGCCCGAGTCAGTTCTTCTCGGTCAAGGACAACCTTGGTTTTCCCTTTACCGGGGATAATTTTTTCAAAATCTGGGAAATTGCCTTCAATCAATCTAGAAACAATTTCTATTTCACTGGTGGTAAAAATTAATTGACTCGCTTCGGGAGCCACACTTACGCCTAGACTTTCCTCTTCTTTTTCAGCCACAACCCTGGCTACTTCCAAAAGGGTTCGGGCGGGTAAAACTAGGCCTTTCTTTAGGTCTTTAATTCGGTCAACTCCTTTTGTCTCTTTAATTTTCTTTATGCTTAATCGGTAGCCGTCTGTGGCTACTAAAACTAGCTTTTTATCCTGGCTTTTTAAAAGAACCCCGGCGAGAACCGGCCTCCCCTCATCTTGAGCAGCGGCAAAAGCCACTTCGTTAATTGCCGAGGCTAAAAGAGAACTAGAAAACTGCAAATCAGCTTTCTTTTTTAGACTGGGAATGGTGGGAAATTCACTGGCGGCCATGCCGACAAAACTGGCTTCGTAAGTTCCACTAACCAGGTGGAGATTATTCTCTTGAGCCTTTATTTCAATTTTCCCAGCTGGGAGCGAAGTAACAAATTCAGTTAAAATTTTAGCAGGGACTGAAAGGGCGCCTTCTTTGCCAACCTTTGCCCCCAACCAAAGATTAACCCCGGTTTCCAGGTTGGTTGCTGAAAGTTTTAACCTGCCTTTATCTGTAGCTAGTAAAACATTACTTAAAACTGGCAATTGAGCCCTGGTAGCCACCGATCGGCTAACAATTGACAAACCATGGGCAAGATTTTCTTGGAGGATTGAAAGTTTCATTGACTCTCCTTTATTCTAAACTATTTATCCTCAACCCGCAATCGTTAAAATAGTTATTTATAGTAGTGGTAGTAGTCTTGTGGATAAGTGCAATAATTAAATCGGCTAAGTTTGATTTTCGTATTTTATTTTTGTCTAAAAATCGGTTGATAATTTTCATCTTTTTGTGGATAAGTTTAAAACCCTCTTTACTTTGTTCTAACCTATCCATAAAGTTTTTGTTTTATCCCCGCAATATCCACCCGTAAATCTTCAGAACTAGGTAATAGATTGGTAATTTTATCTACCCCGTGCATAATTGTGGTATGGTCTCTATCCCCTAAAAGATGGCCAATGTCCATTAAAGGTAATTTCAGCTCGGTTCGTAAGAGATACATTAGGATTTGACGAGGAACAACGATTGGTTTCGATCGTTGGGGTCCGGTTAGTTGAGTCGGTTTTAGACTGTAATGATAGGCGACCGCTTTTAGCATTTCTCTTGGTTTAACTAAGCGCCTGGGAATAGAGTTTTGGTTGGTTTGACCTAATAAAGCGGAGACCAGCTCTGGCGTTAGAGGCTCGTTTTTTGTTTCCGCTTCAGTAAGAAGCCTAATCAAAAAACCCTCTAACCTTCGGGTAGAAGTGATATTGCCGGCGACTAACTGAGCAACATCCATGGGAAGCTCTTTTTTATGCTGTTGGGCTTTGATCAATAAAATCGCGGTCCGGAGTTCGAAATTTGGCTGTTGGATATCAATTGTCAAACCGCCTTCAAATCGGGAGCGAAGTCGATCTTCAAGTTGATTGATCTCGTCAGGTCGCCGGTCAGAGGTGAGAACGATCTGGCCGCCGGCCCGCCAAACAGCATTAAAAGTGTGAAAGAACTCTTCTTGGACTGTGTTTTTGCCGGCAATAAACTGGATGTCATCAATTAAGAGAACTCGGGCTGAGCGATACCTGTCTTTGAATTCCTTAGTTGTTTTTTGACGGATAGCATCAACAATTTCGTTAGTAAATTCTTCGCCCATACAATAAATTATCCGAGCCCTAGGATTACGAGAAAGAATGGTTCGGGCAATGGCTTGGGCGAGGTGGGTTTTGCCTACACCTACCCCGCCGTAAAGGAAAAGGGGGTTGTAAGCCTTTCCAGGCGTTTTAGCCACCGCTAAAGCAGCGGCATGGGCCATTTGATTGGTGGAAGAAACAGCAAAAGTGTCAAAGCTGAAATCAGGTTTTAAACCAGCTTTTCTAATTGATTCTTCAGAATCAGAGACCTCTCTCTTTTGTTCAAAAAGCGGCTCTTTTTTACCTCCCTTTTCTTTTGACTTTTTGTTTTTTTGGGCTTTGACAGTAAAAACCAAATCGCATTTTTTCTTAGTCGTTTGATCCAGGCTTTCCTTAATTTGACCATAATAGCGGTTTTCAATTGTGTCGCGAACAAAGCTGGAAGGGCACCCAATCTCCACAATTTGCCGGCTTCGGTCAACTTTTTTAATTTGGATAATAAAAGTTTGGGGGAACCAGGTCGCGAAGTTAGCCGAAGAAAGGGATATTTTCAAACTCTCAAGTACGGTTTGCCATAGAGCTTTTTTGTCCATGATTGTTGAATAATAAACTAAACGCAGGTTGAGGGCAGAAGACTCCAATGACAATTTAACAAAGTTATCCACAATAAGTCAAGTACTAAAAGGGGCTTGTTTTTCCCTTTTATTCCTAGTATCCTAAGACTATGCCTAAAAGAACCTACCAACCTAAAAAGAAAAAAAGAGTTCGCACCCATGGGTTTCGTAAACGGATGCAGACCTCTTCTGGGAGGAAAACGATTAAAAGGCGGCGCGCCAAAGGACGTTCTCGTCTTGGTATTTAGATGTTATCAAAACGACACAGACTCCCCCTGAGAACTGATTTAACCCAGGTTAAAAAAAGAGGTAGGCTTTTTCAAGGAAAACTCTTTTCCTTGTTGGTTAGAAAGAGAGGCGATTATCAGCCTTCGCGCTTTGGCTTTATTATTTCAGCGAAAATTCATAAAAGAGCCGTTAAAAGGAATCGTGCCCATCGGCTCTTGACCGAGGCGATTCGTTCCCTTTTACCAAAATTAAAGCCTGGTTTTGACAGTGTTTTTTTGGTTAAGAAAAGGATTATTGGCAAAGAATTAAGTGAAATAAAGGAATCTACCGAACGAATCTTTAAAAAAGCGAGTTTAATATGAGAAGGCTTGTTTTAAAGATGATTCGGCTTTATCAGCAGTCTTTCCTTTTTCGTTCCAAAATTCTTAAATTCTTGTTTTTGACGGACGCCGCTTGTCGATTCAGACCAACCTGTTCAGAGTACACTTATCAAGCCATCGAGCGCTATGGTATAATTTTGGGAGGTTGGAAAGGTTTGGGTCGAATCCTCCGTTGTCATCCTTGGGCAGAAGGAGGGAACGATCCTCTAAAATAAAATGGCTCAACTTTGGCATATCCTCTTATATCAACCCTTAGTTAATGCCCTGATTTTTTTCTATCGGCTTCTGTTTTCTAATTTAGGACTGGCGATTATTGCTTTGACAGCCGTCATCCGCGGCTTATTGATTCCTTTAACTCTCCCCTCAATGAAAGCCACTAAAAAGATGCGGGAATTGGCCCCAGAGATCGAGCGTTTAAAAAAAAGGCATGGAGATGACAAGCAAGCTTTTACTAAGGCGCAGATGGATCTTTATCGTCAACACGGTGCCAACCCAGCGGCGGGCTGTCTTCCTCAAATAATTCAATTAGTCATTTTAATTGCTTTGTTCCAGGCATTTCGGCAAGTTTTGTTTGTTAATGGCGAGACGATTAGCCGTTTGAATGAGATTCTTTACTCTCCGCTGCGCTTTGCCCAAGAATCAGCAATCAACACCCGGTTTTTTTATCTCGATTTAACCAAGCCGGATATTTTCCCCTTACCTGATAACTTTTTGGGCGGAGTTTTACCTGGATTGCCTGGCTTTTTTCTTTTGGCAGCGGCCGCTGTTCAGTTTTTTTCTTCTAAGTTGATGATGCCCCAGGTTAAAAAAGCTCAGGAGGAGGCGAAAAAAACACCGGAAGCCGCTGACGATATGGCGGCGGCGATGCAGACCCAAATGATTTATCTTTTTCCTTTAATGACCATTTTCTTCGGCTTTAGTTTCCCGTCAGGCCTGGTGCTTTATTGGCTGGTTTTTTCGGCTCTGACCGCTGTTCAGCAATCATTGATTAATAAAAAATGAAGGGGAAAGTAAAATTAATTGAGAAAATAACCAAAGAGCTTTTTGGCCATCTAGGAATTAAGGCTAAAATCAAGGTGGAGGAGGGGGACGAAGGAGCGATTAATGTTAACCTTGAATCAAACGACCAGGGGATTTTAATTGGCTATCATGGTAGAACCCTAGCCTCTCTTCAGTTGATTTTATCAATGATTGCTTATCGACAATTAGGTGAGTGGACTAAAATTTTGGTTGATGTTGGGGACTACCGTCAGCAACGCCAAGAGCGCCTCCAAACAATGGCTTTAAATGCCGCTAAAAGAGTTAAATTCTCAGGCGAAGCTTATGCTTTGCCTTTTTTGTCTCCTTCTGAACGGCGGATTATTCATCTATCTTTGGTTAATGATTCTGAGGTGATCACCGAATCAGAGGGAGAGGGTCGAGACCGACGGGTAGTGGTGAAGCCTAAAGCAAGCTAACAATGAAGTTTTTTTCGAAAACAATTTCCGCGGCTACCCGAGCCCCATTTGATTTTGTGGTCATCGATAACCAGATTGATAAAACAATAACCGAGAGTAAGATTAAACAAGGTTTTCTTCTCCTTCGCTCGCCTCATAATACTGCTACTATTATTTGCAACGAGAATGATCAAGCCGTCCTTAGAGACACTGAAGGCGTCTTAAAAAAACTTCTTCCTGATGATTTTCCTTGGGCTCATCGCTACGAAGGAGTCGATAATGCTCGGGCCCATCAGATAGTTTCACTTCTCAGCCACACTCATTGGCTCCCAATTGAAAACGGAAAAATGAAGCTGGGGACCTGGCAATCGATTTTTCTCCTGGAATTATTTGAGGGTCGCCAAAGACGAGTAGAAATCGTCGTGGTGGGAGAATAGGGATTTTAAGAGGATTGAATTAATGAAAAAGCTTCATCAAGCGTTTTTTTACGCTTTAATCATTCTTCTTCCTGTTCAATTAGGACGTCACTTCTGGCCAGAATGGTCTTACGTTTTAGGATTAAAAATCGATTATCTTTCACCCACCCTTTACTTAACGGATATTTTAGTGGGATTAATTTTAGTTTCCTGGTTTTTAGAGAAGCTAAACGAGCTGACAATTAACAATTTACAATTAACAATTCGGAAATTTTGGTGGGTAGGAGCGATCCTTTTTTATTTGCTGACCACTTCGCTTTTAGCTCAGAATTCCGGTGCCGCCCTTTATAAATTCATTAAAATAATCGAGCTCTTCTTTCTGGGCCTTTATGTTGCTAAAAATAGCTATACGCCATCCGCTCTACGCCAGATATTGCCCTTCCCGATTATTTACACCTCCTTTCTGGCAATAGCTCAATTCATTAACCAATCATCTTTGAACGGCTCTTTTTGGTGGTTGGGGGAGCGGACCTTTAACGTTGCTACTCCCGGAATTGCCAAGGCAATCGTTAATGGCCAACTCTTAATGAGGCCCTATGCTACTTTTCCTCACCCGAATGCTTTAGCTGGATTTATCCTGGTTTCCCTAGCCTTAATGGGAATGCCAAAAAGGGAATTAACAAGCAGGAAGATTTTAAAATGGTTGACTATTGGTTTCGGGGGAGCGGCAATCGCCATTTCCTTTTCTCGTTCGACCTGGGTGGTTGGCTTATTAATCATTCTTCTGTTGGTTGTTCTTCGCCTCTGGAAAAAGAAGAAGAGATTTCGCCAGGGGATCTTTTTGGTTTTCTTATTGACCCTGCTTGGCGGAGTTTTCTATTGGGGTCCAAAACTCTCAACTGAAGAGACTTTTAATTTAAGGTTTCAATCAACCAAAGTGGCCAGCTTGATGGTCCAACCACAACTGCTGACCGGCGTTGGTTTGAATAATTTTATCTCTCAGCTATCCTATTATTGGCCAGCACCAGAAACGATTCGTTTTCTCCAGCCGGTTCACAACATTTTCCTTTTAATTCTTGCCGAAACCGGCCTAGTTGGTTTAGTTATTTTTGTTTGGCTTCTAATTTTAACTTTTAAAAAACTATTGGCAACTGGCAACTGGCAACTGGCAATTTCTCTTCTAGCGATTTTCTTAACAGGCATGGTGGATCATTACTGGCTAACTCTCCAACAAACCCAATTATTATTGACGATAGTTTTGGGACTCTCATGGGCGAATCGTCAATAAAGTGCTACAATGAAAAAATGAAACTCTCGCAGAAAGTCGCTCTTAACACCTTCGCCCAAATTTTAGGGAAAATTTTTTCCGCTGGGACAATGCTCATCATCACCATGGTGACGATTCGCTATTTCGGGGTGGAAGACTTTGGTAAATTAACAGCCATTCTTACTTATGTAGCCTATTTTTATTTGTTGGCGGACTTCGGCTTTAACGCCATCGTGATCAGGGAGGCCGCTAAAAACAAAGAGCGGCGCTCTTTGTTTTTTTCCTCTCTTTTTTCTCTTCGCTTTTTGATTTCTCTTGGTTTAATTATTTTTTCTCTCTTTCTTCTCCTTATTCTTCCTTCTCCTTACAGCCAGCCGACTATTAGAATAGGAATTCTTTTGGCAGCCATGACCATCTTCGCCCAAGCAATGGTGACTTCAACCAACGCCATTTTCCAATTTAACCTTCGCTATGATCAGTCAATGGTGGCCCTAGGTATTAGCAGCCTAACGACCCTTTTCTTGGCTGGCTTTTTTCTTTGGTTTGGTTATTCTCTTTTGTCTCTGGTGGTCGCGATCACTCTTGGGTCTTTAGTCCTGGCCTTAACCGCTCTGATTTTAGCTAAAAGGCAATTACCTCAGCTGAGGTTTGTCTTTAAACTAAAGATCTTCAAAGATCTCCTTTTCTTAACCGCCCCCTTGGGATTGACTTTAATTTTCAACCTTGCCTATTTCAAGATTGATAAATTTCTGATTCCTGTTCTTCGCTCCCTTCAGGAGTTGGGTTTTTACGAAACTGCCTATAAAGTTTTTGACCTCTCTTTAGTTTTTCCTGTTTTTTTTATGAACGCTGTTTACCCGGTCATGGCGAGAGCTGATCAAAACCGAAACCGATATCAGCGCGTTTTTAAAAAAGCCCTGTTGGTCCTTTTAGTGGCCTCTTTCTTGGGAATGTTCATTGGAATTCCAGCCAGCCCGTTGATAATTAAAATCATTGCTGGTCAAGACCTGCCGCTTTCGGTTTCGGTTTTGCGAATTTTGTTTTTGTCTTTACCACTCTTTTTTCTTTCTGCTCTTTTGATGTGGGACTTAATTTTAAGAAACCAACAACGGTCGTTGGTCTTTATTTACGGAGCCGGTTTGGTAATTAACCTGGTCTTAAATCTGATTTTTATCCCCCAGTTTGGGGTTTTAGCGGCGGCGGTTAATACCGGGATCACGGAAACCGCTGTTCTGATTCTTTTATTTTGGAGGTGCTATGCAACTTGATGTTTTTTGTGACGGGGGCGCCAGAGGCAATCCGGGCCCAGCCGCCATCGGTTTTGTTATTAAAGACAGCTCAGGGAAAATCCTGAAAGAGAAGGGAAAGTTTATTGGTCAAACTACCAACAACGTGGCCGAATATCAAGCCGTGATTGAAGCTTTAAAGTGGCTCAGTCAGCCCTCGGCCTTCCGTCATCAATGGTCAGCGGTCACTTTCTTTCTTGACTCTCGCTTGGTAGTCAATCAACTCAACGGCCTTTTTAAGATTAAGAACGAGAATCTAAGAGGTTTAGTGATCGAAGTTCGGCAGCTGGAACAAATGATTGGCGGCAATGTTGTTTACCAGTTTATTAAAAGGGAAAAAAATCTGGAGGCCGACCGATTAGTTAACGAAATTTTAGACCAACGATTTTTGTCTTAATATCCACCTTTTCTCCACTGTTTTCCTTTTCATGTTTATAATTAATTACTATCGGTCTTTGGTTGAAACAACCAGTCGTTTAGGGTAAGATGAGTCTTGGAAGACTGCCCTAATGAAAAAGAAGGTTTCACCTTTTCATCAACTGGATTCTTCTTCTCAAAAACCAGTTTGTTTGGTGGCCGGCGGCGCCGGCTTTATCGGTTCTTATCTTTGTGAATCGCTGTTAACCCAGCGATGTCAAGTAATTTGTCTTGATAATCTTCTCACCGGGAAAAAAGAGAATTTGGCTAAGTGTTATCATCACCAAAACTTCACTTTTATTAAGCACGACCTGACTAAGCCCCTGGAAAAAAGGTTGCCAAAAATTGACTATCTGTTTCATTTAGCCGGAATTGAGGCTTACTTCGGTCAAGAAGATACCTCCCTCAACCTTCTTAAAGTAAATGCGGCCGGGACAACCAACCTTCTGGAGTTGGCCCGTCAAGATAAAGCAAAGTTTCTTCTGATCTCCTCCTTTGATATTTATTCGGCCGCCCTTCCTGGTTTAAGTTTTAAGGACTATCAAGGACAGTTTAGTTATCATGAAGCCAAGCGGTTTGCCGAAAATCTGGTCTTTGAATATTCCAAAAAATATCAAGTTGATGCTCGGATTGTTCGTCTTGGTCAAGTTTATGGGCCAAGAATGAACTTAGGGGCGGGAACAAAAATTGTTAGCTTAATTAAAGAAGTGTTGGCTGGCGGTCCTCTAAAAATTCCCGGGAAAGGAAAAATTCAATACCACCCCACCTTTGTAACTGATATCGTTGAAGGTCTTCTGCGGGCAATGTTTATTTCTGGGTCTAGCGGCCGGATTTTTTCTTTAGCTGATATAAAGGAAACAACCCTCCTTTTTTTTGCTCACGAACTTCAGAAGCAATCATCAGGCTCACTTTCGATTGAATTTGTCCCTGGAGATAACGAAGAAAAATTTCCTCTGGAAAAAGAAAAGTTTTTGACTTCTCAAAAATTTCTTGGCTGGCAACCGAAAGTAGAATTGAAGGAGGGGATCGAGAAAACTCTGGCTTCTTTTTTGAAGAAGGCGAAAACGAAAACGCCAGCGATTGAAAAACTTCCTAAACCGAAGAAGGAGATAAAATCGACCAGATTTCACCCATCCTGGCTAATGGTCTTTGGCGCTTTTTTTCTAATTTTAACCGTCCTCTCCTGTCCGCTTTTAAGTTTAGGTTTTGATTGTCTTTGGGGAGTTCGTCGGTTGAAGCAAGCCGAGGAAGCTCTCCTTTCGGCCCAATCGGAGCGAGGCCTTGATTATTCGAGTTCTGCTCAAAATTCGTTTACTCGGGCCCGAAAAAGAATTGACCAGTTTGAATGGTTTTTTGACCTGATTGGTCTTGAGGGAGTCAAAATTAGTGCCGAAAGAGATTTAGGGATTGGTCAAAACTTAGCCGGAGCAATTCACCATGGTGGGCTAGCGGCTCAAGCAGGAGAAGAGGTGGCAGCGATTATTTTTCAGAATCAAGAAGGCGAAACCCAAAAGTTAACCGGCCAGATTAAAACCGAACTTGACTTGGCTTACGCCGATCTTTCTCAAATCCAAGCAGGGCTTGAAAAGGCGCCGGTGGACTCCTTATTTAGAGATCTTTTAGGTTTAAATCAAATAGAGGCAGATTTGACAGGCCGAATTTCTCAATTAAGGTCGCTGATCTTGGAAGCCAGAGAGGGCATAGAGATTCTACCGGAATTGATTGCTGTCAGAGAGAAGCGGACTTATTTAGTTCTTTTTCAAAATAACATGGAACTTCGGCCTACCGGAGGTTTTATTGGCTCTTTTGCTCTCGTCACTTTTGAAAACGGCCATTTTATTGATTTTGAAGTTCAGAACGTCTACACGGCTGACGGTCAACTAAAAGGTCACGTTGAGCCGCCCCCGGAAATTAAAAAATATTTAGGCGAAGCCGGCTGGTATTTGCGGGACAGTAATTTTGATCCAGATTTTCCTACCAGCGCGATTAAAGCAGAGTGGTTTTTAGAAAAAGAAATTGGTCGTTCGGTTGACGGTGTCCTGGCGGTTAACCTCGATTTTGCTCGTAAAATCTTAGAGGTGGCCGGTGAAGTAGAGTTGCCAGATTATCAAGAAAAAATTAACGCTGTTAATTTTTTTGAACGAGCCCAATATCAAGCAGAAGTCGGTTTTTTCCCGGGGTCAACCCAAAAAGAGGATTTTCTAGGTAGTCTCACCCGGATTCTATTTGACCGAGTAAGAAATAGCCATAGGTCTGACTGGTACCTTCTTGGGAAGGCTGTTTATAACAGTCTTTCCGAGAAAGATCTTTTGGTCTATCTCCACGATCAGAAAGCCGCCGAAACAATGGGTCAATTAGGATGGGATGGCGGGATCAAAGAGGTTAAATGCCAGATTCCAGAGACAACCTGCTTCGCCGATTATTTGATGATCGTTGAAACAAATTTTGGGGTCAACAAGGTTAATTATTTTGTTAAAAGAGAATTAACCCATAAAGTCAATCTTGCCGATGACGGAACAGTTGAGGCGACATTACAAATTATTTATCAAAACGAAAGTCCTTCAGAAAATTTCCCCGCCGGTCAATATAAAAACTATCTTCGCCTCTATTTACCTAAAGAGACCATTCTTAAACAAGTGGCTTTTGACGGTAGGCCGCTAGGGGAGAAAAAGATTGACGTCAAAGAAAGTAGTGGAAAGACGATTTTTGGATTTTTAGTGGAGGTGCCGATCAAAGAAAAGAAAAAAGTTCAAGTGACCTATCAGCTTGGGAAGAAAATGGATTGGACAAGGACAAAAACAACCTATCTTCTTTTAATCCAAAGACAATCTGGTAGCAGTCAAGATTCTTTTAATTTTTGGCTGAATTATCCCTCGAGCGTCACTCCTCTTAAGGCTTATCCATCAGCTAATCTAGCTCAACAGACTTTGTTTTTCAACCCAATTTTAAACCGAGATCTGGTCTTCAGGGTTGATTTTGCTAAGTGAAGCTGATAAGATACGAAACATTGTGGCTAAAGTAAAAAAAGAAACACCCAAGCTAAAAGCAGAAAAACGGAAGGTGGCCGGCCGAAAGGTGAATCAGCTCCGCCGAAAAGAGATTTTGCCAGCCAATATTTATGGTAAGAAGGTAAAATCCTGTGCGGTTCAGCTTGATCTAAAAACTTTTTTGCCGGTTTATCAAGAGGCAGGGGAGACAGGGATTGTCAATTTAGATCTTAAGGGTGAAACTAAGGCTCGGCCAGTTCTGATTCATAATGTTCAGCTTGATCCGGTGACGGATCAACCCCTCCACGCTGATTTTTATCAGGTTGACCTTAAACAAAAAGTAACGACTGAGGTTCCAGTGGAGATTACTGGCGAATCAGCCGCGGTTAAAGAAAAAGGCGGAATCTTGATTCAACCTTTAGTTGAGGTTGAAGTAGAAGCCCTGCCAACCGAGCTCCCTGATAAATTTGAGGTTAACGTTACCGGACTGAAGGAAATTGATGATGCCGTTACTGTCGGTGATCTTAAAGTTCCAGAGGGAGTGGAGATCTTAACCGCTGCCAAACAGATTTTAGTTAAAGTTGAACCTCCGGCCGAAGAGGAAGAAGTAGCCCCCTCAGAAGAGGCTCCTCCAGAAGAGGCTGCCGAAGAGACAAAACCAGAGGAAAAAGAAGAAAAACCAGCTGAGAAAAAAGAAGCTGAAACCTCGCCTGAGGAAAAGAGACCGAAGAAACCATCCCCCGAAAAGAAGGTTGCAAAGGCAGGAAAAGAAAAGTAAAATTGGCTTGATGGCCGAAGAAAAGCCTGAGTCACCGTCCCATCAGGAAACTTCTAATCTTAATGAACAAACTGTCCCTCCGGAAGTGGAAATCGAGGAAAGAGGCTTAGTTGGTAAAATTATCCGCCAAATTAAATTTCATCATCAAAAGATTTTTTTCGGCTTAATTGGCCTGCTAGTTGTTTGGGCTCTAGTTAATGTGGCCACCCGCGCTTATTGGTGGGGCCGCATTTGGTTTCGGTCCTCCGTTCAGCCTCATCTGACTCCAACTCCAGGATTGTTAGCCACCGTGACCCCGAATCCGACCGCCAGTTGGCAGACCTACGTTAATTCTGAATATGGCTATTTAATCAAACATCCCAGTGATTGGATTTTACACCTCGACGAACAGACGCCTCAAGGAATTGTTAATTTTGAAAAAGATCTTAATAGTCTGAGCATCTATTCAGGGAATGCTATTCCGAAAGTCCCCCAAGTAGAACCTTCCGGAACGGAATCTATAACGGTTGGGGGATTAGCGGTGACCAAGGAAGTTTATACGAACCTTTATGAGCTAATTGTGTTCCCAGAAGAAGGCGAGGTTAACCATATTGTTTTGGAATATAAGGACGACTTAAACAACGAAGGATATGCAGAAATTTTTGATCTCATGCTTTCCACTTTTAAGTTTTTAACATCCGATGAAAAACAAATCTCTTTTAGAATCGACAAAGAAGGCGATGTTACCAAAGTAATTCTGGTTGATAAAGAAGGCCAGGAGCGAGTTTTAAGGGAATACCAGTGGCCAGATGGCGGCCCGGCTCGCCGACTTTACTCTTCTTTTAATAATCAATATTTGGCAATTAGCCAGGGGATTGGTTTGTTGGGAGAATTAGAGATTGTTAACTTAGAAGACGAGAGAACAATTGCCAACCTTTCTGAATATGGCAAAGTGATTTGGCTTGATGGCCATCGGTTAGTCCTTAATGCACCAGAAAAGGTGGGGCCGGAAAGACCATATGAAGGAGGTGAAGGGGTTAGTTTAGCTGCTTTTGATGCTAGTGCGGAGAAATATTGGCTCCTGAAGCAAGCCGATGAAGAAACAGATTATCCTCTAATCAAAGCAGAGAACGAAGAGATTTTTTTCGAAAAAAGGGTGGCTGGGGAGAAAGGGGATTGGACTAATCCGAAAATTAGCCAATGGAAGATTAATTTTAAAGGTACCGTCGAGATGGAAATTAAATAGCCTTACTGGAGGAGCTTCTCTAATTCTCTAGCTACTTCAAGGTTGGGATCAATCGCTAAGGCCTTTGCCAAATATTCTTTTGCTTTTTCGTTTTCAAAAAGTTTATAGTGGAGAAAAGCCAGTTGAAGATAGCCGTCGCGATAATCAGGCTTTTCAGCTACGATTTCTCCCCATTTTTTAATTAGTTCTTGAAGATCTTCGGGTTTGACTGTTTGTTTTTTTTGCCAAAGTGCTTTCCATTTTAAGCCTGATTCGTCAGTATTTCCTTGGGCCAACAGAAGCTCTTTTTCTGCTTCCTCAACCTGATTATTCTCAAGGTATTCTTCGGCAAGAATCAGGTGGGCTTCAAAATCATCTGGATTTTTAATGAGTCGCTCTTTGGCTAATTGGAACTTATCTTTAGGAAGAAAAAGAAAAGAGATTGCTAAAAAAACCAAGAAGGCGACCCCAGCCGGACCACCGAAACGAGCCCCGGCTCTGGCTGCCGGATGTTCGACCACCTTTCTGGCGGTGGCGGTTCTGTTTTCCAGCCACGGCCTAATCCTACTCGGAATCTCCTTATATCTTAATATCCTAGTGTCTTTTTTTACCTTGGCCATTTAGAGATGATTAGCGGTTGATCAAATTTACGGGGAAATTTCTGCCAAATTGCCTCAGTGATAAAAGGCATAAAAGGATGAAGAAGCTTTAAACTATTAAGGTAGACATGGCGCAAAACCGAAAGAACCACCAGGTCGCCCTCCTTAATTCGCTTCTTAGAAGATTCAAGATACTCATCGGCAAATCGATGCCAAAGAAAATGATAAATCTGATCGGCAGCTAGATCAAACCGATAGCGACTAAGGAACAGACTGGTTTTCTTAATCAATTGGTTTGACTCCATGATAATTTTCTGGTCTTCCTTGGTTAACCGCGACTTCATTTCAGGGGAATAAAAGGGCACTTTCTGTTTAGATGATTTAAGGTTTAAGAGAATAAACCGGCCGATATTCCAGATTTTATTTCCAAAGTTGCGCATCGCTCGAACTTTATCATCAGAGAGGGCGATATCGCTGCCCGGCGAAACACCAATGACTAAAGCCATCCTCAGGGCATCAGCGCCATATTTTTCGATCATGGTCATCGGATTAAGAACATTACCTTTGCTTTTGCTCATCTTCTGGCCATGTTGATCTACCACCCGAGCGTGAAGGTGGATGACTTTGAAAGGGACGTTTTTGGCTAAATAAAGGCCAAAAATCATCATCCGGGCCACCCAGAAGAAAAGAATATCCCATAGTGTATCCAGAACAGAGGTGGGATAGAAATATTTAAAGTCGCTTTTATCAGGATAGCCTAAAGTGGTCAGTGGCCATTGGCAGGAAAGGAACCAAGTATCAAAAGTGTCGGTTTCTTGAAGAAGGTGCTGGTTGCCACATTTTAGGCATCGCTTTTCTTCCAAAGAATAGTCTGCTTTGATCGGAGCCGTTAAACTTTGCAATCCCTTTTCAATTTCAGCCAGAGCATACTGGCTCTTCAAGTCCCGATATTTTCCTGAGACCTTTTTGCCCTTTTTATCAATAAAATTAACGGTGATTTCTGGATTACACTCCAGGCAATACCAAGCTGGAATCCTGGGCCCCCAAACAATTTGGCGGCTGATGTTCCAGTCCTGAATGTTTTCCAGCCAGTCAAAGTACATTTTTTCAAACCGCTTCTTGGGGACAATTTTAGTTTTACCTTTTTTAACAACCTCAATCGCCGGCTTAGCTAAGGGTTTCATCTTAATAAACCATTGAGGCATGGTGAGGGGCTCGATGGTCGTTCCACAGCGATAACAATAACCAACTGAATGTTCGAAGGATTCGGTTTTAACTAGCTTGCCTTCTTTTTCCAAGCCACCCAGAGTGGTTTTCCTCGCCTGGTTGATGCCCAGGCCTAGATATTTTTTCGGCAGATTAATCATTTTACCATTGGTGTCAATCACTTTGATGATGGGGAGCTGGTGTTTTTGGCCGATTTCAAAGTCGGTTGGATCGTGACCAGGGGTGATTTTTAGGGCACCGGTGCCGAACTTAATGTCCACTAAGTGGTCTTCAATAATCGGCACTTTTTTATTAATTAAAGGGATAGTTGCTTTTTGGCCAACTAACTCCTTAAACCTCTTGTCTTTGGGATTAACGGCAACCGCCACGTCAGCAAAAATTGTTTCTGGTCTGGTGGTGGCCACCTGGAGGAGGCCATAATCAAGAAAATAAAGCCGCCCTTTTTCCTCTTTATATTTAACCTCAAGATTGGAAAAAGCGGTGCCGCAATGAGGGCAGAAATTAACAATTCGCTCGCCGCGATAAACCAGTCCATCTTGATGTAACTGTCTAAAAGTATTCAAAACAGTTTTTAAAATTTCTGGCTCAAGACTATAGTGATATCTGGTCCAATCTAAAGAAAACCCCATTCTTTTTAATTGTTCTTTGTTAATGTCTTTGTTTTTCTCGGTAAACTTGACGATCATTTGATAAAGGGTTTTCCGATCAAAATCAAAACGACTTTTGCCTTTTTTGGTTAACTCCTTTTCAAAAACAAACTGGGTTTCAATGCCTGCATGATCACCGCCAGGAAGCCAGAGGGACGGATCACCCAGCATCCGGTGGTAGCGGATCAGGATATCTTGGATCGTAAAAAGAGCGTGACCTACATGGAGGGGATCGTTAGCATTAGGGAGAGGAAGAAGAATGGAAAAGGGCTTTTTTTTGGGATCTTTTTTGGGCGTAAAATAACCGCTTTTTTCCCAAAGGCGATAGATTTCTGGTTCAGTTTTTTGGGGCTGATAGGCTTTTTTCATTTTTTTCTATGAACTAGCCCTTGGGTCAATTCTGGAATACTAAGCTGGCAAGCAGACTCTTTGTCCTCTTTGCGGCCCAATGAAACCCCTGGTCCTTCAGGTAAGGAACCGCCAATCTTCAGCATGGTTGCCACCAGTGCCTCACGGGGATGACTAAAGCAATAGGTTATTCCCGGATTTCTTTCTAAGTGAGACATAGCCTGATTATACCTAAACTGGGCTTAATTCTCAAACTGGCCAGGTTTTTCCAGGATTGCTTGAGCCCGAGAAAGTAAATATGGCCCAATAGCGGTCCGAGTAAGGGCGGCTACGGTCGCGCCGCAACTAAGCTTTTCGCCGAGATCGCGAACTAAACTGCGAACATAAAAGCCTTTACTGGTTTTGATTATTAAAACCAGATAGGGAGGCTCAAATTTTTTTATTTCAGCCTCGATCAACTCCACTGTTCTTGGTTTAAGGTTAACCGTTTTTCCTTTTCTGGCTAATTTGTAAGCTGGTTTGCCTTTGATTTTAACGGCTGAATAAACAGGAGGCAGTTGTTCTCGTTTGCCTAAAAAAGTTCTCAGAGTTTTTTCAATTTTTTTCAAACTAATGTTTTTAACTGACTTTTTTTGAATTACTCTTCCGGAAAGATCATCAGTGTCTGTTTGAACCCCCAATTTAATCTTAACCCAATATTCTTTAGGTAGTTTTTGATAATCGGAGAGTTTTTTGGTGCCTTTGCCTAGGCCAATAATTAATAAACCTGAGGCTTCCTTATCCAAAGTGCCGGCATGGCCGGCTTTCTTGATCCCTAGCCTCTTTTTGATTATGGTCACTGCCTGAGCCGAAGAGATACCTTTGGGTTTGTTGATCAAGGTAATGTCTTTAGCTAGCATATTTTCATTCCGGGATCAGCCTGAATTTTTGGCCAAGCAAGCGGTTGGTAATTGAAATAAGCGCAACCAGCGATATAGGTGGCGTTGTCAGTACAAAGGTTTGGTTCGGGAATATAGAGTTTAGAGTGGAGAGTTGATAGGCTTTTTTTCATTTCTTTGCGTAAATATTGGTTGGCGGCCACCCCACCAGCAAGGAGAACGCTTTTAACCTGGTGTTTTTCGGCTGCTTGAAGAGCTTTCTTAACTAAAACGTCAATAATCGCGGCCTGGATTGAAGCGGCTAAATCGATCCTTTTAATCTTGTTTTCTTTTTTGGTGAGGTTGATGACTGCGGTTTTCAGACCAGCAAAGGAGAAATCTAAATTTTTTTGGTTAATCATTGGTCGAGGTAAATCATAGGCTTGGGGATTGCCTTTTTTAGCTAGTTTGGCGATTTCTGGACCGCCGGGATAGCCTAAACCCAAATGCCGGGCAGTTTTATCAAAGCATTCGCCGGCGGCATCATCACGCGTCCCACCCAACCATTTCATCTCTTTATGGCTTTTCATTAAAACTAGCTCGGTATGTCCACCGGAAACGACTAGGCCAAGGGCAGGGAATTGTGGCGGCTGGTTATTAAACCAATTGGCGTATAAATGAGCTTGGAGATGATTGACCGGGATAATTGGTTTTTGCCAAACATAAGCTAGGGTTTTGGCGGTTTCGACTCCCACCAGAAGTGAGCCAATCAAGCCTGGGCCAACAGTGACAGCAATCGCTTCAATCTCTTGTCCCTCTTTAATGGCTTCCTCAACCATTGGAATGATGGACTTTATTTGCTCTCTGGCCGCTACTTCAGGGATAATCCCGCCGGTTTTTTGATGAAGGGCAATTGAAGAAGCAACCACATTAGTAATAATTTTTGATCCTGAGCTTGTCGAAGGACTTTCAACTATTGCGGCGGCGGTTTCGTCGCAACTGGTTTCAATTCCCAAAATTCGCATGAATTAATTATACCTTTTAATAACTAAAGATTTTCCGAGGTTTTACGGAGTCGGGCCAGAAGGGATCGTTTCATTTTTCTTTTGGGTTTCTTCTCCATTAAAGCAAAAGAGGGCTATTCGACCCTCGAATTCAACTAAGTGATCCTTGTTTTGGGCAACTGCTTCTGTCAATCGGTTTTCATCCCAGCCACCAACTTTGCCAAATTCCCAAGAGTTTTTGAAGTCTGCTTTTAAATCAACCAAAAGTACATCCCAAACTTCGTATTTCTCTTTGCCTTCTTGACGATTGACAAGATAAGCCAAATAGGAAGAAGAAACCTCAGCCCCTGCCTTGAGAAAGCCTAACTGAAATTGATTTCGCTGGTCTCCGCCGATAGGCAGGCAAAGAACCGGGGTTTCAACGGCGTAACTAGAAAGATCGCCGGTTTTTTTAGCGATGCCGTCAACCACTAAACCCTCGCTAGCTTCTTTGGTTTTGTTTAAGGCCTCTTTAAGGCGATATCCTAATTGATTTTCGAGAGATTCAGAAGGAGGAGTTGTTTCAGAAGGTTTGAAGCCACAGCTCGATAAAACTCCGCCAAGAGTCAAAAAGCCAGCCCCTGCCGCACTTATTTTTAAGAAATCTCTTCTTGAAACTTTTAGCCCTTCCTCTTTGGCTTTATCCTCAGCCATGATTCGATTTTAATTCCTTTTCATGAAAAAAGCAAATCTTAAACCAAAAAAACTTTTTTAAGTTTTATATAGGTTGGGCCAACTAGACCAAGATCACTTTTATTTAAGGCGACTTCTTTGGCCTGGAACTCAATTCTTTTAAACGTGATTCTTTTTAAAATTTTAGTAAGGTTTTTTCTTTTTTTGATTCTTCCTAAGGTAAGATGAGAAGAAAACGGTTTTTCATCAAACCAGATTTTTTGTTTTTTCAACCTCTTCCGAATTTCAAGGGCTAAAGCCTGGAGTTGATCTGTTTCACCAGCCAAATCAATAAAAATAATTCTGGGCTTATTCAGATTAGGAAAGCAATTAATTTTGGAAAAAGAGAGTTTAATTGGTTTAACTTGAGCCGCTGCTTCATCAAGAATTTGGCCAATTAGTTCCACCTTATTAGGCCTAATTGAGCCCAGGAAAGCCAAGGTTAGGTGGCTGATTTCCGGTTTAACCCACCGCGCCTCAACCCCAGCTTTTTTAAGCTCATCTTGGAGTGCCTTAATCTCGTCCTTTATTTCTTCTGGTAATTCTAGGGCAATGAAGGCTCTCATCTAGTTTATATTTTTTGATAAATTACGGCTCGTTTTCCCCGAAAAACTTCTTGCCAGCCAAGGCTTTGAGGATCATCTCGGATTTTCAGATCCATGAAAGTCCCCGGACCAATGAAAAGCCAATTGATATCATAATCCTGAAGGGTTTCTTGCCAGCCCGGTTGAGTCTGTAAAGTTTCTAAGTAGATAGTATAGGGACTTTTGCCCGAAGGATGAGGCCAGGCGGGCATTCGGCCGTCAATAAAAACTTTATATTCTGGTAGCTGCCAGATTAAAAAACCTCCTTGTTCATAGGTGTTAAAAATATTGCCCTTTTCCGGCCGCTCTTTTAAAAAGGAGACGCCCTCACAGGCATATCTGATTTGACAAAATTGATCCCAGCTCCCATCGATCATCATTGTTCTTGGAAGCTGGAAGAAAAAACCTAAAACGAAAATAAAGGCGGCAGCAAGTAGAGCCAAAGATGGAAATATTTTTGTTTTAATTTTTAATGAGGAGAAAAGATAACCCGCCAAAAAGAAGAAAAAGGCTAGATCTCGCCTGGCTCTTAAAGCTAAAAGAGCCAAGAAAATCAAGGTGATGGTTTTAAGGAGAGTTAGAGGCTGTTTTCGGTTTTGGTAAAGAACCCCAAGAGTCAATCCCAGGAAGATTAAAATCGTGATTTGGAGCCAAGGTTGGGGGGGCACCCACTCAGCAATCAACTGAGAAAGAGGGACAATCATGAGGTGTCGCCAACCTTCAAAATAAATTTTAATCCCAAAAGGGTTTAAGAGAGTCGCCCCAAGACTAAGAAGAACAGGTATGAGAAAAAAGAGATAGTTTTTGTCCTGGTGAGGCCTGGTTAAGAGCCGGAGGGTTTTTTCAAAGAGAAAGATTGAGAGTAAAAAAACTCCCAACACAAACCCGCCGTGACTGTTAGCCCAAAAAAACATTATCAGAGGGAAGAGAAAAGCCCATTTTTGGTTTTTTTCCGTTAATTCAATGGTTTTTATTAAGGCGAAGAGGAAAAAGAGGCTGATGAGCTGGTTGCGAATACCAAAGCCTAAAACTGACCAAGAAAGAAAAATAATTAAAGGCATAAGTGTCGCCTTAATTTCCCTTTTCCCTGATAAAGAAAGCCAGAGAACGAAAGTCGCCAAGAGCAAAAAACTATTGACCATGCTTAAACCGAAAAGATTAAAGATTTTATAAAAAGGAAAGATTGAACCTTGATAAAAAGTTCGGGCGTCAGGCCAGTAATAGTCGGCCATGAGAACGCTGAAAGTATTTTGGGCACAAAGTTTTCCTTGTTCCCAAAATTGCTGACCACAACGCAAATGCCAGCCTAAATCCGGATCAGTGGGGGGAAGGAAGAAGAGCAAAAAAAGTCCCACCAACAGAAAACCAAGAATGAGGCGGTTCAGGTTTTGGTTTTTCATTTTCCCTTTATTGAGCTGGACCAGTGCCTCGTAAAAAGACGGCTTGCCAGGGGCGGTAGTTTGAATAGAAAGTTCGATCTTGAAGGACTTCATCGCCGCGAACCACTTTCCAATCAAAAGCCACTTTGGCACCCCAAGCTTTCCAATCAATCTGCTTAATTTGGCCAGCTGGCAAGGTAGGATCATCCTGATAGAGATCAGGTGGGGGAGGAACCTGATCCCAAATCCGGGACTTACCAATCGTGGCTTGGCGGCCATCTGAAGTCCCATAAAACTCAAAAGTCAAACTCCGGGCACCAACATTTGCATAAGCTTGGACTAAAATGTGGGCGGGAGTATCATTTTTAATTTTTAGATCTGGGCTTGGTTCCCAAACGGTGGCATCCAGCCCAGGCGAAAAGCCTTGTTCGTAGTAAGCCACCCGATAGGCATGAGCCTGGCGTTCGATAATCGGTAAACCAGCGTCTAAAGCGGCTCGGAAAAAGGTAGTGGAGACCTGACAAACCCCACCGCCATCCCCAAGAATTGTCCGGCCCTCTTTAATGATATAGGCCTGTTGAAAGCCAGTGGCCGGCGAGACCTCACCCAGGGCTTGGTTAAAAGAAAAGGTTTCTCCTGGGGGGATTAAAAGACCATTGAACCGGGAAGAAGCGAGCTGAATATTATGAATTCTGGAAGTGATTGAACCTCGAAAATAAGAAACACCCCGGCCTAAAAGTTCCTTGATGCCTAGGTCATTAATTTCTTCGACGGTCACCTCCGGAGAGGCGGTAATAACCGAAAGATTAATCATCGGCTGATTTCCTTCCCCGGCCTCAATTTTCTCAAGCGCGGTGATAATTGACTTAATGGTCTCTTCTTGTTTTAAAGTTAATCCCTCTTTGGCGGGCTGGAATTGAGTGACCCGACCGCCTTCAAATTGGAAAGCAGCGTTTTGAGGAGGACGATCAATATTTTGGGCGAGAGTAGCCGTGTAACTGGCGATTTTTGCCTCTTCATATTGATCAGTGAAAGAAAGGAAACCGATCAATTCCTGTTCATCTAATTCCCATTGATCTTCATCTTGAGAAAAAACTAATTTCTTGTCTAAAAATTTTTCGGCCCTGGTTTTCGTTCTGGCGATTTGATCATCAGTCAAACTCGGTGAGAGAATAATGACTGGTAGCTCAAGAGGATCAAAATCGGCGGTCGAGAGTCGTTGATCAATAATTAACAGAAGTCTCTGTTGATCTAGCTCTCGGCCCTCTTTGCCGGCTTCAATCGCGATTCGGCTTAAGGCGCCAGCTGGGGTCGCCTCAAAGACTTGAATTGTTGGCTCGATCGCCGGGATAAAAAGTTCTCCGGCGATAGTGGCCACTCGGTTTTCTAGGAGATTTTGACTGAGTTGATAATTTAAATTGAGATTAATACCCTTAAACCAAGCCTCGGTTTTGGCTTTGAGATTCTGAGTTAAGGAGCCGGCTCGGCCGACCTGGTAAGCTTTCTGAGCCGTGGCCGTGGCGTTATAGCTAAAATCAAGTTGATGGAGATCCACTGACCATGCCTGTTCTTGGTAAATCAGGGGAAGAGTTTTTAATTCAATCTTGGCAATTTGCCCTTCAATTTTTTCTGTTGCCTTTCCCAGAGTTTGGTTGCCTATTGGTTCCTTCAGCACGGTTATTCCCGGATAAATTTTTTGCCAATAAGCAAGGTGATAGGAGAGAAAGACTAAAAATAAAAAAGCAAGAACTAAAATGAGGACTAAAAAGGCAATTCTTTCAGCCGAAATTTGAGGGAGTTTTTTGGTGAATTTTCTGAGCTGTTTCTGGAGTTCTTGCAAAGTTTTATTCATCTTGTGTATGATAACATTAGTAAAAGCGTAAAATCTATGCCGGTCCCGCCTAACGATAATCCATTATCAGAGGATCAAAAAACATCTGTTCAAGAACCAGTTTCTCCTTTTGAGCCGCCAACTTCTGCTGAAGGCGGAGCCGAGCCTCTTCCAGAGAGTCCGACCCCCGAAATGCCTCCTTCTTCACCGCCAGTCGAACCACCACCAGCGCCTTTTCCTGAAGTAGAAGTAATGCCTGAGGTGCCATCAATGGTTTCCCCTCAACCGGAATCAACGCCGCCCTCACCACCAGCACCAGAACCGCCGCCAACAGAACCACCACCCGGGAAGTCTGAAATTCTTCAGCTCGAAGATGAATCAAGGTTTGGCTCGCTAAAAAAGATTATTTTGCCTTTTTTGGTTCTTTTACTGATTATTGGGGGAATTATTGCCGCGATTCGCTTTGGGTTACCTCGGCTCCAAAAACCATCTGAAGTGACCTTGGTCTATTGGGGGCTTTGGGAGCCAGATACGGTGATGAAACAAGTCATCACCGACTGGGAGAATGATCATCCGGGGATTAAAGTGAATTATGTTCGTAACTCTAAAAATGAATACCGGGAACGGCTTCAATCCGCTTTAGCTCGAGGAGAAGGGCCAGATATTTTCCGCTTTCACAACACCTGGATCCCGATGCTTAAGAATGAACTTGATTCTGTACCCGCTTCAGTGATGGATGCTTCTTCTTTTGAGGCGACCTACTATCCGGTAGCGAGAACCGATCTTCGATCAGGAACTGACTATTTAGGCATTCCTCTCGAGATTGATACCTTAACTCTCTTTTATAATGAGGAGGTTTTTAGGGCAGCTGGGAAAACGCCACCAACTACTTGGGATGAATTACGAACCTTAGCTTCAGCCTTAACTGTTCGAGACGAACAGGGGGAGATCAAGACTGCCGGAGCGGCCCTAGGTTTAACCGGAAACGTAGAGCATTGGAGCGATATTTTGGGTTTAATGATGCTCCAGAACGGAGCTAATCTGGCGGCGCCCACCGGAAAATTAGCTGAAGACGCCTTAACCTACTTCACTCTTTTTAGCCGAGTCGATCGGGTTTGGAATGAAACTTTACCCTCTTCAATGCTAGCTTTTGCTACTGGAAAACTGGCGATGTATTTTGGCTTTTCCTGGGACGTTTTTGAGATTAAGAACATTAATCCCGATCTTGAGTTCAAAGTGGTCGCCGCCCCCCAACTTTCAGACACCGAAGTAAACTGGGCTTCTTATTGGGTTGAGGGGGTTTCGAAAAAAAGTAAAAACCAGGAACAGGCCTGGGAATTTCTAAAATATCTTTCCAGTCGAGAGGTAATGCAAAAGCTTTATCAAGCCGAAAGCCAAACTAGACTTTTCGGCGAACCCTTCTCTCGAATAGACATGGCCGATTTAATCAAAAGCGACCCCATGGCCGCCCCGTTCATTGAGCAAGCGTCCTTGGCCCAATCTTGGTATTTAGCTTCCCGAACCTTTGACAACGGAATTAATGACCGGATGATTAAATATTTTGAAGATGCGGTTAATGCCGTTAATGATGGTGACACCTCGGCAGAAGCTTTGCTCACTGCTTCGGAAGGGGTTTCCCAGCTTCTTTCCCAATATGGCTTGGGGAGTTACACCGCTCGCTAGGCTCCTTGTGATATCATAGGCGCATGAAGCCCTTATCAAAGGCAATTTTTCGCACTCTTGCCTATGCTGATGTTTTTGATTATCCGTTGAAAAAAGAAGAAATCTGGCAATTTCTTCTTTCGGATATCGGATATCGGATATCGGATATCGAAAAAGCATTAGAGAAACTTCCCCGAACTGCTAAAAAGGAAGGCTATTATTATCTAAGAGGAAGAAGGAGGTTGGTTTCTCTTCGTCAAAAGCGGGCCCGCTGGAGCCGGGAAAAATTAAAGATTGGCCAGCGGGTTGCCAATTGGCTGAAGTTTATTCCGACCATCAAAATGGTGGCCGTCACAGGCGCTCTGGCCATGGCCAACACAGATAAGGAAGATGACATTGATTTAATGATCGTGACTACTAAAAATCGGCTTTGGTTAACGAGATTGCTAGCGGTTTTATTAATTGAAGTGGTTGCCTCCCGCCGCCGACCAGGCGACCAAAAAGCAAGAGATAAAATTTGTTTGAATATGTTCTTAGACGAGGTTCATTTGGCCATTCCTAAGAAAGAACGGGATCTTTTTTCTGCCCACGAAGTTGGTCAAATGAAAGTTTTATGGGAAAAAGACGGAACCTACCCAAAGTTTTTAAAGGCGAATCAATGGGTCAAGCAATACTTGCCAAACTGGAAGCCCTAGCTTGTTGGGTGCAGCTTAAATATATGGCCAAAAAAAGAACCACTGAAGTGGTTGAGAAAGGCCGGCTCCGTTTCCATCCCCAAGACGCCAGAACCTGGGTTTTACCAGAGTATCAAAAAAGATTGAAGAGATTAGGGATTGGGCGATAAAATATTCCAGGGGAGATTTTATGGTAGAAGAAGCAGGGAAACCAGTAACCAGCTTAGAGGAAATTTTTTCTCAGCTTGAGGTAAATGGGAGATTTAGAAATCTCCAGCTTGATTATCAGGCGCCATTTCAGCTAATCAAGAAAAATCTTAGAAGGGGGTTAAAAGAAGGAAAAGAGGCGGTGGCGCTGGTTTCCTTTAATCAATTAGGCTTGCCGATCTTAGAACCTTCAAGCCTTGTGGAAATGGAAATTTTGTTAGGAAAAAGAGCTCGGAGAAAAGAAAAACCTTGGGGGGAAACAACTTGGGCGCCAATGATGGAAACGATCGAAGAAAGAGATATTGATTCTGGAGATCAGAAAGCTAAAGCTAGAGCCAAAGACAAGAGGGAGTTTACGTATGGCGATTTTATCGAAGAAATCGCTTATCGGGGGAGGTTTGAGGAATCAAAAAGGACGCCTACCCAAGTCTCGGTAATACGAGCAAAACCCTTTAAAGACTCAAAAACGGGTTGGACAATTCATGTCGTCGTGGAAGTCATTCAGGCAGTTAGCCAAAAAGGGAGAAGATCTGAGGAGTGGCAACTTTTAGAAGGGAAAAAAACAATCAAGGCAGAACCAGATTCAGGCGAGAACACGGAGTTTAAATGGTTTAGTTTAGGCAATTTGCCCCTTAATGAGATGGAGCCAGGTACTAAAAAAGCCATCCGTATGGCTCTAGATGTTTTAGCCGAGAAGAAGTATATTATTGTCCAGAGATGAGCCTTCAGAAGTTGATTAAGAATTTTTTCCGGTCTAAGATGGTTGCTTCGCGAGCCTAAATCTGCTAGAATTTCTCTCTCAAGGAGAAATAATGAGTAAAACCCCTGAAATAATGGTTGTTGGCGGCGGGATGTTTTCTGCGGCCGAGGGAATAATCCGCCTAACCTTCTCTGATGGAACAAAGATCATTAAGACCGAAACCCCAGCCCATGGGGAAATTTTGATAGAAGTTTTTTCTCAAAATCAACAGGCTACGATTGGTTCCGTTCATCAGGATAAAGGACCAATGGTTACTGATATTTTTGTTAGTCCTGATTCTGTGAACTCAGACTCGACCCCCCGTAGTCCTCTAGTTTTCCAAGGCTAAATTTGGTAGAATCAAGGCACTGCCTTTCAAGATGCTCACAGAAGGATCACCTAATTCTGAATTAAGTGAAGAGCAAATTTTTGCTCAAGTAAGGGCATGGGTAAAAGAGAGATGTGAACGGTTCTCATCTGGCGGAGAAAATCTTCAAACCCATCTTGACCGAGCCGCTGACTGGGTAAGAGGAATTGATCCAGCGGCTGATTTAAATGTAGTTTTAGCCGCCCAACTTCATGATATTGACCGAGCCTTTCTTGACCCTTATTATCCTTCCCATCCTCCTTCTGGTTATAGTCCGGAGGAATACGAAGAATATTCCACTGGTCATAGTCGGCGTTCGGCCAGGATTGCCTGTCGATTTCTAAGAAGAGAATTGAAACTACCTGAAGAACAACTTGTTGATATTTTATACCTTATTCAAGCTCATGAAACTGGCGGTAATTATCGCCAGAGCCTGGTTCAAGCAGCGGATAGTCTGTCTTTTCTTGAAACAAGGGTAGGTTTTTTTATTGAGATGATTTCTGATCAAAGGACTTCTCAAGAAGTTCAAGATAAAATTGATCTAATGTATCAAAGAATTCAGATCAAAGAAGCAAGAGAGTTAGCCCTTCCGCTTTATGAGGAGGCCAAGTTAAAATTAGAAGCGGGCCAAAACAGGCAAGGCAGTCAGGCGCTATGGGCGGAATATTGGCGTTTAGCGGTCGAGCACAGCAGAAACCCTTCGCCCACAAAAAAAGAAATAGCCGATTTAAGGGCAGTTCGCGATCAAATTTTGACCATTGATGGCTAGGAATTGAAAGCAGAATAGGAAGCTCAAATCATGGCTAAGAAAAAAGTTTACCGAAAGCTTATTCGGGATAGAATTTCGGAAATCATTGAGAAGGAAGGCTTGAAATCTAAAACGCGAGTTTTAAGCAAAGAAGAATACGAAAGAGAATTAAGGAAGAAACTAGTTGAGGAGGCCAAAGAGTTGATTAAGGCAAAAGAAATCGAGCTTTTAAACGAGATCGCGGATGTTCAAGAGATTATTGATACCCTTCTAAAACTAAAAGGCTTCAGCAAAACTAAGCTAGCTAAATTTCAAACTAAAAAACGCCAAAAGCGCGGCGGTTTTAAGAGAAGATTGTTTTTAGAGTCAGTGGAAGGGGAATAGATTATGGTGATTTCTGCATTTGCAACCGATATTGGTCAAGGCCGCGAGAAGAACGAGGATGATTTTGGCTATGTGGATGAGGAGTTTTTTTTGGTGGCCGATGGTTTAGGCGGTTTGCCGGCTGGTGAGGTGGCGGCTCAAACAGCCATTGAGACCGCCATTGAAACCTATCAAGAAACTAGGAATTTAAAAAGAGCTTTTGAGCTGGCCAACCACGAAGTTTATCGCCAGTCTCGAGAAAAAGCTGATTATTTTGGGATGGCCACCACCTTGGTCGGGGTGGTGATTGAAGGTCGGAAAGCGACTTTTGCCAATGTAGGGGACAGCCGGGCCTACTTGGTTCAAGCCGGTGCTTTTAACCAGGTTTCGATTGATCACGGCTTGGGTGGGGGAATTGTCACTCGGGTTTTAGGCATTAAACCGGAGGTTAAAATTGATATCTTTAAAGGCGAGCTCAAAAAAGGAAACCTTCTGCTTCTTTGTACTGATGGGCTCTATCAATCCCTAAGTGATGAGAAAATTTTGGCCCTACTTAAGAAAGTTGGTAAAACCAAAAAATCACTGAAAATCAAAGCTAAAGAGTTGGTCAAGGCCGCCAGTCAAGCCAGTGGTCAGGACAATGTGACGGTTTGTTTGGTTAAGGTTATTTAATTCAGCCTTGACAAAAGGTATTGCTTGCGATAGAATAGCAATCGTTATCACTGAGTGATAGTTTGAGTAAAGCGAAAATTATACGAGCGTTACTGCGAAGTATAACTTTTTTTTGTAATAAAAGATGGCTCGAACAAAAACTATAAAACCCAGATTGAAACCAACGGCCGGTTATGCTTTGGTGGAGCCGGTGGCTTTAGAGAAAAAAACCGCGGCCGGGATTGTTCTTCCTGATACTCATGACGAAAAATCTCAAAAAGGAAAAGTAATTGCCCTGGGTGGTCCCCAAACTACTGATTCAGGCCGAAAAGTGATGCCTGAATTTAAAGTGGGCGACCTGGTAATTTTCAAAAAATGGGGTGGGGATGAAGTTAAATTTGATGTTTCCGGGAAAGAATTAGTTTTTGTTAAATTTGAGGACGTTCTAGCAGTTCTTAAATAAAATTTATCCTGAGCGGAGTCGAAGGATGGCTAAACAATTAAAATATGCCGAAGAGGCCAGGGAAAAACTAAAAAAAGGCGTTGATGCCGTGGCTAAAGCGGTGGGCACTACCTTGGGCCCCAAAGGGAGAAATATCGCTTTGGATAAAAAATGGGGTGCTCCTTCAGTGGTTCACGACGGCGTTTCCGTAGCCAAAGAAATTGAGCTTAAAGATCCTTTTGAAAACATGGGGGCCCAGCTAGTTAAAGAAGCGGCTGACAAAACCAATGATGTCACCGGTGACGGGACAACGACAGCCACAATTCTCGCCCAAGCAATTGTTGAAGAGGGAATTAAAAACATTACCGCCGGTGCCAACCCGATGATTCTTAATAAGGGGATTGAAAAGGCCGCTGAGCAAGCGGTGACGGCTATCAAAAAACAGGCCAAATCGGTTCGGGATGATTCCGACCAGATTGTTCAGGTGGCCACGATTTCGGCTCAAGACGCAGAAATTGGCTCCAGGATTGCCGAAGCCCTGAAAAAAGTCGGGGCCGACGGTGTGGTCACGGTTGAGGAAGGCAAAGGTTTAGAATTGGTAATTGATTATAAGGAAGGGATGGAATTTGATAAAGGTTACGTTTCCCCCTATTTCGTGACTGATGCGGACACGATGGAAGCCACGATTGAAAATCCCTATATCTTGCTGACCGATAAAAAAATCTCTTCCCTTCAAGAAATGCTGCCTTTCTTAGAAAACTTGGTCAAAGTTTCCAAAAATTTGGTGATTATTGCTGACGAGGTTGAAGGCGAGGCTTTAGCGACTCTAGTAGTCAATAAACTTAAAGGCACTTTTAACGTTTTAGCGGTTGAGGCTCCGGGTTTTGGTGATCGGCGAAAAGAGATGCTTGAAGACATCGCTATCCTTACTGGGGGAGTCGTGATTTCCGAAGACGTGGGTCGGAAACTTGAGGAGGTAACCGTTGAAGATTTGGGTCGAGCCGATCGGGTGACGACCGACAAAGACAAAACCATTATTGTTGGCGGTAAAGGCCAAAAATCAGCTATTCAGGGCAGAATTAAACAAATTAAAGCTGAGATCAATCGGACTACCAGCGAATTTGATCGAGAAAAACTTGAGGAAAGATTAGCCAAACTTTCCGGCGGGGTAGCGGTAATTGAAGTTGGCGCGGCGACTGAAGTTGAGCTTAAAGAACGTCAAGAAAGAGTTAAAGACGCAGTGGCAGCGACTAAGGCAGCCATTGAAGAAGGGATTGTGCCTGGCGGTGGGGTAATTTTATTGGCTGCTTCGGAAACAATTGAGACTAAAGGTTTGAAAGGTGACGAATTAACTGGAGCAAAGATTATTCAAAAAGCCTTACTAGCACCAATGAGACTTTTAGCTGAAAACGCAGGTGAAGATGGCAATGTGGTTGTTTCCAATGTCAAGAAAAAGGAAAAAGGCGTTGGCTTTAACGTCTTAACTGGTGAATATGTGGACATGATTAAGGCGGGGATTATTGACCCAGTCAAAGTGACCCGCACCGCTCTTCAAAACGCGGTTTCGGTGGCGATGATGATTTTGACAACCGAAGGTTTAGTGACCGATATTCCTGAAAAAGAAAATCCGCCAGCTGGCGGACCAGGTATGCCTGGTGGCGGCATGCCCGGTGGAGGAATGGGAATGTAGGCGAGGCTTAAAACTTAAAACGCAAAATTAAACCCGCGGAAGCGGGTTTTTTAATTCTCTTTAAACCTTAGTGTTGAAACTAGCGCTTTTCCCTTCAGCGCAACAAGGTTAAAGGGTTAATGTTTTTGCCGTTATCTCGGATCTCTAAGTGAAGGTGGGTACCAGTTGCCCAACCAGTCCGACCCACAGTCCCAATCACAGTCTCCATATTCACTTCTTCACCTTCGTAAACATTGATTTGGTTGAGGTGGGCATAAAAGGATTTCAGATTATTGCCATGGTTAATTAGAATGGATTTTCCATAGCCAAACCGGCCTTCGGAGACATCTTCAACTTGACCCTTCATAATCGGGTAAATTTCGGCGCCTAACTCTTCATCAAGGTCAATGGCTGGGTGAAAAAAACTATAACCCTGGCTGACATTAAAAGTCTTTAAAGGCGATTGAATCCCTTCCAGGGTAATTACCTGGGTTTCACCAGGAGAAAGAGCCACGATTTCTTCTTCGGGTTGAGTATCCAGAGCCGAAATAGGGGGAATTAAAACCCCAGAGAATAAAGCAATAAAAGCCAAGTTTAAGCCTAGAATTCCCCTGATTTTTTGGAACTCAAAAACCCGACGCAAAACCCGACTGACCGGATGACCAGCATAGCGTCGTGAGGTGGCCAGCTTCTTAGTAAAGGAAATGATTTCGCCTAATTTAACCGCAAGAGTGCGTTTGGGTCGCCCCGATTTGCGGCCGAAAGAAACCAACACTTGGTTTCTTCCTAGCGAAAGGGTTAAAGTAGTCATTTGGCGGGTTAATTTAGCCCGCTAAATAAAAAATCCTATTGCAATTGCAATAGGTTGACTAGAGTATACCAAATTAGGCTCAAAAAGTCAAGCACGTTCAGTTTTTTGAGGCCTGGGCGGGATTTGCACCCGCGTTAGCTGTTTTGCAGACAGCTCTCTGGGCTACTCGAGTACCAGGCCTTACTCTGATTTTATCATGCCTGGCCTCAAAAAAGCAAAACCTTTACCCTATAAGATGCTTGTCCTTTTTGACAATTTATGGTATCATTCATCCCTGATGAAGAAATCTTGGCTGATTGCCATTGTTGCTGTTCTCGCCCTGGCTCTGGGCGTTTTTATTTTTCGGGGAAAGTTTCTTAACCAAGGCGGCCCGGCCGCCCTTCAGATTTCCTCAACCCCAACGGCTACGGTTTTTCTGGATGGCAACAGTGTGGGGATTACACCTTATTTTGATGATCAACTCACTCCTGGAGAACACACGGTTAAGCTCGTCCCTGAAGCTACCACTGATCAGCTGGTTTCCTGGGAAAGTAAAGTCACTTTAGTGGCTAATATATTAACGGTGATTAATCGAACACTTGGGTCAAGCGAAGACTCTTCTTCGGGCGAAACATTATCTCTAGAAAAAATTGCCAAAAAAGACAGTGCTTCTTTAGAGGTCATCTCTATTCCTGATCAGGCGGTAGTGAAAGTTGATGGAGAACCAAAAGGGTTTGCCCCGGTTCTAATTGAAGATCTGTCAGCTGGCGATTATCAGGTGGTTGTTTCTGCTCCTGGTTATCAAGAAAAATCTATTTCGGCGCACACGGTTACTGGTTATAAATTGACGGTCGCAGTTCAATTGGCTAAAGAGGAAGAAGGAACGGAAGAGGAAGAGGCAACACCCAGCGCAGAAAAGAAAGAAGAGGAAGAAGAGGCTGAAGAGGAAGAAACCACCCCGACACCAACAACTAAGGCTGAGGCAACCCCGACTGCCTCGGTTGACAAGCCCTATGTGCGCATCAAAGAGACGCCTACTGGTTGGTTGCGAGTTAGAGAAGAACCGTCAACTGATGATGAATCCACTGAACTAGCGAAGGTTAATCCCGGCGAAACCTATCCTTATCTTGGTAAAACTGAAAGTGGCTGGCATAAAATTGAATATGAAGAGGGAGAAGAAGGTTGGGTTTCCGGGGTTTATTCAGAATTAGTAGAGTAGCTCCTTAGTTCTTCTTATTACCTAAGCACCATTTTAAAGTTGCTGGAATTTCTTCGGCTAAATCAGAGGCGTTGTAGTAAATGCCCACCCGTTTTTTTAGTCGGTCACCAGCCAGGCCATTAATATAGGCCCCCGCGCAAGCGGCTAAAAAAGGATCGTTTTTACAAGCAAAAGCAGCCACCAGTCCCGCCAAAACATCACCGGTTCCCCCTTTGGTCATCCCTTCATTGCCAGTGAGATTGATTTTACATTTAGAAGAAGAACAGATGTAATCGGTTGGGCCTTTCAGGAGAATGACGCAACCATATCTCTGAGCCATTTTGGCGGCGTTTTCTGGATTAGCTTTAACCCCAAAAAGCCGCTTGAATTCCTTTCTGTGGGGTAAAAGGATTGAGTTTTTAGGAATCAATTTTTGAGACATCATTTGGAGGCTGCCGGCATCAATCACCCATTGCTTTTTAGGAAATTTTTTGATCAACTTTTCTGTTAAACTCTTGGTTCCTTTTTCCCGGGTTAAACCCGGACCAATAAGAATTGCTTCTGCCTCCTGGATATAGGCTTCAATCTCTTCTCTAGGCACACCAATAAAATCATAAAGATTAGCTTTCAGTTTTTGGGTTAATTTAAGATTCTCGGGAATCGAAGAATAATAGACCATGTCCACGATCCGACTGGCCACCTTCAAGGCCCAAAGCGAAGCCCCATGGAAAAGGTGGGAGCCACCGATGATGATTAGTTTTCCGTTTTGACCTTTATGAGAATTGGCTGGTGGTTGATAGAGAGCTTTGATATCAGCCAGACTAGTCTTTTTGTTTTTATCTAACGCCATAGATAATTAAAATTACCATGATGCCCCAGACAGTGATTACCGTCAAGAGTGATTTGTCTGACAAAAGGACTTTTTCTGGAGCTTCGGCTTTTGAGCCAGTATAGATGATTTGCATATAGCGCATAATGGCAAAAATAACCATGGGAATGGTTAACATCAGCCATTTATTAACCCCGGCCAGAGTTAGGGGCAGCCGATCCCAGAAAGGAAATCTTTGGGCAACTGGGGGGCTAGGGGTGAAGAAGGTAAAAAGAGCATAAGAAAGCCAGGCGGCATTGCCGAACATGGCTAGATAAGAATCAAGTAAAGCCGGTTTATAAAAGGCCAGGGTTTTTCTGGGGTGAAGAGCTTTTCTGGAGGCAAGAATGGTTAATTCCGCTCGCCGCTTGCCTACGGCCAGGAAAAGAGAAAGGGAAATAAGGCAAAGAAGGAACCAAACCGAAAGGTGAACATCGATCGCAAAAGCGCCGGCGTAAACCCGCAAGATAAAACCGCCGGCAATGGCTAAAACGTCTAAAATAACTAAGTTCTTTAAAAAGAAAGTGTAAATTAGTTGAAGCAGAAAATAGGCAAGGCAAGTCAAAAAAAAGAAAAAAGAAAGTTGGGCAGCCAAGTAAAGGCTGGTGAAAACGCCAACAATCACAGCAAAAAGAGCAATGGGGATAGGCAGAGAACCGGTGGCAATTGGCCGGTGCTTTTTGATGGGATGGTGTCGATCTAGAGGGAGATCAATAATATCATTAAAAATATATTTAGAGGAGGCGAGCAAAGAAAAAATAAGGAAACCTTTACCGACGGTTAAAAATTTTTCGGTGACCAGCAGGTTGCCCGAGAAAATCAAAGCAGCAAAAAGAACCAGATTTTTTATTGTCTGTCTTGGTCGGGCTGCGAGCGCCAGGTTGTAAAGAAGTTTAACCACAAAAGAACTCCTCCGATCGCTACCGCGATCATAATGATTGTATAAAATTTTTGGCGACTATTCAAACTTAAAGCCACTGCTCCCAGAAGGGCGGTCACTAGCCAGTAAAAAATGGCCGTTCGACGTTTACCCCAGTGCCATTCGTCTAAAAGTTTGTGATGGAGATGGCCTCGGTCGCCCCAAACTGGTGAGCGGCCGGCGGCCAGTCGACGGGCGATTGAATAAATCGCGTCGATCACCGGCACCCCTAAAACCACGATGGCGGTGCCAATTTTGGTGGTCGAAAGAATGGCAAGAACAGCCAGCATGAAGCCGGCCAAGGTTCCCCCGCCGTAGCCAGGCATAATCTTTTGAGGATAAAAATTGAAAGGTAAAAAACCAAAATAAGCCCCAGCCGTAATCGCGGCCAAAATGGTCACTGGCCATTGGGTGACGTCAGCGGAAAAGCGGAAAGACAAAAGGGCAATGGTTAAGGCGGCGATGGTGACAATTCCCGGCAACTGACCGTCGAAACCCTTAGCCCAGTTGACGATATTAGCCATCCAGACAATCCAAAATAAGGCGAAAAAGCTAGCCAGCACCCAAATGCTTCTAGTTTTTCCTAAAAATTCAAAATAAATTTGAGGTTGATCAAGATGAATGATGCCGTTAAAGGGATTATTAATAAAAGCAATGCCAATGCCGGCGACGACCACCATGCCGGCAGCGAGAAGACAGGTGAAAAGCCTAAGATAAGGGTTTAAATCAAAGCGATCATCAAGAAGGCCGATAATGATCAGGAGAGCCGCTCCGAAGAGAACCCCTTTTAAGTGTTTATCTAAAGGAAGGAAAAGAAGACTGGTAAAGGTGAGGCTTAAAAAGATGGGGAGACCTCCGGCTCGGGGAATAATTCCCTGATGGGTATGGGCGGGATGACGCCGGTTGGCGGGGTCGTCAACCAAGCGAAAACGGCGGGCAAGCTTAATCGTTAAAGGCGTCGACAGGAGGGAAATAATAAAGGCGGCCAGAAAAGGCTCACCAATAAGTTTTTTGATTAAGACGAGAGAAATCACTTTAGTTTTAGAGAATAAGCCTAATAATCTGATACAAAGCGACAAGGCAAAGGAAAGTAAAAGTTAAGCTGGTCCCCGCTAAAATCCAAGCAAGAATTTTTTCCTCTTTTAAAGTTTTCAGGAGAAGACAGAAGTTGATGACCCAAACCAAAAGACAGAGGAGAGGTAGGAGAAAAAGTCCGATGGGCGGAATCAGCTGGCTTTCTCCCCAGGGATGGCTGAAAAAAAGAGGCACCCGGGGAGGCAGTCTTTGCCAAAAAAGCATCAAAAAGAAAAAACTGATAGCCAAAAAGATTAAATTTAATCTGATGCTTAAATTGAGGTGGCGGTCCTCTCTTAAGAGCTTAAACTTGCCTTTTTCTTCAGTCAATTGGTCAAGGAAGGTTCCCATCAGTCGAATTATACCACAGCCTAGGTTCAAAGATGACGGTAAATCTCAAACTGGCCGACAGTCTCTATTTTTAGGTATTGGTTGGCCAACAGAGCCTCAAGAGAGGGAAAGGCTCTTTTTTCTTCCAGAGAGCGGACAATATATCGAGGAAGAGAGGATTGGAGGGCTTTAATCGTCTCCTCGTAGCCGTTAAAGTCAATAATGTGATAGGCAGTGGCATAGCGACCAACCGGAGAGCGCTCCGCGAGGGGGTAAATCGAAGGATGGTTACTCCAAATAAAGATTTCCTCCTCGGCCTCGGTGTGGGTTTTAAGATAGGCGGCGACCTGATAAAGATCTTGGGTATGGCCACCAAAATAAGCAAAATAGTCATCTCTTGTTTTTAAGTTGAGAGCAAACGAATAGAAGTTCTGAAGATAAGAAACGGTTGGGTAATGCCAATAATTGAAAATGACCATGCTGAAGACGAGAACGACGACCATTGTGAGGGAAATAATTTTTTCCTTCTCTTTGGCCAAAATTAAACCAAGAGAAAGAGTTAAAGGCGGGATTGTTTGGAGAAGATAATGAGGGTAAGGGCGACTGGAAAGAAGGGCGGCAAAAAGGGAAAAAGAAAACCAGAGAGTGGTTAGTTTGGCGGCAGAGGAAAGCCTTTTCCTTAAAGAAAAAAGAAGGCTAAAGACAATCAAGATGCCAAGAGCTCGGCCAAGAAGAGGGATGGGTAGTCCTCCAGCCTGCGGCTTGTCTGGTGCCCAGGAGGCAAGGTAAGGAATATTTTGAAAAAAAGCAGCGGTTAAATACTGGCTAAGAGCGTTTTGAGAGGCATAGTAGAGAAGCGAGAGGAGAATAGGGAGGAAAAAGCCCAGGGCGAATAATGAATAGCGAATAATGAATAGCGAATAATTTCTTCGGTTTTGCATAAATAGCAAAAATCCAAAGGTAACGGCGGCAGCGAAATCAAAAGCCGCCGGGATTTTGAAAAGAGTCGAAAGAGAAAAAAGAAGACCGGCGAAAAAAAATTGATAATTCTTTTTAGCGGTCAAGAGGAAATAGAAACCAAGAATCGAGGTTCCGATTAAAAAATTTTCGGCGTTAGCAATAGTACCTTCAAAAAGGCGGATGCTGCTAAGAATAGCAAAAATAAGGGTGGAAGAAAAAACAGCCCAACCGTTTTTCTTAAAAAGGAAACGGCCGAGTTTGGAGAAGAAATAGGCGGTGATTAGGCTCCAGAAAAAAAGGATTAATCGATAATTAGCAAAGCTGTAGGCAACTCCAGCCAAGAGGTATAAAAGGGGTGGCTTGTTATCGTGAATGTCTCGATAGAAAACGGCTCCTTTTCGCCAAGACTGACCTAAAGTCAGATAAATTCCTTCATCACCATAGGTAAAAGGTTCGAACAATGAAGGCAGGCGGAGAAAAATAACCAGGATAAAGACAAAAACAAGCCAATAAGATTTTAGAAACTTTTTTAGATTGTTTTCCTTTTTAGCCATAAAAACCAAAGACTTTCGAATTGTTTACTCTTTTCAATCTCCAATCCGGTGATTTGAACTTCGTTAGGTGGAGCGCTACTAATGGCGCCAATTTTTTCTTCATCAGGAAGCTTTTCAATCACGTCGCCCTCTTCCATTAAGGCAATCCCTGTGTAAAAGGGGAGGGGTTCGGGTGCGTAAATTGGCGCCTCAAGACCATAATATTTACTTTCCCAAAGATGATGGGCGGCAGCATTGTAGTTGATCAAAGTTAAATCTGGGGCTTCGGCCTTGATAAAACTAGCCAACTCCCGGAAAGGCCTTTTGGTAGGATGATTGAAGTATTGGAAATCAACGAAGCCTAATAGAAAGATGATCAAAATAATAAAGATGACAGAGGGTTTTCTTCTCAAAGAGGCAATTAGGAGCGAGCTGGCGGGAATGGCCATCAGCATGTAGCGGTCATAAAAGATGGGCTGGAAAAACTGAGAAATTAAGAAGGTTAAAGCGAGGGGAGTTAAAAACCAACCAATAAGAAAGGTAGAATTCTTTTTGTCTTTTAACCATTGTCTTAAGATCAAAACGGCAATAATCGAAAAATAAGCTAAATAGCGATTAATTTCTTCTTCTGGTCCAACCAAGAATTTTCGGATAGTGCCTATGAGAACTGAGATGGTTGGTTTCCCTAGCCAAAAACCACTGCCAACAAGCGAAGTTTGGTAATAAAGAGGATAAAGCCAGGGAAGATAGAGAAGGCCAATAATGAAAAAATCAGCAAGGCTTTTAATAATTTTTTTAACCGGCTGGCCCCAGTTTTCCATCAGGATCCAGATTACTTCCCAGATAACCACAAAAATTGAGAAATGATGGCTGTAAAGAGCGGCTGTAGTGGCCAGGATAAAACCAGGCCGATTCTTTTTAAGAAAAAAATAAAGAGAGAGGGTGGAAGTCAAGGCTAGGATGGCATACATCCGGCCTTCAAAAGCATAGATAAAAAGAAAGGGATTAGTAAAAGTTAAAAAGGCAGCCAAAAGGGCTGTTTTTTTGTCCCAAAGATGTTTGGCGATCAAGAAGGCGGTAATTGCCGTGCCTAAAAAGAAAAGGAAAGAGAGACTGCGGATAGCCACCTCCGAAGTACCGAAAAAC
This sequence comes from uncultured Gammaproteobacteria bacterium, assembly GCA_964566925.1. Lineage (GTDB taxonomy): Bacteria > Patescibacteriota > Microgenomatia > PFEM01 > DATLAM01 > CAZMIZ01. Next base: position 143,037 of record CAZMIZ010000001.1, on the reverse strand, counting down.
TTCATCCAGGCGTGAAGGCAAAGGTAGTATAGGGGTGGCGAAGTGTCTCGAGCCACAATCCGAACGATATCGACAATTGGCTTAACCGCTAAAGTGGCTGCCCAGGCCTCATCACCCCAAAGGCTGACCGTAAATTGATTCATCTATTTTTACTTTATCAAGAGGGGTTATTTTAAGCAAGCCTAAACTTTTTCGGTGACTCGATATTCCAGGTATTTGCCCAACATCAACCTGGTATGGGCATCAAGGCCCGGCAGAGCGGTGAATAAAAAGCCCGCCACAGGCATCAGGATAAATTCTAAAGGAATTAAAGCGGCCCGCCATCTGGGAACATGCTTGGGTCTTGGTGGCCGCTGTTTGGCATCAACAATCAGAATCACCGCCAAAAAGAGTAAACAGAAAGTTAAAATCAAAGAGGACATTCGGGGCAAAGTATAGCCAATTACCGTTCTAGAGAAATTAGGGTTTAGAATTGAAGGAATGGTCACTCCCAAAGTAATGAAAAACCAGTTGACTGGCCAAAGAAAATGATCTTCAACGATCCTTAAGATGCGGATGGTTTTATTCCAAAAGGAAATATAAGGTGAAAGAAAATAATGCTTAATGATATAGGGGTCATCAGAAATCCCCCAGGCCCAACGCTTGAATTGTTCATATTGGTTAACCAGGGTTTTCCAGGTGCCGGTTGATTCGGCGGCGTCAGCATGAAGGGGGAGATAAATCGGTTCTACTTCGACCTTACCGCCGGTTTTATAAAAACACTTAAAAAAGATCCGGTAGTCTTCGGGGATGACATCTGGATCCCAATAGCCAGCCTCGTGAATCATCTTAAAAGAGGCAGAATAATTTTGACAGCTAATTAAGCGGTCGGTGCGCACTAAAAGAGCCGTATTCCAAATGGTGGCAAAGGTGTTGGCGACCCGGGTTAGCGCCGGTAGGTTCCAAAAATTGTTGTAAAACATCACTGCTGGTTGCCAAAAACGTTCATAGCGGTGAGGGCTATCTAAAAACTTATAAGTGAGATAGGAAAAGTGCTTCGGGTGATAAACATGGTCGGCGTCACAGCTAGTAACGGTCATAAAATTAAGGTTGTAGCCTTTTTCATTGACTAGTTTTTTCTCAACCCAAATGCCGGCATGGCGTTCGTTAGAAGATTTACCGGCGACTTCGCCTTTTTTTAAAACATGGCGGGTAACGAAAAAATGGCCGAATTGTTTACCAAACTTTTCTCTTAAAGCCCTGGCTTTGGCTGGAGCCTCTTTGTCTCGATCTTCAGTGGCCAAAACGACACTGATCTGCTTTAAAGGGAAATCTTGATTGGCGATGGCAGTTAGGGTTCGCTCTAGAGTATGAAGCGGCTCTTTGTAAGTGAGAACAATAACGACGTGATGAATCTTTTTCCATTCTGGGAAGAATTTTACCTCTCCCAGCCAATCCATTTTCTCCGAGGCTTTGATTCGCAGATAAGAAACCACCGCCATAAAGGCAATGGTAATGGATTTATAGACCCAGAAGACATCGAAGATCAGGACAATGTAGGCAATGGTGACCGGGATAATAAAACCCCCAACTAAAAAGAACAAAATCAGGCTCCAGGAAACGGTCCCTGGCAGAATTTCCAGGAAACGATGAATCTTTTTTTCGTGTTTAAGAATAAAATTGCGCATCTTATTTCAGTCTGGGGAACAAGGGCTTCTCGGCCTTGATTTTTGGCCCAACAAATTGTTTTTCGATTTTTTCCGATGTTTCTGGAAGGAAAGGTTTAAGTAGTTCGGCAATTTTTCGGATATTTAAGACATATAGATTTAACCGGAGTTCCAGGAGTTTTTCATCCTTGATTTCCCATGGCTTCTCATCATTTATTCTTCGGTCTAACCACCTTAACCCCCATTTTACATCGCTCCAGAGCCACCTTAGTGCTCTATCAAATTTAAACTCATCGAGGTACTTAGAAACCCGATTGGTTTTTAGAATTTTAGGCGTTATCGCCTCGAAATCAAAGCCTGATTTTTCGCACAGTTTGGCCACTCGAGCGACTAAATTGCCTAAACCGTTGGCAAGATCTGCATTGTAGATTTCTTTAAATCGCTGAACTGAAAAATCACCGCCTCGGTAAGCAGGAATTTCGCGTAAAAGATAATAGCGGACAGGATCGGTGCCGTATTTTTTAACCACCTCAAAAGGATCAATCACGTTACCCAGGCTTTTACTCATTTTCTGTCCATTAGAGGTGATAAAACCATGGATAAATATTTGTTTTGAATTAGGTAATCCTGCGGACATGAGCATTGCTTGCCACATGGCTGACTGTTGCCGTAGGTTGTCTTTTCCAGCGACCTGAACTCCAGGCCACCATTTTCGAAATTCTTTTTCGTTTTTGGGCCAGCCAATAGCAGAAATATAATTAATTAAAGCATCAAACCAAACATACATTACGTGGTTCGGATCGTCGGGAACCGGAACGCCCCATGGTAGCTTGGTCTTTAACCTGGAAATGCTAAAATCTTTTAGGCCTCGGGAAACGAAGCTTTTTATCTCTTTTAGCTTGGTCGAAGGAACCACAAACTCAGGATTTTTCTGGTAAAGATCTAGAAGGGGTTTTTGGTATTTTGAGAAGCGAAAAAAATAGTTTTCTTCCTCAATGATTTCTAATTTTTTATTGGGATGGATTGGACAGACGTTGTTTACCAGTTCGGATTCTGTTTTTTCCAATTCACAGCCAACGCAGTATTTAATCTTTTGCTTGTCTTTGTAGATATCACCATTCTTAAAGCACCTTTGCCAGAATTCTTTGGCTGCCTCCACATGGTGCCGGTCAGTGGTTCTAATAAAGTTGTTATAGCTTAGGTTTAGAGCCTTTTTAAGATCATCAAATTTTTTGGCATATTCATCAACATATTTTTGCGGCTCTTTTCCTTCCTCAACCGCCCTTCGATAGATTTTTAGACCGTGTTCGTCAGTGCCGGTATTAAAAAAAACATCTTCACCTAGGAGGCGGTGATGCCTTGCCAAAACATCGGCTTGAATGATCTCCAATGCAAAGCCGATATGGGGATCAGCATTAACGTATGGGGTGGTGGTGGTAATAAAGTATTTTTTGGCCATACTTCAGTTGTTTCGACTCGCCCACTGGCGAGGAGAAACAAGGTTCTCCGCCAAAGGCGGATGGTTCTTATTATACCCGATTTAGCCTGAAACTGAAAGTAAAAACAGAAGAAGTTATCTTTTTACCAACTGGCTAATTTTTTTTGCCCATTTGTCAGCCCATTCTTCGGCGCGGATTTTTTCCAAAGCAAGATCGAAGCCTTTGCCCTTACCTAGTTGCTCTTGAACAGCGGCAATGGTGGCGCTGGAAACAGCCAAAGACTTTTTAATATTCTCGTAAGTTCTCCCTTTTTCCAGATAATGGGCTACGGCTAACCGCTTGACAATCGCTTCAAGCTCAGTTTTGGTCAAAATGGCTTCTAGGAACTCCTTAACCTCTTGAGGGTTCTTGAGATCATTAATTGCCTGGAAAAAGAGGCCAAAAATTTGTTTTTCGATTTTGGGATTGATTTTCTTTTTAGAAACCTGCATGAATTTAAAAAGCCCGCTTCGCTAGGCAGCAAAGTGGGCAGCGCTTTGATTAATTAAAGTAATAACATAAACCTTTCTGCTTGTCAACTAACGCTTGGTTAGATAAAGATTTAAGGAAATCAAGATGCCCACCAGGAGAATAATATTAAGAGGATTACCCAGCTGATGGTAGCGGAGGAGGAAGAAACAGGTTGTCCCGATGGCCGCGATTAGCCCTTGACGACTGTTAGCCAAAAGTAAGGCTAGAGTGAAAAAGGAGGCCATAAATAAAAGGAAGAAGAAAGTAATCAGAATAATCTCATTAATTGGTGCCCAATAGTAAACCAGCCCTCCCCACAGTAGCCAGAAAAGAAACGCTAAGAGCAAAGTAGGAAAGAAATTTCTTCGTTTTTTCAGCCGTAATTTTTGTTTCATGCGGAAACAGGCTGTGTTATAATCTGCTTGATATCTAGTATCCAATATCTAGTACCCAATATCAATGCCAAACGAATTTTATCTTCTGACTGCTTTAATTATTGGAGCTTTGGCTCTAGCTGTTTTTTTAATCAATAAAAAACTTTCTGAGATTGCTGAAAAAACTAAGCCAGACGCTACCCTAATGGAGTGGCTTAAAAGTCAACAAAAAGATAGTCAGGCAACCTCTAAAGCGATTAATGAGCGGCTTGATCGAGCGGCCCAAGTAATTGCTGGTGTTCAGAAAAGCATTGGCGAGATGTCCGAAATTGGTCGGGGCATGAAGGACCTTCAAGAGTTTTTAAGGAGCCCAAAACTGCGAGGCAATGTTGGCGAGCAGGTTCTAAAAGAATTGCTGGGCCAGATGCTTCCCAAACAATCTTTTAATCTTCAGTATTCCTTTAAATCTGGGGCTAAAGTTGACGCCGCCATTAAAACCGCTGCCGGGATGATTCCAGTTGACGCTAAATTTCCGATGGAAAACTTCCGGAAAATGATGGGAGCCAAAACTGACGCCGAGAAAAAGGCAGCCGAAAGAGAATTTGTTAAAGACGTTAAGCGGCATATTGATGCTATTTCTGCTAAATATATTCTAACCGAGGAGGGGACGATTGATTACGCCCTGATGTATCTGCCCAGCGAGGCAGTTTATTATGAGGTCGTTAATAATAGCACCCTTTTTGATTACGCTGCCAAAAAACGGGTTCTCCCAGTTTCGCCAATGACTTTTTATGCCTATTTACGGGCGATTTTGATGAGTTTTGAAGGCCAAAAGATTGAGGCCAAAGCCCGGCAAATTTTGGCGGCGATTCGGGCGGTTCAAAAAGACTATAACAAGGTTGAGGACAATCTTTCGGTTCTTGGTAAACACATCCAGAACGCTTATAACCAGATGAGTAATGTCCTTTCTGGCTTTACCCTTCTCGGCCAAAAACTTTCTTCTACCCAGGCGCTGGGTGAAGGGACAAAAGAAGAGGGAAAACAACTAAAAATAAAGGAAAGTTGACAATCTAATTAATTGAAGGGTAGAATCAGCTTAACTGCCTCCGCGTCAAACGTGGTTAAAAGAGGCAGTTTTTAAAATAATGGGAAGATTAAAAGAAAGATTCGCTCGCGATGTTTTTCTGGATAGCCTAAGTCTACCAGAGGTTCAAAAGCGCCAAAAGCTTACAGCCGCTGTCGTGTTGTTTGGTGCTTGGGGAGTGGGAATTCATGCCGTAGCCGTATTAGGTCCAGAGAAAGCTATTGTTTCGCCAACGGCAGTTTTAGTGGCTGGAGGGTTTATTCATTTTGTTCACCTAGCAATTCGACGGAGCGGATTAGAAGCCGAGAAGCTTGAAAAAGAAATTTTGGCAGCTAAAGACCGTTTCATAGAAATGATTGAAGAATTGCCAGTTGATGAATTCCGGTCTCAATTAGGAGCCCTCCATGGATTACAGGAAGCTGCTGATCGAATATCGACATCGCCCTCTAAAAGAGGGGAGGCTATGGATAGGTTACTACAAGCATATACAGAGGCTTACGAGGAACGGGCAGAAAAAGAGGGTTTATAAATCTAGGCTTCTGCCAGCTTTTTAATTTAACAGCGCCTGGTTTGGCGCTTTTTTTATGCCTAAAGATAGACTATAATAAATTTGTGGCTGATCAGGGAGAAAAGAAGCTAAACAGAGAGCAAAAAGAGGCGGTGGAACATGGGGAAGGGCCGCTTTTAATTATTGCTGGGGCAGGGACCGGTAAAACCACGGTTATTACTGAACGAATTAAATGGCTGGTTGCTTCCAAAAAAGCTAAACCTTCAGAAATTTTGGCCCTAACCTTCACTGATAAAGCGGCTCGGGAAATGGAAGAGCGAGTTGATATCGCCATGCCTTACGGCTACACCGACATGTGGATTTCTACCTTCCATTCCTTTTGCGACCGAGTCCTGCGCCAAGAAGCCATTCAGATTGGCCTTGATCCAGGCTATAAATTGATGAATGAAGCAGAAACAACCCAATTCCTGATTAAAAATCTTTTTAAGTTTAAACTTACCTATTTTCGCCCCTTGGGTAACCCCACCAAGTTTATTAGAGGGATGCTTCAGCACTTTTCTAGATTAAAGGATGAAGATGTTAGCCCTAAAGAATATCTAAAATATGCCCAAAAGCTGGTCAAAAAAGCAAAAACTAAAGAAGAGAAAGATGAAGCGAGCAAAGCTTCAGAACTAGCGAGCGCTTATCGAACCTACGAAGAGCTCAAGGTTAAAGAGGGAGCCATGGATTTTGGGGATCTGATTTCTAATGTTTTAAAGCTTTTTCGTTCCCGAAAGAACATCCTTCGTCAATATCAGAAGCAATTTAAATACGTTCTGGTAGATGAGTTTCAGGACACCAATTACGCCCAGAACGAGCTGGCCATGCTCCTGGCTTCCCCGCCGGTGGGCCTGTCTGCCGACAAGGCAGGCAAGGCAGGCAAAAAAGCGAATTTGACGGTTACCGGTGATGACGACCAATCAATTTACCGCTTTCGCGGGGCAGCGATTTCCAACATTATCCAGTTTAGGAAAAATTATCCCCAAGCGAAGATTGTGGTTTTAGTAAAGAATTATCGCTCTACCCAGGTGATTTTGGACCAGGCCTATAAACTGATTCAAAACAACAACCCGGATAGGCTTGAAGTTAAAGAGAAGATTGAAAAAAAACTCAAGGCAACTAGAGAGTTGAAAGGGAAACCAATTGAGTTTATTCACCTTGACCGGGTGGAAAATGAAGCCGAAGCCGTGGCTAAGAAGATTAAACAGTTAACCGGTAATGACTATCAGTATAAAGATATCGCCATCTTGGTTCGGGCTAACAACCACGCTGACCCTTTTGTCCGGGCCCTGGCTCGAGCCGGGATTCCCTATCAATTTCTAGGCCCAGGCCATCTTTTTCGCCAGGCCGAGGTTAAGGATTTAATTGCCTATCTTAAAGTTCTTTATGATTTCTCTGATAATGTTGCCCTTTTCCGGGTTTTATCGATGGACCATTTTGCGCTTTCCGCCCGGGATTTGGCGGCGATCAACAATTATGCTCGGAAAATGAATTTATCTTTTTTTGAAGCCTGCGAAAAAGTAGACCAAATTTTTGTTTCTCAAAAGACTAAAGAAAAAATTAAATGGTTGGTGAAAATGATTAATCGCCATTTAAAGCTTCTTCCTAAAGAAACGGCTGGCCAAATCCTTTATTATTTCCTGGAAGACACCGATCTGCTTAAGAAATTAGCCGAATATAAAACCCCAACCGAAGAAAAACGATCCCAGAATATTGCTGCCTTTTTTGATCGGTTAAAAACCTATGAAGTTGATCATGAAGATGCTTCGGTTCAAGCGGTAGTTGATTGGATTAATCTTTCCATGGATTTAGGCGAATCGCCGCTAGCCAGTAATATTGATTGGGTTGAGGAAAACAGGGTTAATCTTTTAACTGTTCATTCCGCCAAAGGCTTGGAGTTCCCCGTGGTCTTTTTGGTTAATTTGGTTTCAGCCCGGTTTCCGAGTCGGGAAAGGCGGGAGCAAATTCCTCTTCCTGAAGAATTAATTAAAGAAATCCTGCCGGTCGGTGATCATCATGAGCAAGAAGAAAGACGCCTTTTTTATGTCGGGATGACTCGAGCTTGTGACCAACTTTTTTTAACGGCTGCCAATTATTATGGCGAGGCTAAAAGAGAAAAGAAAGTTTCCCAGTTTGTGGTTGAGGTTTTAGGAGAAAAAGTGATCGGGAAGCCAAAAAAGAGATTAGCTGAAGACCAACTTTCCCTTCTGTCTTGGCAAGCGCCGATTAAAGAGCAAGAGGGGGCGATTCGCCAGCCAATTAATTACCTATCTTTTTCTCAAATTGATACCTTTGATACTTGCCCTCGTCGCTATCGTTTTCGCTATCTCCAGCGGATTCCGGTCCCGCCTTCAGCGGCCGCCAGTTTTGGCACTTCAATCCATAAAACTTTGCGAGATTTTTACCAAGAGTTAATTGAAGCACGTAAAGTTTCTCCACGTGCCAAGGGAAAAAAATTAACCAAAAAAGATCTTTTAAGCCTGCTTAAGGTTAATTGGGTACCAGAAGGTTATGCCAGCAAGGCCCACGAGGAGCGGATGAAAAAACAAGGCCAAAGAATGCTCTCAGATTTTTATAAAAAATTTGATGCTAAAGTAGTTCCTCGTGACTTAGAGCAACCCTTTATCATCCGGGTTAGTCCTAAACTTAGGATTGGCGGGAAAATTGACCGGGTTGATGAAAAAAACGGCCAGCTAGAAATTATTGATTATAAAACCGGCAGAGTGATGGATCAGAAAACAGTGGATAATTCCTTGCAAATGACTGTTTATGCTTTAGCGGCGACTGACCCAGGCATTTATAATAAAAATCCAGAGGCGGTGGTTCTGACTTTCTATTATTTGGATCCCGGCGAGAAAAAATCAACCAAAAGAACAGGAGAACAACTTAAAAAAGCTAAAAAAGACCTGGCAGAGAAGGCTAAAGAGATTGAAAAAAGCAAGTTTGAACCCACCCCCGGAATCTGGTGCGATTGGTGCGATTTCCGTCTTCTTTGCGAAGCCTGGAGTTAAAAAGGGAATCTGTATTTTATTAAACACCCTGGGTACTTTATTTCTTTCCCTCCAAAACTTTTTTTGAAATGAGAAAAGCCTTGCCATGAGTTTTGGGGAAAGCGATTGTCGTAAATGCCCTCAAAATCAAAGATTTGACAACTTTGTTTCTTAGCTAACTTGATTGCTTCCCAAACTAACCGATATTGAGCAAAATTTTCCCGCCCCTTTTTTGAGGTAAAGGCGTAGAAATAGGAGGCGCTTTTATTAGCTATCAAGACGACTGTGCCAGCCAGGAAATCGGTGGTTAAGAAAATTGCTTTTTGGCCGAAGGCTCTTTTCAAAGCTTGAAGAGATTTTAAGGAGGGCACATGTCTTCGCCAGCTGACCGATTTTTTCCAGGCTTGATAAAATTTCCCAATCTCCTTAAATCTTAGTATTCTAATGTCTAGTTTTGTTGCTTTCCTAAGGCTGTATCTGGCATCTTTTTTCATTTGGGCCAAGATTTTTTCTTCTGATTGGGTTAAATCAAGCTGGATAGTTTTGGTGGGGAGAAAAGGCGATTTCCCGAGGCGGTAGTTATAATTTTCAATTTCCAATTTCCAATTTTTAGTTTTGCTGACGTCTGGTTCTAAATAAACGGTAAGAGCGCGATATTTTCTGGCCAGCTGATCAATTTTTTCAGAAGAGATTTTCCTGGGTCGTTGGACTTTAATAATTGAAAAAGGAGTTAAGGGAATTCGGCGAAGATAGAAATAGTTTCCGCCGGCCTTTTCGACAATCCAGCCTAAGAGGGCCAGATAGCGAGCGTATTCCCGGGACTGTCTGAGATCAACCATTTTAGATTAATCGAGACTTCAGGCGCAAGAATTTCCAGCGAAGATTGTTAGCCAGATTATAGAGAGGATAGAAGTAGGGGTTAATAACGAGATCCCAAGTGCCCAAGAATTCAATCAGCTGGGCCCCAAATCCGAGCTTGAAGCGGTGAAAACCAAACCAGGGGTCTTTAGGGTTCGGGTCCGGCCCAGGCGTTCCCCAAAGATCAAAGGTTTCGCAACCCATTTTTTGGCCGAACTTAATTGCTTGCCACATCATTGCGTAGGAGGGCATCGTTTCCCGAAGCTCTCTGGTTGAAGCCCCGTAAGGATAATAAAGGACCTTGTTGAAGGTAAATAAAATCCAGGCTACCAGGACCTTATTCTTACATTTAGCCAAAAGAAGATGGGCGATACCGGCCGGGTTAAGTGTCGCCCACATTTTTCGGTGGTAATCTAGAGTGTGGGCAAAGAATTTTTGTCTTTGGGTAGTTTCCATCATTAACTTCAAATAAATTTCAAAGGCTTCTCGAGAATTATCTTCTATCACTTCTACCCCGTGTTTTTGGGAGAGGCGGAGATTGTAGCGAGTTTTAGACTTCATGGCCGCCAAAAGATCCTCTTCTTTTTTAGTTAAATCAAGCCGAAAAGTATAAGGGGTAAAGAGGGGTTGGCCTGGACGACAACTATTTTCAAGGAGAAAGTTTCGGATTTCTTTAAAGGCACTAGGACTTTGGCTTAGAGGTCGACCAACATTGGGCTCCATCTTCACGAGAACGGCCTGTTCTTGCTGGCCCACTTTAGTTAGAGTTTCGAGCATGATTTTGTTAGGGATAGGGCCTTTAGGGAAATAAAGCAAATTGTAGCCAGTTTTAGGCAGGGGATGGACGGTTAATTGATAGCCTGCTTTTAATTTTGTTTCGTCAAAGAGGCCTAGCCGAATGACTTTTTTACCGGTTTTTTCCCGAAATTCGCCCCACTCCCAAGATTGAAGGGGGTGGGTCGCCACCTGATTGAACCGCTTTTTTTCTTTCTCTTGGACTTCCCTGACGAGCATTTCTCTTTTTATGGTATCATAAAGAGGATGAGAGAGAAACCCATTAGCTGGTTGCCTTTTGATAGTCGTCTTCTGCCGATTGATTTTAGCCTTAAAGCTCCCCACACTCCCCTCATTAAAGCGCTTTTATTAGTAGAAATGATTTTAGCTTTCATTTCTGTTGTTGGTGCCCTTCTTTTGGTTTTTTGGCCTCAAATCCCTTTCAGTTTAAACCTTAAACCGCTTCCGTTTTGTCAGGCGAAGAGTGATTGTCTTTTGGCGATCAGGATCGATCAATGCTGTGATTGTCCTAAAGGCTATTTAAAAGAGGTAGTGGCCAGTGATCCCAGGTTGATAATTTATGAATCAAAACGAGACTACCGCCACTTAAAACCAAGAGATTGTCGTCAGACTTTTTGTCCGCCATGTTCTTTTTACACTCAAGCTTTTTGTTGTAGTGGCGAGTGTCAGGGTATCACCCTCTTAGGAACGATCTCGAAGTGAAAAAGAAAATTATTCCTATCGGCATTCTTTTAGGCCTGGCTTTAATTTTTTTAGTGGCTAGACCGTTAATTTCTCCAACCTTGACTCCCCAGCCTGGTTGGAAGGAGTTTTTTAATCAAAAATATGGCTACCAGCTTTCGTATCCCGCTGATTGGGAGATTGAAGAATGGGATATCCAAGAAGCGGCTAATTTAAAAAGGGTGCCCGATGGTTCAATCTGGCACCAAGCTAAATTTTTCGATCAAGAGGGTCAATTTGAGGTTTTGATTTGGGAGAATAAATCCCAAACGTCAGTCCGAAACTGGCTGACCTGGTTTCGCCACGAAGACCTGATTTTAAAAGAGGTGCCTCAGGAGGAAAATTTTACAATCAATGAAATCCCCGCCATTCGCTTCGTCCAAAAAGAAACAGCCAAAAACAACCCCCTTCTCTATATCTTTTTCGGTCAAAAAGATAAGGTTTATGAACTGGTAATGACCAGAGATGATTTGATCAGGGTAGCCACGCCTTCAGGAGAACATTTCAATCATCCTGGCTACGACAAGATGGTTGAGAGTTTCAAGCTACAGAGTGGGCCTCAAGAAGGCGCTCAGGAATATCAGCAATAAAGCGCGAGATGGGGTTACTAGTCCGCTGGCCAAAATAGAGTCGGCGCCGAGCATAGGTCAGATAGAGTTTATCTTTAGCTCGAGTCATCCCGACATAACAAAGCCTTCGTTCTTCTTCTAGCTCATCCTTTTCCATCATACTCTTTGAGTGGGGGAATAAACCTTCCTCCATACCCACCATAAAAATGATGGGAAATTCCAAACCTTTGGCTCCGTGGGCGGTCATCAGGGTGACTGCCTCTTTCTTCTTTTTCCCGCCAACTGCCAGATTAGCCGGATGTTCTGGTAAATATTCTTGTTCCACTAAAGCCACATTTTCTAAAAACTGGGTCAAATCAGCGAGTTCCGTGGCCACCGACCGTAATTCCTTGATATTTTCCAGTCGGGCTAAATCCTTTTCGTTCTCAGGGTCGTAAAGATCAAGGTAATCAGCGGCCTTAAGAACTTTATCTAAGGTTTTGATGGTCGAAGACTTTTTAGGATTGAATTTTTTAGCAAAATCTAAGAATTTCTTGAGTCGCCCCTTCCCTAGTTTTTCGATTCTCTTATAAGAGACTTGATCTTTAGGATTAGCTAAAAGCCTAAGATAGGCGAGACAATCCTTGATTTCCTTTCTTTCATAAAAGCGAACCCCGCCGACGAGAATATAAGGAATGCCGGCGTGTAAGAAGGCTTCTTCTAAAACCCGCGATTGGGCGTTAGTCCGATAAAGAATAGCGAAGTCGGAATATTTAGTCCCCTTAGTTAATTTTTGCCCCGTGATGATTTTAACGACGAAAGCGGCTTCGTCGAGCTCGCTTTTAGCTTCATAGAGACCAATTTTTTCGCCGCCTTTTTTCTTGGTCCAAAGCTCTAAGATAGGATGAGTGGTGTTTTGGGAGATGACGGCCCGGGCTCCATCCAAGATTGTCTGAGTTGAACGATAATTTTGCTCTAAATTCACAATTTTTAGATCCCGAAAATCATTTTTAAGATTGAGAAGGTTGCGGTAATCAGCCCCCCGCCATCCGTAAATGGCTTGAGAGGCATCCCCAACAACACAAAGATTGCGCCACCTTTTGGCTAAAAGTTTGGTTAAGACATATTGGGCTCGGTTAGTATCCTGATATTCATCAACCAAAATATATCTGAATCGATTTTGGTATTTTCCCAAAACTTGGCCTTCCTTTTGAAAAAGCCTGACTGTTTCGAAGAGTAAATCGTCAAAATCCAAAGCCTCATATTGCTTGAGAAACTGTTGATAAGTAAGATAAACTCTGGCAACCGTTTTTTGAAAATGACCCTGGGCATACTGAGGGTATTCAGTCGAAGAAATAAGCTCGTTTTTAGCTTGAGAAATGGTCGTTAGAACCGAGGCCGGTTTAAAATACTTAGGCGAAATATCCAGCTTCTCAAAAGCCAACTTAATCGTGTCTAGCTGATCAGCCTCATCATAAATTAAATAACCCGGGGGGATCCCGACATGTTTTCCCTCTCGTCTTAAGATTTTGGCACAAAAAGAATGAAAGGTCCCGGTTAAAGGAGGGACAAGGCCAGCGAGGTTTTTAACTCTTTCTTTCATTTCGTTAGCAGCCTTATTAGTGAAAGTTACCAGAAGGATATTTTCTGGATTAATTTTTTCCTTTTTGATAAGATAGGCTACCCGGTAGGATAAGGCCCGGGTTTTACCTGAACCAGCCCCAGCTAGAATCAGAAGCGGGCCTTCTTTGTGAGTCACCGCTTCTTGCTGGGGAGGGTTAAGATGAGTTAGAATACCAAGCACAAGGTTCATTCTATCATGGTTCGCCATTCTCGAACATCTTTGTTTTTTTCTAAGATAAAGCGCCGGTTGGCTAAACATCTGCCTCTGATAAGAGGATTTTTAGCCATTTTGGTCATCTTGATTTTAGCGATGGGCCTTTATCAATTGGCCCGGCCAGCTTTTCGTTTTCTTGGCGCCTTGGTTAAAGGTCCAGCGGCTGTCATTTCACTTTTTACCCAAAGCCCTCATGATTTAGCTTCAGCAGATGGCCGGACAAACATTCTTTTATTGGGAGCAGGGGGCGCTGGTCATGAAGGAATTGACTTAACCGACACGATCATTTTTATTTCTACTGACCTGGCGACAGGTGATACTTTAATGCTTTCGCTTCCCCGTGATATTTGGATTCCTTCCATGAGAGCCAAAATTAATACTGCCTATCATTATGGCGAAGAAAAGCGGTCAGGAGGCGGTTTAGTTTTAGCTAAAGGAGCGGTTTCTGAAATTCTGGACCAGCCGGTTCATTATGCGATTCTCATTAATTTTGAGGGTTTTAAAAAGGCAATTGATCTTTTGGGTGGGGTTGAGATCGAAGTGGAAAGAACTTTCGATGACTATAAATACCCTATTCCAGGAATGGAAGAGGCTGAACCAGAAGAGCTCCGCTATGAATATCTTCATTTTGACGCCGGCAAGCAATTGATGGATGGAGAAAGAGCCTTAAAGTATGTTCGGAGCCGTAACGCCGAGGGTGATGAGGGAACCGATTTTGCTCGCTCCCGACGCCAGCAAAGACTCCTTTTGGCTCTAAAAGACAAAATTTTATCCAGTCAAACCCTCTTAAACCCCAAAAGGATTGCTGAGCTGGTGAACGTTTTTGGTGATAGCTTTGACACGGACATCAGCCAGTCAGAATATGGCAGCTTTATTAAATTGATTTTAGGTTTCAATCAAGACAATTTACGAACAGAGGTTTTAGATGGCGGCACCGAGGAGGAAGAAGGTTATTTAATTAATCCTCCGGTTTATCAATACGACGGTCAGTGGGTTTTAGTGCCTCGGAGTGGAAACTGGGAAGAAGTTCATGATTTTGTGGCAGGCTTGATTAAAGGCGATCTCTAGAATTGGTAGATTTTTGTTGGTCCTGAAGAAAAGACCATCTTACCCAGCCAGACAAATTTTTCTTCTATAAGATGGGGGTATTGTTCTCTCTCTAAACTTCCCAGAAAAAGATATTCGACTTGATATTTTTCTAAGAGATTTTTGGTTTCTTCTAAACTTTCTGACTCGTAGATTTGGCGGATTTCTTCAGTCCTTTTTCCCGGTTCATCAAAGGAACTGCGCCAGAGCCATTCATGAACCCGCCAGCCCAAAACCGCAGGCAAACCAGTATTAGCAGAAACTCGAGCAAAGTCAGTGTAGCTCTCGCCAACAGCCTCCACCAAAACTGGTTGGCCCTTAACGTTTTGATTTAACCAAAGAATTGCCTGATAATCATGGGAATATTTGGTTTTAAGATAAGAGAGACCGTAAAGACCTTGATAGTTTTTAAGATTATAGTAAGAGCGGATGGCAAAATAGGGATAAATAAAGATGGGAATCAAAAGGAATGAATAGATGATTAAGAAGAAGAACCTCCTCAGTTTAAGCCGAAGACTGGTGAGAGCTCTAATGAAGACATAGCCCCCGGCCAAGGAGAACATGACGAAGGCTTGGTAGGTAAGCTTAAACACGGTGTTAGCTCGTTGATGGGAATGAATGTAGATATCTTTGACATAAACAAACTCCGGAATGAGAATTAAAAACCAGGAAACAACCAGAAGAACGAGGATAAAATAATCAGTTGATTGGTGTTTTCTTTTTTGCCAATAAAGGAAAACCAAAAAAGTTAGGCTGATAGTTAAAGGGAATCCCCAAAGAACCAAAAGCATCCAGGGAGGAGAATGGAAATCAACCAAACCAACCCCTTGGGCAATACTTTTAAAATGAAGGTGAAAAGGGAGGGTAAAAAGAATGCTGCCAGCTACCAAAAAAGAACCAATGGTCGTTGTCCTAATGAGAGCTTTTCTCCAGGGCCACTTTAACCAATTAAAGAGTAAAATGACGCCCCCAGCGACTAAAAGATAAATAGGATAGTCCCAGGCATTAGTCATGAAAGCGATTGCCAAACAGAAGGCGAGAAGAAAAATTGCCCGTTTTAACTCAATCATTTTTTTCTTGGTGTCCAGATTTTGACTGATGACAAAAGCTAAAGCCAGCATCAAGAGAACATTGGGTAGATTAATCAAATGCCCGTGCAGATCGGCAACGACGAAGCTGTACAAAGGGAATTCATGAATGGTATTGTCGATGGCCCCAAATTTTTCCACAATAAATCTAGTGGCGTCAGGATACCAATAACCACCGAAACCCTGATGAGTAAACCAATAATATAGTGGGTGTAAGTTGCCGCCTAAAGAGAGGAGAAGGGCAGTCATTATTCCGCTCAGAAAAAGACGCTTTTTCTTTAACTTCAGCTGACTAGCGAAGGCACTCCCCAGGGAAAATCCAGCCGTGAAGGTAAAAGCAAATAGGGTGGCGATCATTAGATTATAGGTAAGAGCGGGGTTGAGTCCTGATAATTTAGTGAGAACGGCACTTATTAAATGACCAAAATAGTAATAGTTAATGGTTTCACCAGCCAACCACATATCGGCGGGAGGGAAAAAGCGAGTCCGGAGAAGAGAATTGACAAAGCCAAAATCCATGAATTTTTCCAACCCCTGAATGCTAGGTTGGAAACTGCGAATATAGGCCCAGAAAGTTAAGGCAGAAAGAAAGAGAATTTCTTCAAAAAAGAAGATCTTCGCACTTTCTCTGAAAAACTTTCTGAACAGACGACGGTTTTTTTGAAGCAAAAAAAGGTTGCCGATGACGGAGAGAATCACCATTAACCAAGCAGTGGCTGAGAAAAAGGGGAAGATTTTAAGGCTTCCCAAAAGCCAGACAAAATAAGAGATAAAAAGAAGGCCAATGATCTTACTAAAAGCATAGCCTTTATCTAAAAATTTTTGAAAGATAAGGAAAGTTAAGGGAAGGAAAGCCATTCCCAGGATAAAAAGTAAAAACCACCAAAAGAAAACAATCATTAAATCGCTATTCATTTTCTGATAGGCAAAGATTAGTTTGGTTCAAGTTTTTCAGTTGTAAAATTATTATCATTTTTTGATCGTTTCTTGGGTCTGGGAAAAGCCAACGGCATTCTTTGGAAACCACTGGTCTTGCCTGCTCGTTAGCTGCTAAAATTTCTCTAGTTCGCTTTTTAACCAAGAAAAGGTACTGAACATTATAGGTGATACCGTCATTGCCAGCCAAATGATGGTTCAGGGCGTAAAGTTTTTCTCCTAAAATTTCTGTTTTTCCCCAGAGACTGACAGATACTGGATCAAGCGAAGTAAACAAGCTGAAAAAAACCATTAGACTAAGGAAAATGGAAAGACCACATTTAAAGACTGGCCCCTTAATCATTAGCCGGCTGATCATCAATGCGGTGGTCATTAAAAGAAAAGGGATTAAAGGTAAAGCATATCGGGGAATGGTAAAGGTTTGGAGACTCAAGACCGTCAAAAGATAACCAAAGAAAAACAAACTGATAACGAGCAGGGTTTTGGCTTTTTTGGTTCCTTTAATCAGGTTTTTTCCGATCCTCTGACGGCGATTTTTATTTAAGAGAAAGAGAAAAATTCCCCCTAAAGTGATCAGCCAGTAAACCCAATTAAAATTTAGAAAGAACAATTGCCGCCAATGTTGGTAAGCGTACTGATTTAAAAAACGGAAGGTAATCAAGTTATTAAGGATCGTTTGATAGGTTCCCTGGCTGCTGGTTTCAGTAAAAAGCCATTCGCTCCAAGAAGTCTTTTGGTTGGCTTTTAAGAAAAACTGCCAGGCCGAAATAGTAAAAAAAGGAATGAAAAAAAGAAAAAGGTGAAAACCTTGATTGAACCGCTTGGTTCTAGTCAACGCTTTAATAAAGTAAAGAGCTTCGATCGCCAGGATAATCCCTGCTAAAATTAAGCCGGTTTCCTTAGTTAAGATAGCCAAAGAAAGAGTCAAAGCGCAGCCAAGAAATTTACTCTGGGAATAAAAAGCCAAAGAAATCAGAATCAGGACAGTTAAAAGATAGTCTCGCAAACTAAAAATTCCGGTGGACAGAAACAAAGGTGAGGTCGCCAGAAAAAAAGCGCTTAGCCCGGCTACCTGGGAGTTAAAAAGGGTTCGGGATAAGGCGAAAAGAGCGATGATTCCAAGAAAACCAAAAAGAAAGCCGACCAGAATGTAGCTAGACGGATTTAATCCGGTTAACTGAAAAAAAACAGTGGTTAAGATAAGTTTGAGAGGGGGATGAACCGTGTTCCAGTTCTGAAAATATTGGCTGAGACCACCGGCGTAAAAATCGTTTACCTGGACAAAGTCAATGTTGCCATCCAAATAAGGAAGCGCTCCTCTGAAAGGTAGGAATAAAACCGAGAAGAACGAAAGAGAAAAGAAAAGGAGTTTATTCATCTTGCTTTGAAAAATGATAACAACTTTGGTTAACCGAGAAAATCCTTAACTCGGTTTCTTGGTTTTGATAGACCGGAATAAAGTTTTTTTCAAAAAAGGAAAAATTAACGGGAAGATCAGTTTTCCCTTTCGCCCCCAGAGCGAGGTAGTCGATTTTATTTTCTAAGAGCTGAGAACAGATGGCCAGTTGGCTTTTCCCTTGGAAGAGCTCTTTTATTAGCTTATCCCGTTGATAGGTATCATAGCCAGCTGACCAAGCAAAATAAGGCCAGCCAAGAAAAATTTTTCGGCCAGCCAAACTGGCTGGATGATAGATATAAGAGGAGTTTAAAAAAATAGCATCAGGCGGAGTGTTTTCTTTAATCCAAAAGATATCCGGGTTTTTTGGAGCATCAGCCACGGTCATCAGAGAATCGTTTTTAATCGGGAAAAAGTCAATCATTCCAGAAAAGATAAGCAAGAAAACCAGGATGGGTACCAGGGATTTTCCTAAGATATTTTTTCGCCAAAGATGATAGATCGCCCAAGCAGAGAACATATTGCCGACAATCAAAAAGAGGTTGAAAAATTTATGGTTAGCCGCCATCTCCGGAGAGAATTGGAATAAATTACCAATTAGAAACAGGAGAAAAAAGCCGGCTAGGATTTTTTTGGCAATTTTTTTTGAAAAAAGAAAACCAAGCGGGATCAAAAACATCCCTAAACCAAGATTGAAAAACCAATAAGTAAGAAATTTAGGAATAGTTAAAGGCCGATCAACTAAATAGCCGGGGTTGATTACGAAAAATGACTGAGTACCCTTTAACTGATAAAGGACCTGAGGGAGGGCTAAAATACCACCAATCATTAAACTGAAAAAGATTGACGGTCGCAATTTAGGAAGGCATAGCGAAAGCCAAACCATGATTACCCCCAACATTAAGAAGACAGCTTTGTGGTAAAAGGGAAGTAGCCCAAAGATGATTCCTGAAATCAAAATTTGCCAAGAAGACAGCCGTTTTTTAGTTTTGGCTGAGCGAACCAGAAGATAGACAACAAAAAGAGTAAGAGTATAGGCACCGGCTAGATGGCGTTGATTAGTAAAGATATTAAGGTTCCAGAAGGCACTGACTATTTTACCATCGTAAGGCCCAAAAGAAGGAAACTGTTTATTGGCTATTATTTCCAACGGCGTGACTAGAGAGAGAGGTTGCTGACGAAAGAATTCTAAGAAAGAAAGCGAGCCATTAAAAAGGAAGAAGAAGACCGATAGGCAGGCCACGCCTCGTTTTTTAAAAAGAAATTTAGAGAAAAAATAAATCATCGCTAGGAGACTCCCAAGCCCGACGAAGCTAGGCAAGTTTAAGGCCCAACTAAGAGGAAGATGGACTTTTTCTAGAAAACCAACCAAGAGATAGAAAAGAAAGTGATAGCGGATTGGCTCGCCTGGGAAAAGAGGGTATTCGGGGGGGAAATTATTTCCCCAGGAAAAAGAGCGGATTAAAGGAATGTTGGCGGCGAAGTCGCTCCAAGCTTTTGAGGCAACGTAAATAGTTCCCTCTTTATAATTAAAGGTGTGCCACATTAACCACCAAGAGAAAAGAAAGAAGATAAGAATGAGAACTATCTCGGGCCAATTTTTTTTAAAAAAAGCTAACCCTTTTTTAAATTTCTTTGAGAATTTCATTAGCTGCCCTCTTTCCGAGCTCGATTGCATAATTGACTCCCCGATCCCAAGGGTAGACCATTTGCATGTTGGCTAGATAAACATTGGGGAGAGGTGTTTTGAATTGAGGAATGGTTTTTGAGTAGTTAATCGGGATAACCGGTTGAGCGAATAAACTAACTGAAAGATAAGAAGCGAGAGTCGAGCGGTGGCTAAATTTAGGATTGATTTTTTGGAGATAAGGCAACCACTCCTTAAAAATTTGTTCCTTTTTCGCGTTAAGATAGCGGTGATTTTGAGGATAATAGCCGCCAACATAAAGGATTCTCTGACCATCATAATATTTCGGGTCAATGAAGTTAGTGTGTTCGACTACGGCCACAAAAGGGAATTCCGCTTCGTTGATATTCAGCCAGTAGGTCTTGTCGGTTAGAAACCTTTCCTTTAGAACTAAGACCAGGTTAAGCGCCCCTAACATTTTAAAGTTTTTCAGCTGGCTTTGATAATCTTTAGGTAAATTAGAAGTGATTTTTAAAAATGTTTCTTCGGGGACAGTGATAATGATCTGGTCAAAATTGTTAAGCTCTTCAAGGTTTTTAACTTCATGATTGAGGAAGATTTTCCCGCCGTTTTTTTCCACCCTTTCAGCTAGTTTATCTATTAAAATCTGAAAGCCGCCCTGAAGATAGCCGAGCTTGGTGCTTCTTTTCTTGATTCTCGCCCAAAACCAGGAAGCAGGGATTTGGTTAGCCAGCTCGCCGAATTTTCCTTGGAGCAGGGGTTGCCAAAGGGTCTGATAAGCGTTTTTGCCCATGTTTCTGGTTAGCCAAGCAGAAGCAGTCGTTTTTTCTAGGGGTTGCCAGAAGGGGGTTGTTTTGAGATAGGCCAGAGCTAAACCAGCCCTCATTCTTTCTAAAACTGAAAGATCAGGAGAAGTTAAGAGAGAAAGGGGTGAGTCGAACTGAAAAATTTTGTCGTTTTTGAAAATTGAAGTTTTAGGCCGGAGATAGAAAAGCTTTTTGTTAAGCCCTAAATCTTGAATTAAATCTTTGGTTGCTTGATCCGAAGTAAAAAGGTGATGGAAAAACTTCTCAAGTGACCATTCCCAGCCCCTCTTTTTAAACCCGCTAGCTAGACCGCCAACTTGACTTTCCTTTTCAAAGATAACCACCTGATGACTTTTTTGTGAAAGTCGATAGGCGATCGTTAAACCAGTAAAGCCGCCACCAACAATAGCCACCCTCATGGCTGAATTTTAGCATCTTAGAGTTAATTTTAGAAGGCAAGGAGAATAGAAATGACGAGAATGAGAACGCCTCCAAGTAGGCCACCGATAGTGGGCCAGCTGATACCCGCTTCAGGCAGTTCAGCTTCAGCAACATAAGTGGGTGTCGCGGTCGACACTATTGTTCCTGTCGGCGTCTCGGTTGGGGTTTCGGTCACTGTTCCTGTCGGGGTTTCCGTCGGCGTCTCGGTTGGTGTTTCGGTTGGACATTCACAGTCTTCTTCTTCAGGACAATCAGGATTAGCGCAGCGGAAAACATCTGTTTCCACCTCTTCACAGCTCAATTCATCAGGACAGTCATCATCATTTTCACAGGTGTCCCAACATTCAGGAATAGGGGTTGAAGTTGGCGTCTCCGTTGGCGTCTCGGTTGGTGTTTCGGTTGGGGTTTCGGTGGGGGTTGGGCTAGCAAGACAAAAACTATAGGTACAAGGCAACTCAGGAGTCGGGGTTATTTCTTGAGCTGGGGCTGGGGCTGGGGCAGTGGGGGCCACTGGTTCTTTTCCGATTTGATAAAGCTTAATGGCGGTGACCACCGCAATCATTCCCAAAACAACGGTGGTTGCCCCAGTTAGAATTAAAAGCCAATTTTTCTTTAAATTTTCCATAAACTATTGGGCTTGACCCCATTCAGTGCACTCTGAGGAATCACTGCTTCTACAAGCCCGACATTCAAAATCATAACAAGCAAAGTCGGGAATTTCGTAAGTAGTTGTGCCTTCCCATTCACCATTAGTTTTAGTTGCCGAGACTGAGGGTAGTTCCACCGGCGTCCCCGAATCACTGCTGACCCTAAATTCGAAATGATCAATCGGTAGGGCCGGATCACTGCTGCCGGTGCAGGTTAGGGTAATTTCATCGCCAGGTGATAAGGATTCCGGTTCTCCTTCAAGACTAAGGCAGGTTAGAGGCCCTGGGGTGGGAGTAGGTGTTTCTCCGGCCACTGGATATTGAGCCGCCAGACCAACAAAAGTATAAGATTCACCATCAGTCGGATTTTCATTGGCAAGATAAGCGGAATCAGCATTAAATCTTATTTTGTTTCCAGCCAGGGTAATTGGGTCTAAATTTACTCCAGTGATTCTAGTAGTCCACCAGCCACCTGGTTGTTCATTTTCCGGTAAGGGACAGGCTGGCCAAGGTTGAGTATTGATACCCGTGTTGGCGTTCAGCTTTTGCCAATCACCGGTGGTTTTATAATAAAGATGGCTGGGGCGCTTCCTTATTTCTTCGTCGATACATTGCCCTCGATATCTCTCCCCTTCGCCAAAGAAAAAGGCAAACTTATTTTGATTAGGTTGAGTTGAGTCTAAGCCCGACAGATCTATGTCCATTATCTTTGAACGAGGCCCTTCACATTCGTCTCGGGTGTCAAAAGGAGGGCAGGCAAGATAGAGCCATTCCCCCCAAAGACGAAGAACAATTTTATTGTTACTGACTTCTGGTCCAGTATAAACAACCACAATCCCGAAACCGTGATTATGCACCTTCATAGTTTCATCCTCAAAGTTCATTTGTAAGGGGTCGAAACCTTTAACTTTAAAGGTAATATTTCCGGAGGTCTGCTTAATTGCTTCTTCGGGGATCTCGGCTAAATTAGCATACTGATGATATCGTTTCCAATCTTTTGGAGACCGGGTGTTAAACCAATGGAAAGCCTTTCCGGCGTTGACAGAAACACCATTAATAATCACCTCGCTGTCGTTATTATTAGGAGGATAAGCTTCGCCTGACCAAAAAATATAGGCACTATGGAGAGTCGTCCCGTTGGGGATGGAAACGGAAACCGTCTTAGTCACATTTGGGCCAGCGATTGCATTGGTGCCCATTCCTGCCGCCTCAAATCCATACTTTCCGGGGCCAACCGTAAATTCGCAATCAGTTGTGCAATGGTCACCTACCCACGCCTCAGCCTCTTCTGGAGTGACCGTTTCCGTTTGTCTCAATTTCCAAGCGGTGATAATAGAGATGCCGCCGAAAATGATGATGAAGAGAGTTAAAAGACCCATCATTAGTTTTTTCTTTGAACCGCTCTTGGAGGGTGGGGGAGGATAAGGAATATCAACTTTCTCTTTTTTCGGCGGAATTGGTAGAGATGATTTAGCAGGAGGAGGTGATGGTGGTGTTTGTTTAACCGGTGGCGGTGGTGGAGGGGGTGGGACACTCGCCCCTTCACCTAAAGGTTTATTAGTAGTCTGACTGGAAGGGTCTCCTTGTGGGAGATCGGTTGGCGTTGACTTTAGATCATCCATGGGCAGCGAACTTCTTTATAACAAAACCGATCAAAATAAGTCCTAAACCCATTATGAAGACTAAGAAAGTGGGTGTCAAGTATCCAGAATCGGGAACACCTCCTTCTGTAGAAGGAATGGCGGTTCTAGTGGCGGGAATTGGAGTGGGGGTGAGGGTTGGTGACGGGCTGGCTTCAGCCGAAGGGGTTGCTTCTATAGCTGGAGCTTCATCTTTGCCAGCTGCCAAGACAACAAAAGTGTGACTGACGGTATGTTTCTTACCTTCTTCATCGGTGAAGGTAGCGGTTACGGTATGTTCGCCTGGTTCTAGATCAACAGGCGGACTCCACTCCCAATTTCCTTGATCATCAATAGTCACCGTTCCGGTATAGGTGGAGGTAGACTCAATAGTGATTTCCAGCGTAATTCCCGCTGGTCCCGTTCCTAGAATAGCCGGTTTTTGGGTATTAACATCTTCCTCTTCATCCGGATTAATAATGGCTAACTCTTGGGACGTGGTAGCTTCTGGTGACTCCACTGAAAAACCTGAAGTTGGAGTGGGGGTTGGGCTTGCTTCTTGGGTCGCTTCTTGGGTAACCTTTTTCTCTTGATCGGTTATTTCTAACTCTTCACTGGTTTGCCTAAAATTATAATTCTGTCCCAGAGTGATGGTGGGGACAGGACTATCGTTTTTAGTGGTGGTGACCGCTGTGGCTGTTAGGCCCTGTTCGGCTTGAACAAGGATTTCTTCTATTGAAGCCGCCTTGTCATAGGTTGCGTAAGAACTGAGGTCAACTGATCGAGCCGAATTAAGAGAGATGACCCAATTACCTGATTCTTGGACTAGGGCTGATTGGGGGGTCGTGTTGGCGAGGGAAAGATAAACGATTGCTCCTTGGGCTGATTGCCCGCTCTGGTCAATTACCTTTCCATAGGCAGGATCGTTTGGGGGCGAAGAGAAACTGATTGTAGGAGCAGTGGTGGTTTGATAAGGCTGGCCGTTTTGATCATAAATTTTTGAGCCGGAGCGAATTTTGAAATAATAATCAGTCTCTGCCTTGAGATTTTTGATCGTGACGTAGTGGGTGAAGAACAAGCTGATCTCTCCGGCTTGCTGATCGCGATCGTCAGCGAGAACGGAACCCAATCTAGATGTTTCTCCAAACTGAATCAGGCCAGCCACCTTTTTATCGGTCGTCCAAGAAACAGTAAAACTTTGATCAGTAATGTTAGTAATTCTTATTTGGTTAGGAGCACTTCCAGGTTCGGCTCTTAGAAAAAATGTTTGAGCTTTTTGGACCAAAAAGAGGCCCCCGCCTAAGCCAGCTAAAAGAATTAAGAGCCCGATAATCGTGGGGAATCGTCTTATTTTTAACAAAGAACCTCCTTTATTAATAATAAAGGTTTTAATCAATAACCGAAACTTCCTCTCCCTCACTGCTTTCTGTGGCTGCCGTGGTTTCTTC
Organism: uncultured Gammaproteobacteria bacterium; assembly: GCA_964566925.1. Taxonomy (GTDB): domain Bacteria; phylum Patescibacteriota; class Microgenomatia; order PFEM01; family DATLAM01; genus CAZMIZ01. Next base: position 118,574 of record CAZMIZ010000001.1, on the reverse strand, counting down.
TTCGAGGCTGGGCCCGGGTAAGTTAGAGGGAGAAACCAACTCGTCGGTAGAAAAAGATTTTCTTAACTTTAAACCTTGGATGATTTCTGTTTGAACAGTAGGGTTAAGTGGTTCAATTTGTTGTTTGAGAACAGCGGGGATTTCGATTTGAGTAAGGGCTCGATAGACCTCGAAAGTAACCCAGCTAAAGACAGTAATAACGGTTAAAATTGATAAGATCAAAAGGTCTCGGTTCCAATATCTTTTTTTCATTGTTAATTACTGAGTTTTATTTTGGTTGAGATAAAAGGTTCCTCCGGTAATGCTTAAGACTAAAAATCGACCTTCCTTCTCTTTTTCCATTTTAAAAACGAAAGAAGAAACAACAGTTAATCGGCGTAATTCCTCTAAAGATTGGAGAAAGTTTTTGAGATTTTTATAACTTCCAGAAACAGAAAGGTTAAAAGGAACTTGGAGCGATTCTATCTCTTTAGTCGTGACCGGAAGAGATTTTGATACTTTTTCTCCGCGGAGACTAATTTCGCCAAATTGGATTGATCGAAGAATAACTCCGTTCTGAACAGCCAGTGTTTCCAGCTGGCGAATAAAAAGGGAAAGGTTGGCCTCTTGGGGAAGGGCCTCTTCTATTAAGGGAAGACTAGAAGAGAGATCAATGTATTCACTTCGGGCGCGGGAGAGAGCATTAATTTTTTCTTCTAATTTTTCGGCAATCATTTGCTTGTTATCGATTTCTTTTATCAGCGAAGCGATAGTAATTAGGGTAGGCCGAATAGCAAAGAGGGCAAAGAAAGCAATGGATAAAAGAGACAAAATTAATCCAGTATAAGTTCGGACCTGTTTTTTCTTATAAAGCGTGCCCAGGTTGACGAGATAATGTCGGTGGCGAGAGTATCCTTTTCCAAGACTAATAGCCATTGTTTAAGGAATAGGTTTTAATAGTTTTGCACTTAGACTGAATTGAATACCCAGCTTCTCCTCGGTATTTAAAGAGACCTGAGTTAGATTTAGATCTTCAAAATGACCAGAATTTTTTAGATTACTCAAGAAGGTGGCTAGACCAGCTTCCGAGAGGGCGGTGGCGGTGAAATTTACACCTTCGGCGGTTGAAGAAAAATCACTGAACGAGACGTCCAGTGGAGTAAGGGAGGTTACTTCTTCCATCACTTGGGCTGCCTCGAGCTGTTTTTTCTCCAAATTCTGGATAGTTGTTAATCTTTTTTGGAGAAAACGGAAGTCGTTTTCTAGATCGCTGGCAGAATCAACGATGGCTTGCTTTTGTTCAATTTCTTCGTAGAGACTGGTTAGATCTCGGTCTAGTTTAAAACGAGAAAGAAAGGCCAAAATAACAATTAATTCGGTAATAATCACGATATAGCGACCAATAGTTAAAGCCCACTTAAGGAGTCGGCCGATGGGTTTTTTCTCCCAATTTTCTTTAGGGATTAGTTCAATCTCCCGCCTTTGGGCAGTCATCTTAAACTCAGTATAGCTTGTTTAGGAAAGCTTTGTCAAAGAAGGGCTAAGAGGTTTTTTTCTTTAACTTTTTTGTCGTCGTTTTTGTTTTGTTTTTTGGGGTAGGATTTGATAACCTTGATTTCAGTCGGGCCGCTTTGTTAGGATGGATTATCCGTTTTCTAGCGGCTTGGTCGAGAAGACTGTTTGCTTGATTAAGGAGTTTTTCAGTAGGATTTTTCCGTGCCCGCTTAAGCACCTTTTTTAATTGGTCGCGAAGGCGCCGATTAACAATCGCCCTCCGCCGATCGCGGCGAAGTGCTTTTTTAGCGGAAAGAGTTATAGGCATTGCGGAGAGAATTTTAGCAGAGTATAATCGACCTGTAAAGGGCGATTATCGAAAGTTCCGAAGGAGCCGGAATCACATTTAGCCTCCTTGTAAACTACCAAAATGGTTGGTTCCAATTTTTTCACCCGACGTCAAACGACAATTCTCTCAGCAGCGACGGTAATTATGGTAATGATCGCTGCTTCGAGAGTTTTAGGTTTAGTTCGCAATCGAGTTCTGGCTCACTTTTTCTCGGTGGAGACTCTCTCTATTTATTTTGCTGCTTTCCGTCTTCCTGAAGTCATCTTTGAGGTTCTAGTTTTTGGCGCTCTTTCTTCAGCTTTTATTCCCACTTTTACTGGTTATCTTTCTCAAAAGAAAAAGAAAGAGGCTTGGTATGTGGCTGCTGCTGCTCTTAATTTGGCCATCTTAATCTTTGCTCTTTTAGCCGTTCTAGTTTTCGTTTTTGCTCAACCGGTTTACCAATTGATCGCTGCCGGTTTTACTCCAGATCAGGTGGAACAAATTGTTTCCTTGACTAGAATTCTCCTCCTTGCCCAAGGGTTTTTTGTTTTAAGTTATTTTTTAACCGGAGTCTTAGAATCGCTTCAGCGGTTTCTTGTGCCCGCCCTGGCGCCTTTACTCTATAATCTCGGGATCATTTTAGGGACAGTTTTTTTCTCAAACTCTTTTGGTATTTACGCTCCTACCCTTGGAGCCCTGATTGGCGCCTTTCTTCATTTTTTAATCCAACTTCCTTTGGCTTCCCATCTTGGTTTTCGGTTCCGAAAGGTTTTAGATTTCTCTCATCCCGGAGTAAAAGAGATTGGCCGCTTAGCTCTCCCGAGGGTAATTGAACTTTCTTTTCTTCAACTAGGGAAAAGTGTTGAGCTTTTCTTAGCCTCATTGATTTCCACGGCTGCTTATACTTATTTTACTTTTGCTGATTCTCTTCAACTTTTGCCAGTGGGACTATTTGGGATTAGTATTGCTAAAGCTGCCCTGCCGACGCTTTCTTATCAGGCGGTAGAGAAAAAATTGATTCGATTTAAAAAAACTTTCCTCTCCTCTTTTAACGAAATCCTTTTTTTAGTGGTTCCGTGTGCCGTCCTTTTAGCTGTTTTACGAATTCCGATTGTCCGGCTGACTTTTGGGGCGGCTCGGTTCACCTGGACTTCAACTGTCCAAACAGGTTACGCTTTATCCGCTTTTTCTTTAGGAATATTTTCTCAAGCAACAATTTATCTTCTTAATCGAGCTTTTTATGCCCTTCATGACGCCGTCACACCGGTTAGGATTTCCATTGCTTCGATTTTCCTAAATATTTTTTTGGGTTTCATCTTTGTTTTGGTTTTTCATTGGCCTATTTGGGGCTTAGCCCTTGCCTTTTCTTTAAGTTCAGTTCTTCAAGCAATAACCCTCCTTTTCTTTCTTGATCGGCGAGTTGGAGGCTTTGGGAAAAAGGAGCTAATTTTACCTTTTAGTAAAATTCTTTTTTCTTCTCTTGTTTCCGGCGGGGCGATGTTTTTCTTCTTAAAAATTCTTGACCGCGCTGCTTGGGATAAAAAACTTTCCTTTTTAGGCAGATTTGGGCTAGTTTTACCAACCAGCTTCGATCGTTTTGTTTTGGATACGCGCTACACTCTAAATTTAATCTATCTGACTTTTTTGGTGGCCTTGATAGGGGGAGTTTTTTACCTTACTTTTACTTTTCTTCTGAGGGTTAAGGAGCTGAAAGTTTTAGTCAAACTTTTATGGAGGCTTAGAGAAACTAAAACCCCACCTCTTTCGGAGCCGCCCCTGGAGGAAGCTGCCTAAAATGGCTCTTTAATTAATTGAATCAAGACAGCACTGTTGGGCGGCAGGGTAATTTTTTTTATTAGGCCGGGGGCAGTAACTTTTTCTTTACTAGTTTTATTAATTCCCAAAAGAAAGGTCTCCTGATAAGAATAAGTGGCTTGTTCAAGGTTGGCCAGAGTAAGAGGAACCTCTTCGTAGTGGCGAGAATAAGGGTCATAATTAACTAAAAGAAGAATGATTGTCTCTCCTTCTTTGGTGGCCAATCCCCTGACCCAAGTGCCTTCACCTGAGAGAGAAAGTCTCTCCTTTCCCAGTTTATTTAGGTATTCTAGGGCATAATAGCGGGGTTTTTTATGTTTTCCAAAAGATTCATGGGTTAGCAGCCCCCATCTGCCCCAATATTCTCTTCCTTCGGGATCAAGCCCATCTTTAACTTCAAAGCTGAAGGCAAGATTAACTTGACCTAGAAGCTGGCGGATAACAGCAATTGTATGGACGGCATCGAAGAAAGAGTCGTGGTTGTCATGATTTCCCGGATCGGACCCCCACTCGGTGATAATTTTTTCTGAATTAAGAAATCGGGGGTGTTGCCAGAGCCAACGGTTAAGCCTTTTCAGGTCTTTTTCAAAAACCTCTAACTGGCGGGTATAACGGTGCCAAGAAATAAAATCAAGCCGGAGATTGTTCTTCTCAATACAATCTAGAAATTGATTAAGCCAGTCTGTGTCCAGGGAGGTAATGGCTGGCCCTCCGATTTTGAATGAATTGACATTTTCTGCCCGAGAAGCTCCCAAGAGAGCGTATTGATAGAGAGAACAATAGTTTGGTTCTTGACCAATTTTCCATTGACCAAAAAGATCCGGCTCATTCCAGACTTCATAATAAACATCGGAGAGGTTTTTTTCTTTTCGTCCAGAGAAATGTTCAACCGTCGCTTCGACTACTTGAGACCACTCTTCCCAGCTGATTGGTGAGCTGACGCTGTCATTTGAAGAAATTACAGCGGGCATATAAGAAAGAGAAAAAAAAGGAGCGGCGCCAGTCGCAAGAATGTCGTCGACGATCTTGTCCAGCCTTACCCAATTATAAACAAGCATCCCATCAGTCCTGCCAACAACATCATAAAAATCGTAAAGATGGTCAATCCGAAGGTAGCGGGGATAGAGATGACGAATCTCATTGATCACCGGTTCGAGCATTTCTTCTTTTTCTTCGCCGCCCTGGGCCAAGGCTTGCCAAGGCTTTTCCATGGGTCCTAAAACTGCCTTGGTGTCAACCACAATGTTGGCTTTAACCCCAGTTGCCTCGCTTAAATAATATTGAACTGTTTGGACGAGGTTTAAGGTTTTGGGTAGAAGTGAGAGAAGAAAAATTAAACCAATCAAGGAGACAAACTGTCTTCGGTTTAAACGAGATTTCATTTTCCGAGACTAGTATAACAGAAGGCGAAAAAAACTTAAGATCAGTAGGATTCCGCCTCCGATCAAAAGGAAAAAGGTGGGGGTGGGAATGCCGGCTTCTGGAAGTTCTTCAGCAGTGGTCGGCGTGGGTGTTTCTTCTTCAGTCGTCGTTGGGGTGGGCGTAGCGGTTGGCTCTTCTTCATCTTCTTCAGTCGGAGTTGGAGTTGCGGTCGCAGTAGGCTCTTCTCCACCACCAACACCATTTTCATCTCCCTCAATAGTGGGAGTGGGGGTCACAGTGGCCGTTGCTTGAGCCTCAGCAATTAGATAAGAGCCAAGGACGGTATCGGCCAGGACGTTTTGGCTTTCGTTAATGCCGCCAATCGCGCTTTGAGTTTCGTCGAAAATCACCGAACTGGTTCCGGCCGCGATACCCTTAAAAGAGATTGAGGCAATGATTCCTTCCCCTTGTTGGGCATTTTCTTGCATTGTATAGAAGCTGTAGGTAATTTTCCCGGTATCGTTATTGACAATGTTATTAATTTCGTTAGCATTGGGAAGGAAGCTTCCTAAGACGACACTTTGGGCCTCTAAAATGGTTGGGTCGTAGCTTAGAACTATATCGGCGCTGACCACTAGATTTTCTCCGGTATCAATAGAGACGTTAACGGTGAAAGTTTCACCAGTGTCATAGGCTTCAGCGGCAGGAATTAAAGAAAGAACAGTGGCTGGAGCGGCTCTTAGTTGAATCTCTTGTCGTTTTTTAACCAAATAAACCGCGACTGGAATAGAGGCCAGCATCACCAGGAGGATAACAACCGCTAAGATTTTTTTCTTCATTTCACTAGTTCTAGTATAGAGTATCGGCCCTCTCTCGACAACTCGATATTTACTTCTTCCCCTCCTTTGGTTGAGACTAAAGTTTCTTCGGTTAGCCCAACGGTTCCTTGGTCGCCGCTCATTTTGCCTTGAAAAGTTAAAGAAACAAGAATCCCTTTACCACTAGTGGGCGAAAGAGAACCAAGGGCGTAGAAAATTTTCCCTTCCTCTTCTTTTATTTCTTTGGAAAATTCTTGAGGCGATGGGAAAAACTTACCTGGTGTTATTTTTTCTAGACTAAGGATTTGGGGATCGTAAGAAAGGAAAAGGTCAACTGCCAAGAGTTCCTCTTCACTTTCAAGCATGATGTCAGCCGTGAAATCACCACCCTGATAGAGGGTCTTTTCCTGGGGGTCGATGGCGAGGGAGACGACTGGGAGAATTTCTTTTTTAGCCGAGGGAATTATTTCAGCGATCCTGTTTTGGTTTATTAATTTCCACTCGCCCTTCAAACTCCAGGCGATACAGCCGAGCGCCAGGATTAAACCTAGAAAGATGAGAATAGCTATTTTTATTTTTTCTTTCATTAACCTCCCTGTTTAAGATAGTTTTCAATCATGAGGCCGATATCAATCGCATTGACTTTACCATCAAGATTTAGATCAGCCGGGCTATCTACGGGTGTGTCTGGAAAATAATGATCAATAACAATCGCTATATCCACGGCATCGACCCGGTTATTCCCTATGTTGTCAATATCTCCGGCTAAAAGAATAACGTCGGAAAAGTCTTGACTGTTTTCTCCTTCTACCAGGGTAATATTTTCGAACTTTTTCTGCAAGTGAACCCAGCCTTTAATGTAGATATCATAGGTATCTGGCTGAATATTCATTAATCGACCACTATAGATACCATCCTGGTCCGAACTGATGCCCACGTTTTCATAAACATCAACCAGGGTGTCATCTTTTTTCAGAGTAATTTTTACGGTTTTATCTAGTCTCTGTTGACCAATTCCCTGCAACCTTATCTGAAAATTTAAATTGGCTGTGCTTGGGGTTTGAGTCGGCGTCGTTGTCGGTGTGGTGGTCGGTAAGGGCGTGGGTGTTGATGTTGGCGTTGGTGAAGGTGTTGGTGAAGGTGTAGCGGTTGGCGTGGCGGTTAGACTCCCTGGCGGCATTAACGTCGGTATAGGGGTAACTCCAGCAATGGCCTGATAAGCCCGGTAGAGTGGTTGAAGTTTAGTATAACTATTACTTTGAAGAATCCCTGGATAACCGCATTCTTCTTCGGCTGTGCTTTCAAGTTTGAACCAGAAAACCTTAGCAGCTCCATTTTCAAGAAGAAGAGTGATCGCTTTTTTTTGATCTTGAGCGGCCTCAGCCAAAGGAGTGCAGTTATTTCTTGCTCTATTTAACTCGGTGACCCAAACTGGTTTACCAGTAAGGCCATATTTTTGTTTTAATTGTTGAACTCTTTCCAGTCCATTCAAAACAGATTGGGGGTTCCCAGGCTGATAATAATGGTGAATATTAAAGACATCAAAAAAATCACCACAAGGTTTATTCTGGTATTTTTTTGCTAGAAGCTGATCTAAAAATTTATTTTCTAATGTGCTTAATTGCCCCAGACCTCCCATGACCACCGTGGCGTTAGGATCGGCTGTTTTGATGGCTTTATAAGCTACGCGAAGCATTCTGAAGTAGTCGTCCAGGGTGCCACAAAGACTGATACCGCCGCCACTACAATCTTCGCTGTTAGTTTTGTTGTTATTGGGCTCGTTCCAAATTTCCCAGTATTTGATTTGGCATTTACCGCCAGGCCCACAACCATAGCGCTCAACTGTTTTTTTGACGAAATTTCTCCAAGCATCAGATCGAGGAGCACAAATTCGACCCCTCCAACGGGCTTGGTCACAATCAGGGTATTTCCAAGCCCAGCTGGGAGTAAAATAAAAATAACCTAAAGGAGAAATGCCTTTGCTAGTGAGGAGGTCAATGAGCCGATCATGTTTCTCCCAATTCCATTCTCCTTCATTCGGCTGAATTAATGACCAGATAATAGTCGTTCGATTAAATTTTACTCCGGCTTGAGCCATTTTCTCAATAGCTGTTTCCCATTTATTTTCTGGAAAGAGGCTGCTCCAAAAGAGGCTGGTATTCATTCCATATGGGGCTTGATCAATGATTAAAGCTTGACTTTGATAAGTTTGTTGCCGTTGAGTCAAAAAAATGGCTAAAGGTAAAACAATCAGAAGAGCGATTAAACTAAGGAGAGCTAGTATTTTTTCTCTCACTGGATTTATCTTACGTATTTCAAATTTCATTGTCAAACCCCCTCTTGACAAATATTAGCAGTTGTGTTATAAGAGTGCTAACCGCGTTGGACGCGGTTTGAAAATGCCTGATTTAACTGATCGACAAACTAAAATTCTTAAGGCGCTGATTGAAGAATACATGAAGACCGCTGAGCCGGTGGGCTCAGAGACATTAGAGAAAAAGTATGAACTTGGGGTTTCTCCGGCTACGATCCGGAACGAGATGGCTCAATTAACTAAGGAAGAATATCTGAAACAGTTCCACACGTCAGCTGGCCGAACCCCCACCCCTAAAGCCTTTAAATTTTACGTTTCCCAATTAATGAAAGAGGAAAAGCTTTCGGTAGCTGAAGAAGTGGCAGCCAAAGAAAAGGTTTGGGATTCCCGGCACGACTTTGACAGATTGATGCAGGAAGCAACTCGGGCTTTGGCGGCCCAGACCCGGGCTCTGGCGGTGGCCGCCACCAAAGCAGGTGATGTCTATCATGCTGGTTATGCCAATATCCTTGAAGCCCCTGAGTTTTATGACATTGATGTTACCAGGACTGTTCTCTCAATTCTTGATGAAGCTCAAAGCCTTCTCAATCTTTTTGGAAAATCGTTTGGTGAAGAACCAACCCATCTCCTTTTAGGTGAAGATTTGGGTTACGAATTTTTAGAACCCTGTGGGATGGTTTTCACTGATTTTGAAGCCGGGCCGAAAAGAAGCGGTTCTGTTGGCGTAATTGGTCCTTCACGGCTTTATTATCCTCGGGTTATTCCGACGGTCAGGTATTTCGGCAATCTGATTGAAGAATTAGCCAAGGGTTTCTAAAATGGCCAAGGATAAGAAGTTAACTAAGTCTAGATTGGAAGAGAAGTTAGTTGATTTAGAAAATAAATGGAAACGGGCAGCCGCTGATTATAGGAACCTTGAAAAAAGAATTGAAAGAGGCAAGGCGGATTTAGTCAAGTTCGCCAACGCTTCATTAATTGATAAACTCTTGGCGGTTTTAGATGATTTGGAGCGGGCAGAAGAGCATTTAAAAGACAAGGGTTTGACGATGGCCGTTAATCAACTTCGCCAGGTTTTGAAAACTGAAGAAGTTGAGGAAATTAAGGCTTTAAATGAGCAGTTTAACCCAGAAACAATGGATTGTATTGAAATTTGTCAAGGACCGGAAAATGTGGTAGTTGAAGTTTGTCAAAAAGGTTACAAATTAGCTGATAAAGTTTTGCGCCCGGCTAAAGTTCGGGTAGGCAAAGGAGGCAAAAAGCATGAGTAAGATTATTGGGATTGATTTAGGGACCACCAACTCTTGCGTGGCGGTGATGGAAGCTGGTAAGCCAAAAGTGATTCCCTCGGCTGAAGGGAGAAACACGATTCCTTCGGTGGTCGAGCCAGTGAAGAATCTCGTGGGCGAAGTCGCCAAACGTCAGATGATTTTAAATCCGGATAACACCATTTATTCCATTAAACGGTTAATGGGTCGGCGTTTCACCGATAGTGAGGTTAAAAAGACTCAGAAGATGGTTCCCTACAAGGTTAAGAGCGGCAAGGACGGGATGGCCGTCGTTGAAGTTGGTGGTAAAGAATTTACCCCCCAAGAGATTTCGGCGAAGGTTTTAAGAAAGTGTAAAGCTGATGCTGAGGCCTATTTAGGTGAAAAAGTTGAGCGGGCGGTAATTACGGTGCCAGCCTATTTTGATGACTCCCAACGTCAGGCAACTAAACAGGCCGGGGAGATTGCCGGCTTGAAAGTGGAACGAATCATTAATGAACCAACCGCTGCTTCTTTGGCTTACGGTTTAGAGAAAAAAGGCGGTGAGACAATTGCTATTTATGACTTAGGAGGCGGCACTTTCGATATCTCCATTTTAGAAATTGGTGACGGCGTTTTTGAAGTTAAAGCCACTAACGGCGACACCCATCTTGGTGGTGATGATTTTGATCAGCGAATTCTTGATTGGATCGCCGATGAGTTTAAAAAAGAAAACGGCATTGATTTAAGAGAAGACAAGCAGGCCTTACAACGGGTTCGAGACGCCGCTGAAAAAGCGAAGATTGAACTCTCTTCATCTCAAGAAACAGAAATTAATCAACCCTTCATTACCCAGGGCAAAGAAGGTCAACCTTTACATCTAACGATGAAGCTAACCCGGTCAAAATTAGAACAGCTGGTTGATGATCTGATTGAAAAAACGATGGGTCCGGTTAAGGCTTGTTTCAAAGACGCCAAGATTGAGACCAAAGATATCAATGAGATTATTCTTGTAGGTGGCATGACCCGGATGCCCAAAGTTTATGAAACCGTTAAGAAGTTCTTTGGTAAAGAGCCAAACAAATCGGTTAACCCTGATGAGGTAGTGGCCGTTGGGGCGGCGATTCAAGGTGGAGTTTTGGGTGGCGAGGTTAAAGATGTCCTTTTATTGGACGTTACCCCTTTAACCTTAGGCATTGAAACCTTAGGAGCCGTCCGGACGCCCTTGATCGACCGTAATACGACCGTACCGACCTCTAAATCTCAGATTTTCTCTACTGCGGCTGACAATCAGACCCAGGTAGAAATCAATGTTCTCCAAGGGGAAAGGCCAATGGCTGCGGATAATAAATCCTTGGGTAAATTCATTTTAGCCGGAATTCCGCCGGCACCGAGAGGTGTACCCCAAATTGAGGTTACTTTTGATATTGACGCCAACGGGATCTTGAACGTTAAGGCCGTTGATAAGGCGACCAATAAATCCCAGTCAATTGTGATTAAGGGCGCCGTTGGTCTTACAGATGACGAGATTAAGCAGGCGCAAGCAGAAGCCGAAAAACACGCTGATGAAGATCAAAAGAAAAAGGAGGCAATTGAAGCCAGAAACCAGGCTGATGGTTTGGTTTTTACCGCTGAAAAGACCTTAAAAGAGGCTGGTGATAAAGTTAAAAAAGAGGATAAAGAAAAGGTTGAGGAAGAAATTAAGAAAGTTAAAGAGCTTCTGGGCAAAGAAGACACTACCAAAGACCAATTCGACGAAGCTTCCAAGAAGCTTTCTGAAGAACTCCAAAAGGTGGGGGCGGCCATGTACCAGGCTCAACAGCAAGGCCAACAAACTCCACCTAGCGGTGAACCCTCCTCCGCCAAGGCTTCGGAGGGCAAGAAAAAGAAAGGGAAGAAATCTAAAGCTTCGGCAGGTAAAGAGGAAGCCGAAGAAGGAGAAGTGGTAGAATAAGAACCTGCACTTGCGTGCAGAACCTTGTTTCTCGTAAACTCGAAATAGTGGTGGTATGCCAACCAAACGTGATTATTATGACATCCTTGGTGTTTCCAAAAAGGCTTCCAAAGAAGAAATAAAAAAGGCCTACCGTAAGCTGGCCTTAGAGCATCATCCGGATCGGAATAAGTCTTCAGATGCGAGCGAGAAATTCAAAGAAATAAATGAGGCTTACGAGGTTTTGTCCGACCCCAAAAAAAAGCAGACCTATGATCAATTCGGCCACGCTGCTTTCGATCCTCGTTATGGCGGGGCTGGTCCTGGGCCAGGCGGTTTTCGGGGCAGCCCTTTCGGTGGTGGCCAAACCCGAACTTATCGCCAAGGCCCTTTCACTTATACTTACACCACCTATAGGGGGAGCCCAAGAGGGGGATTCGATTTTGGTGGTTTTTCTGATCCTTTTGAGATTTTTGAGCAATTTTTTGGCGGTGGTTCGCCTTTTGGTCGGCAAGAAGCTAAGCCCCGCTATGGCTTAAGCCTTTCTTTTATGGAGGCTGCTAAAGGTTGTGAAAAAGCTGTTAACCTTAATGGCAGAAAGAAAACAATCAAAGTTCCGGCTGGAGTGGATGATGGTTCAAGAATTAGATTTGCCGATTTTGATGTCACCATTGATGTCCAGCCTGATAAAACTTTTCAGCGAGATGGTCCTGACGTTTTTGTTAATCATAAGATTCCTTTGTCAATGGCCATTTTAGGCGGAACAACCGAAGTGCCGACAATTGATGGTAAAGTTAAATTAAGGGTAAGGTCGGGGACTCAACCGGGAACTATGGTTCGCCTCCGGGGAAGAGGGATCAGAAACCTTCGCGGTTTTGGCCGCGGCAACCAATACGTTCGCCTTCAGGTTAAAATTCCGGAAAAACTGACCCGCGAACAGAGAGAAGCACTCAAGAAGTTTGAGAAGTAAAACTTCATTTGACTTCCTTCTATTTTCTTGATAAAATTTTTACCAGGTAAGCAGGTTTAGAGGTGGGGTTTCCCACCTTTTTTACTAAGGGGTAAGATGAATATCAAAGCAAGAACAGAATTTGCCTCTGCCCTCAATCAAGTTTGTCTTGAACGAGGTGTGGAGCCTGAGGTGGTCTTAGAAACGATTAAGGCCGCTATTTTGGCGGCCTATCGAAAGGATTATGGCTTTAAGGAGGATTTTGAGTACGAAGTTGAGCTTGATTCGAACACCGGCGGAGCCAAGATCTATCTTTGGCCGGAAGGTAAAAAGAAAGAAAAAAAGGAAATGACTCCTCCTGGCTTTGGTCGGATTGCTGCCCAAACTGCCAAGCAGGTAATTTTACAGAAGATTCGAGAAGCCGAAAAATCGGCGGTGATCGCTGAATATTCAGAAAAAGTGGGCACCCTCATTAACGGTATGGTTTTGCGCTTCGATGGTCCTAATATCATTATGGATATTGGTAAAACTGAGGGGTTAATGCCCCCTCAAGAACAAGCTAGAGGAGAAAAATATCAGCTTAATCAGCGTCTCACTTTTTATATTGAAGGAATTAGCGAATCAACCAGGGGTCAAGAGATTGTTGTTTCTCGCGCCCATTCAGGTTTAGTCGAAGGACTTTTCCGTCGGGAAGTACCAGAGGTTTCTAGCGGCGCCGTTAAGATTAGAGCGATTGCTCGAGAGGCAGGAAGCCGAACAAAAGTAGCCGTTTTCTCCGATCAAGTAGGAGTTGACCCAGTCGGGTCTTGTGTTGGTCAAAAAGGGGTTCGAGTTCAAGCGGTGATCAATGAGTTGAACGGCGAGAAAATTGACGTTATTGCTTATAGCGAGGATCCGGTTAAATTTATTACCGCCGCCCTTTCTCCTGCTGAAGGAATTAAAGTTGAAGTTAATGAGAAGAAAAAATCCGCTGTCGTCGCCATGCCTGACGATCAACTCTCCTTAGCAATCGGTAGAGAAGGTCAGAACGTCCGCTTGGCAGCTAAGTTAACTGGTTATAAAATCGACATTAAGGGCGCTAAAAAAACGGCTAAGAAGGCGACTAAAAAAACGGCCAAAGAGGAGTCTAAACTTGTCAAAGCCGGCCTTTCCAAAAGAATAGCTAATATTCTAGAAGAAGCAGGAATAGAAACCCTTGAAGAGTTAAAAAAGAAGCCAGAAAGGGAGTTAGCTAAAATTAAAGGTTTGGGCCCAAAGGCGCTCAAGGAAATCGCAAAAATTCTTAAGTGAAAAAGATCCCACAGCGCACCTGTGTTGGCTGTTTAACTAAACAACCAAAAGAAAAACTTATTCGGCTGACGATTGATGGCGATCAGGTGATCGCCGATCTTTCAGGGAAGATTCCAGGTCGTGGTGCCTACTTGTGCAGAACTAAGAGGGGTTTTAAAAAAGCCTGTTTTAGGAAAGCGATGGAAAAGAAAGTTCTTGAACGAACCTTTAGAAAGAATCTGAAAATTAAAAGTTTATTGCTTAAATATGGCCAAGAAGAAACCAAAAAGGACCGTCAACAAAGAAAAACTTCAATCTTGCCCTCCAGTAGTGGCCATTCTCGGTCACGTTGATCATGGTAAAACCAGTCTTCTTGACAAAATCAGAAAAACCGATCTAGCGACAAAGGAAGCTGGCGGTATTACCCAACACATTGGTGCTTATCAAGTAGTTCATCAGGGAAAAACAATTACTTTTATTGATACCCCCGGTCATGCCGCCTTCGTTGAGATGAGAGCCCGGGGAGCCGAAGTAACCGATTTTGTCGTTTTAGTGGTGGCGGCTGACGAAGGAATAAAACCCCAAACCCTGGAAAGCCTTAAACATATTAAAACTGCCAAAATTCCTTACCTGGTGGCCATTAACAAGATTGATCTTCCTAATATAGCCGTGGAAAAAGTTAAGGAAGAGTTGTTTAAAAATGATATTCAGATTGAAGATTATGGTGGTGATATTGTCGTTGTACCGGTCTCTGCCAAAAGCGGTCAGGGGATTGATGAACTTCTGGAGATGGTCCTTCTCCTTGCCGAGATGGCCGATCTTCGCGCTGATCCACAGGCTTCCCTTAAGGCGGTGGTTATTGAGTCAAAACTTGACCGATCTCAAGGACCGGTGGCCACTCTCTTAGTTAAAGATGGCACTTTGAGATTAAGGGACGAGATTATGGCTGATAAAGTTGGGGCAAAAGTAAAGGCGATGTTGGATGAAAATAGGAAAGCCGTTAAAAAAGCAGGACCGAGCAAGCCAGTTGAAGTTTTAGGTTTCAAAGACCTTCCCCGAGTAGGAAGTAAAGTAAAAAAAGCTAAAATAGTCGGGGAAAAAGCCGAAGAGCCAAAACTAATCAAAAAGATAACCTCTGAAGAAGAGGAAAAGAAAAAATTAAAGGTAATTTTTAAAGCCGATGTAGTCGGCACCTTAGAAGCGATTTTGGCTAGTCTCCCCAAAGAAGTCGAAGTGATTCATTCAGGAGTGGGCGATGTCAATGAATCAGATGTCCTTTTGGCTTCAACTACCAACAGTTTACTTTTAGGTTTTAATGTTAAAATTCCCGCATCAATTAAAAAACTGGCCCAGGTAGATAAGGTGAAGATTATAACCTATAATGTTATCTATGAGCTTTTAGAGGAAATAGAAAAACGGGTTTTAAAAATGCTTGAGCCGACGATTGATGAAGAGATTCTTGGTCAAGCCGAAGTGGTGGCGGAATTTAAAATTGAGAAGGAGCGGATTGCTGGTTGTGAAGCCAAAGAAGGAAGAATTGCCAAAGCTGATAAGCTCCACCTTAAGAGGGGTGAAGAGCTGATCAGCGATTGCCGGATTAAATCAATGAAGCAAGGCAGGAAGGATATCGATAAAGCTAAAAAGGGAGACGAGTTTGGGGTTGTCTTAAGTCCATCCCTTGACTTCAAACTAGGGGATATGCTAATATCTTTCCGTAAACTGAAAGAAACATCATGAACCATCAACTCAACTTTGGTCCTGTTCAACAAGCTCTTACTAATTCCCAAACTGCTTTTATTATCGCCCCAAAGATGCCAAGTCTGGACAAAATTGCAGCTGCCCTAGCCCTTTTCCTTTCTTTAAAAAAAACAGGCAAAACAGTAACAATTGTTTGTCCCGACGAAATGACAGTTGAGCTTTCCTCTCTTGTAGGGGTAGATAAGATTGGCCAAAAACTGGGAGGGAAAAATCTAGTCATCTCCTTTGATTATATTGAGGATTCAATTGAAAAAGTTAGTTATAACATTGAAAATAATAAGTTTAATCTTCTCATTCAACCTAAAGCCGGTTTTCCGCCTTTATCGACTGATAAGGTTAACTATTCTAGTTCTGGCGGCGCCGATCTTATTTTTGTGGTCGGGGCTCAAAAATTGGAGGACTTAGGCAATCTTTATTCCCAGGAGAAACAACTTTATCAACAGAGTTCAGTGGTTAACCTCGATGTTGATCCGAAAAATACCCAATTTGGGAAAATCAATCTGACTGTCCCGACCGTTTCTTCCTGTTCGGAGTTAGTCGCTGGTCTTATCTCTGCTCTCAGGATGCCCATTGATCAGGATATTGCCACCAATCTTTTTCTAGGGATTGAGAAGATGACGCAGGGGTTTACTTCGCCTAAAACATCTGCTTCTACTTTTGAACTGACTGCTTTTTGCCTCCGGGCCGGTGCCCGCAGAAGGAGGGTGTCCCCTGAACCTCGACCTAAAAAAGCGACGTCCTCCGGCTCCACCCTTTCGCCAATGCCTTCTGGCGTTTCGGCGAAAAAAGCTCCCTTAAAAGAGGAAAAAGAAGAAAAGCCCGCTGCAGATTGGTTTGAACCAAAAATTTTTAAAGGTTCCACCAGGGTATAATCAGCCTCTTGTTAAAAAAATCCTCGTTTGCTAAAATATTTCTAAATGGCTTTAACAACTGACGAAAAAAAGAAGACAATTTCCAAGTTTGCTACCACCAAAGAAGATACCGGTTCTCCCGAGGTGCAGATTGCTCTTTTGACAGCCAAAATTAAAAAGTTGACAAAACATCTTAAAGAGCATAAAAAGGATATTCATAGTCGACGCGGTCTTCTTTCTATGGTTTCTAAGCGGCGCCGGCTACTTAATTATTTAATAAAAAAGGAAGAGGAACGTTATAAAGCCATTATTAAAAAATTGAATCTCTCTAAATAAACAGATAGGAGTATTAATTTAATTAACTAAACTATGAAAATTGTTTCCAAAAAAACAGAAATTGGGGGTAAAGAGATTTTTCTCGAAGTCGGTCGCTTTGGTGGTCAAGCAGACGCTTCGGTAATTGCCCGCTATGGTGACACCATGGTTTTAGCGACGGTTGTTTCGTCTTCTCCCCGAGAGGATTTAGATTATTTCCCTCTCTATGTGGAGTATATAGAACGTCTTTATGCCGGTGGAAGAATCAAGGGTTCACGCTGGGTTAAAAGAGAAGGTCGTCCCTCAGACGAAGCGACTCGAACGGCTCGGCTAATTGATCGTTCTATTCGACCATTTTTCCCAAAGGCATATCGGAACGAAGTTCAGGTGATCATCACTGTGCTTTCGGTTG
This sequence comes from uncultured Gammaproteobacteria bacterium, assembly GCA_964566925.1. GTDB lineage: Bacteria > Patescibacteriota > Microgenomatia > PFEM01 > DATLAM01 > CAZMIZ01. The sequence continues at coordinate 101,730 of CAZMIZ010000001.1, read as the reverse complement.
ATAGCGAAAACGATCCAGATATTCCTGCGATTTGTGCTGCCAGCGCCGCTTTGGCTATTTCTAGCATCCCTTGGGAGGGACCGGTTGGAGCCGTCCGGGTAGGTTATGTTCCTCAGAACGGAGAGGAAACCTTTATTGCTAATCCTACCTATCAGGATCTGGAGTATTCTGAAATGGATTTAGTGATTGCTGCCACCCAAGAAACGATGGCGATGATTGATGGAGAGGCTAAAGGGATTCCCGAGGAGACTATTCTCAAAGGACTGGAATTCGCCCAAAAAGAAGCGGCCAAAATAGTTCAATTAATTAAACTATTACAAAAAACTGTTGGTCAGAAAAAACAGGTCCTTAGAGAAGAAAAAGTGAAGGCCTCGTTGGTTAAAAGAATAGAAAAAGAGATTGGTAAAGACCTGGACAGCTTAATTGTTCAGATGGCCACTAAAAAAGATTCGGGCAAAACCCTTGAAGAATTGAGGGCGGCCTTAGTTGAGAAATATGATGAAGAGAAAAGAATAACTATTGCCAAAATTGTTGATGAACTGATGAAAAAGAAAATTCGGGCCTCAACTTTAAAGAGTGGTAAGAGGCCCGATGGTCGTCGGCCAGACCAAATAAGACCCTTAGAGATTGAAGTTGGCATCTTACCGCGCACCCACGGTTCGGCGATGTTTGCCCGAGGACAAACTCAGGCTTTAACTGTCACCACGCTTGGGTCGCCTTCATTAGAGCAGTTAATTGAAGGGATGACCGGTGAGGAGACCAAGCGCTATATTCACCATTACTATATGCCTCCCTTTTCAGTCGGTGAAACCGGACGTTTGGGCTGGCCAAGTCGTCGAGAAATTGGCCATGGCGCTCTGGCAGAAAAAGCCCTAGCGCCGATGATTCCTTCCGAAGAAAAGTTTCCCTATACTATCCGTTTGGTGTCAGAAATAATGTCTTCCAATGGTTCAACTTCAATGGCCGCCGTCTGTGGCTCTACTCTTTCTCTAATGGATGCGGGGGTTCCCATTAAAGCACCGGTGGCCGGGATTGCGATGGGTTTAATTTCGGAAAAAGGAAAAGCGGTTATTCTCTCTGATATTTTAGGGATGGAAGATTTTAATGGTGATATGGATTTTAAAGTCGCTGGAACTAAAGAAGGAGTCACGGCTCTTCAGCTGGATGTTAAAACTCACCATCTAACTCTTGAGATAATTAAAAAAGCGATGGCTCAAGCTCGAGAGGGGCGGGTTTACATTTTAGAAGAGATGCTTAAAGTTTTACCAGCTTCCCGAGCCCAACTATCAAAGTTTGCTCCTAAAGTTTCAATCTTGCATGTCCCGGTGGAAAAAATTGGGGAAGTGATTGGCCCGGGAGGTAGAATTATTAGAGAAATTATTAGCAAGACTGGAGCGGCGGTTGATGTCGAAGATGACGGGACGGTTAATATTTCTGGTGCTGGTAAACAATCAGTTGATCAGGCGGTTGCCTGGATTGAAGGTTTAATCAAAGAAGTAGAAGCTGGCGAAGTTTTTGAAGGAACAGTTAAGCGAATTCAACCTTTTGGCGCTTTTGTCGAGATTGCCCCAGGAAAAGAAGGGCTAGTTCATGTTTCTCAAATGTCAACCCAGTATGTTTCTGATCCCAACGATGTTGTCAAGATAGGTCAAAAGGTTAAGGTTAGAGTAAGAGAAATTGATGATATGGGTCGGATTAATCTTTCCATGCTTTTTGGTGAAGATGCCAAACGAGCCCCCAAACCACGCCAGCGGAAACCGGTAAGGAATTCTCGTCATCACCCTCTTTCCCGCCGGCGCTTTTCCCGCTGAACAACTTGTTTGCCCTTAAGCTTTGTGTTAACCTTTTCTTAGAATGGCTGAGAAAACTGCCGATTCCTTTCATGAGGTAGCCGAACTCGAAAAGAAAGTTGACGCCGCTTCCTTGCCGCCAGAATTAAGAGAAAAAAGTCTAACAATGCTTCGGCGCTTAGGGCGAATGGCTCGTTCTGGGGAGTATTCTTTGGAATATGAGCGGGTTGCTACCTACATTGATTGGGCGACTAATCTTCCCTGGAACAAGCGAAGCGAAGATATTCTTGACCTTAACCACGTTCGGGAAATCCTTGACCAAAACCATTATGGCTTGGCGGAAATTAAAGAGCGGGTTTTGGAGTATTTAGCTGTTCTTAAACTGAAAAGAGAAGGGGCTTCTTCCACTAAAGATTCCGCCTTCACTGACACTTCGGCGGACAATAAGTCGGAGAAGAGAGAGGGAATTCTGAAATTTATGAGAGCCCCAATTCTTTGCTTTGTTGGTTTAGTGGGGACCGGTAAAACAACAATTGCTTATTCAATCGCCGAGGCGATGGGAAGAAAATTTGCCCGAATTCCTTTCGGCGGGATGGGTGATCCCCTTGATCTCCGGGGTCAATCCCGGATTCACCCGGACGCAGAAGTAGGGTTGGTAATGAAGGCTTTAAGGCGCTGTGGAACTAAAAACCCAGTGATTTTACTTGATGAGCTTGACCGAGTCACCGACGAGGGCCGGGCCAGTATTATGGGGGTTCTGGTGGAACTTTTAGATCCCGAACAAAATATGGCTTTTCGGGATCATTTTATTGACTTTCCTTTTGATCTTTCCGAAGTTCTTTTTATTGCTACTGCCAACAATACAACCTCAATTGCCACCGCTGTTTTAGATCGACTGGAGCCGATGCAGATGCCTTCTTACACCGACGAGGAGAAAATTGCCATTGGCCGGGATTATGTTTTACCCCGAATGATGAAAGAGTCGGGGCTAGACAAAGAGGCGATTAAGATTGATGATAATGTTTGGCCCAAAATCGTTAGACCTCTCGGTTATGATGCTGGCGTCCGAACCCTGCAAAGAACAATTAATGGCATTTGCCGTAAAGTGGCTAAGCTCATTGTGGAAGGGAAAGAGAGAACTTCTCATATAACTGTTGAGAACATGAAAGAATTCCTGCCAACCTGGTGACTTTTAATGGAAAGTAAAGAAGAAAGACTTAAAAAGATTACGGCGCGGGTGGGAAAATGCACCCGCTGTGTACTTTATAGAGGGGCCAACAGGGCGGTCCCTGGCGCTGGTAATTCTGAAGCGGAAGTGATGTTTATTGGCGAAGGGCCAGGCTATCACGAAGATCAACAAGGATTACCTTTTGTGGGTGCCGCCGGCAAGCTTTTAGACAAACTGTTAGCCTCAATTAAGCTTAAAAGAAGTCAGGTTTTTATCGGCAATGTGATTAAACACCGCCCTCCAGGCAATCGTGATCCTCTACCTGAAGAAATAGAAGCTTGCCGACCGTTCTTAGATGAACAAATCAGAGTTATTAATCCTAAAATAATTGTTACTCTTGGCCGCTTTTCAATGGCTAAATTTTTACCAGATGAGAAAATTAGCCAAATTCACGGCCAAGCCCGCTTTGTTGATTGGCAGGGGAAAAAGCTCATTGTTTTGCCAATGTATCATCCAGCGGCAGCTTTGAGAAGAGGCGAAATTATGCATCAATTGAAAGAAGACTTTCAGAAAATTTCGCTTCTTTTAAAAGGAGATTTGGCAGTTGGAAAAGAAGAGCCAGTTGGATTAGAGAAAAAAGGAAAACAGTTAAGCTTGATCGAGTAAGAGCTCATTTTCTTCTAGGCTTTACTCATGTTATAATCGAAATGGTTATCGGAGATCCCGATAGAAGCCGGGATGATGCGTAATTTAACTATCTATGGCCCGCGGAAGAAGGAAGAAACCATTTCAATTAAAACTTAAGAAGGCAACCTTTTATACTCTTTCAAGCGTTTTGCTGATCGCCATTGGGGTGGTGATTATTCTTTCTTTTTCTCGTCAAGGGCCACTCCTTTCTCAACTTTTCACTTTTCTTTCTCAACTTTTTGGCTGGGGAGTTCTTTTTTTACCTTTTTTATTTATTGTGGCCGGCTTAATGCTTTCTCGTTTACGCTGGCAAATTACCCGCCCCAATGTTTTTGTGGGCGCAAGCATTCTCCTTGTGGCCGCTATTAGTTTAACTCGGTCAGGATTAATTGGGTTGGAAATTTGGCAAAACTTGACGGTTCTCATTACCGGCTTTGGCGCCTTTTTAGTTCTTCTAGGAATTAGTTTTATTGGTTTCGTGATTACTTTTAACACTTCACTAGAAGAAGTTCTTCTTTTTGTCGGGAAAGTGTTTTCTTCTCTTCAAAATGGTGTTTCGCTCATCAGAAAGGGTGTTTCCCGGCCGGCAACGATCAAAAAAGCGCCGATGACCGTTCGGGGAATAGAAGAGGCGAAAGAAGAAAAAAAGAAGGAGTCGAAAGAAAAACCCTCTCTTGAATTAGGAACTCAACTGGTTACCAGCGTTCCGGTTGAAGATCAAATTTGGGAATATCCCCCTCTTTCGGTTTTAGCCGACGCCGTCTCTGGAAAAGCTGATCGGGGCGATATTAAGGCTAATGCGGCCGTAATTGAGAAGACTTTGGAATCTTTTGGTATTGCGGCTCGGGTAGCCGAGGTCAATCTTGGGCCAGCCGTCACCCAGTATGCTTTAGAGATTGCCCTAGGAACAAAGTTGAGTAAAATTACTGCCTTAGGAAGCGACTTGGCTTTGGCTTTGGCCGCGCCGACAGGTCAAATTCGAATTGAAGCCCCAATTCCAGGTCGTTCTTTAGTAGGGATTGAAATTCCTAATCGCTCCCTTGAATTTGTAACTTTAAAGAAGATTCTGACTGGCGAAACAATGAAAAAAGCTAAGTCAAAATTAACTGTTTCTTTAGGATTGAATGTCTCTGGCCAGCCGGTGGTAGCCGATTTAAGTCGGATGCCGCACGTTTTAATCGCCGGGACTACAGGTTCAGGGAAAACGGTTTGTCTGAATTCTTTTATTGCCTCGATTCTTTTCCGAGCCTCGCCTTCTGAAGTGAAATTTATTCTTGTTGATCCCAAAAGAGTGGAATTAACTCAATACAATGGTATTCCCCACCTTTTGACCCCAGTGATTGTTGAACCAGACAAAGTTGTTTCTGCTTTGAAGTGGGCCATTAGCGAAATGGACCGGCGTTACAAGCTTTTTGCCGAAACAGGGGTGAGGAACATTGAGTCTTATAATGAACTTTCTGGCTTTGCTGCTCTTCCTTTCATCGTTATTATTGTTGATGAGTTGGCCGATATTATTCTCTTTGCCCCGGCCGAAGTTGAGGACACGATCTGTCGGATTGCTCAGATGGCCCGAGCGACTGGAATTCATTTAGTGATTTCCACCCAACGCCCCTCAGTTGATGTCATCACCGGTTTGATCAAAGCCAATGTTCCTTGCCGGATTGCCTTTGCTGTTTCTTCTCAAGTTGATTCTAGGGTCATTCTCGATACGGCTGGGGCAGAAAAACTCTTAGGGAGAGGCGACATGCTCTATATTCCCCCCGATCAAGCTAAGCCGACTCGGATTCAAGGCGCCTATGTTTCCGAACCGGAAATCCAAAAATTGATAGGTTTTCTCAAAAAAAGCGGTGTCCCTCCGGTTTATACCGAAGAAGTAACTCAGATGCCCAGCATGATGGTCAAACCAGGGAAAGAGGCGGAAAGAGATGAGTTTTTCGCTGATGCGGTGAGAACCGTTTGTCAATACGATCGAGCTTCAGCCTCTCTTCTGCAACGGCGCCTGAAAATCGGTTATGCCCGGGCGGCTCGGATTCTTGACCAGCTCGAGCGCTCCGGAATTGTCGGACCCGCTGATGCTTCAAAGCCACGGGAAGTCTTAGTTAAAAATGCCGAAGAATTTTTAGCCTCTCAATCTACTAGCTGAAGCTTCATTAATGAAAACCGTTGGCCAGATTTTGAAAAAAAATCGTCAAGAAAAAGGGGTGAGTCTTGCCGAAATAGAGAAAGCCACCAAGATTCGTCTTGATAACCTTCGGGCCCTAGAAGAGGACGAATATGAAAAATTACCCTCTCTTACTTCTGCCCGTGGCTTCATTAAAAATTATGCTGAATTTTTAGGTCTTTCTTCAACCTCATTGTTAGCCATTTTCCGCCGCGATTTTACCCAAGATAAGCGAGGGCGCGTCATTCCCCAAATAGCCTTGAAGCCGCTGGACAAACCCTTCCTTTCTTGGTCACCCAGACTGACGATTATTCTTTTAGCGGCGGGTTTTTTCGTTCTTTTTTTTGGCTACCTCCTTTATCAGTATTTTTCTCTAATTAATCCGCCCCGAATTACTTTAATCGCTCCCTTACCTGAAGAAAAAGTGATTGGCGAAACGATTGAGGTGGTGGGTAAGACCAGCGCCGATGCCGTCGTGACCGTTAACGGTCAGATTGTTAATCTTTCTGAAGAAGGAGAGTTTCGCTATCAACTGAAGTTAAGTAGTGGCAGGAACGCGATTGTAGTCGAAGCGACCAATAAGCAAGGGAAGAAGAGTGAAATTAGCCGGACTGTTTATGCCATAGAATGAACTAGAAAGTTAGGGTTGACTTCTTTTTGAAGGGTGTTAGATACTAAGATTATGATTGATACTACTCAGGTTCTTCTTATCGTTGTCGTTACCACCTTGACTATCTTGTTAACTATTATTGGAGTTCAGGTTTTTTTTATTCTCCGAGAATTTAAAAGAACGGTTGAAAAAATGAATAAAATGTTGGATGATGCGGGCACCATTTCCGAGTCGATTGCTAGGCCAATCGCTTCTCTTTCCGACGGAATTACGGGGGTTTCGGGTATTACCGGCCTTCTTGGCTGGCTGGTCAGCCGGAAAAGAAAAAAGTCGGCCAAAATCACTGGAGAAGAATAAAGATCTTCATGGAAAAACGCGATCACGGTAATAATTTTTTGAACGGTTTAGTTTTTGGAGCCCTAATTGGAGCAGGCTTAGCTTTCTTTTTGGCCAGCGATGAGAAAACCAAAAAAAAGCTAAAAAGAAAAGGAAGAGCGACTCTCGAGAACTTAGGCGAACTGGTGGCTGAAGTTGAAGAAAAAGGAAAGGAGTTTTCGCAAAAAGCTCAGAAAGTGAAAGTTAAACTCGAAGAAACAGCCAAAAGTGGCGAGCTTGGCAAAGAAACTCGAGAGAAACTAGCCCACATTGATGAACTTCGTGAACGCGGCCGGAAAGCAACTGGCCGTTTTTTCACCCGCTCCGGCAAAAAATTATCTTAGTCTTTCTTGCCTCAAAGCCAACTTTCAGGTATCATGATTTTTAATGATCGCTAAACAGTTAAAGAAAAAATATCTTGATTTTTTTGAAAAAAGGGGCCACAAAAAACTCCCTAATGTTTCTTTGATTCCCGAAAATGACCCAACGGCTCTTTTTATTAATTCTGGGATGCATCCCTTGGTACCCTATCTTCTAGGCGAGCCCCATCCCTTAGGAAGAAGACTGGTTTCTCTTCAGCGTTGTCTGCGCACCCAAGATATTGAAGAGGTCGGCGATCTTACTCACCTCACCTTTTTTGAGATGTTGGGCAATTGGTCTCTAGGGGATTATTGGAAAAAGGAGGCGGTTTCTTGGTCTTGGGAATTTTTAACCCAAGAACTTAACCTTGACTCTAAACGGATTGCCACTACCTGTTTCGCTGGCGACAAGGCTACTCCTCGTGACGAGGAAACCGCCAAAATTTGGCAGTCTTTAGGTTTGCCTAAAGAAAGAATTTATTTTTTAGGCAAAGAGGATAACTGGTGGGCGGTTGGTGAAACCGGCCCTTGCGGCCCAGACACGGAGATGTTTTACGACACCGGTAAGAAAAAGTGTGGGCCTCAATGCCGCCCCGGATGTGGTTGTGGAAAATATTTTGAGGTCTGGAATAATGTCTTTATGCAGTTTAATAAATTAAAGAATGGCAAGCTTGAGAAGTTAAAACAACGCAACATTGATACCGGCATGGGAGTGGAGCGAATAATGACCGTTCTTCAAGGGAAAAAGGATGTTTATCAGACGGAATTGTTTGCCTCCATTATAAAAAAGATAAAAGATATTTTTGGAAGAAAACATCCAGCCTCAAATTTTTCCTGTTTAAAGAACGATCGCGGCTCTGATTGGAAGGATTTACGATCCTTTCGGGTTATTGCTGATCATCTTAAGGCGTCAGTCTTTCTAATTTCAGATGATGTAAAACCATCCAATAAAGACCAAGGATATATCTTGAGAAGATTACTACGGAGGTCTGCCTTCAAGGCATATTCAATCGATAAGAGTTTTGACAGCAAAGATTTTAAGTCGTTAGTTGAGATTATCATTAGTATTTACCCAGACTACTTTCAGGGAATTAATTCTGATGAGATTATGAGGGAGGTTAGCTTAGAAATTCGTAAGATTAGATGGACCATTGGAAGAGGTCTTAAGGAAATTGAGAAGTACCCAACCATTACTGGGAAAATTGCTTTTTATCTTTATGAAACTTATGGATTTCCTTTAGAGATGACCGAGGAAATTGCTCAAGAAAGAGGCCAAAAAATTGCAAAAGAAGTTTTTGAAAAAGAATTTAAAAAACATCAAGAGATTTCCAGAAAAGGAGCGGAAAAGAAATTTGTTGGGGGGTTGGCGGATCATTCTGAGGAAGTAACTAAGCTACACACCGCTACTCATCTTTTACACCAAGCCTTGCGAGATGTTTTAGGAGATCACATCAAGCAGGTAGGGAGCAACATTACCCCGGAACGATTACGGTTTGATTTTACTCACCCAGAGAAGTTGACTGAAGCACAAATAAGAAAGATTGAAAAGATTATTAATCAACAGATAAGAGCAAACCTCCCTGTTAAAATGAAAATGATGACCCTTGAGGAAGCCAAGAAAGAAGGGGCTCTCGCTTTTTTTGATGAGAAGTACGGTGAAAAAGTAAAGGTTTATTTAATTGGAGATTATTCTAAAGAAGTCTGTGGTGGGCCACATGTCGCTTTTACTGGCCAAATTAGTCGTGTTAAAATAACTAGAGAAGAATCTGTAGGGGCCGGCAGGCGCCGGCTTTACCTTCAGCCTGCCTAACAATGGAAGTCAAAGATATCATTTCTAAAATCGGCAAAAAAGAAGAGAAAGAAGAATACTTCTTTGCTTTAGTGATTTCTTCCGAAAAAGTGAGGGGGGCGATTTGGACAGTAGAAAAAGAGAAAACGAAAGTCGTCGCCACTGGTGCCGCTGAGTTATGGGAAGAAGAGGTAGATCTTCTGAAGGCGATTGATGCCACTCTCTCCAGTGCCAGCGAAAACTTTTCTCCTCCAGAAGGGGAAACAAAGGAGCCTAATAAGGTTATCTTTGGCTTACCTGAAAGCTGGGTCGAAGAAGAAAGAATTGCCCCTGATAAACTGGGAGTCTTAAAAAAGGTTTCTCAGAAACTAGATTTAAAGCCGGTTGGCTTTGTGGTTATCACTGAGGCGATTACCCATCAACTAAAAATTAACGAGGGGATTCCTCCCACCGCCATTCTCTTAGGCCTAGAGAAAAAGGAGGCTCGAATTAGCTTAGTTAATCTAGGAAAAATTGGGGCCACGACTTTGGTTAAAAGAAGCCAAGATTTAGGAGCAGATGTTGCCGAAGGCTTATCGCGCCTAAGGGAAGAAGATTCTTTTCCAGCCAGGATCTTCCTTTATAACGCCGGAGAAGATTTAAACAAAGCCAAGGAGCAGCTTCTTGCTTATTCCTGGCCTTCCTTTTTTGTTCATCTACCTAAAATCGAAATTTTGCCAGCCGATTTTGATATTCAGGCAGTGGCTCTTTCAGGAGGAAGAGAAGTGGCTAAAGCGGCAGGGATCAAAGTTCTTGAACCAGAGCCCAAAAATGAGAAGGAAGAGGAAAAAGAAACCCCTTCTTCGGAAGAAGAACCGGGGAAAAAAGAAAAGGCCGATTTTGGATTCGTTAGAGGGAAGGATGTGGTTGAGGAAGAATTGCCCGAAACTAAACCAGAACCGACAGTCGAGATTCCCCCCGCTGAAGAAAAACCAGGAGTAGCACCACCGCCTGAAGAAGAGGGCGCCCCTCCTTCTTTTCCGGGGAAGCGTTTATTTGCCTTAAGAATGCCGAAGATAGATTTCTCGAAATTAGCTTTTCCTAAGATTAATTTTTCTAAATTAGCGACTCTTCTTTCTCTCTCTCGGTTTAAAGAAAGGACGCCGCTAGTAATCGGCTTAATTCTTGGTTTACTTTTTGTCGTTGGCGGGGTGGTTATCGCCGCTTATTGGTATCTTCCTCGGGCGGAGGTAGTCCTTTTTGTTGAGCCCAAGGTTTTAGAAAAAGAATTCGAAATCAAACTTGATCCCGAACTTTCCACGGCTGAACCAGCGAACCTTGCCCTACCAGCTGATTTAGTTGAGGCCGAGATTGATGGAGAAAAAACAATTGATACTACCGGAACTAAATTGATTGGCGACCCCTCTAAAGGAGAAGTGACCATTTTTAATCGGACTGAAGGTTCTAAAAAATTCACGGCCGGAACGATGATTAGTGGACCAGGAGATTTAGATTTCAGTTTTAATGATGATGTCACTGTTGCTTCTGAGAGTGCCGGGCCAGATTACACTAAAATCCCAGGGAAAGCGACGGTGGCCGTGACAGCTGTTGAAATCGGCACTGAGGGGAATTTGGCCGCCGATTCAGAATTTTCAATTGCCGATTTTTCCACGGCTGACTACATTGCTAAGAATGAAAGCGCCTTTACCGGCGGAACGAGCCGTGAAGTAGCGGTGGTTTCTGAAGAGGACCAGGAAAATCTCCTTTCAGCTTTAACCGAGGAATTAAAACAAAAAGCGGCTGGTGAGCTTAGCCAAAAACTATTACCGGACACGAAACTTTTAGAAGAATCTCTTGAAGTTTTGGTGGTTAAAAAAAGTTATTCTCAAGAAGTAGATAAAGAAGCGGACCAACTGACCCTTTCTTTAAGCTCGAAGATTTCCGCTCTTGCTTATAAAGAAGAGGATTTTAAAAACTTAATTGAAGACCAAATCCGGGAAACAGTTCCTTCCGGTTTTGAATTTAAAAGAGAAGAGAGCGAAATTAGTTTTGAACTGATTGATGTCGAAGAAGACGGTAGTGCCCGATTTACATCCCTCCTTAAAGCAAATCTTCTCCCCAAGCTCGACCTAGAGGAAATTAAGAAAAATTTGGCAGGCAAATATCCTGAACTGGGTGAACTCTATTTAGATAATCTTCCTAACGTGGTTGGTTTTGAAGCGAAGATTACCCCCCACTTTCCTCGTCGACTGGAAACCTTTCCCCGGCTCGCCAGAAATATTCAAATAGGAACAAAGCTTAAATAATCCAATGGCACTTTATCGTTACGTTAAAGCTGTTAACCCTGTTGAAACAAGAGAAAAACTTCTTTTAATCAGGGCGGGGAAAATCTTCCCTTTTTTCTTGATCTTGGCTGGATTTTTCCTGCTCGCCAATGCTGCTCTACCAATTATTTCCTATGAATTGATAACCAGCTTTAGGTTTAAGCAAGAGCTCATTAAGCCTGTGTCTGAGCGAACCACGACTGAGTCGAAAACACAGATTTTAGGAGAAAAAATTCCCGAGGTAGACTACACAAAACCTGACAATTGGTTTCCTTCAGCCGAAAAACCAGCCACCAGGCCCAGCAAAATTACTCATTACACTCTTTCTATTCCTGAACTGAAGATTATTGACGCCGTGGTTGAAATTGGCGGCGAAGATTTAAAACAAAGCCTGGTTCATTATCCAGGAACAGCTCTTCCTGGGGATTATGGCAATGTCGTTATTTTTGGCCATTCAGTTTTACCCCAGTTTTTTAGCCCCAAAAATTACAAAACTATCTTTTCGACCCTGCCGACCCTTGAAGGCGGAGACGAGATTTTTATTGACTTTGATGGAATCTCTTATCGCTATCGAGTTATCCAAATGGTTGAGGTAGGACCAGAAGACATTTCGGCTTTAGAACAGCACTACGACGCCGAATATTTAAGTCTTATTACTTGTGTTCCTCCGGGAACTTACTTAAAACGTCTTATCGTCCGAGCGAAGTTGGTAGAAATTTGACCCCCATAATGGTGTGCTAAAATAAAGCTAATGAGGCTTTTAGGAATAGATTTTGGGTTGAAAAAAATAGGCTTGGCTCTAGCCGAAGACGGTTTACCTCAACCGCTGGGAGTAATTAAGAATGACCTTCACTTAATTGGGAAGATTAATAATCTCTGTCAAACGAACCAGATAGAAAGAATTGTGCTCGGTTTTTCTGAAGGCAAAATAGCAGAAAGAATTAGGGGATTCGCCCATAAAGTGGAGAAATCAACTGGTCTCCCCGTTGAATTTCAAGATGAAAGCTTGACCAGTAAAGAGGCAGTTGCTAAAATGATAGAAGCTGGAAAGAAGAAAAAGTTTCGTCAAGAAAAAGAAGACGCTTTCGCAGCGGCCATTATTTTGCAAGGATTTTTGGAGCGTTTAAAGACAGATGTTTAAAAATATTATTGCTCCGGTTCAGGCTTGGCTCCTTTCTCGGGGGCAGTGTGTGGGATGTGGCATGCCCCTTCAGAAGGGCAAAAAGGAAAAACGTAAAGATGGAACCGAGAAAGTGATCTGTAAGTGTGGCCGGATTTTCATCTACAATCCTAAAACCAAAAAATACCGTCGGGCTCTGTTCGAAGAGGTTTAAAGGCGCAAAGAAATGTTGATGAGGAAGAAAAAGTTCCTTTTTCCTGTTTTAGCGCTGACAACAGCGTTATTTTTTTTAGGGCTGGTCCTTTTTTGGTGGCAATGGGCAACCCAGCCAGTGAGCAGTCTCCAGCCGGCCCCTCCTAAAGTTCTTGTCGTTGAAAAAGGTGAAAGTTTAACCTTGGTGGCCAGTCGGTTAAGGGAAGAAGGCTTGATTAGAAGCTCGCTTGCTTTCAGAATTTTAGTTTTAAGTAGAGGTTTAGCTGGAAGTATCCAGGCAGGCGATTTTCGCTTAAGGCCTTCTCTAACTACCGAAGAGGTGGTTTATGTCCTTACTCATGGGACGCTTGATATTTGGTTGACCTTTCCTGAGGGTTGGCGGCGAGAAGAATTTAGCCGCCGACTGGCCAGCAATCTCGAAGAATTTAGTTATCAAGAATTTTTAGAGCGAACGGCCGATTTTGAAGGATCTCTTTTTCCTGATACCTATCTGATTCCAGTTGAAGCGAGCCCTTCGGCGGTAATTGGAATTTTTAGCCGCAATTTTGAAAAAAAATTCTCTTCTGAGCTGGAGAAACAGGCCAATAATAAAAGCTTAACCAAGAAGCAGGTTCTGATTCTGGCCTCAATTGTAGAAAGAGAAGTGAAGAGCGATCAAGACAGGCCTTTGGTAGCTGGAATTTTGATCAAAAGGTGGCGGAACGATTGGCCTCTTCAAACTGATGCGACGATTCAATATGCGTTAGCCGATCAAAAGGCAACCAATTTAAGCCTTGATCAGTTAATGGATTTTGACTGGTGGCCAAAAAATTTAACCAGAGAGAATCTTAGAATTGAGTCGCCTTTTAATACTTACGAACATAAGGGTTTACCTCCAAACCCAATTTGTAATCCGGGCCTAGCCTCGATTAAGGCTGTGATTGATTTTCGAGAAAGCGAGTACTGGTTCTATTTATCTGACTCCTCAGGGATTGTCCATTATGCCCAAACTGCCGCAGAACATAATCAGAACGTCAATCAATATCTAAAATAAAGTGTTTCAAAGCTTGACAGGTTTGGCAAGATTAGCTATAATTCAATTCAATTAAATAAAGCTTTCATAAAGACCAGTAGGTCTGGTTTTTGTGTCGTCCAAAAATTGGACATATTTTTTTATCTGGTTACCTGATGGCCTCTCGAACTAGATCTGGTCGCCTCTATTGGGGCGCCACCCATAAAAGCCTGCCGTTATTTGACCTCCTCGCCGTTCAGCGAGAATCTTATGATTGGTTTCTAAAACAAGGAATCGCTGAAGGATTGGCCGAAATCTCCCCTATAGAAGATTTTACTGGTAAAAATTGGGAACTCTCTTTTGGTAATCATTCCTTTGGAGAATCAAAATACAATCCCTCAGAGGCGATTCGAAAGGGAGTTTCCTATGATTTCCCTCTTCGAGTCCAAGCGAAATTATTGAACAAAAAAACTGGTCGAGAAACCAAGAAAGAGGTTTTTTTGGGCGATATGCCTCGGATGACCGAGAAGGGTCTTTTTATTATTAATGGTGTTCAGCGAGCTGTGGTTAACCAAATCGTCCGGTCTCCGGGCGTTTTTTTCTCAGGCGGAATTGATCGGGTTTCCGGAAGGATGCTTTATAGTGCCGAGATCCGCCCCTTACGAGGATCTTGGCTTGAATTTTTCGTGAATAGAAATGATGTTATTAGTGTCAGAATTGACCGGCGGCGAAAATTTCCTTTCACCGTTCTTCTGCGTGCCTTTGGTTATTCTCAAGATGAAGATATTTTTACTGCTTTTGCAGAGAAAGCAGCAAAAGGAAAAAATAAATTCTTATTGGCTACCCTGGAAAAAGATCCTACTAAGACGTCCGAAGAGGCAGTGGTCGAAATTTACCAGAAAATGCGCCCTGGAGAACCAGCCGTTTTAGAGAATGCTCAAGAGCTTTTGGCGAATATGTTTTTCCATCATCGCCGCTATAATTTAGGGAAAACCGGCCGGTTTAAGATCAATAAAAGGTTAGGGCTTAAAATTCCTAATGAGTCCAAAAGTTGGGTTTTAACCAAAGAAGATGTCTTGGCAACGATCAAATATCTTATTAATCTTCAAGGTGGGCAGGGGAGGGTTGATGATATTGACCATTTAGCTAACCGCCGAATTCGGCGAGTTGGCGAACTAGTTGCCGAGACGGCTTTGCGAATCGGACTGCTCCGTCTCGAACGATCGATTCGGGAGAAAATGAGCTTAGTGAGTACCGAAGAAAAAGCGACACCGACCCAATTAGTCAATGCCCGACCGATCATTGCTTCAATTAACAGTTTTTTTCGGAGCAATCAGTTATCGACCATTTTAGATCAGACCAATCCTCTTTCTGAGATTGATAATTTGCGCCGGGTTTCAGTGATGGGGCCAGGCGGGATCAGCCGTGAGCGCGCCTCCTTTTCTATTAGAGACATAAACGCCTCTCAATACGGGCGGATCTGCCCTGTTCGTTCTCCTGAAGGGCCCAATATCGGTTTGGTGACTTATATGGCTCTTTATGCTCGGGTGAACGAATATGGTTTTTTAGAAACTCCTTATAGGAAAGTAAAAAAACAAAAAGGGAAAAACGGAAAAATACGAATGAAGGTGAGCGATGAGATTGTTTATTTACCTGCCGATGAAGAACAGGAACGTTATGTTACTCATGCAGGCGTTAATGTTGATGGGAGGAGTTTTATTACCGATGCTTGGGTGCCAGTTCGTTTCCAGGGAGAGTTTTTGGAAGCGCCAGTAGAGAAGGTAGAATTAATTGATCTTACCCCTCGCCAGGTAGTTGGTACTTCTGCCTCTTTAATTCCCTTTTTAGCCCATGACGAAGCTAACCGGGCTCTCATGGGTACTCATATGCAGTGTCAAGCGATTCCGGTTGTTAAGCCCCAATCTCCTGTTGTGGGTACAGGGATGGAGAGGGTGGTGGCTGAGGCGATGAAGCGAGTGGTTCGGGCACGCCATTCAGGGAAAGTGATTTGGGTTGATGCCGAGAAAGTAGTGGTTAAGCTAAATCCAAAATCAATGAAAGAAGTTGGGCAGGAAAAGGCTTTGCAAAACACCGAGGATATCAGAATTGGAGGGAATCAAGAGATTTACAAAGTGGTCAAATTTTCCCGTTCGGCCCAAAGCACCTGTTATTCTCAGCGACCCTTAGTGGAAATCGGCGATCAAGTAAAAAAAGGCGATTTAATTATCGATGGACCTTCTTGTGAAAAAGGGGAATTGGGTTTAGGCCAAAATCTAATTATTGCTTATTGTTCTTTAGACGGATTAGGCTATGAAGATGCGGTTATTATTTCCGATCGACTAGTGAAAGAAGACATCTTAACCTCGATTCATATTGAAGAATATGAGACTCCACTAGTCGAAACGAAATTGGGTCCTGAAGAGTTGACCCGAGACATTCCCAACGTAAGCGAAACCGACTTAGCCAATTTGGCCGAAGACGGAATTGTGGTTGTCGGGAGCGAAGTGGGACCAAATGACATTTTGGTTGGCAAGATTGCCCCTAAAGGAGAAACAGAATTAACAGCTGAAGAAAGGCTCTTAAGAGCCATCTTTGGAGAAAAGGCAAGGGAGGTTCGGGATACCTCGTTGCGGATGCCCCACGGGGAAAAAGGAACGGTAGTGGATGTTTCCATTCTTGATCGAGATGAGAAAGATGAGCTTGAGCCAGGAACGATCAAAAAAATCAAGGTTTCTGTTGCTCAGATCAGAAAAGTGTCGGTTGGAGACAAATTAGCCGGTCGTCATGGGAATAAAGGAGTTATTTCTGAGATTGTCCCGGTGGCTGACATGCCCTATCTTCCAGATGGGACACCAGTCGATATTATTATTTCTCCCCTTTCGGTTTTGGCACGGATGAATCTAGGCCAGCTTCTCGAAGCCCATCTTGGCTGGGCCATGCAGAAACTCGGCCATAAAGTCGCTATCCCTGTTTTCGAAAAGCTTTCTGAGAGAAGGATTAGTCAAGAACTCAAAAAAGCTGGTTTACCCGTGGATGGAAAAGTGAGGCTCTTTGACGGTCGAAGTGGAGACAAATTTGAGGAAAAAAGTGCCGTTGGGATTGCTTATATTTTGAAATTGATTCATATGGTGGAAGATAAGACTCACGCGCGCTCAACCGGGCCATATTCTTTGGTGACCCAGCAACCTTTAGGAGGAAAAGCCCAAATGGGAGGCCAGCGCTTAGGTGAGATGGAAGTTTGGGCCTTAGAAGGCCATCGGGCGGCGCGGACTCTCCAAGAGATGTTGACCATTAAATCTGATGATGTTGTCGGTCGAGCCAAAACTTTTGAAGCTATCGTTAAAGGGACAGATATTCCTGAGGCGACGGTTCCCGAATCGTTTAAAGTTTTAGTTAAAGAATTGAACAGCCTAGGCTTAAATGTGATTCCTACCGACGTTGTTAGTGAAAAGAAAGCAGAAATAGAAGAAGGAGAAGAAAAAGTAGAGAAAGAGGCTAAGGAGCTTTCCCAAGCCGCTGGCGCAGAAGTAGTCGCCGGAGGGGGGACGACGGAGGTTAAAAAATGAAAAGAGAAGTAGTTGATTTTGCTGGTCTCAAAATAAAACTTGCTTCACCGCAAGAGATCAAATCTTGGTCTCATGGAGAAGTGACTAAGCCAGAAACAATTAATTATCGAACTTTAAAGTCAGAAAAAGATGGCCTCTTTTGTGAAAGAATTTTCGGTCCCACTAAAGATTGGGAGTGTTATTGTGGAAAATATAAACGGGTGCGTTATCGAGGAATTGTTTGTGATAAATGTGGTGTGGAGGTAACCCAATCGCGGGTGAGGCGCGACCGAATGGGGCATATTAATCTCGCTTCTCCTGTAGTCCATATTTGGTTTTTTAAAGGTGCTCCTTCTAAACTTTCGCTTCTTTTAAATATGTCTTCCCGAGACTTGGAGGCGGTGACTTATTTTGCTCAATATTTGATTAGCGAAATTGATCTAAAGAAAAAAAAGAAAGCCTTAGCCCTATTGGAAGACGAATTGGCAAAAAAGAAGAAAAAACTTCGCCAAGATTTTGACAAGGAGATCAGAAAAATTAAAAAAGAAGGAGCGAAGGAAGAAAAGGCCGTGGCGAAAAAGATCAAAAATAAAGAGCGGCAAAGCTTGGTTGTCGCCGAAACGAAATTGAAAATTAAACAAAAAATTCAAGCTCTCCGAGATGAGCATCTTCTTGAACAAGAGCAAATAGAGGAAATTTACCGGAATCTTGGCGAAAAGGTTAGAAGCCTCCGAGAGCTGAGCTTACTCACTGAAGATGAATATCTTAAACTGGGCGAGTATAAGGTGACTAATTTCTTCAAGGTAAGGATGGGGGCAGATGGACTCCTGGAAGTTATTAAAAAGATCAAACTTCAGGATTTAATTACTGACTTGAGGAAGGAAGCTCGTCAGGCGCGAGGGGCAAAGCGGATCAAGGTCACCAAACGTCTTCGTCTAGTTGAGGAACTGAAAAAATCAGAAGTTAACCCCTCTTGGATGATTTTGCGAATTCTCCCGGTTATTCCCCCAGATTTACGCCCGATGGTTCAACTTTCAGGAGGAAGGTTTGCTACGAGCGATCTGAACGACCTTTATCGGCGAGTGATTAATCGTAATAATCGACTTAAGCACTTGGTAGAGCTTGGTGCCCCTGAGATTATTTTGCGGAATGAAAAAAGAATGCTTCAAGAAGCGGTTGATAGTCTAATTGATATTTCTCGCCGGCCAACGAAGCGCTTTCGTCGTCGCACCCAACCTTTACGCTCTTTATCAGACATGTTAAGAGGGAAGCAGGGCCGATTTAGACAAAATCTGTTGGGAAAGAGAGTTGATTACTCTGGCCGGTCAGTGATCATTGTCGGTCCTGAACTAAAACTTAATCAATGTGGGTTACCTAAAGAGATGGCCTTAGAGATGTTTAAGCCCTTTGTTCTTCGGGAATTAATCCTTTCAGGGATTGCCCCTAACGTTAAAAGCGCCAAGTACGCTCTTGAACATCGCCCCCCTGAGGTTTTCGATATCTTAGAAAAAATTACCCGAGAGCATCCAGTTTTACTCAATCGAGCGCCCACCCTTCATAAACTGGGGATTCAAGCCTTTTATCCCATCTTAATTGAAGGTAACGCAATCAGGATTCATCCATGTGTTTGTGCCGGTTACAACGCTGATTTTGACGGCGATCAAATGGCTGTTCATATCCCCCTCGGGAAAAAAGCTCGTGAAGAGTCAAAAGAATTAATGACTCCCGAAAACAACCTTCTGAAGCCAGCAGACGGTTCTCCAATTACTATCCCCAACAAAGAGATGGCTTTGGGATGTTACTATTTAACCTCAACTGATTCTCGGCTGAAACCACACCCGACGATTTTTACCCATCAACATGAGGCAATCTTAGCCTTCCAAGAGAAAAAAATAAAGCTTCGTCAGAGGATCAAAGTTCGTCTCGAGGAAAAAATAGTGGAGACGACCGTTGGGCGACTTCTTTTTAACGAGATATTGCCTCAATCACTACGCTTTGTAAATGATGGTGTCCGTCAGGGGACAATCAAGGCTTTGATTACCCGCGCTCTCCAGGTTTGTGAAAAAGAGGAGATAGTAAAACTAATAGACGATCTTAAAGATTTGGGTTTTTGGGCGGCCACCTCCTCCGGAGTCTCGGTGGGTTTATGGGATAATGAGGTGATTCCAGAAAAAGGGAAAATTATTGAAACCGCTAATGAAAAGGTGGCCCAAGTAGAGAAAAATTTTATTCGGGGTTTGATTACCGATCAGGAACGTCGACGGCTGACTCAAGACATTTGGATGGAAACCACCGAAGAAATCGCCGATCTCACCTGGGAGAATTTCTCGCCAGAGAATAGTGTTCGGGTGATCATTGATTCCGGAGGGACCAGGGCTTCCCGAGATCAGGTGAAACAATTGGCGGCAATGCGTGGCTTAGTGGTTGATCCTTTAGGGAAAATCGTAGAGCTGCCGACAAAATCAAATTTCCGCGAAGGACTTTCTATCTTTGAGTATGTGACCAGTACTAGAGGTTCAAGAAAAGGTTTGACCGATTCAGCCATTAAAACTGCTGATGCCGGTTATCTCACTCGTCGTTTGGTTGATGTTGCCCATGACGTTATTGTTCGCCAAGAAGATTGCCAAACAAAAGAGGGAGTGGAAATTAGTCGGTCCGGCCAAAGAAAGAAGTCATTCTTAAACCGGATTTTAGGCAGAATTCTCGCCAAAGAGGTGATTGATAAAAAGACGAAAAAGGTTCTCTTAAAGAAGGGTGAAATGATTACTGGGGAAAATATTGGCCTCTTGGAAAAGAAAGGGGTGGATCGGGTGGTCATTCGTTCTCCTTTGACTTGTGAGGCCCATTATGGCATGTGCGCTACCTGTTATGGTTGGGACTTTTCGACTAAAGGAATGGTTGAAGTCGGGACACCAGTAGGGATTATTGCCGCCCAATCCATTGGCGAGCCAGGAACTCAATTAACAATGCGAGTCAGGCATTTTGGCGGCATCGTTGTTTCTGATGTGACCCAAGGACTACCTCGAGTAGAAGAACTTTTTGAAGCGCGAACGCCTAAAGTCCTTTCTCCTTTAGCCGAAATTGCCGGAAAAGCGAAGGTAGTCGAGACAGACGAAGGCTATAAAATTCGCCTTAGGAGTGTGGGTATTAAGCCAGCTGAAGAGAGAGAATACCTTATCCCTGCGGTCAGCACCCTTCGGATCAAAGAAGGTCAGTTGATTGAGGCTGGGGCTCAACTAGCTTCAGGGGCTCTGGACATTAAAGAGGTTCTGGAAATCAGAGGTCTTCGGGCCGCCCAAGAATATTTAATTGAAGAAATCCAGCGGGTTTACGAGTCTCAGGGAATTCCGATAAACGATAAGCATTTTGAGGTAATTGTTCGAAAGATGAGCGATAAAGTGAAGATTGAGACAACAGGAGACACCTCTTTGTTGCCCGGAGAGTTGGTTGATAAAATCCATTTTGAGGATGAAAATGCGCGGGTTTTAGCTGAGGGGGGAGAGCCAGCCAGCGCTCAGATTGTGATTTTAGGGATTACCAGAGCCTCTCTTTATACTGAATCATGGCTTTCGGCTGCTTCATTCCAAGAGACAACTAATATTCTAACTGATGCGGCGACGGCAGGGAAAGAAGACCGGTTGCTAGGCTTAAAAGAAAACGTTATTATTGGTCGCTTAATTCCTGTTTCCCCAGAAAGAGCCAGGATTGAAGAGTAAAAACCTCGCTTCGCGAGAACTTTGTTTCTTGTGGAATAGGCTTAATTTTGATAAAATCAAACGGATATGCCAAGGATTTCTCAATTAGTCAGAAAAGGCCGAAAGAGGCCGAAAAAAAGAGTTAAGGTGGCGGCGTTACGCCGGAGTTTTAATAGTCGGACGCGACGGATGATGAAAACGATTAATCCCTTAAAACGGGGTGTGGTCACGGTAGTTAAAACAATTCCTCCTAAAAAGCCTAATTCAGCCCTGCGAAAAGTAGCCAGGGTAAGGCTTTCAAACAAGCAGGAAGTAACCGCTTATATTCCCGGCGAAGGCCACGAATTAGCGGAACACGCAATTGTTCTTGTTCGCGGGGGAAGAGTTAAGGATTTACCAGGAATTAAATATACGATTGTTCGGGGACGCTACGATACTACTGGTGTGGGCGGGAGAAAGAGTTCCCGCTCTAAATATGGGACCAAGAAGGGCGGCGTCGCTGCTCCAGCAGCTGGAGTGGTAACTGAGGGAAAAGAGACAAAAACAGAAACAGAAGCCGAAAAAGAGCCCAAGAAAGAATCTGAGGAGAAAAAATAAATGCCCAGAGCAGGCAGAGTTAAAAAAAGAATTTTATTACCTGATCCAGTTTATCAAGATCAGTTGGTTGCCCGCTTGATTAATCGGGTGATGCAGCGAGGCAAGAAAAAGGTTGCCCAAAAACAGGTTTATCAATCTTTTGAGCTGATTAAAGAGAAGACAAACAAAGAGCCCCTAGAAGTCTTTCGTCAGGCAGTGGAGAATATTAAGCCAGGCATGGAAGTTCGGCCTCGGCGGGTTGGAGGGGCCTCTTATCAAGTCCCTATGCCAGTTAAAGGGGATCGTCGGGAATCTTTAGCAATTCGCTGGTTGATCTTTGCCGCCAAAGCCAGGTCAAACAAGGAATACCGCACCTTTGCAGAAAAACTGGCGGCGGAACTTTTGGATGCCTCCCAGAACACAGGCGGAGCGATCAAGAAAAAAGAAGATACTCAGCGGATGGCCGAAGCGAACAAAGCTTTTGCCCACTTTAGGTGGTAGTTTGAATTGTCGAGGAGGTTTTGGTAAAATTGTTCCTGAAGCAAGCTGCTTCTTGACAGAGGCGGTTTTTTGTTTTGTCTAAAATTGGTAGAATAAAAATATGGCAGAAAAAACTAAAACTGAACGAGAAGTTCCGATTGAGAAAGTCCGCAACATCGGCATTATTGCCCATATTGATGCCGGGAAAACAACCACCACCGAGCGGATGCTTTTTGAAACCGGAAAAACCTACAAAATCGGCACCGTGGATGAGGGAACAACGGTAACTGACTGGATGGAGCAGGAAAGAGAGCGGGGGATTACGATTGTTTCGGCAGCCATTACTGCTTTTTGGAAGAAGCATCGGATTAATATCATTGACACACCAGGTCATATTGATTTCACGGCGGAAGTCGAGCGATCATTGCGCGTTCTTGATGGTGCGGTGATGGTTTTTGATGGCAGGACTGGTGTTGAGGCTCAATCAGAAACGGTTTGGCATCAAGCCGATCGTTACCATGTGCCTCGAATTTGTAGTTTTAATAAGCTGAACCTTATTGGCGGTGACTTTTTTGGTAGTCTTAAATCGGTTCAGGAACGCCTGAGCCCAAACGCTGTTCCTATCCAACTTCCAATCGGGAATGAATACGATCTGAAAGGAACCGTGGATTTAGTTACGCGTAAAGCCTATGTTTACAGCGATAAGGAAGGAAAAAAACTCAAAGAAGCGCCAATTCCTAAAGAGATGGAAAAAGATGTCAAAAAATATCGAGAAGAGTTGATTGAAAAAGTGGCCGAATTTGATGATCAAACCTTAGAGAAATATCTTGGCGACGGTGAGCTGTCCGAGGAGGAAATCAAAAGAGCTATTCGGGCAGGGACGATTACTGGTAAATTTTTCCCGATTTTGGCAGGTGACAACCGGACAGCCATTGTCGATCTAATTCTTGATGCGGTTGTAGACTATTTACCCCATCCGCTTGATTTGCCACCAATCAAGGGTGTTAATCCGAAAACTGGCCAAGAGGAAGAGCGAAAGACTGATCCTAAAGAACCCTTTGCCTCTCTAGCGTTTAAAATCCAAACCGATCCTCATGTGGGCCGACTAACTTATATCCGGGTTTACTCAGGTGTTCTTAAATCAGGCGAGACTCTCTATAATGCCACCCGAAAAAAGCCGGAAAGAGCTGGTCGATTACTCCTGATGCATGCTGATAAAAGAGAAGAAATTAAAGAGGCGGTTGCCGGCGAGATTGTCGCCGTTGTTGGCTTAAAAGGAACGACTACTGGTGATACCCTTTGCGACAAAGATCGCCCTATCATTCTTGAATCAATTACCTTTCCCGACCCGGTGATTTCCTTAGCGATTGAACCCAAGACTCGAGCCGATCAAGAAAAATTAGGAGCGGCTCTTCATAAACTTTCTGAAGAGGACCCGACCTTTAAAATCAAATCCAATCCGGAAACCGGTCAAACAATTATCTCCGGTATGGGCGAGCTTCATTTAGAGATTTTAGCTGATCGGATGAAGCGGGAGTTCAATGTTCAGGCCAGCACTGGCCAGCCTCAAGTAGCTTATAAAGAGACGATTAAAGGGACGACCACGGCTGAGGGAAAATATATCCGTCAGTCTGGCGGCCGGGGTCAGTATGGCCACTGTTTCTTGAGGGTTGAGCCCAAACCTAGAGGAGAAGGTTTTGAATTTGTCTCTGAAATTAGAGGAGGGGCGATTCCCTCTGAATATATTCCGGCCATTGAAAAAGGAGTCAAGGAAGCAATGGAGAACGGAGTTTTGGCCGGCTATCCTTTAGTGGACATGAAAGTAGCGGTTTATGATGGGACTTTCCACGAAGTAGATTCTTCAGATATTGCTTTTAAAATTGCTGGGAGTGCCGCCCTTCAAGAGGCGGTTAAGAAGGCGACCCCCACGCTTTTGGAGCCAATTATGAAGATTGAGGTGACGACCCCGGAAGAGTTTATGGGGGACATTATTGGTGACCTTTCTTCCAAAAGATCCCAAATTTTAGGAAGCGAGATGCGGGGTAAAGTCAGGGTAATTACCGCCCTAGTTCCTTTAGCCGAAATTCCTGGTTATGCGACCACTCTCCGGAGTATTAGTCAGGGGCGAGCTAGTTTTTATATGGAGCCCTCTCATTATGAAGAAGTGCCGGTCAATATTGCTGAAAAAATTGCTAGCCGGACCGGCAAAAAGACTAGGGCTTGAAATCTTGACAACTTTCGATTAAAATAGGTAGAGTTTAAGCCAGCCAAAAGGAGGACATTATGGCAGACAAAAAAGTTTTTAAAAGAACTAAACCTCACGTTAACATTGGCACCATTGGCCATGTTGATCACGGTAAAACAACGCTGAGTAGCGCCATCACCAAAGTGCTTACCGACGCTGGTACCAGCGAGAAGTTTTATAAATTCGAAGAGATCGACAACGCTCCAGAAGAAAAAGAGCGCGGGCTAACGATTGCGATTACTCATATTGAATACGAAACAAAGAAGCGCCACTATGCCCACATTGACTGTCCGGGTCATAAGGACTATATCAAAAACATGATTACCGGGGCGGCCCAAATGGATGGGGCAATCTTAGTAGTGGCAGCGGATGACGGGCCAATGCCGCAAACCCGCGAGCACATTCTTTTAGCCCGTCAGGTGAACGTCCCGGCGATTGTCGTCTTTATCAACAAAGTTGACGCGGTTGCCGATAAGGAATTAATTGACCTGGTTGAGGTGGAAATCAGGGAGCTTTTGACCAAATATAAGTTCCCAGGGGATAAAATCCCGGTTATCCGCGGCTCCGCTCTCAAAGCTTTGGAGGGCGATAAGGAAGCGGAAAAGGCGATTTTAGAGCTAATGGATAAAGTGGATGAATATGTTCCCACACCTAAGAGGGATATTGATAAACCTTTCCTGATGCCGGTTGAGGATGTTTTCTCAATCAAGGGCCGAGGGACGGTGGTTACCGGCCGGATTACCCGGGGTAAAGTCAAAGTTAACGACACGGTGGAGATTGTCGGCCTTAAGGAGTCTAAAAAAACAGTCGTTACCGGGGTGGAGATGTTCCGCAAAACCCTAGATGAGGGTCAAGCCGGTGATAATATTGGCGTTCTCCTTCGCGGAGTTGAAAAGACCGACGTGGAGAGAGGCCAGGTTTTAGCTAAGCCTGGTTCGGTCACCGCTCACACGGAGTTTGAGGCCGAGGTTTATATTTTGACTAAGGAAGAAGGCGGGCGCCACACTCCCTTTTTCTCTGGATATAAACCCCAGTTTTATATCCAAACCACGGACGTAACCGGCGAGGTCACTCTGCCTAAGGGAGTGGAGATGGTTATGCCTGGCGATAATGCCAAGATGGCCGTCAAGCTTATTCAACCGGTGGCTCTCGAAGAGGGATTGCGTTTTGCTATTCGAGAAGGGGGCCATACCGTCGGCGCGGGAGCGATCTCTAAAATTAAGGCATAAAGATGCCGAAGGGTAGAATAAGAGTACGTTTAAAATCATACGATCATCGGATTATTGATGAGAGTTGCGAAAAGATTTTAGAAACAGCTTTAGTAACTGGAGCTAAAGTAGTTGGTCCCGTGCCCTTACCTACCAGAAGAAAGTTGATTGCCGTCACCACTTCTCCTCATGTAGATAAAAACGCCCGAGAGCACTTTCAAATTTTAACCCATAAGCGTTTAATTGATATCTTAGAGCCAACTGAGAAGACGATTGACTCTCTGATGCACCTCGAGCTTCCAGCCGGCGTTGACATTGAAATTAAAATGTAGAATCATCAACGCCGATTGCCCCGTAAGGTCGCGCCACGAGCCGTGTATGGATAATACTGAAAAGGCGAGTGGGAAGACTATACTGGGGCCGGTGTGGACATTGAGATTAAGATGTAAACCTCTTTTTGGCTATATTAAGGCGATACCCTTCAAAGAATCAAAAATTTGCATTTTTAGCTCCTAGAAGTTATTTGGAGGGCTAAATTATTTGACCTAGAAGTCTCTCGGATACTTCAGAGACGACTATTCTCCAGCCTCAGGGATTTTACTCGAGTCATATACCTCGAGAATGACTGATTCTAAGTTTAAATCGTCAGGTTGGAATTTTAATTCAAGTATTTCTGGTGAAGCCTCTATTTTGAAAGTGAGGTATCCTTGCATCTCATATCCTGGGTAAAGTTCAACTTTTTCATTGGGAAACCGAGGTGCAGTGGCGTTAGAAGCCTGTTCTACCTGATTGCCATCAGCAATCATATAAAAATCATTCGCATTGATTGTTAATATTCCATCCCCTTTATTTTTTACATAAATTTTTACCGCACAGAAATCTCCTATCTCTATTTCTCCTACCCAGATGTTGTAATCGCCCGTCGTTTTCGGCTCTTGGCTAGAACCGAAGAAGCGGTTATTTATAGGATTGTAGGGTCGGGCGATATCTATTCCTAACAAGCCATTTTTTTCTTTCAATTCATTAACTTTTTGCTCAAGTTCCGCTACATTTAAACTTGATATTTTGTTTTCTTTTTGGAGCTGGCTGTTTTGATAGGCAAAAAGACCGTTTATCCCCAAAGAAATAGTTAGGGCTATTAACAAGACAAGAGTGGCCCATTTTTTGGGCTTCTTTTCGTTTTCTTGATCAACCTTTTGAGTGTCGAGATTTGGCGTACTTATCATTTTAATCTTCCAAATTTTCTTGAGCAGGTTAATTATACCCCCTCTTTTAAATAATCGTTGTAAAAAACTATTCCGGTTGCTAAAAAGATAAAGCCAATATAGAAGCTGATAATCCTAAGGAAAATAATAGTTTCTGGAAACCTTGGCTGGATGATCCAAAACAAAAGGAAATATCCAGCCTGGATTAAATAGAAAAAAAGAAAATCTTTTTTGGAAAAACTGATGAATTTTAGAAACTTGCCAAGCGCTTCTTTTAGACCTACCTCCTCTAGAACGATAATTATCGGCATAAACATCATTATTGGTGCTAACAGGGAATTGCCGAGCGGGAGAAGATTTAGAGCAAGGAAAGGCAGACTAAGAATTAAATAGAGAAGAGCGGCTGCGATTAAAAGAGTAAAAATTGGCCAAGAGAAACGTCTAAAATAAGCTTGAAGATTTGCCCATTCAAACTTCCCATTGACGAGGGAGTCTCTTAAAAAGGCGATGGGCACTCCTAGATAGCCAATGGTGAAAATTATTAACAACCCATAAATGATTATTTCAAGCAACATTAATATTGGATTTCCACCAAGACTAAATCTTTCTAAGAGGGAATTAAAAAGACTGGGTATCAGGCCAAACACGCTGATTATAAGAATGATCAAGTTACGATTAGCGAGCTTGAATCCCTGGCGGAAATAATCGACTATTTTCATTGACTTTTATTATATAATAATTTTTCTCTTCGTGTTCCCCCTCAGATTAAAAAGGTTATTTTATAAGCCTTTTTAAGGCCAATGTGGTGGGGTTGATCTTAATCCATCCAAAAATTTAAAACCTCCAAAAACTTTCCAAAGAGCATATAAAATATAGACAAGGAGAATAGTTAGTCCCAGTTTAATTATCTGTTGTTGGCTGGGATTGGTTTTCTTGAAGACCTTGCTTCTCATCCAAAGAATTGCGGAAGCCAAGATAAATGGCGCTAAAAGAAAGAAAACAGCTATTAACCAGAAAAGGAAATAATCTCTTAAATTTGTCATTTCCTTAACAAAATCATCTTCCTGCAATATTGTCTTTAAACTTCCTTGAGCACGTTAGGCTTTCTTTCTTTTCTGTAAAACTAAAGCAAAAAATCCCAAAATTAACATGATTGGCCAAGCCAGATTAGCCAAAAGCCTCAAAATTCCTAGAGAACCAACTCCAGAAAACTGCAAAAATCCGTCTAATCCTACGATTATTCCCGCGATAAGGATGAATAGATAGAGGCGTCGAACCGTATCTAATTTTTTGAAAAATTTCATTTTACTGTGCTTTCACCCCCTCTCATCTTCCTCCCGAGGTACCCTCCCATAAAGCCAAAGGGAATACAAATTATAAGGGCGACGGTAAGGTATAAAAGATAGTCAACAAGATCAGTGATAAAAGTGAAGACAACACCCAGGATGATTGTGCCAATCACGTCTTTTAATTTAGCTTCTGTTATAAGTTTCAGGAGGAGAAAACCTGCCAAGAACGAGAAAAAAACCTGAAGTTTGAGCAAGGCAGGGGCAGAAGCAAGAGCGTAGACCGAAGGACTTATTAAAACAGGATCACAAATCCATCCCTCTGGGCATTCAAAAGTTGAATGGGGATATCCGATGATGTTTTTTGTAACGATTGAGGGAATTATAATAATGAGGGAGAAGAGGATGATTGCCCGGATTCTTTCCTTTTTTGTTTTGTTCTTCATTTTTTTCTGATTACCACTATTCCCACAATTTTATCACACCGACCTTGGTTATTTTATCTCAAAGTATAAACTCTATCGTATTATTTGCAAAGGTTTGCCAAGAGAATTGTCATTGCCCAAGAATAATTGGTGAAAACAATTACCAGTATTGTTAAAAAGATCAGTCTACCAAGAAAAATTACCCCAGAGTGAGACAGATGGTTTTCTTTTATTTTACTTTTCATCAGCAATAAAATTATTCCTTCTATTAATAGAAAAACTATCGATATCGAAAAGACAGCATTTCTAATATTCATAAAAACCAAGACTGAATTTTGTCTGTAAAGAGATCTTATTAGGAGAATTCCATAAGGTAGGATTAATAGGTTAAGGGGGTTGAAAAACATTTTCCTGACGAAAGGAGAAAGAAAGAGGATGGCGACGAGAAACAGCAAAGTAGTAATAATTCCGCCCCCAAACAAAATGAAAGACAAAAGAATAATTCCTGCCCACACCCCCTTTTTCTGAAGAAGAGATTTTAAATTAAGCTTGGACATTTCATTGACAAGCCCCTTCTATTTCATTATTAGATTTTCCAAGGCGAATAATTTTTACTGGGGCTTTAAAGTATTTAGTATATTTTACATAAAGCCTATCACCACAATTGATCTTTTCAAATAACTCTTTATCTTTAATACGAATTTTTTGACCATTAACTGTGACCCAGTCTCCGCCGCAATTGACAGAACCACAAACTGTAATTGTTTTTCCAGTCACCCAACCCTCCACCTCCTTAGTAGGATAACCCTCAATAATATCTCTCAAATAACTAAAATAGCCCATAGACACGAATAAAATAATTATGCAGCTGAGACAAAAGAGGAAATTAAATAGAGCCCACTTTTTTGAAGAGAAGAACTTTTTGATGCCTTTTTTCCCTGATCCAACGAGATTCCCGATAAGAAGGAGGGAAGTGGCGATGAGAAGGGTGAAGAAGTCCTCTCTTAATACTTGGCCCACAGGAACCTGGCCGAAATTTATAATTTCATAAATAACTTCAGTCTTGTTTATCACTTTTGTCTATTAAATCTCCTCAATTGGGTTTTTGGCACTTAGGGCAGACCACCTCTCTATTAGAGTAAGCTCTTGAGAGGTTATCTGTCAAGCAACCATGTTGGGAGTTGACTATTCTTTTTAGGAATTTGACTATAGGAAGAATCCTGATTAAAATTAAAAGTAGAGAACTTAATAATTTATTTTAGTCAGATATAAAAATGACTGAGGGAAATTTAAAAGAACTAGCCGAAACAGCCGGGAAAGAGCAGAAAGCAATTAAGGCATACATAAATTTGGCTTTAGTTCGGTTAATTGTTAATGGTCTCAAGGAAAAAGGGAGACTATCAGAAGCTTACTGGTCTCCTAAACAAGCCACTTCTTGGTTGATAACCACAGCTGAGAGGGAATGGGGAGAGAAAAGTGAGGGGCTTGATATAGAAGAGAAGGCCAAAGAAGAATATGAGACTAAAATTCTTTCTCCTTTACAAAAGAGAGTTGGAGGAGACCTGGCTTCATTTTTAGCCACTGATTGGGGCTTTTCAGCTAGAGGTTTGGATCAGGCTGGAGTAGCAGTCAGGGATGCCCGCAACTGGATCCTTGAGCAGATAGAGCCAGGGGAAGGTGGAAGGATTAAGGAATCTGCCCCTTTTGCCAACGAATTAAAATCTTTATGGGGAGTTAGCGACGCAGGAAGCAAAACATAAGTTTAGTTATCCACAATTTCTCCTAAATTTGCATTTTTAGCTGATTTTTTCTATAATAATAGGCAATGGAGGTGAGGCTAACACCTAATTGAAATAATTTTAGCTTAGCGGTTAAGGAAGCTAAGAGTGCCTCCGGCACTTTTTTTCGTGGCAAAGATGGTAAAAGTGATTCTTGGTACTAAATTAGGGATTTCCCGAAAGTACACCCAGGACGGGAAGGATATTCCTGTGACCCGAGTTGTGGCCGGGCCTTGTCCGGTAGTCCAGGTTAAAACTCTCGACAAGGACGGCTATGATGCAATTCAACTTGGGTGGGGCGAGAAGAAACTTACTAAGATTGGAAAACCGCTTAAAGGACACATCAAGGGAGCCAAGCTAAAAATGGCTCCCCGTTTTTTGAGAGAGGTTCGGCTTGACCAAGAGACCCAATTAAAAGTTGGTGATCTGGTCAAAGCAGGCGATGTTTTTAAACCTGGAGATAGAATTAAAGTTGCCGGGACTTCTAAAGGAAGGGGTTTTACCGGCGTGATGAAGCGCTGGGGTTTCGCTGGGGGGCCTCGGACTCACGGACAATCAGATCGAGCCCGGGCACCTGGGTCAATTGGTCAGTCAGCCGATCCCGGGCGTGTTTTTCCAGGTAAAAAAATGGCCGGACGTTCAGGCGGAAATCGAGTGACCATTAGTAATTTGACGGTTATTGCCGTTGATGAAGAGAAAGACGAACTTTTAATTAAGGGATTAGTGCCTGGTCCGCGAAATAGCCTTTTAGTTATTCAGAAAATAGGTGAGGAGAAAAAGTTTATTCCCTTAATGGTAAAAGGAGAAAAAAAGATTAAGGAGTCAGAAGAAGAAAGAAAAGCGCGGCTAGCCAAAGAAAAAGAAGCAGCTGAAAAACTTAAAGAGGCAGAAAAAGCCGAAGAGACAGAGAAAAAACCCGCCTCCGCCGAAACTTCAGCGAACCAGCCGGCTGACAAAGGAGAGAAAGATGCCCAAAGTTAATGTTTTAAACCTTCAAGGCAAGAAAGTTAGCTCGATTGAACTGCCTAAAGAGATTTTTGATGCCAAAATAAACAAAGATTTAATGGCCCAGGCGGTTCGGGTTTATCTTTCAAATCAGAGGAAGGCTCGAGCTAAAGCTAAAAGGCGAAGTGAAGTTAAGGGTTCACGACGTAAAATCTGGCGCCAAAAAGGCACCGGTCGGGCTCGCCACGGTGATCGTTATGCGCCTATCTTTGTTGGTGGCGGTGTTGCTCACGGTCCCACCGGAGAAGAGAATTGGAAACTGAAGTTAACCAAAAAGATGCGCCGCGCCGCTCTTTTTAGTGCCCTCACCAGTAAACTGAAAACCGATGAAATTAAAGTGGTAAAAGGGCTAGAGAAGGTAAAACCTAAAACTAAGGAAATGGCTCAGGTTTTAAAGAAATTGGCTAAAGAGGGGAAATTGACCATAGTTTTGTCAGAAAAGACCGAGAACGTTATCTTAGGAGCAAGGAACATTAAAGGAGTAAGTTTAGTTCAGGCTAGTCTGCTGAATACCTATCAGGTCTTAAATGGCGGTACCTTAATTTTAATGAAAGAGTCGATTGATAAACTTAAAGAGACCTTTCTCAAAGATAAAGGATAAAATCATGGACCTGGCCCAAGTTTTAATTCAACCAGTTATTACGGAAAAATCAATGGCGCTAACCACGCGGGGCGAGTATACCTTTAAAGTCCGTAAGAGAGCCACAAAAAAGGAGATTGCCCGGGCGGTAGAGAAATTTTTTAAGGTTGACGTTCGCTCGGTAAGAACAATAAAAATATATGGCAAGAAGCGCCGGGTGGGTCGGTTTCGTCAAGAAATTAAACTCCCTGACTGGAAAAAGGCAATCGTGAGGCTGGCACCTGAGCAAAAAATTGACGCCTTTGAATTGCCAACCGAGAAATAAATAGGAGAAAAATGGCCATCAAGAAAAGAAAACCAACAACAGCGGGGCAGAGGTTTACCTCTTACCTTGATTTTAGCCAGGCTACTCGAAGTAGGCCTAATAAAAGATTGACCAGGATTTTGCCTAAGCGCGCCGGTAGAAACGCTAGTGGGAAAATTACCACTCGGCATCGCGGCGGGAGGCAAAAACGATTTTTGCGCTTAATCGATTGGAAAAGAGATAAAGATAATATTCCTGCCAAGGTGACGACGATTGAATATGATCCTAATCGGGGAGCTAATGTGGCTCTTTTAATTTATACTGATGGCGAGAAGCGCTATATAATTGCCCCTACCGGACTAAAAGTTGGGGATGAGGTCATTTCTGGGTTAAAGGCAGAGCTTAAAGTGGGTCACGCCTTGCCTTTAAGAAAGATCCCGATCGGAACAGCAATTCACAATGTTGAATTAACACCAGGTAAAGGTGCGAAGCTGGCACGCGGGGCTGGAGCGGCGGTGACCATTAGTGCCAAAGAAGCCGGTCTGGCTACTTTAAAACTACCCTCTGGAGAGTTAAGGAGGGTTAAACTTGATTGTCGGGCGACGATTGGCCAATCAGGCAACGTTGATCTTAAAGTAGTTAAATTAGGAAAGGCTGGTCGAAAACGTCATTTAGGTTTTCGCCCTTCGGTTCGCGGAGTCGCCATGCACCCAGGAGCCCATCCTCATGGAGGTGGAGAAGGCCGATCAGGGATTGGGATGCCTTCGCCTAAATCACCATGGGGTAAAAAAACTCTTGGCAAAAGAACGAGGAAGCGGAAAAAATATAGTGATAAAATGATTATTAAGAGGAGAAAATAATGGCTCGCTCATCTAAAAAGGGACCATATATCGACCAGAAATTACTTAAGAAGGTAATGGCTCAGAAGGCGGTCGGGAAAAAAGAGCCGATTAAAACTTGGGCGCGGGCAAGCCAGATCCCGCCTGATTTTGTGGGCCATACTTTTGCTGTTCATAATGGCCGGAAGTTTATTGATGTTTTTGTCAATGAATCAATGGTAGGCCATCGCTTAGGAGAATTTGCTCCGACTCGGACTTTTCGAGGACACGGTAAGGTGGTTAAGAGAATTATTGCTAAAACTTAAGGGACTGATTTATGAAAATAATGGCCAAATCAAACTATATTAGGATGACCCCAAGAAAAGTTCGCTTGGTAGCGGACAGCATCCGGCAATTATCTCCGGAAGAGGCGATAATTACCCTTAAAGCGACGAATAAAAGCGCCGCTAAACCTTTACTAGATACTTTAAGGCAGGGAATCGGCAATGCGGTCAATAACTTTAAGCTTAAAAGCGAAGACCTGATTATTAAAGAGATTCAAATCGGTGAAGGGCCGGTTTTTAAGCGTTGGCGAGCCGCGTCTCGTGGTCAGGCTCATCAGGTTTTAAAAAGAACTAGTCATATCAGGATAGTTCTTGAGGGAAAGTCGAAAAAAGAAGGAGCGGAGAAGAAAAGTAAAAGGAGTAAAAATGGGACAAAAAGTTAATCCGTTTGGCTTCAGGTTAAGTCAGGTTAAGAATTGGCAGTCGCGGTGGTTCGCCAGCGACCCGAAAAAATATCGCCAAAATTTACTTGAGGATATCAAGATAAGACGTTTCTTGATGAAAAAGCTTAAACTGGCAGGGATTGTCAGCGTCCAGATTGAGCGGTCGATTAATAAAATGAAAATAACTATTTATGTGAGCCGCCCAGGGGTGGTGATTGGTCGAGGAGGAACCGGCCTAGAACAATTAAAAAAGGAACTTTGTCAAAGGGTTTCAATTGCCGAACCAGAAAAGAATTTAGAAATCAACCCAGTAGAGGTAAAAAAGCCTGAATTATCAGCCCAGCTAGTGGCCATGAGAATTGCTGAACAGCTTGAGCGCCGGTTACCTCATCGTCGGGTGGTTTCCAAAACAATGGAGCGGGTGATGGGAGCAGGGGCAAACGGCATTAAAGTTACTCTTGCCGGAAGGATTGGTGGTGCCGAAATTGCTCGGACTGAAAAGTTTGCCGAAGGGAAAGTCCCGCTCCAAACTTTGCGGGCCGAAATTGATTATGCCCAGGTGCCGACCTTGACTAAATCAGGCTATATTGGAATTAAGGTTTGGATTTATCGGGAGTAAAAATGTTGCAACCTAAAAAATCGAAATATCGAAAAGCCTTTCGGGGTTCAATGAAAGGAGTAGCCGGGAGAGGAACGGTTCTTACTTTTGGCGATTTCGGTCTCAAAAGTTTAGGTCGAGGCTGGTTAACGGCTCGTCAAATTGAGGCCGCTCGAAAGGCAATCACTCATTACACTAAGCGGGCAGGGAAAGTTTGGATACGGGTTTTCCCCGATAAACCGGTGACCGCCAAGTCAGCCGGCGCAAAAATGGGGAAAGGTAAAGGCGATATTGAGGGTTATGTCGCGGTGGTCACTCCGGGCAGGATTCTTTTTGAACTGGCAGGCGTTTCTGAAGAAATTGCCACTGAAGCAATGAAGCGGGCCGCCGCCAAACTACCATTCAAATCTAAACTTATCAGTCGAGAATAGAATGAAAAGAAAAGATATTAAGGAACTACACACCAAGACAATTAAAGAATTAAATGGCCTACTAAGTAAAGCCCAAGAAGGGTTAGTTCATTTACGAATGGAACAAGAAAAAAAGAAGTCAAAAAATCATCGTCGATTCTTAGAAAAACGACGCGAGATCGCCAGAATAAAAACAATTATCCGTGAGAAGGAGTTATCAGCATGAAGATTCTTATTGGTAAAGTAGTTTCGACCAAAACAGAAAAAACGGCGGTGGTGGCCGTCGAAACCAAAAAAGCCCATCCAATTTATAAAAAACGGGTTAAACAGACCAAGAAATACCAGGCCCATGATGAGTTAAAGGTAAAAGAAGGTGATTGGGTGAAGCTGGCCGAAGTGAGGCCGATTAGTAAAATGAAAAAATGGAAAATTATTGAGATAATTAAAAAATGATTCAGCTAAGAAGTATTTTAAAACCAGCGGATAATGCCGGCGCAAAACGCCTGCGTGTTATTCATGTTCATGGTGGTTCAAAGCGACGTTTTGGACATCTTGGCGATATTGTGACGGCAGTAGTTGATCAGGTAGATCCAAATGGGACGGTTAAAGATTCGGAAATTGTTAAAGCCGTCATCGTCCGGACCAAAAAGGAAACAAAGAGAAAGGACGGATCTTACATTCGCTTTGACGATAATGCCGCCGTGATTATTGATAAAAATGGGAACCCAAAAGGAACCAGGATTTTTGGCCCGATTGCTCGGGAAATAAAAGAGGCAGGTTATGCAAGGATAGCCTCTTTGGCATCAGAGGTTCTCTAAAGAACGGAGTTTATTTTATGAAACTTAAAAAGGGAGATCTCGTTAAAATTATTGCCGGAAAAGATCGAGGCAAGCAGGGAAAGATTGAAAAAGTTTTTCCTAGGCTGGGGAGGGTTTTGATTCCAGGAGTGAACATTTATAAGAAACATGTCCGGCCCCAAGGAGAGAAAAATCCTGGAGGAATTATCGATGTAGTTAAACCTTTGCCGGTGGCTAATGTGGCCCTTTTATGTCCGAAATGTAAAAAACAAACACGGGTTGGTTTTCAGCTTGGGAAAAATACCGGCAAAAAGGAGAAATATCGAATTTGCCGAAAGTGCCAGGAGGTAATTTAAAGATAATGTCTAATTTAGAAAAGAAATTCCAAAAGGAAATTATCCCTCAAATGGTAGAAGAACTAGGGATTAAGAGTCATCTCTCTGTTCCTCGAGTGGAAAAGGTGGTTGTCAATATTGGCCTTAAGGAAGGAGCCAGTGATAAGGGGTCTTTAAAGGCACCCAGTCAAACCTTGGCAGTTATTACCGGCCAAAAACCAAAAATTGCTCGAGCTAAACAGTCAATTGCTGGTTTTAAACTCCGGGCTGGTGACCCGATCGGACTGGTGGTTACTTTAAGGGGACGAAGAATGTATGATTTTTTGGAAAAGCTTTTTAAGATTGTCTTGCCTCGGTTACGCGACTTTCAAGGGCTTCCAATAAAGAATTTTGACGGCCATGGTAATTACAGCTTGGGCTTAGCCGAACAGATTGTTTTTCCTGAGGTAGACTATGCTAAGATTGATAAGGTTCGAGGACTGGAGATTACTATTGTTACTAGTACCAATTCAGACAAAGAAGCAAAAAGATTGCTAGAGTTAATGGGAATGCCTTTTACAAAAACGGAGTAGTTGATGGCTAAAAGAGCAAAAATTATTAAAGATAAGAGAAAACCGAAATTTTCAACCAGGAGGCACAATCGTTGCTCTCTGTGTGGCCGACCCCGGGCTTATATTAGACTATTCGGACTTTGTCGGCTTTGTTTTCGCGAACGCGCCCATAAAGGGGAGTTGCCAGGAGTAAGTAAGGCCAGTTGGTAGGCCTGAAAGGAAAAAATGTTGACTGACCCTATTGCTGATTTTTGCACCCGGATAAGGAATGCTTACCAAGTTCATCAAAGAAGCGTTTCCGTTCCTTATTCGAAAATAAAAGAAAAAATTGCCGAAATTTTAGTGGCGGAGAAATATTTAGGAGAAAAGAAAATTGAAGGCAAGGGAAAGGAAAAAAAGATTATTCTCACCCTCCGTTATAAAGGAAAAGAACCATCCTTGATGGGGATAAAGCGGATTTCTCGTCCAGGCAGACGGATTTATTCTCGCGCCGACAAAGTCCCTTCAGTTTTATCGGGACTAGGAATTATCATTATTTCTACCCCTCAAGGTTTAATGACTAACCGTCGAGCAAGGAAGGAAAATCTTGGCGGGGAAATTATTTGTAGTGTTTGGTGAATTTATGAGTAGAGTGGGCAGACAACCAATTAAAATTCCGCCGGAAGTCTCTGTTGAAATCAAAGACGGAAAAGTTCTAGTTAAAGGGACCAAAGGGTCTCTGGTTCAAGTAATTCGGCCGGAAATAAAAATTTCCATTGAAGATGGCCAAGTTTTTGTCTCTCGAAGTGCAGAGACTAAACTGGCTAAATCACTTCATGGTTTAACTCGAACTTTAGTGGCTAACATGATTAAAGGCGTTAGTCAAGGCTGGGAAAAAAGGTTAGAAATGCATGGGACTGGCTATCGAGCTAAACTCGAAGACGAGAGCCTGATTTTAACTGTTGGCTTTTCTCATCCCGTAAGAATTGAGCCAGTCGAAGGAATTAGCTTTGCCGTCCAAGACAATAATAAAATCACTGTTTCTGGGGTTGATAAAGTTTTGGTTGGTCAAATCGCGGCTCAAATAAGAAGAGTCCGACCACCAGAACCATATAAAGGAAAAGGAATTCGTTATGATGGAGAAAAGATCAGGCGGAAGCCGGGCAAAGCCGCTAAAGTAGGAGCTGGCCTTCCCGGTGGAGGAGAAGGTTCATGATTAAGCGATATAAAAATGTCAAAGCAAAGAGGAAAATGAGGGTCCGTTCGCGGATAAAAGGAACGGCTAACCGGCCCCGCCTTTCTGTTTTCCGCTCTAATAAGGCAATTTATGCCCAACTGATTGATGACCAAAAAGGAGAGACTTTGATGGCGGTCACTGATCAGGGACTAGAAGGGAAGACTAAAGCAGAAAAAGCAAAGGAAGTTGGTAGCTTACTTGGCCAAAAAGCTCTCAAAAAAGGTATTAAGACAGTTATTTTTGATCGTGGCTCATATCGTTACCATGGCCGGATTAAAGCTTTAGCCGAAGAGGCAAGAAAGTCGGGTCTTAAATTTTGAAGGAGGTTTTCTAAAAATGTTCAGAGCTCAAGCACTAAACGAAGAGAAAGAGTTTGAGGAAAAAGTAGTTCAAGTGAACCGTGTTTCCAAGAAAACCAAA
Source organism: uncultured Gammaproteobacteria bacterium (assembly GCA_964566925.1). Classification (GTDB taxonomy): domain Bacteria; phylum Patescibacteriota; class Microgenomatia; order PFEM01; family DATLAM01; genus CAZMIZ01. Next base: position 63,960 of record CAZMIZ010000001.1, on the reverse strand, counting down.
GGGGGGAACAGGATTGGTTTCTCGGTTTTGATGGTTGCCGGTGATCGGAAAGGCCGGGTAGGGGTAGGTTTGGGGAAAGCCCCAGACGTGGTTTCAGCCATCAAAAAAGGCATCAGTCGGGCCAAGAAAAATCTTATCAGAGTTCCAATGAGAGGAAGGACTATTCCTCATGAAATTTTTGTTAAAAAAGGAGCCGCAAAGATTATCCTGAAACCAGCGCCGCCAGGAACGGGAGTTATTGCCGGTGGGGCGGTGCGAGCCGTGGTTGACGCGGCTGGTATTCGAGACATTGTTTCCAAGGTTTTAGGCACTAGTAACCAGGCGAGCAATGTTTATGCCACAATTGAGGCTTTAAAAAAGTTAAGACCTTTAGAAAAGAAAAATAAGAAAGAAAGGAAAGAAAAATGAAGCTTAAAAAATTACCTAAAACTGCTACTAGAAAAAAGAAACGCGCTGGGCGTGGCTACGGTTCTGGTAAAGGTGGCCATACTGTTGGTCGCGGGGCCAAAGGCTTCAAGGCGCGAAGCAAGGTATCCCTCACTTTCGAGGGGACCAAAATTAAAAAATCTTTCTTAAAAAAGCTCCCCTTGAGACGGGGTAAAAGTAGATTTAAATCGTTAAATTCGGGTCCATTGATTGTTAATGTTCGCCTCCTTAATCTTTTGACCAAAAAAAGTACCGTGGATATTCAAGCGCTAGTTAAAAAAAGAATCGTTGATGATAAAGAGGCGAAAAGGTTTGGGGTAAAGATTTTAGGTGATGGTGAATTGAAAGTTCCCTTGACGGTGGAGCTGCCCTGTTCAAAAGGGGCGGTTAAAAAAATAGAAAAGGCAGGCGGGAAAGTAGTGGTTAAGAAATTAGAGAAGAAGAAAAAAGCACCAGAAACGAAGAGTAAAAAAGTCACTAAACCTAGCGATAAAGTAGTTCCTAAAAAAAAGACTAAAAAGATTAAAAAGAAGCAATGAATCAGTTCATTACCACCATTCTCAACGCTTTTAAGATCCCCGATTTACGGCGAAGGCTCTTTTTTACCGCCGGGATTTTGGTTGTCTTTCGCTTCGCCGCCCATATTCCTGTCCCCGGGGTCGATATTACTGCTCTGAAAGAGCTGTTCGCCCGTAATCAATTATTAGGGCTTTTAGATATTTTCTCTGGTGGAACTCTCGCCAATTTTTCTATTATGGCCTTAGGGTTGAACCCCTACATTAATGCTTCAATCATTTTCCAGCTTTTAATGATGGTTATCCCCGCCCTAGAGGAACTTTCTAAAGAAGGTGAATATGGCCGAGAGAAAATCAATCAATATACTCGTTGGGTGACTGTTCCCCTAGCTTGTGTTCAAGCAATTGGGATGTATGCTCTTTTAAAGAATCAACAGATTATTTCTGCTCTCCCTCCTTTAAACCTCTTGGGTTTGGTGGCTACCATGAGCGCCGGAACGATTCTCCTGATGTGGCTAGGAGAATTGATGACCGAAAATGGAATTGGCAATGGTATCTCGATGCTTATTTTTGCGGGTATTGTCGGCCGCTTCCCGGTTTCTATTGGCCAAACTGCAGTTATTCTCGAGCCAGAAAACCTTTTTAATTTAGCGGTCTTTGCGACAATGGCCTTGGCGGTGGTGGCCGCGATTGTCGTTGTTAATGAGGCGACTCGTCAGGTTAGGGTAGCTTATGCCAAAAGGATTCGGGGTCGAAGGATCTATGGTGGTCGTGATACTTATCTCCCTTTACGTCTTAATCAGGCAGGGGTAATCCCGATCATTTTTGCCATTTCTCTAATTTTGCTTCCTTCAATGGTAGGCAACTTTTTACGAGCGGTTCCCAACCAAACAATTGCCGGTTTCGCCACCGGCCTAGCTACTCTGTTTAATCCAGGGGGGCTGATTTATAACCTAACCTATTTTCTTTTGGTGGTCGGGTTTACTTATTTTTACACCGCGGTTGTTTTTAATCCGGTTAAAATTGCTGACGAAATTAAAAAACATGGCGGTTTTATTCCTGGGATTCGTCCCGGACCGCCGACAGCCGAATATTTAAACCGGATTTTAAATCGGATTACTCTAGTTGGAGCCATTTTTCTCGGTCTGGTGGCGATTTTACCTTCAATCGCCCAGAGCTTAACTGGGGTGGCGACCATGACCTTAGGCGGCACTGGAATTTTAATTGTGGTTTCAGTCGTTTTAGAGACGACTAAACAGCTTGAATCAATGATGATTATGAGGAGCTATGAGGGATTCTTAAAATGATTTTAATTTTTTTAGGACCTCAAGGATCAGGTAAGGGAACTCAAGCAAAACTTTTAGTAAAGAAATTGGGCTGTCATTACTTAGAAATCGGTGATGTCCTAAGAGAAAAAGCCGAGGAAAAATCTTCTCTTGGTCAAGAGATTAATCGGTTTATAAATCAAGAAGGAAAACTGGTCCCTGAGAATATCATGAAGAAAATAGTGGCTGATTGGTTGAATAAAGTCGATTTTGGAAAAGGAATTATTTTTGATGGCTATCCGAGAAATCTAGAGCAGTATCGAAATTTACAGGGACTATTAACCAAAAAAGGGAAAGGGATTGATCTGGTCATCTATTTAAAGCTAAGTCGAACCACCTCCATTAAGAGATTGTCAGCCAGGAGAATTTGTCCTCGTTGTAATCTGGAATATAACTTAGTAACTAAGCCGCCGAGAAAAGAGGGGCTTTGTGATCGATGCCAGGGAAAATTGATTCAACGGAAAGACGACTTCCCTCAGCTTATTAAGGGAAGACTTGATATCTATTATCGATTAACTCAGCCACTAATTGATTCTGTCCGTAAAGAGGGAATTTTAGAAGAGGTTGACGGAGAGAGGTCGATTGAGGTAATCCATCAGGATATTAAGGATCGGATTAAAAAATATCAAGCGGCGGGGAAATGATTCCGATAAAGACTAAGGCCGAGGTTGAACGAATGAGAGAGAGTGGTAAACGTTTAGCCTGGGTTTTGGCTCAGACTTTAAAAAAGATCAAGCCTGGTGTCAGTTTAAAAGAACTTGATAGCTTAGCTGAGTCGCTCATTAAAAAACAAAAAGGAAAGCCATCTTTTAAAATGGTTCCCAATTATCATTGGGCTACTTGTCTGAATATTAATGAGGGCGTCGTTCACGGAATTCCTGACGAATACCAAGTAAAAGATGGCGATCTGGTTAGCGTGGATGTAGGGATCTTTTATCGAGGGTTTCACGCCGATATGGCCAGGACAATAAAAATACAGGGTAACCAGATTCAAGATGATAACTTTCTTAAAGTGGGCAAAAGGGCTTTAAAGGAAGCCACTAAAGCCGCTAAAGCTGGTAATCATTTAGGTCATATTTCAAAAGCGATTGAAAGAGAAATCAGGAAAGGCGGTTTCAGTCCAGTCAAGGCCTTAACCGGTCATGGGATTGGCAAGAAACTCCACGAGGAGCCCCAGATCCCTTGTTTTTTAGAAGGAGAAATTAAGGAAACGCCTCGACTTTCCTCAAGAATGACGTTGGCGATAGAGGTTATTTACATTCAGGGCAAACCCGGGGTGGTCCTTGATCGAGACGGTTGGACGGTGAACGCCGCTAATGGGGAAAAGGCGGGGCTTTTTGAAGACACGGTTTTAGTGACTGATAAAGGAGGCAAAGCCCTCACTAAACTTGAATAGCCTTGAATCAAGGCAGAAATTTTGTTAAAATTAGTCTCGTTTATGACACATAAAGATAAAACTGAAGCGGAAGGGGTGGTAACCGAAGCTTTACCCAACACCATGTTTCGGGTCAATCTTGATGAGGGAAGAGAAATTCTCTGCCATCTTTCCGGCAAGATGCGGATCCATCGAGTGAAAGTAATGCCGGGCGACAAGGTTAAGGTTGAGCTGACGCCCTATGATGAAAAGAAAGGAAGAATTGTTTACAGATTAAAATAATGAAGGTAAAAGCGAGTGTTAAAAAGCGCTGTTCGAAATGTAAAGTTGTCCGTCGGCGCGGACGAGTTTACATTATTTGCGAAAACCCAAAACATAAACAAAGACAAGGATAGGAAGGAATATGCCAAGAATTGCCGGAGTTGATTTACCTGGAGAAAAGAGGGTCGATATTGGCTTGACGGCCATCTTTGGAATTGGCCGCCGGAATGTGATTAAGATTTTAAATTCAGCCAAAGTTGATCCCGACACTCGGGTGAAAAACCTGACCGGTGAAGAGGTGGTTAGGTTGCAAAAGGCAGTTGATAGGTTGCCAACTGAGGGGACATTGCGTAAACAAGTGGCAGAAAATATTAAACGCCTAAAATCAACTGGTAGCTACCGAGGCTTGCGTCATAGTCAAAATTTGCCGGCTCGAGGACAGAGGACACGTTCTAATGCTCGGACGAAAAGAGGTAAGAGGGTGACCATTGGGGCGATGCGGAAAAAAGATTTAACCAGGCTGGACCAGACGAAACAGTCAAAAATTAAAGAAGGAAGCGAAGAATAATTAAGATGGCTAAAAAAAGTCAAAAAAAGAAGAAATCAGCAAAAATTACTCGAGATTTAGCTAAGGCTAGGGCGTATGTCAGCGCTACGTTTAATAACACCTTGGTGACTTTTACTGATATCAAAGGGAATACGATTTGTTGGGGTTCGGCGGGAACGACCGGTTTTAAAGGAGCCCGTAAGTCGACCCCATTTGCGGCCACCACAGCGGTGGAAGCAGCTGCTAAAAAGGTTCTTACCCATGGAGTTAAAGAGGTGGAAGTCTATATTAAAGGTCCAGGGCCGGGTAGAGATTCGGCTTTACGGGCGATTAAAGCCGCAGGTTTGAAGATGAGCCTGATTGCCGATGTAACGCCTATTCCCCATAATGGCCCTCGACCCAAGAAAAGGAAGAGAGGATAATCGTGGCTCGCTATAAAGATGCTAAATGTCGACTGTGTCGAAGAGAAGGAACTAAGCTTTTTTTAAAAGGATCGCGGTGTTTTTCGCCAAAATGTCCTATTGAGCGTCGAGGGGGTGTTCCTCCAGGACAGCACGGACAACAAAGGAGAAGGCGTTTAAGTGAATTCGGAGTTCAGCTTAGAGAAAAGCAGAAAGTCAAACGCCTTTATGGTGTTCTTGAGCGCCAATTCCGGCGTTATTATAAGCAAGCAGCTAAAGTAAAAGAAGCGACTGGTGAAGCCTTGCTTCGGCTTTTAGAAAGGAGATTAGATAACGTCGTCTATCGGCTTGGCTTTACTCTTTCGCGAGGAATTGCCAGACAACTGATTAGCCATGGGCACATTCAAGTTGATGGTAAGAAGGTTAATGTTGCTTCCTATCAAGTAAAAACCGGGCAAACGATTAGTCTTACCCCGAAAGGGTTGACCAATAGTCAGGTAAAAACGGCTTTAGCAGAAAAGGATAAGAAGATTCCTAAATGGCTTGAGAGGAAAGCAGCGGTAGGAAAAGTTATCCGCTTTCCTGAAAGGGAAGAAATCGGATCTGACATCAATGAGCACTTAATTGTTGAATTTTATTCGAGATAAACCAAGGAGGTATTCATGCTCGATCCAATTTTTAGTATCAAATCAAAGAAAGAGACCGCTGATTACGGCGAGTTTATTCTTGAACCGCTCGAAAAGGGTTATGGTCAAACCCTAGGAAATGCTCTCCGTCGAGTTCTCTTAACCAGTCTTCCGGGGGCGGCGGTGACCCAAGTGAAAATTACCGGTGTCCGCCATCAATTTTCCACCCTAGAAGGATTAAGAGAGGATATCGTTGAGCTGATTTTGAACATTAAGCAAATCAGAATTAAATATAAAGGAAAGAAGCCGGCCAAAATGAAGCTCGAAGCTCACGGACCGGGCGAAGTAAAAGCTGGCGACATCAAAGCCCCGGCTGATGTCGAAATTGTCAATCCGGAACTAGTTTTAGGCCGATTGGCAGATAAAAAAAATACCCTCAAAGCAGAGATGGTCGTCGAGTCAGGCTTCGGTTATTTGCCTGCAGAAGAAAGAAAAGGTGGCGGTTTGGGTGTCATTCCGGTTGATGCCTCTTTTAGCCCGGTTAAAAGAGTTAATTACAGATTAGAAGCCACCCGGGTTGGCCGGCGGACCGATCTTGATCGGTTGATTTTGGAAATATCAACCGATAAGGCCATTTCTCCCAGCGAGGCTCTTAAAGAGTCAGCAAAAATCTTGACTGCTTTCTTTCATCAGATCGTGGAGCCGAAAGAAGCTCCGGTCAAGGAAGAAAAAGAGGAGCTTCCAAGCGAGGTGCTTAGGCTAACGGTGGAAGAACTCAATCTTCCAACTCGAATCGCCAATGCCTTAAGAAAAGGGGGCTATGAGACGGTTGGCGATTTAACAGCAGCCAAGTCAACAGATATTGCTAAGGTGAAGAATTTAGGCGAGAAGTCGACGAAAATTATTCAGGCGGCCTTAGCCGAGAAAGATGTCAGTTTAAAGGGGGAATGAAATGCGGCACCGGGTGAAAGGAAAAAAATTGGGCCGCGATAGCGGACATCGAAAGGCCTTATTCAAAAATCTAATTAACGCTCTTATTCTTCGGGAAGAGATTAAGACCACCGAAAGCAAGGCTAAAGCCATCAGAGGTTTGGTTGACAAATTGATTACCCAAGGGAAAACTGGAACTCTTCATGCTCGTCGTCTGATTGCTGCTTTCTTGGCTAATAAACAGGCAGTTAATAAATTGGTTGATGAGGTTGCCCCTCGGTTTGGATCTCGCCCAGGCGGTTTTACCCGAATAATTCGCTTGGGCCGCCGTCGAGGGGATGATGCAATGATAGTTAAATTGGAGCTAATCGAGAAAAAGGAAGAGAAAAAACCAAAGAAAAAGAAACTGGTTAAGAAGGCTAAAGAGGCAAAGAAAACCAGAAAAGGAGCTAAAGAAAAAGGAAAGTCATGACAACCCATTCGACTAAAGCCAGCGAGATTAAACGTTCTTGGCATCTAATTGATGCCCAGGATCAAACCTTAGGTCGGCTGGCCACTAGGTTAGCTAAACTGTTAATGGGTAAGGATAAACCTTATTTTGTTCACCACCTTGATTGTGGCGACTGGGTGGTGGTGATTAATGCGGCTAATCTCAAGGTGACTGGGAAAAAGGCAAGTCAAAAGCTTTACTATCGTCATTCGGGTTATCCCGGCGGTTTTAAGCAAATTAACTTTGAGAAACAGATGCAATTAGACCCGGCTAAAGTTGTTAAGCACGCCGTTTCTGGGATGTTACCGAAAAATAAATTGAGAAAAAAGAGGTTGGCTCGATTGCGGATTTATCTCGACAAGAAACATCCTTATCAAAATCAAAAATTCATTGATAATCATTCATAATTAAAAATGGCTACCAAAAAAGCGACTAAATCAAGTAAAACTAAAAAATCTAGGATTAAGTCTCGGGAGAAAGACTATGTTTTTGCGACTGGCGGTCGGAAGACTGCCTCGGCGAGAATCCGGCTTTTTAAAGGAAAAAAAGAAACGATAGTTAATAATAAACTGATTGGAGAGTACTTTCCAGGCAAAGTTGCCAAAATTATCTACACTAAGCCTTTTCAGCTGACGAAGACAGTAGGGAAATATTACGCTACCATTAAGGTGAGAGGGTCGGGTAAAGACGGTCAGTTGCGAGCGGTGGTTCACGGGCTGGCCCGCGCTCTTGATAGAGAAAACAAGAATCTTTATCATCAACCTCTTAAAAAACACAAGCTTTTAACTCGCGATGATCGGATGAAGGAGCGGCGAAAAGCCGGCCAAATGGGTCGAGCGAGGAAGAAAAAACAAAGCCCCAAACGATAGCCTTCTTTATTCTTTAAGGTAGATCAATAGATATTTCTTTAAGTAATTGAAGAGATCTTGGTCTTTAATTTTCTCAATTGCTTTTTGAAAAGATTTTAAGGACTTAATTTTTTGAGGATCAAGAGCTTGCTTGATCTTTTGGGGTGGCATTCCCTTAGTTTGCATCAAGGCATAGGCCATTTCAATTAGTTGATTAACTGAAGCGCTGGGAATTTGGGAAAGGGGCATTTTCTGATGTTTTCCTAAATGGACCAACCCTTTCGGCTTGACTACTTTTCTCCTTTTGCCTTTAAAAAGTTCATTGAGGTGAATTTCCACTCCAAACCTGGTTTCCTCTAGCTTATTTAAAAAGGGAAGAAGGTCTTTTTTTCGATAAGCGCGGAAGCCAGTGAACCGCCAGCAGATATCTGGCGGCGGCTCTTCGGTGGTGCCCAGGACAACATCAGCCTGATTCTTAATTAAAGGCTCGGTGAGAATTCTGATATGGCTGTTTTGAATATTAAGATGGTGGGCGTCCATAAAAACAACAATGTCTCCTTGAGCTTTTTTAAGGCCGGCAGTTAAGGCATAGCCTTTACCTCTATTTTTCTGGTAGCTGATGATTTTGATTTGGTTTTTGAATTGGTTTAAAACCTTAAGGGTCCTATCAGTTGAGCCATCATTGACGGCAATGACTTCATTGACCAAGGGGCAAGCTAAGAGCCCCTTGATTCCTTCGGCGGCCCACATTGCCTCATTAAAACAAGGAACAATGGCCGAGACGAATGGTTTCTTAATCTTCAGACTGTTTGCCATTTTTATTTTTTAAAACCAAAGAATCCAAAGAAGCCATAAAGGCCGTAAAAACCTGGGCCGAAGTTAGGTAAAAGGCCAACTAATCCTAATATTCCCAACCACCCCAATTTCCAAAGGTCTTTAGGCTTACCTTTTGTTTTGTAGGTGAAAAGGTTAAAAGGGATAGAGGCAAAAAAAGCTAGGAAAGAGAAAACACTGACAAAGAAAAAGACCGGCTCCTCAACGCCAAGGGAGCCATAAATAAGATTGTGAATAATTGAACCCACTACTCCGCCAACTAAGAGTAAATAAGTTATCTTTGTTTGTTTTTCCATCTTACCTCCTAACACCATCATTTTAGCATATATTTTTTAAAAAATTTTCTAGTGGCGGGCCAGAGGTTCATTTTTGCCATTTCTCCTTGGCTAAAATAGTCTGCCTTAACAATCTCCCCTTTTCTAGCCTTTAACTTTCCTCCTTTGATTTGGCAGAGCCACCAGGAGTCTCTTTCCCCCTTAATATCACCGGGAGTTTCAGCAATTTTTTTAGAGGGTTCGATCAAAAGATTAAGTTCTTCTTTGAGTTCTCGGATTAATGCCTGCTTTTCGGATTCACCCTTTCTGAGATGACCACCAGGAGGGTAATAAAAGCCAGTATACTGACCAAAATCTTTTGGAGTACTAACTAAAAGATATTCTTCCTCACTTTTTTTGTTTTTCCGAGAGATGATTCCCAAAACCACTTTTTTCATTTTTTAATTTCTGTCCAAAGTTCATCATTAACTTCCAAAGACCCTCTCTTTATATTTTCTTTTCTAGTTCTCATTGCTCTTTCTCCAGGAACAAAAACCTCTTTAACCCCCTTTAATTTTTTGGATTTTTTTATTTCCTTAACAAGATTGGTATTAGCTTTTTTAAAATCCTCCAGTCTGGTTATTTTTCGAGGATCGATGACTAAAATAAAACCACCTCGGGTTAGTATTCTGTAGTCGCCTTTCATCTGTTGGGGGCCCATTAACAAGCCAAGAAGCGAACCTGTTAAAATTTCTATTAGAAATCCTAAAGCGAAACCCTTGTAGCCTCCTGCAGGCAGAGCAGAATAGGCATCTTGCGCTTTAACGGCAAACTTTCCTTGATTATCATAATATGAATTCTTAGGTAAATTCTTGCCTGTTTTTTCTGCTTTCCTAACTTCGCCCCAGGCTCTAACAGAGGTGGCCATGTCAGCGAGAAAAGGCTCTTTTGCAGTAGGAATCCCGACCCCGATTGGGTTAGTGCCAATCATTGGCTCATAACCGCCTGGTGGAGCAACCATCGGTTTGCCGCCATTGTTAATTACTAAAGCAAGATAACCCTTGTCAGCAATTTTTTTAGCGACGGTGCCTGGCCTTAACCAGGTAATCATATTTTTTATTAAAGCAAGAGCTAAACCTTCTTTTTGGGCCATTTTAATGGCTAAATTGGCTGCCTGCTCTCCAACAAAAGCGCCGATATTCTCATTAGCGTCTAAAAAGATAATGGCGTTGGTTTTCTTAATTATCTTTATTTTTTTCCTTTTTCCAGTAAGTTTTTTGACCAATGAAGGAAAAGCCATTAAGCCATGAGAGGTTTTTCCTTGAAGCTCGCCTTCTAAATATTCGTCGGCAATTATTTTTGCTTCCTCTTTAGAGGCACCATGTTTAACCAAGGCAGTTTCAAGCGTTTTTTTAACTTCGGAGATCTTAGCCTTCATCTTTGGCGCAATTTTACCAAAACAAGGAGAGACTCTCAAGATTACACCGAGGTTACAATTTTGTTAAGCCAACTTTCTTTGGACCTCTTTTCTTTCGTGAGTAATTAAAGTTGCATCCGGAGTTTCCAAAGGTGCACCCATGGCTACTCCAGCAGACGCTATTTCAGTAAGGGTAAAACTGCCAGGTGGACCGAAGACCACGATTCTTGGGTTTAACTTAGTAAGGAATAAAACTCCAAGCCAAAATTTTTCTTTCCCATAATCTTGGGAGGCGAGTTGATGGAGGGTGTTTTCATCAAGCCTTAAAACATAAATTGTTTCCAAATATTTAGCTTTTGGCAGGGTACCTTTGTCTTTTGAACCCCAATCATCTCTCAAAGTTTCAACTAATTCTTCCAATCTTTGGTCTTCCGGGCCGAGCTCTTTAATTTTAAAGGAGCGAAATCCATACCTTTTTTGGAGAGCGTCAGGGTCACATACTTTTTCAAGCTGTTCTTCGATCAATTTTCTAAAAATTGTTCTTTCTTCAGGATTTCCTTCAAAACAGACCCACCGTCCATTCATTAACCTGACATTAAGAGGGTCGGAATGGCCGAATTCGGAAATTTCTCTTTCTGGAAATAGAACATCCAAGAACCTTGTCTTAGCTGTCGCTAAAGGAAGAGGGGTTGCATTAATCTTAACGAAGAGTCCACCGCGTTTTTCTTGTAAGACGTATTGTGTGCGGGAAATTCCGTCTAAAGACACGATCTCTGTTTCAATTGCACAATAATCTTGTGGTGAAACTGGCTCGCCTTCAACAAGCGGTTTTCCTGATTGTTCAGCCGGATAGATAAGTTTAAACGCCACTCTATTCTATTTACCCACGCCCGGGTGTTTTATGTTTATAATAACAAGCAAGGAATTTTTAGATCTCTTAGTCGGGGAGCCGAGAATTGAACTCGGGCCACACGCACCCCATGCGCGTATTCTACCACTAAACTACTCCCCGTGTTTTTAGCTGTTCTCTGCCGATTCCAGATTTATAATATTTTTCCCAGTGTCGTGCCTCTTTTCTAGTCGGACAAGCCTTTATGACCTCTATCTTATTAAATGGTCTATATGGTTTTGTTGATCTTGTTGCCCCTTCGTTATGTTTTTGCAGTCTTTTTTCCGTGCCTTGTGTTATCCCTACATAAGAATAATCTTTCTGCTTATTTGTTATGCGATAGACTAACCACATTTTGTTGGCCACACGCACCCCATGCCTGCCTGTCGGCAGACAGGCGCGTATTCTACCACTAAACTACTCCCCGAACCACACTTGTATTTTAGCAAATTTTGTGCCAAAATTGAACCGCGATGACTAAAGATAAGAAAAAGCTTTCCGCCGTTAAAATGGCGATGGAACAGATCGAAAAACAATACGGTAAAGGGGCGATTATGAAGCTGGGAGGAAAAGGAGAAGTGAAGAAAGTTGATGTTATCCCCACTGGCAGTCTAGGCCTAGATATTGCCTTGGGCGTGGGAGGCTTGCCCCGCGGCCGGGTAGTGGAAGTCTATGGTCCCGAAGCTTCAGGAAAAACAACTTTAGCCCTTCATATTATTGCCGAAGCCCAGAAAATAGGGGGAGTGGCGGCTTTTGTTGATGCCGAACACGCTTTAGACCCAGCTCGGGCGGAATCAATTGGGGTCAACCTTGATGATCTTTTAATTTCTCAACCGGATACCGGCGAACAGGCATTAGAGATTGTGGAGACTCTAGTTCGTTCTGGGGCTGTGGACGTGATTGCCATTGATTCGGTAGCCGCTCTAGTGCCTCGGGCGGAAATTGAAGGAGAGATGGGTGACGCCATGATTGGAGTTCAGGCAAGACTGATGTCTCAAGCTTTGAGGAAATTAGCGGCGGCCATTTCTAAATCAAAAACAGTGGTGATTTTTACCAATCAAATTCGTCACAAAATCGGGGTAATGTTTGGCAATCCGGAAACTACGCCAGGTGGTTTAGCTTTAAAATTTTATTCTTCAGTCAGGATTGATCTGAGGAAAATAGGAACTTTAAAAGATGGTGACACCGCTATCGGCTCTCGTCATCGCGCTCGAGTGATTAAAAATAAGGTGGCTCCTCCCTTTAGGGTGGCCGAATTTGACATTATGAACGTGGGCGGAATTTCTAAAACAGGCGATATTTTGGATTTAGCGGTTGATCTAGGCGCCGTGGAGAAATCGGGTGCTTTCTTTAAATTTGGCAAAACCATGCTTGGTCAAGGTCGGGAAGCCGCTAAAATTTTTCTCCAAGAACACCCCAAAGTGACGAAACAACTTGAAAGAGAAATTTGGAAAGAGGCAAAAGCAGGAAAATTGGAGTTGCCAAGGAAGAAAAGTTAGGGTTAAACAGCTAAAGCTTAATAGTTTAATCCGCCAGCTGGCGGATTTTTAGTGTAAAATAAGGCCATGGCGATTATTACCAAGATTAAGACCCAGAGGAATAAGAAGCGGGTTAATATTTACCTTGATGGCCGGTTTGCTTTCGGTTTGGATATAAACAATTTCTTGAAAGCTGGGTTGGAAATTGGCCGGAAGTTGTCTGAAGACCAGGTCGAAAATCTCATTTTTGAGAACGAATTTCAAAAACTTTTGGACAAGACGTATCGAGTTTTATCTCTTCGGCCCCGCTCAGAAAAAGAGATCAAAGATTATTTAGCTAAAAAAGGAGCCACGCCTAGAGTTTCCCAGAAAATTATCAAAAAGCTGAAAAAGTTAGACTACCTTAATGATCGGAATTTTAGCCATTGGTGGATTGGGCAAAGAGCGACTTTCAGACCTCGAGGGAAGATGGCTTTGCGTCTAGAGTTAAGACAAAAAGGAATTAAAAAAGAGGTTATTGATAAAGCATTGGAAAAAGTTAATGAATTGCCTTTAGCCAGGAAAACAGCTCAAAAAAAACTCAAAGCTTACCAAAAACTACCCCCTCAGGAATTGAGAAACAAGCTCTCTGCTTTCCTGGCTCGCCGGGGCTTTTCTTGGTCAACCATCAAATCAGTGATTGACCAATATGCAAAAAAAGAGTAAAATAACCCCCAGTTAAATAATTTTGGCGAAATTGGCATCTAAAATGACTTCAGAAGCGATTTTAAAACCTTTAACGTTATCCTTCTGATCAGGCGCTAGGAAGCGCCTCTTTTCCGTTGCTTTTCGCCAGACAAAAGGAGAAATTATGGCTTCAATATTCGATCGCTTAGCCGGTGTGGCTGAGCCGCCCAAAAAAGGTTCTCGTCAGCGAACTATTAAAGGGAAGGCCAAGGGGAGATCGTCAAGACAAAAACCTTTGCGGTTAACAAAAAGAGCGACTCCAAAAAAGATTAAACCTTCCGCTGAAATAATCAGGCGCGAAGCGGAAATCGACCGCAAGTTGGGGATTCTTGAAGAACGAGAAAGACAAATTGACCGAAGGGAAAAAGAACTGGAAAAGAAGCTAGTTGAATTGGAGGGGATTAAAAAGGAGCAATTAGCCCGCCTCGAACGGGCAGCTAAATTGACTCGAGAAGAAGCTAAAAAACTCATTCTTGAAGCCACCGAAAAACGGTTGGCTGGAGAAGTTTCTCGTCGAATCAGAGAGGCTGAGGAAAAGATTAAGGCCGAAGCGGATGAAAAAGCCCAAGAGATTTTGACTGACGCCATGCAGCACGGGGTAACGGACTACGTGGCCGAATACACTGTTTCGACGGTTCAGCTTCCCAACGAAGAAATGAAAGGAAGAATTATTGGCCGAGAAGGACGTAACATTCGTGCTTTTGAACAAGCGACTGGGGTAGAAATTGAACTTGGCGAAACTAATGAGATTCACCTTTCTTCCTTTGATCCAGTGAGAAGAGAGATTGCTCGGAGGGCGCTTTTAAGACTAATTCGGGATCGCCGCATTCAACCGGCTCGAATCGAAGAGGTGGTTGAGAAAACCAAACAAACGATGGACAAAATTCTTTTGGAAGAAGGCCAAAGACTTTGTCATACCGTTAAAGTTTATAACCTTCACTCTGATTTGGTTAAACTTTTAGGCCGGTTTAAGTTTCGCTTTTCTTATGGCCAGAACATGATTGCTCATACCCTAGAGGAGACTAAAATTGGGGTGGCCATTGCCGCTGAAATTGGAGCGAATGTTACGGTTGTCCGTCTAGGTTGTCTTCTTCACGACATCGGCAAGGTGATTACCGATCAAGAGGGGACCCACGTCGAATTAGGAGTTAATGTTGCTAAAAAGTACAACCTGCCTCCAGAGGTAATTGCCTGTATTGAAGAGCACCATGAAGATAAGCCTTTTTCCTCACCTGAATCAAGGATTATTTGGATTGCCGATGCAGCTTCGGGTGCCCGACCCGGAGCTCGTTATGAACCTCATGAAGAATATGTCAAAAGGATGACTCAGATTGAGAAAATTGCCGGTGATTTCGACGGAGTGGATAAAGCTTACGCTTATCAGGCTGGACGAGATGTTCGGGTTTTAGTTAATCCTCAAGAGATAAGTGATGACGAATTGACTGTTCTGGTAAATAAAATTACCGAAAAACTGGAAAAAGAGGTCCAATATGCAGGCCAGATTAAAGTGAGCGGGATTCGGGAGATGAGAGTGAGCGGGACGACTAAAGCCAAGTAACCAATTGATCGAAAATGCCTATAAACCTTGACAAACTAATAAAGAAAGTGTATGGTTAGAGCAACTGCCCGGAAAGGAAAGAGATGACCAAAAACGAGATGATCGATTTGGTGGCTCGTAAAGCCCACCTGACCCGTAAGGCAGCCAGAGAAGCAATTGACACTTTTCTAGGGGAAATTGCTAAAGCATTAAAAAAAGGTGATCGTGTTGTTCTTTCTGGATTTGGCACGTTCAAGGTTGTCAATGTTAAAGATAAGCCGGTAGTTATCCCTAGAACCGGAGAGAAACGGACAATTAAGGCTCACCGCGCCGCCAGGTTTCGTCCTGGCAAGCCCCTCCAAAGGGCGGTGAGATGAGAAAAATTTGAATTTTTCCAAAAGCGCGGTGAGAACCGCGCTTTTTTATTTTGGAGAGAAATGAAAAAATATTACGCTTTTTATAAAACGAGTTTACAAAATGCCTTTATCTACCGAGGGCCGATGTTAATTTGGTTGGCTAGTAACGCCCTGTCCTTGATAACGACCATTGCTATTTGGTTTTCGGCTTCTGCCGGAGAAATGATCGGCGGTTACAGCAAGCCAGAATTAATTACCTATTATGTAGCTGCCCTGTTTTTACAATGGTTGACTGGTTGGTTTCCTTTTTATGACGTCCGAGACGAAATTAAAGAAGGGAGAATTGTTAGCATGATAATCAAGCCAATTTCCTATTACTGGCAGAAATTTACTGGAGAACTGGGTTGGCACGCCATCTCTTCATCGGTTGGTTTAGCTACGACCTTTTTATTTGCCTTTCTCCTTCGGAATTATATCGTTTTTGATTTATTTTTAACCAAAATTCTAATTTTAATCCTGGCGATCATTCTGGCAATTTTCGTGGTTTTCAGTTTTAGTCTTTGCATGGGTCTTTTAGCGTTTTGGTTTATCGAGGTAGGATCACTGGATAGCCTTTTTTGGATTTCAAGACTAATCTTGGGTGGCCAGGGTATTCCCATTAGTTTTATTCCTCCCGCTTTTCAGACGCTGATTAAACTTTTACCTTTTCGTTATATGTTTTCTTTTCCTTTGGAGATTTATTTTGGCAAGCTTTCAGGGATGGAAGTGATCCAGGGTATGATTATCGCCATTTTTTGGATCGGGATTTCAGTTCAGCTTTATAAGTTAATGTGGAGTCGAGGCCGACGAGCTTATACGGCCTTTGGCCAATAAAAATGAAGCGCTATTTATCTCTCTATTTCCATTTTTTCAAAAATTGCCTGATGCGAGATTTGGAATTTCGTTTCCAGGTCACGACTTGGGCCATCATGAATTTTCTTTGGTTTGGCTTAATGCTCGCCTCGGTTAATCTTATTTTTGGTCAAGTTGAGGCGATTGCTGGCTGGTCTAAGGATAAAGTTTTACTCCTTGTTTTCGTCCAGGCTTTATTCTTTGATTTCCTCTGGACTTTTTTCTTAATCAATCTAAGAAAGTTTTCTCGTTTAGTGCGTCATGGGGAGCTAGACTTGGTTCTTTTAAAACCAGTTAGTCCGCGTTTTTTTGTCTCGACTCGCTATTTTGACAATGACCATTATCCGCGAATGTTGGTTATTCTTTTTCTCATCCCCGGACTATTAAAAACTCTTCAGGTTCAACCAGCACTTTTTGCATGGCTAAACGCGGCCCTTCTTTTTATTTTAGGACTTTTTATTTTTTATAATCTCTTCTTCATTATCACCACCACTAATTTTTGGTTTACGAATCTGTTTAATTTAGGTGATCTATGTTCAGAGATGGTCGACGTTGGTCGGGCGCCAGTCTACGTATTTAAGGATAAAGCAAGAGCCTTCTTTATTTATTTTATTCCGACTGCCTTTGTTTCTACTTTTCCCACCCAAGCGCTTTTAGGAGAAACAGGCTTTGAATTAGTTTTAGTGGGAGTGATTATCAGTCTAGCCAGTTTCGCTTTTTCCCAGCTATTTTGGCAATTTGCTCTCCGCCGCTATTCAAGCGCTGCGGGTTGATATGATAAGATAAAGGAAAGCAATGAATGTTATTAAAGTAAAGAATTTAAAAAAATATTATCAGGTTCACCAAAAAGAGCCAGGCTTCTTTGGATCTCTAAAGTCTTTGGTTAAGAGAAAATATAAGACTGTTAAGGCCGTGGATAACATTTCTTTTACCATTGAAGAAGGTGAATTAGTTGGTTTTATTGGGCCCAATGGAGCAGGTAAAACGACCACTTTAAAATGCCTCTCTGGTCTTTTGTACCCTACTAGCGGAGAAGTTTCGGTTCTTGGCTATGATCCCTGGGATAGAAAGCCGGAATTCCAGAAGCAGTTCGCTTTAGTGATGGGTCAGAAAAATCAGCTTTGGTGGGATTTGCCGGCGATTGAAAGTTTTATTCTCAATAAGGAGATTTATGAAGTTCCAGACAAAAAATATAAGGAAACCTTAAGTGATCTTGTTCGACTTCTGGATGTTAAAGATATTTTGAAAGTTCAGGTGAGAAAGCTCTCTTTAGGGCAGCGGATGAAGTGCGAGTTAATTGCGGCCCTCCTTCATTCACCTAGGATCCTTTTCCTTGATGAACCTACTATTGGCCTCGATGTCGTCATGCAAAAAAAGATGCGTGACTTTATTAAAAGTTATAACCACAAATATAACTCAACCATTATCCTCACCTCACACTACATGGGCGATGTCCAAGAGCTTTGCGAGCGGGTGGTAATTATTGATAAAGGGAAAATTGTTTTTGACGGAGAACTCTCCGAAATTGTAGAAAAATACGCTGATCACAAGCTTCTGTCGGTGGTTTTTGCCAAAGAGATTGATCCCAAAAAACTTGAAGCAATTGGCAAGGTAAAAGATTATGATTTTCCTAAGGCGACGCTTTCTATTAAAAGAGAAGCAGCTTCGGTGGCCGCGGCTCAGTTGCTCCAAAAATTTCCGGTAGCTGATTTGAATGTTGAGGAAGCTCCAATTGACGACATCATTCGCGAGCTCTTCACTGGCAAAGACTATGCCTGAAAAAGTCAACTTAAAAGAGGTTTCCCGAAAAACTGGGCTTAGACCCCAAAAAATTAGAGAAATTCTTTGGTTTTTGTATCAGAATAAGAAGACCGAAAATCAAAAATTAGTGAGGGAGAGTGGTTTGCCTAAATCGGTGATCCGGGATTTTTTAAAAGATCTTCAGCCGCTCCTAAAGAAGCCCTCTCAATACGTAACCCTGAACCAGACTGGAAGAGAGTTCGTTGAAGCAGAAATGATTGGTTCATCATCAGAAAAGGTTCTTAAAAAACCCCTCTTTGATCAATTAAAGCGTTTCTTTGCCTTTCGATCAAAGTCTAAAAGAAACCTTGACCAGTTTCCGGCAACACTGGAGACTGTGATTAAAAGAGCCTCCTTAATTCAAGAGAGAGGTGATTTAGAGGGAAAGAGAGCTCTTTTTTTAGGAGATTATGATTTGACCAGTATTGCTTTTGCCTTGTTTAGGGGAGCGGAAAAAATTATAGTGGCTGACATTGATCGCCAACTTTTAAGATTAATTGAGAAGATTGTCCAAAAAGAGAGACTAAAAATTGAATTTTTATATTACGATGCTAAGCAGCCCCTCCCTCCAGCCATGAAAGGGGTTTTTGATATTGTTTTTTCCGATCCTCCTTACACCCCTAACGGTTTTAAGGTTTTTCTTTCAAGAGCAATTGAGGCCGTTGGTGAGAATGAAGCCACGTTTTATTTTTGTTATGGTTACAGCGACCGGGCTCGGGAGCGAGGCCTAGAAGCCCAAAAAATTATCAGCCAATTAGGGCTTTTAATTGAAGAGAAACTTCAAGATTTTAATCGCTATCAAGGAGCGGAATCAATTGGCAGTCGCAGTTCACTTTACATTCTAAAAATGACACCTAAAACCAAAGCGATTATCAAGGGCCGTTTTAAGGGCCCAATTTACACTGGCCAGAAACGAAAATGAGAAAATATTTTCAGGTTTTGAAAAACACTTTTCAAGAATATTTTGTTTACCGGCTGAATTTTACCCTTTGGCGATTTAGAAGCTTTATTCTCCTTCTTTCTCTATTTTTCTTTTGGTCAGCTATTTTTGCTGGTCGGGAAGATCTTTTTGGCTACCAAAAAAACCAAATTTTAACCTATACCCTGGGGATTGCGGTTTTACGGGGATTGGTTTTAGGAAATCGGAGTGGTGATTTGGCGGGCCTAATCAGGAGTGGGGATGCTGCCAATTGGCTTTTGCGGCCAATTGGCTTTTTTAGATTTTGGCTGGCCCGAGATTTAGCAGATAAAATCCTTAATCTGATTTTTATTGTTTTCGAGCTGGGGATTTTAATAGCTATTTTTAAACCGCCAGTCTTGGTGCAAACAGACCCCTTTTATCTTGTCGGCTTTTTTCTTATTTGCTCTTTGGCGGTTTGTCTCTTTTTTATCGTCAATCAGATTTTTGGCATGAGCGGTTTTTGGCTAATTGATGTTTGGTCGGTTCGGTTCCTTTTTATGGCCATCTTTTTGGAATTCTTGAGTGGGGCGGTTTTTCCTTTAGATGTCTTGCCGCCGATTTTTATGAAAATCCTCCAATTTACCCCCTTTCCTTATTTGGTCTATTTTCCTTTAAAGATTTGGTTGGGGCAGGTTGCTGGTAGTCAGATAATCTTAGGAATTTTGGTGAGCAGTTTTTGGATCATTGTTTTTTATAAAACTTTAGAATTTATTTGGCAAAAAGGATTAAGAGCCTATGATGTTCCAGGAAGATGAGAAAAATTAAGAAGTTTTTTCGAGTTTGGTTGCTTTCTACCAGAAATGTGGCTCTTAGCCAGATGACGACCGGTTATGCGGCTATTTTTTTCACTTTAGGAAAAATTGTTCGATTCCTTTTCTTTTTTATCTTTATTTTGGTGGTGGTCCGTTCAATCAATTTTCTGGCAAGCTATGATCCTTATCAGGTTGTTTTTTTCTTTTTGATTTTTAATATCATTGACACTACGGCTCAGTTTTTATTTAGGGCAGTTTACGGCTTCCGCCCTTTGGTGGTCCGGGGCGAGTTTGATTTTTATTTGGTTAAACCTTTACCCTCCTTTTTTCGCCCCCTTTTCCATTGGGCTGACGTTTTAGACTTAGTGGTTTTAGTTCCCTTATGGGGTTTCACTTTATATTTTATTTTCAACCACGGTTTGGTTAAGGCCCCAATCCACTTTGTTTATTTTCTTATTCTTTATTTGGCAAGCCAGTTAATCGCTTTTGCCTTTCATCTTTTTGTAGCTTCAGTTTGTGTGTTGACCACCGAGATTGACCACATGATTTTAGTTTATCGTGACTTGATTAATATGGCTCGATTCCCAACGGACATCTACCCTCAGGGAGTCCGCTGGGTCTTAACTTTTGTTATTCCAGTGGCGGTGATGGTTACTGTTCCGGCCAAAGCCCTCTTAGGCCTGATTTCCCCCTGGGGAGTAGTAGTGGTTCTGGTGGCGAGTGTTGTTTTAGTCTTGGTTTCTTTAAGATTCTGGCGGTTTGCCTTGACCCGTTATTCCTCGGCTTCGAGCTAACCAGAAGCCGTTATTGAATTGATCTTCTTTGATATCTTGACAAATTGCTTTAAAAAGATTTATATAGTTTTTAGGTTTAGAAATAAACCTAAAAATGTGCCCAAAAATTTAATATCTTCGAGTTTGATTTTTAGAGGCTCTCACCAAATTCCTTGAGAGTCTTTTTTAGTGACTGAAGGGAGGTGGTGATTGTGGCCCGAAAGAAGAAAAAGGGAGGCAAGAAGAAAAAGTAAGCGCCTCCCATTAAAAGCGGTGCTTAGCTAAAAAGCACCGCTTTCTTTTTTCATCTTTTTAATCATCTCTTTATAAATAGCTCCAGACGATCAAGAAAAAACACCTTCATAGTTTAACTATGACGCAGGAGACGGTATAATTAAAATCTAAAGACTGATTGTGAAAAGAATAATTTCCAGAATCGAAAGAGAAATTGCTGTTTTTCAAGAATTGAGTCGGGACAGCAAACTTCTCTTGCTTTGTTCGGGCCTTTTTTGGTTTGCCGGGCCATTCATTGGCCTTTTTTTAAATGTTTATTTGTGGCGGGAGGTGAATAGTCTCCAGGCAATTGGCTTTTTCAATCTTTTTTATTTTATTGGCCTACCAGTCGGCTTTATTATTAACGGTTTCTTGCTGGGAAAGATTAGCAATAAAACTGCTTTTCAAATGGGCCTTCTTTTTCAATCCGCCTTTCCTTTTATTCTGATTTTGTTAAAAGATAAAGCTTTTCAGTTTTTAATTCCCTTGGGATTTATTAATGGACTAAGCAGCGCTTTTTATTGGGCCAACATGAACCTGCTTATCTATGACCTGACTTACGATAGAATCCGAGCCTACTTTAGCGGCTTAGACATCTCTTTAAGTTCAATCCTTGGGATTATTGCTCCTCCTTTGGCAGGATTTGTGATTGAGTCGTTAGGACAAAACAGACTTCACCTAAATATTAGTTATTCATACTACCTTTCTTTTTTAATTGCCGGACTAATTTTTTTAATGGCCGCCATTTTTGCTGGCAGGATTAAGTCTGAAGAAAAACATTCAAAATTCTCTTTTAGAAATCTCTTTTTAACAAATAAGAGTAAAAAGTGGATCAGCGTCAGATTTCTAAACATGGCTCACGGAATCTCCAGCGGGATATTTTTCTTCTCTTTTGGTCTTTTAGCTTATGAATTTTTTGGCAAAGAACTGGAAGTCGGTTGGTTTAATGGTTTGATGGGGGCGATTTGTGCTCTGGCTGCCTATTTGGCTGGTCGTTACGCCCTTCCAGAAAGACGACTATTAATAACGATTTTGGGAGTGGTTGTTTTCTTTTTCGGCTCACTGGTTTTCGGAATAAACTTTTCCCTTATTGGCTTTTTTATCTATTCAACAATGGTAACCATTGGTGATACCTTTCTTTGGACAATCCATATTCCAACAGAGATGAGAGAGATGGATGGGGGATATCTGCCCGCAGGCCAAAGATATCTTTACTTAGTAGACATTGAGATTTTCCTTAACCTTGGAAGGATTTTTGGGATAACCCTTTTAATTTTTCTGACTAACTATTTTTCCTTTGACGTCGTTTATCGATTAATAGTCGTTATCATTGGCTTCGCCCCATTTATTAGCTTAAAAGCAATCGAAAATTTAGTAAAGGCTGAGCGATGAGTAGTCGATTTTCTCAAATCTCAAAGAAGGAAAGAGAGAAGCTTAGAAGAACGATTAGGCTTTTAAGTAAAATTTTGGCTGACTTAAAGATTAAATATCGAATTTTTGGCTCAGTCATTCCGGCCGCCCTTTTAGGGCGACCACAAAGAAAGCTAGGCGATATTGATTTAATGATTGAGACCGAAGATAAAAAAATACTTTATCAGGAACTAGAAAAAGCCGGTTACCAGATTAAAGAAAAAAGATTTACCCTTTTTGGTTTTGATTTTCTTTGGGTTGAGGCATTAAGTAAAGATTTACTCACGTTAACTATTTTTCTTGGCAAATTTGACGAAAATCAAAATTTTATTAGCAAGATCTCCAAAAATATCAGCGCCATTGCCCATAGCGAGGCGATCAAACCGACGCGCTATTCTTTTTACGGGGCCAGATTTATTGGTGTCCCGGCGATGACCGCTTATTATGGAATCTTGACCTCTCAAGGTAACCCTAAAAGAAGGTATGACCTAGCTGCTTTTGAGGATCGAAAAATTCAAAAGCCGCCTAAGGGTTTTTCTATCATTGATTTTTACTATAAAAAAACAAGACTACCTTTTCTTTATCCCTTGGCTTGTTTCTTCCAAGACTTTCTTGGCCGAATCAGCATTTTCTTAGGCGGGAATTATGATTTTTGGAGAAAATAGCCCAAGCAGGTTTTTAAGTATCAGATTGTCTTGCCTGGCTCTCAATCCCAGCTAAAAGGATCTGACAAGCACCTATTTCCTCTGCCGTGGTTTTTCTTTTCGGTCTAACAGTTCCCGTTTTATCGTTTTCCTCGACTCCATAAGGGCCAATAATAATTGAACCTCTCTGGGTTATTTTATGTTGGCACTCACCATCAGAAGTAACAGCTAGAATCAAGATTTTTATTGTTTCAGTCCTTAATTTTGCCTCCACTCGAAGCCTAACTTCTTTTTTCCCAATTAACCGTCTGCGCCCCTGAGAAAGCCTGAAACGCAGAGAAGAGAAAGAGGGTAATTTCCCTCCATCTGATAAGCCGAGCGCTTGGGCGGCTTGTTTTATCTCTTCATTACGATCTAGATAACCAGACACTTTCGAATTTTTCCCCGTCTTTTCGTTAAGGCAACCCATTGCTTGGAGATAAAGGCTTTGACCGGGTGCCATTTCTTCATTCGCCGGCCTGATTTCTTCTCTTGCTGCCATTTCAATTGGAAAATAGCAGATTTACCTTTAAAGGTCAAACTAAAGATGATAAAATTATCCACAATGAAAACCTGTTTCATTAAGACATACGGATGCCAGGCTAATGAGGCGGATTCGGAAAAGTTAGCTGCCGTGTTTGAGAAAAAGGGCTATCGACTAGCAAAGAAAATTGAAAAGGCAGACATTGTTATTATTAATACCTGTTCGGTGCGCGAATCCGCCGAAAACCGGGTTTTTGGTTTGGTTAACAATCTAGCTGGACAAAAAAGAAAACAGCAAAAAATCATTCTTACTGGTTGTATGTTTGGTTCTGCGCGAGGCGAGAGACGACGTTATTCGCCGTTTGCCCTTAAAAGGCGCTTACCTCAAGTTGACGAATTTAAAACTATTGAAGAGCTAGTTGGTTCTGAAAAAATAACCCCGAAAAGAAAGAAGAAAATCAGTGCTTTTGTGCCCATTATGGAGGGGTGTGACCACTTCTGTTCTTATTGTGTAGTTCCTTATGCCCGAGGAAAAGAAATTAGCCGACCGTTTAAAGAAATTATCTATGAAATTGAATCCTTAGCGAAGAGAGGCTATCAAGAAATTGTTTTATTAGGCCAAAACGTTAATTCTTATGGAAAAGGATCGAAACCAAAAAGGAATTTTGCCCAGCTTTTAAAGCGAGTTCACCAAATCAAGGGGATTAAAAAGATTTCCTTTCTTACTTCAAACCCCTGGGATTTAACAGGGGAGATTGTTGAGGCGATGGCTCTTCCGAAAATTGATCATTATCTCCATTTACCGGTTCAGTCAGGTGATAGCCGGATTTTAAAGAAAATGAATCGGCCTTACACCCCACTTCAATATATTAAATTAGTGAAAAAAATCAAAAAGAAGATTCCTGATATTAAAATCGGGACAGATATTATTGTTGGCTTTCCCGGCGAAACAAAAAAATCCTTCGAAAACACGGTTAAACTTTGTCAGAAAGTGGGCTTTGTTAAAGCTTACATCGCTCGCTATTCACCGCGCCCTGGGACCACCGCCTTTAAATTAAAAGATAATGTTTCACCTGAAGAAAAGAAAAGAAGGTGGCAGATCTTAGAGAGGCTAATTAATCAACCTTCATGATTTCCAAAGGCCGTGAACATTACAATATTCACGCGCCTGAATCTTTTCTGCTTTGATCGTAAAATCAGCTTCGGGTGGGCTCCCTGGCTTTAGAAATTGCCGATAAACCTGACCATCAGCGATGATTTCAATCCATTCAATAAAGTGCTTTCTCTCCATCGGATGGGGAACAGAACCTACTTTAACCTTAACGCCGATTTCGGTTTTTTCAATCACCGGAACATGTTTTTCCAGCCCCTCATCCTTAGTTTTTTCAGTCAACAGTTCCATTGGTTGGCCGCAACAAACCAGTTGACCCACACCAGCGTGTAAAACGGTGACAACATTCCCACAAACATTACATTTGTAAATTTGATTTAGTTTCGTCATTTTGGAATCCGATTAGCTACTTTTCTTTTTTCTCTTCGCAGTCGCATTCATCATAAGGCTTGCCGCAACCTTGGCAAACCTTATCTTTGATCTCTCGGCCGCATCGGCAAGGGCGACAGCCGCAAGTTTTACACATCATTCTCACCCCCTTTTAGTTAGTACTCTTCACACAAAATCTGATAAAAACTTCGTGGATGGTCGCAGGATGGGCACTTCTTTGGCGGCTGCTTGCCGTAGTGGACATAGCCACATTCGCGGCAAACCCACCAAACATTTTTCCTTTTCTTAAAAACGGATTTTGCCTTGACTTCTTTAAGAAGCTTTTTGTATCTTTCCTCGTGATGTTTTTCGGCAATGGCAATCGCTCTTAATCTTTTGGCAATATGGGGTAAGCCTTCTTTAGCGGCTACCTTAGCAAAATCCGGATACATTTCAGAGTATTCATAATGCTCGCCATCGATGGCCGCTTGAAGATTATCAGCTGTTTTGCCGTAGACCGTGGGGGCTAAGGCCTCAACTTCCAGCTCATCCATTTTTTGCCTCATTCTCTTTTTCAATTCCTGAATATGTTCAAACAGTCTTTTGGCGTGTTCTTTTTCGTTTTCGGCAGTCACTAAGAAAGTCTCGGCAATTTGCTCATATCCTTCTTTTCTGGCAATCTTGGCGTAGAAGGTATAGCGATTTCTGGCTTGGCTTTCCCCAATAAAGGCTTTGGTTAAATTCTCCAGCGTTTGTTTCATCTCTTCACCCCCTTTCAGTTATAATATATTACCACATCATGGCAAAACCACTTTTAGTTATTTGTGGACCAACGGCTACTGGGAAAACTTCATTGGGAATCCATTTGGCAAAAAAGTTTAAAGGCGAAATTATTTCCGCTGATAGCCGACAAGTTTACAAAGGGATGGACATTGGTACCGGCAAAGATCTGGAAGTTATCAGGAAATCGAAAATTCCTGTCCATTTAATTGATGTTATTAAGCCTGATCAGGAATTTAACGTCGCCAAATACTATCAATTAGCCTGGAAGGCGATTAAAGAAATTTGGAGAAAGAAAAAATTGCCGATTATTGTTGGTGGCACCGGTTTTTATATTAAAGCCATAGTTGATGGAATAGAAAGTTTGGGGATTGAACCGAATTGGGAATTAAGAAAAGAATTAGATAAATTGGAAATTGAGGAATTAAAGGATAAATTAAAGAGGCTAGATCCTAGAAAATGGGAGAAGATGAACCAGTCGGACAGGCAAAACCCTCGAAGATTGATTAGAGCAATCGAAATCGCCCTTGCTAATAAAAAATCTTTTAATATCCAACGCCTAACCTCCAACGTTTTAATGATCAGCCTGACTGCCGCCAATGAAGTCCTTTATCAGCGAATCGATGATCGGGTAAGAGAGAGAGTTAAACAAGGGATCGAAGGTGAAATTAAGAGGTTGCTGGGAAGAGGTTATACTTGGGAGAATTCGGCTTTAGGGGCAACGATCGGCTATCAAGAATGGCAAGCCCATTTTGAGCGCCAGCGAGAAACAAGGTTCCCGAGCAAGGCGAGGGGTTCTTATTTTGAGGGTAAGACTACCAGAGAGGAGACAATCGAGCAGTGGCAGTTTGCTGAGCACACTTATGCCCGTCGTCAGTTAACCTGGTTTAAAAGGGATAAAAGGATTAAATGGTTTGATTTTACTAAGCCAGAGCTTGGGTTGAGGGTAGAAAAACTGGTCAAAGACTGGTATACTAAAACCGATGCCGCAAAAAGTTGAAATTTCTCACCGGACAATCGTTTTTACCGTTTTCTTTCTTCTTCTTTTATGGGTCCTTTTTCAAATTCGCCAGATTATCCTGGCCCTCTTTGTTTCTCTAATTATTATGTCCGCTTTAAGCCCGGCGGTTGATAGACTGGAGAAACTCAAGATCCCACGAGCCCTAGCCATTCTTGTCGTTTATATAATTATCTTCGGCGGCATCGGGGTCATTTTGACTTGTTTAATCCCACCATTAGTTGATCAAACAACTACCTTGGTAACAAGCTTGCCTGATTATTTAGAAAAAGTGGGTTTGCCAGCGGTTGACGAAAGAATTGTTAGTTCTCAAATTAGCCATCTAGGTTCAATTCCAGCCAACCTGTTTCGTTTAACAATAGCGATTTTTGGAAACATGTTGGCCTTTTTCGTTTTAATAGTGATTACTTTTTATCTTCTCCTCGAACGAAAGAATCTGGATCGTTATCTTTTAATTCTTTTTGGCAAAAAAGATGAAGGAAAAGCAGAAAAACTAATCGACAAAGTTGAGGAGCGGCTTGGCGGCTGGATCCGGGCTCAAATAACGCTCATGGTTTTTATCAGCCTTATCAGCTATCTAGGTTTGCGGCTTTTAGGAATTGATTTTGCTTTACCACTGGCTCTTTTGGCTGGAATTTTAGAGATTGTGCCTAATGTAGGACCAATTTTAGCCTCAATTCCGGCCATTTTGGCTGGCCTAGCTACTTCACCCCTTTTAGCCTTGGCAGTGGCGGCGCTTTATTTTCTTATTCAGCAGATTGAAAATGTAGTGGTCGTGCCTAAAGTGATGGAGAGAGTGGCTGGAGTTAATCCCTTGGTGACGATTTTATCTCTGACAATTGGCTTTAAACTGGCAGGAGCCGCTGGAGCGATTCTCTCAGTCCCTATCGTTTTGGTCGCTCAGGTAGTTGCTGCCGAGTTTTTTACAGCTAAGGAACTTCAAGGATTTTAAAGAAATTTCTAAAAAAGACCAAGAAAAAACCTAGGAAGCTCGTAAGCCAGATTCTGTTCTAGGTAACTATCTGTCTATGCCCTCAAGCTTTGGTGCTGGCGGAAGCAGCTCATAACGCACCGATCGGAGGTTGCAGCGGGGAGAATTGCCTCGTTTCACCCCCACGTTAGACGTGGGACTCGTCTCTGTGGCTTCACTGTCGGTTACCCGCTCCCGCTTACGCGGGACACCCTGCTTCCTGCTGTCTGGACTTTCCTCTCTGTCTTTTATAAAAGGCAGAGCAGTTACCCAGCTTCCTAGGTATAGTTATTTTATCATGGTTAACCTCAAAAAACAAGCTTAAAATTTGACAAACACTCCATTTTTTCACACAATAAAAGAGAAGAATTTTGGAGTCCGCCATCTGGCGGGCGGGAAAGGAGGTGAAAAATGACTTATTGGATAGACTGGCAACAAGCCTTGATTGAAGCTTGGCAGCCAATCTGGTCGGCTTTTATCAGTTTTCTGCCCCAGTTTATTGGCGCTCTAGTTGTTTTTGTGATTGGTCTTTTAGTTGCGTCTTGGGCAAAGAAGATAGTTGAAGGTGTTTTAGAGGTGGTTCGTTTTCAGAATTTAGCTAGGAAAATCGGGGCTGAATCTTTTTGGAAAAGAGCTGAGATAAAATTTACCACCACCCAAATAATTGGCGCTTTCGTAAAGTGGTTTATTATCCTGGTTTTCTTTATCGCTACCGTTGACATTTTAGGCCTGACTACCGTTTCTAAAGTTTTGACTGGTTTTCTGGCTTATATTCCCAATGTCGTTTCGGCTGCCTTGATTTTCGCGGTCGGGTTTTTTGTGGCCAATTTGGTTGAAGGTTTGGTCAAAGGGGCCCTGGCAACAGTGGATCATGAGGCAGCGAAGCTGGTTAGCCAACTGGCTCGTTGGGTGGTTTTAGTCATTGCCCTTTTTACGGCCATTTCTGAGCTAAAAGTGGCCCAGGACCTGGTTGACACCTTTTTTACGGGTTTAACCTACACGATCGTTTTGGCAGTTGGCTTAGCGATTGGTCTCGGAGCCAAAGATGTGGTTGCTAAAACCCTTGACGATTGGTACGATAAACTAAAGAAGTAAATGAGCTATTCACAGGCTTTCGTTTTGTCCCTTGTTCAAGGGTTAACTGAGTTTTTACCTATTTCTTCTTCGGGTCATTTGGTTCTCTTGCAAAAGTTTTTTAGTATCGATAAGCCTCCAGTTTTTTTTGATATTATGGTTCATGTTGGCACTTTGGGGGCGGTTCTTTTTTACTTTAAAAATCAATTAATAAAAATTTTAAATGAATTAGTGCGAGGGGAAAGAAAATCAATTGCTCTTCTCGCAAAGATTGTAATTGGATCAATCCCAGCTGGAATTGTTGGCCTTTTTTTAAATCAACAGATTGAAACTCTTTTTAGTTCTTCAGATTTAGTAGGGGGAGCTCTTCTGGTTACTGCCATTCTTCTTTTCTCTACGAAATTGATTAAAAAACTAACGAAATCGATTGAGGAATTATCTCCGAATGATGCCTTTATTGTTGGTCTTTTTCAGGCTTTAGCGATTTTACCAGGAGTTTCGCGTTCTGGATCAACCATTGTGGGCAGTTTATGGCGAGGGATTGATCGACGAACCGCTTTTCAATTTTCCTTTTATTTGGCCATTCCTGCGATTTTGGGGGCGCTTTTTTTTCAGATCCCTGATTTTTTCAATGGTTCAATAACTAATTTAGGTCAGGGCCTTCTAGGGATGATTATTGCTGGATTGGTGGGCTATGGTGCCTTAAGGCTTTTAGAGATCTTTCTTTTGAAAGCCAGTCTCTGGATTTTCGGTTTTTACTGTGTCATACTGGGCATAGTTAGCCTTTTTTTAGTCTAAAAAGATGAAGAAAAAAGGGAATCAAGACATCCTAATAGGTTTAATTGTCCTCTTTACTATTGTTTTGCCGGTATTGGCAGTTGTGGCTGGCATTTTTTTGTTCGAAACAATTCCTTACGAACACCTGCCTTTCAAAGAAAAAATGGAGGCTTTAAAATCCAGGGTGGTGGCCACTCCCGAATCAGAAGTCGTTAAACCGAGCGAGGTTCTGGCTGACAAGAAAAAGTATGCCAATCGCCAATTGGTAGTTAGGGGCAGAGTTTCTGACGATAAGGTTGTTTGCGAACGTCTTAGTTGCCCGAAAAATGACCCTTGTTGTGGTTGCCCTTTAAAGAAGAACTTGATTGTCTCAGATGCAGATTTACCTTTTCTTTCAGACCAGCCCCGCAACCTGCCCCTTTTCGGTCCAGAAGAAGAATCTTTGTGTGTCAGAGAACCGGGTAATTGTGATTATAATTGCCCTGGTTGGCAAATAGGTAGCGTTTATGATCTGGAAGGAACTTTTTTCGCCGAATCACCAATTGCTGGTTCCGGTATCCAGATTTGGGACTTTTATTTTAGCGTGGAAGGTAAAACCCAGGCCTCTCAAGCAGAAGGGGCAAGTCTTTTTAATCAAATAAGCGGCAACCTTAAAGAGATAATCAAACAGCTGAGAACTTCTGGGTATTATGTTCGCTGATGACCGTTCAAAAGATTTATCAACGATTTAAGCTTCCCCCTAATTTACAAGAGCATTTACTCCGGGTTACTAAAGTGGCTCTTTTTATCACCGATCATTGGGTTGGGCCAAAGATCGACCATGATTTGATCAAAAAGAGCGCCCTTCTTCACGATTTAGGGAATATTGTCAAATTTGATCTTAAGAAATATCCGAAATTTCTTGGTAAGGAAAAGGGAAGGGTTAATTTTTGGCTAAAGGTCCAGGAAGACATTACCGATCAATATGGGACCGATGACCATCAAGCTACTTTAAAAATGCTTGAAGAATTAGGGGTTAATTCAAGAATGAGCCTTCTTGTTAAATCTAAAACTTTTTCTAATGCTCTCAAAATGGCAGAATCAAGCAATTGGGAGGCGAAGATCTTATTTTACGCGGACTTAAGAGTTGGACCCTTCGGAATTTTATCTTTGAAAGAGCGACTTAATGAAGCTTTACCGAGACTGGACATATATCGTAAGTTAGATACCCTGGATGAACTGATAGCTGCTTGTTATCGGATTGAGAACCAGATTCAGGCAAACGTTAATACTGGCCTCACAAAGATATCTGGAGAGTCGATTGAAAGAGATGAGGTAGAACTTCTAAAAACTAAAGTGTGAAACTAAAAAGGTATCAAAAAAAACGAGACTTTGGTAAGACTTCTGAGCCTAAAGGAAAAGTTTCGAAAACCAAAAAACTCCCCATTTTTGTGGTTCATGAGCACTGGGCTAGTCACCACCATTTCGATTTTCGACTAGAGACAGAAGGGGTTTTAAAGAGCTGGGCTGTCCCCAAAGGTCCGCCTCAAAAACCAGGTGAAAAGCGCTTAGCCATTCAGGTTGAAGATCACCCTTTAGAGTACGCCTCTTTTAAGGGCGTTATCCCGGAAGGTCAATACGGAGCGGGGAAGGTTGAAATTTGGGATAAAGGAAAACTAGAAATTATTGAGAGGGCTAATAATTCGATCAAGTTCAAACTTTCCGGCAAGAAATTAAAAGGGGAGTTTAGTATTTTCCATCCGCCCACTTTTGAGAAAAAGAGCTGGCTTTTAGTGAAAAAATAACCCTCTTGACAAATGTCCCCTAGTTCCCTATAATGGGTATATATTCATAATTGGATTTAAATCATGACTAGGCAAAAGAAACCAAGACGGATAGGTTCTGAACCAGAAGCCGATTATTTTAGGCCTCGTGGAATTCCCTCGGACTTTTTAAGGGAGGCGATTTTAGCACTTGATGAATTAGAGGCAATTAGGTTGGCCGATTTAGAAGGCTTGGGGCAGATTGAATCTGCTAAAATAATGAAAATTTCTCAAAGTACTTTCCAACGGATTTTGACTGAAGCTCATAAGAAAATTGCGGAGGCATTGGTTTTAGGCAAAGCGATCAAAATAAAAGGAGGTGAGACAGTTATGCCAGCAGGATTTGGTCGAGGTACTGGTCGGGGTCGAGGCGCTGGTCGGGGGGCCGGCCGAGGGAGAATGGGTGGCCCATTTGCCGCTGGTCCGGGAGGGGCCTGTCTTTGTACTAATCCCGAGTGTAAAAATGAGGTATCCCATCAAGCCGGTATACCCTGTTACCAGACTAAATGTCCGAAATGCGGCTCGCCGATGATTAGGAAGAGATAATTTAAATAGAGTGGAAGGGGGGTGATTGAGTGAAAATCGCTATTGCCTCATCAGGCAAAGATTTCGATAGCTTAGTTGACCTTCGATTTGGACGGTGTCCTTATTTTTTGATTATTAATAGCGAAACCAAGGAATTTAAAGTGATTAAAAACACAGCCGGGCAGGCGCCCCGAGGAGCTGGTATTTCTGCCGCTCAGTTAGTGGTTGATAAAGGGGTCGGGGCGGTTATTGCCGGTAATTTCGGCCCGAATGCCATTAATGTTCTCAATTCTAGTGGAATTAAGACTTTTGGTGGTGTTTCTGACATGACTGTTAAAGATGTGCTAGAGCAATATAAAGAAGGAAAGCTGAAAGAAAATGAAATGGCAGGCCCTTCTGCTGGTATGAATAAAGGACAAGGGGCGGGAGAAGGTCTAAGTCGAGGGGGAGGTTGGGGAAGAGGTAGACGATAAAGAAGAAATAAAAAAGCAATCTTTGCTTAAAATAAATCTGGATTCGCCGGTGACTGAACCGAGCTTAATTAACTTATGACACAAAAAGAAGATTTAAAAAAAGGAGAGAAGCTAGCAACCGTTGCCATTTTTTTGGAAGGCTTTTTGGCGACGGCTAAAGCGGTGATCGGTTTTTTATCAGGCAGTATTGTTCTTATTTCCGACGCGATCCATAGTGGCTCGGATATTTTATCAATTTTTACTTCTTGGTTTGGTTTAAAAGTTGCTCAAAAAAAAGCGGACGAGCGCTTTCCTTATGGTTATTATAAAGCGGAAAACCTTGGAGCAGCGATTGTCTCTATTCTAATTCTTCTGGCTGCTTGGGAGATGTTTGTCAATGGCTATGCCCGACTTTTCTTTTCTTCCCCAATTGAAATTCCTTTCTTGGCCTTGGCGGTTTCTTTGCTGGACGCCTTAGTTTTGTTCTTTTTTGGCAATTATGAAATTAAAGTGGGCGAGGAAATTAATGCTCAAAGTTTAGTGGCCATGGGTAAAGAAAATAGAACTCATCTTTTTTCCTCAACGGCAGTTTTTGTAGGCATTTTAGCAGCCTATTACCAAACTCCCTACCTTGAGGGAGTGATTACCATCGTCATCTCTTTTCTTATCTTTAAAATTGGCCTAACGAGCGCCAAAGACTCTTTTTTTGCCCTTATGGATGTTAGTCCCAGTAAGGCAGTTGAGAAAAAGGTTGTTAAAGCGATCAAATCCGTGCCGGGAATTGAAGAGTTTTTTGATTTACGTCTAAGAAGGGCAGGCCCTTTTATTTTTGGTGAGACCAAGGTGGGAGTTAGGAAATTCATTGATGTCAGGCGGGCTCACGAAATTGCCGAGAAGGTTGAAAGAGCGATTAAAAAAGAAGTGCCCCAAGTTGATTCATTCTCAATTCACATAGAACCTTTTAAAAGCGATTATCGCCATCTGGCGATTCCAATAAAGACTAAAAACGGGCTATCTTCTCCGGTAGCTGACCAATTTGGTCGAGCACCGGCTTTTCTTTTGGTCAACCTTGAGGGCGAAAAAATTAAAGGCTATTATTTACTTGATAATCCTTTCAAAGATCAAAAGATGAGAGCTGGCTTGGCAGCTGCCAAACTTCTGGCTAAACAAAAAAGCGAAATTCTCATTGCTAAAGAAATAGGGGAAATCTCTTTCCATGCCCTACGAGAGAATTTGTTTGATATCTATCAAGCTCAAGGTGAGAAGGCAAAAACAATTATTGATAGTTTTATTAAAGGAGGATTAGAAATATTATCGAAACCAACTAAGGAGAAGACATGAAGACCATCGCTATCACCGGTGGAAAAGGCGGTACAGGTAAATCGACTGTCGCCATTCTTTTAGCCAATAAGCTAAGAAGTCAAGGGAAAAAGGTTGTTTTGGCTGATGCTGATGTGGAATGCCCGAACGATCATTTGTTGTTGGGACAAAAATTAGGCCAGTCGGCTGAAATAATTTTTGCTCAATTTCCTTTTCTTGATAAACAGAAATGTAGTCAATGTGGCTTATGTGTTAAAAACTGCCGCTCAAATGCCATCTTTCAAGCACCAGGAAGGTTTCCTCTTTTCCTTCACGAACTTTGCTCTGGATGCAGTTTGTGCTGGCGTCTTTGTCCTCAAAAAGCCATTAAAGCCGAGAAAAAGGTGATTGGGGAAATCTTTAAGAACCAGATTGACGAGAATTTTTATTTAGTGACCGGTCGTTCTGTCGGGGTTGTCGATGAAACCGGACCGATTGTGACCAGAATGAGGGAATATGCTCAAAAATTAGTCAGAAAAAATAAAGCTGATTATCTCTTGATTGATACTTCGGTTGGTATCCATTGTGGTGTTATCCGGGCTTTGATAGGCGTCGATTTAGCTTATGCTGTCACCGAACCGACTCCTCTCGGCGCTCATGATTTGGAGTTAATTTTAAAGCTATTAAAAACTCTTAAAGTTCCTGCTAAAATTGTTCTTAATCAAGCTGATCTAGGGAAAAGCGAGTTAGTTGAAAGGATTGCTAAGCGATCCCAAGTTGCAATCAAATATAAAATACCTTATTCTAAGGAGCTGGCCAAAGTTTATTCAAAAGGCAGGTTAAAGGAAGTAAATAATCTATGAAGAAACTGGGAATTATTGTTGTCTTAGTGGTTCTTCTACTCAATCTTTTTTCGTCTCCATCTTTAGCGGAAGGCGATCAGACTGTCTGTGCTGTCTATTTTACGGGGATCGGCTGTCCTCATTGTGCCCAAGTTGATCCCTTTATTTTTGATCAACTCCTTAAAGAGTATCCCCAACTGGTTATTATTGAATACGAAATCTATCAAGATCAGGAAAATGCCCCATTGATTTATGAGTATAATCAGGTTTACGATTCTGGATTAGGTATTCCTTTGATTATTTTTGGCCAGGATAAATATTTGGTTGGTGATAGGCCGATTATTGATGGGGTAAGAAGCTTAATTGAAAAGGGAAGCAATCCTTGTCCTTTAATTGATGGAACCACTGTTGATTTTGAAGAGCTTGATTTTGCTTCTCTATCAGGAAAGCCCAAGATTTGGCCCGAGCTATTAAATGAGAAGATCGAGATGGTTGAGGAGATGGTTCCCCGAGAATTGACTTTGGCTAAGGTAATTTCTTTGGCGGCCGTTGATGCCGTTAATCCCTGCGCTTTAGCGGTTTTAGTCTTAATGCTTTTAGCCATTATCACCTTAGGTCCGAAAAAGAAACGCAATGTTTTAGTAGCTGGCTTGGCTTTCTCGAGCGCGGTTCTGATTATGTATTTTCTTTATGGTTTGGCGATTATTAAGTTTTTTCAGATAATTCAAGCACTAGCCAATATTCGTTTTTGGCTTTATAAAGCTTTAGGGATGGTGGCGCTTGTTTTAGGAGTTTTAAACATCAAAGACTTCATTTATTATCAACCCGGTGGTTTTCTAACAGAAATGCCCATGTTCCTTCGTCCTAAGGCTCAAAGCTTGTTTTTCAAAGTCACCAACCCTTGGTGGGCCTTTGTTGTCGGGGCTTTAGTGACTGTTTTTTTACTCCCCTGTACGATTGGTCCTTATGTGATTTGTGGAGGTGTTCTTTGTTCACTTTCTTTTTGGCAAACCATTCCTTGGTTACTGTTGTATAACCTGATTTTCATTTTGCCAATGCTGGTCATTGTCGCTGTTTGTTATCTAGGCTTGGCTACGGTTGAGAATGTTGCCGATTGGAAAGAAAAAAACATCCGCTATCTTCATTTGGTCGCTGGTTTAATTATTTTTGGTCTAGGGATAGCCATGATTTTAGGTTGGGTATAGACGAAATGTGATATTAAAAATGGAAAGAGTAAAGTTAAAGGTTGCTATTGCTTCTGGAAAGGGTGGAGTTGGGAAAAGCATGCTCGCTTCTTCTTTGGCAATGCTTTTTACACGAAAAGCAAAGGTGGTTGCCGTTGATGCTGACGTTGATGCCCCCAATCTTCATTTATGGTTGGGCTTGTCCCTCGAAGCCTCGGCAAAGGGGGAAGAAGGTGAGCATTGGGATAAGATTAAAAAAGTTTCTACCAACGAAAAACCGATTATCGATCTGAAAAAGTGTACTGGCTGCGGTCGATGTGTTGAAATTTGCGCCTTTTCCGCTCTCAATTTAAAGAAGAAAAAGCCAGTTCTCAATGAATATTTTTGCGAAGGTTGTGGTGCTTGCGAAGTAGTTTGTCCGGCTAAAGCGATTAAGATGAAGCCGATTATTAACGGCGAAATCAAAATTAAAAAAAATGTCCACGGTTTTCCTTTAGTTTCCGCCCAGCTTCATCCGGGCCAAACCGGTTCAGGCAAAATCGTTGATTTAATTAAAGAAAAAGCCGAACAATTTAACCACCAAATGATGATTATTGACTCCCCAGCAGGGATCGGTTGTCCCGTTATTGCTGCTCTTAACGGCGTCGATTTTGTTGTTTTAGTGACCGAACCGACCCCCTCTGGTTTTTCCGATTTAAAGCGGGTTTTAGCGATTGTTAAACATTTTAAGATTGCCTATCGGGTGGTAATCAATAAGTGGGATCTTAACCAAAAAGAAAGTGCTAAAATGGAAAAGTGGGCTAAAGGAAAGGTTTTAGGCAAAATAGGCTATGATCAAAAAATCTTTCAGGCCATTGCTGGCTTAACGCCAATCATGAAAACCAACCTCTCCGCTAAAAAAGAAATAGAAGACATTTACAATAAGCTCAGAAAGATTTTGGGATGATTAAAAAACTACTTTTTCTATTTTTGCCTTTGATTTTCCTTTCTCTTTTTTCTTCAAAGGTTTTGGGTCAAGAAATAGACCAGGCCCCCAAGGAAGAGATTCTCGAGGGTCGGATCATTGAAATTCTCGAAGAAGATGTCATCACCCAAGAAGGCGAACAAAATCTTTATCAGAAGTTAAAAATCTTGATTACTGCCGGTTCAATTAAAGATAGAGAGATCGTCGTTGAAGTGGGTGATATTCCTATTATTGGCTTACCCAAATACCGGGTTGGTGATGAAGTTTTAATCAGTAAAAGCCTTGGCCTTGAAGGAGAAGAGATTTTTTATCTGACCGAGCTTATCAGGAGAAAATACCTTTTTTGGTTGTTTTTGCTTTTTGTGATTTTGGCGGTGGTGATTGGCCGTTGGCGGGGGGCCACTTCAATTATCGGTTTAGGAATTTCTTTTTTGGTGATTTTTCTTTTCATCTTACCCCAGATTAATTCCGGCCGCGATCCAGTCATGATCGCCATCCTCGGTTCTTTGGCGATCATTCCCTTAACTTTTTATCTTTCTCATGGATTGAATCAAAAGACGGCTGTGGCCATGTTAGGCACTTTAGCGGCTTTGGTAATTACCGGCTTTTTAGCCAAATATTTTGTTGAGGTGACCCGACTAACTGGCTTTGCTTCAGAAGAGGCCGGCTTTTTACAATCAGATCGACCCGGAGCCATTAATATCAAGGGTCTTGTTTTGGCAGGTATTATTATTGGCGCTTTAGGGGTTTTGGATGATATTACTGTGGCCCAATCGGCGATTGTTCAACAATTAAGAGAGGCGAATCCGAAGATAAAATTTAAGGAATTATTTTTACGAGCGATGAATGTTGGCCAGGACCACATTGCTTCAATGGTCAACACCCTGGTCTTAGTCTACACCGGGGCCGCCCTCCCTTTACTTTTGTTATTTATTAACAATCCCTTGCCATTTTCCCAGGTAATTAACTACGAGATTATTACCGAAGAAATAATTCGCACCCTAGTGGGAAGCATTGGTTTGATCGCCGCGGTTCCATTAACTACTTTTCTAGCCGCTTATTTAGGGGTAGGCAGGAAAAGTTGAAGATAAAAGGGCTTTACTTTTATTAGGTTTTTTGTTATGATTGTTTATCAGTATGAGAGGTAGCTTTCTCTTGGTCTCCAGACGGACTTCAGACGGCATCCAAAGAAGCTCCCAAAATTTTTAAATTTATGCAAAAGAAAAGGAGGTGAATAAACTTGAGTACTAAACTCTATGTTGGTAATCTCGATTATGGTGTTACCGACGAGCAGCTAGGAGAGCATTTTGCCCAAGCAGGCAAGGTGACAAGCGCAACAGTGATCACCGATCGGTATTCCGGTCGTTCAAAAGGTTTTGGTTTTGTGGAAATGAGCAGCGAAGAAGAAGCGAAAAAAGCGATTGAAATGCTTAATGGTAATGATTTTGGCGGAAGAAAAATCATTGTTAACGAAGCTCGGCCAAAACAACCCAGAGATTTTCATTCAAGACCCGAAAGACCCCAATAATTCATTTTTCTTTGAATCGGATAGGTCAAACAAAAATCAGGGCTCCAGAAAAGAAAAAGCAGGGAGATTCCTTTAGGTGTTATAATAAAAAAGAGGGGATTTTAAAATGAGGAAATTTTCTCTTGGCTTTATTGCCTTTTTACAGGCTACTGGTTTGGTGATTTATTGTAGCCTAATTGGGCTTTTATTTTGGCAGGGAGAGAATCTTTTTGGGCCTCCCTTTACCTTTTTAATTCCAGCCATGTTTTTAGTTCTTTTCGTGGTCTCGGCCATTATTTCCGCCTTAATTGTTTTAGGTTATCCTTTTATCTTATTTTGGGAGAAGAAGAAGACGATTGAGGCGCTTAAGTTGGTGATTTTTACAGCTGGGTGGCTGGCTTTCTTTACTTTTCTTTTTATCCTGATTTTGGCTCTCGCTTGAGTTTTTTTCTTAACATCCCGTCCCTGGATGAATCTTTTATTTAAATTAGCGCCGTTCAGGATTATTTTGTATCTTCGGAGGTAATAGTATCTTTGGCTGGCTGTCCTTGCCGAACCCAAATGGTACCAATACCCTGGCTGGTGGGTTCGTTTGAATTAAGATGACTCTCAATCGCTTTCGCTAGAAGCAAACGGTCTTCTGATGAAATGGTTCCGGATACCTCTAAATCAACATCAACGGCAATATGGGTTTCAGCAAGAAGAGGAAGTGAAACCTTCACAGATCTTTCAGTATTTTCGGGCAGCCTGAGGGCTTCAGCAATTAAAAGTGATAACCCCTCCCCAATGGTATTAGCTGCATCGAGCTCGGGGGATTTACTTGACTCGAGTTCTCTACCAGCTTGACTAGTAAGAATACGTTCGGTTGCGTCAGGCGACAGCGTGAGGGTTACTTTGGCTTTCCTTACTTTGTCTCCACATCCTGGCGATAGCGATTCGGTTGGTTCTATGGTACCTTCCTCTCGTTCAATAAATGTGGTATCACGCCATGATATTATTTCGGTTTCCGCCACGTTGAATTCAGATCTTTGAGCGCTAGCCTGGACTTCTACACCAGTGGCGTGGATCTGTTCTTCTGCTGGATTAAAGATTTCTCCTGTTTCGTATTCATCGGTTCCGCAGGTGAATTCGATTGATAACCTTGACTTTTCATCGTCACCAACTAAAGCTACTCTATATTCACGATCTTCGAGGTCCGGAATTTTCAGCCCTTGAAGGGTAGAATCAAGGGCTTGATTACATACAGCCACAGCAGATTCTTCTCTGCTTTCCTTTGGTAAGGTATCATATAGATTACGTGGGATTTCGATTGTAGCTAAGGGCATAGAATCCTCTCAACTAAACAGCCTATATTATACTACAAACGAATTCTTGATCGCAAAAATTAGAAAATTTTGGTAAAATCAACTTAACATGCACGGTTTGTTTAAAAAAAGACGAAGCATCAGAAAGTATACCAGTCAAAAGGTTAGTGATGAAAAGATAAAACAAATCTTAACGGCGGCCATGGTTGCTCCTTCAGCCCAGAGTCTTCACCCTTTAGACTATGTGGTCGTTAGAGACAAGCAAAAGCTGGAAAAGCTTTCAACCTGTGGTTCCTTTCAAAATTTTATTAAAAGGGCTTCGGTGGTCATTGTCGTGGTCGCTGATCCAGGCAAAAGCGAGAGGTTTTGGTTGTTAGATGCGGTTTTGGCGGCCGCTCACATTTATTTGGAGGCGACCAATCAGGGATTAGGGACCTGTTGGGCTCATGTTTTAAAAGGCAAGAACGAAAAAGGCGAAGAAAGAGAATTGTTGGTCAAGAAAGAGCTGGACATTCCCGAAGGAAAAAGAATTCTCTGTCTTTTCCCTATTGGCTATCCCGACGAAAAAATTCCAGACCACAACGAATCAGAGTATAACGAAAATCGAGTTCATCCAGAAAAATGGTGATCCCTTAGAAGGGGATCCAGCCCTTCGTGAAGGGCTGGACCTGCCCAGAGCGGTTTGAAATTGCCCCAAAACTTCAAAGGACGAAAAACTTTTTAGAATTCTCTGGGAAGCATGTGTTTTTCCACAATTCGGATTCCACTCCGGTTCGGATGATATAATGCTGGTAGATTGTCAGTGGTGAACAAAAAACGAAACATTTTCATTTCTCTCCTTTTAATTCCCCTTTTTGTTCTTGTTTTCAAAATCTTGATCTCGCGGACTTCTTCTTTTGGCTGCTTTGATGACTGTTTTAATTATGTGGCTGGCTATTTTATGCTTAAAGGTAAGATTTTATATTCAGAAATCTATTTCAATCACCAGCCGTTGATGGCTTTTCTTAGCTATCTGGTCCAAAAAGTTCTTCAACCAACCAACCTTTATGAGCTTTTATTATTTCATCGTTTTTGCCTGTTTGCTTTTTCTTTGGCGATGGGCGTTTTAATTATTTTAAGATTTCGCCTGGCGGGAGTGGGATTCATTATTTTCTATGAGTTAACCAAATTTTATCTTTTTGGCGACCGCTTTTTAGCTGAATCGTTTATTGTTTATCCTTTAGTTTATTTATTCGGGCTAGTTTGGTATCAATTTGAAAAGCGGCCGATTTGGGGTGCTGATTATCTGTTGGCCGGTCTTTTTACCTGGTTGGTGATTTTTGCCAGGGAACCCTATGTTCCCTTAGCAGCCTTTTTATATTTTCTTCTTTTATGGAACGAGAAAAAGAGGAAAACAAAACTGATTTCCTTTCTGATTTTCCTTTTTTTAACCTCGCTAACGCTCTTATCTTTTCCTTTAAGAGATTATTTTTTCAATGTTTTTAAAGTCAATGCGGCTTCAGTGGCCATGACCGAAACAAAAAACAATCTTCTGGCTGATGGGGGAATCATTAAAAGCTTTGCTTACCCTTTGTTCCTTTTCTTTGGTGGTAAATGGAACTCTTTTCGGATTTTTCTAGTGGTGTTGGACAGCGTTTTTCTTTTTTTAATTTGGTTGGGGATTAAGAAGCTGAAAAAGACAAAGCCAATCATCATCCTTATTTTTCTCTTAGGCTTGGCCAACCTCCGGGTGGTCATTTCTGGAACAATTTTTTACGAAGCCTTTCATATGATTCAGTGGTATGCCTTGTTTTTGATAACCATTTTTTTCCTTTTATCATCCCTTAGCGATTCCAGGAAAGAGTTGGCTTATGGCCTGACCGCTTTGATTTTTATAGCTTTAGGTTTTTTGATGCTTAAACCAGGCTCCTATCTCTGGGATAAAGTTGATCGCCATGAGGAGTTAGTCACCAATTATGCTGACTATTTATCAAAAGGAGAAGTGATTAAGCTTTTAGCTAACCCCGGTGATACTTTGTTTTTAGACGATAATAGGCAGGATTTAGTTTATTGGCAGGCTGATCTTAAGCCAGCCTATCAATATTCTTGGTATACCTACTTAATGCAGGGTTTTCCTCGCTATGTTGAGGCCCGGGAGGAGATGTTTCGTCATCAGCCTCCGGATTTCTATTACGGCTTTTGTCCTTCGGGCACAACGACCGCTAGAAACTTCTCCGAAGAAAGAGCTGTTAACTATGTCCAACTTTACTTTGCCGGTAAAAAAACCTGTTTATACGTTAAGGAAACCAAGGTAGAAGAAATTTCTCCGGAGCAATGGGAAGCGGTTAAAAGATTTGAGTATCATCTCCCCTGACTCTTTTGGCTTAAAATGATAGAATAAAAGCCATTATGGCCGAATTTGAGCAACCCGACATTCCTAAACCCAAAGTGGAAGATCCTCAATTTTGGGGAAAATTTCCTCAGGTTCAATCTGACTGGCTGCGGGCAGTTGCTCCCCAATACGGATTTGATCAAAAGGATATTGAAAAGTTAATATTAGGTTTTACTCTCCATATTATTACCGGAGATGATGATGCTTGCGTTGCTCCCATAACTACTTCTAGGCCTGATTTAGCTGAGAAATCTCGCCATTTATTATTAGCTCGTTTAGATTGGGAAACTGGCGTTTCTGAGCTGCCTGATGATATAAGAGAAAGATTGAAAGAAGCCCAAAAAGTAGTTAAAGCTTCTGATTGGTCTAAGCCTAAATCTTTGGAAAAAGCTAGAAGGGTTTGGCTTTCGATGCGTGATTGGGTTAAACAACAGAAGGGGGAGCGGCCTGAACTTAAAGAAGCAGAGAATTATTATCATAGGAAATGGAGACAAGAGTTTCAAGAGCCATGGGTTGAGATTTCTAGAGACGCGGCGAAGCAGTAGAGACATTAAAAATTGTTGTTTAGTTGGTTGACCTTCGGTTTTTTGGTTTGTTATAGTAGAATTAAGCGATGGATGTTAAGCCTTTAAATAAAGCTGCTAAGATTCCCAAAAAGACCAAGACTTTGATGGAGAAGTTTACTGATTTGATTTCTTGGTTTTTGGGTAGTTGGTGGGCGGTTTTCTTTCATACTCTTTGGTTCAGCCTTTGGTTGATTCTTGATTTTGATGTTAATCTGCTGACCTTTAGCGTTTCTCTAGAGGCGATTTTTATTGGCATTTTTCTTCTAATGGCCGCCAATAAAGCGGAATTAAAAAGAGACCTTCATGAAGCCAGGCTAAGAAAAAGGGATCGAGAACGAATAGAACATGATATTAAGCTTGATGAGAAGGCTGATCGCCAATTAATGGAAATTAAGAGAATCCAGAAAGATTTGGCTAAGGAAATGAAAAGGCTAAAAAAAGAACTGGCTAAACTTCAATCTTAATTAGTCTTCGGAAAATAGGAATTCTTAATCTTGTGTTATTATTTAATTAATGCTGGCGAGGGTTTTCTCTGGGGCAACAGTGGGATTGGATTCAATCCCCGTAGAAGTCGAAGTTGATGTTTCTTCTGCAGGCTTACCTTCTTTCACGATCGTTGGTCTTCCCGATAAAGCGGTCGAGGAAGCTAAAGAGCGGGTTCGAAGTGCCATCAAAAATTCCGGAGCTGATTTTCCCACCCATCGGATTACCATTAATCTGGCTCCGGCAGACCTTCCTAAAGAAGGGCCGGCCTATGATCTGCCGATGGCTTTAGGCATTTTAATGGCCGCCGGTCAATTAAAAGCTAAACTGGACGATACTCTTGTTTTGGGTGAGCTCTCTTTAGACGGCTCATTGCGTCACACTAATGGGGTTTTACCACTAGCTCTTTTGACTAAAAAGAAAAAATTTAAAAGACTGTTTTTGCCGGCGGTTAATGCCAAAGAGGCTTCAATTATCAAAGGCTTGAAAGTTTATCCGATTGCTTCGCTCCTTCAGCTTTTTAGTCATCTAACCGGAATTGATAAAATCAGAAAGCAGCCCCATACCAGTTTTTCTTCTTTGATCAAAGATGTTCAATTCGAATTTGACATGTCTGAGGTTCGCGGCCAGGAACAAGCCAAACGAGCCTTAGAAATTGCAGCGGCTGGGGGACACAATCTCTTTATGAAAGGTGTTCCGGGAGCAGGCAAAACAATGTTAGCACGGGCTTTAGCGGGAATTTTGCCAGATTTGACTGAGGAAGAGTCCTTGGAGGTTACCAAGATCTATTCCATTACAGGCAACCTCCCTCAAGGCACTTCGGTGATTAAACAGAGACCTTTTCGTTCGCCCCATCACACGACTTCCAGAATTGGCCTTATCGGCGGCGGCACGCGGCCTAGGCCTGGTGAAATTTCCTTGGCCCACCGCGGCGTTCTTTTTCTGGATGAGTTTCCTGAATTTCCCCGTCATGTTTTAGAGGCCTTGCGTCAACCCATGGAAGATGGGATTGTTACTATTTCTCGAGCCAGAGGGACCCTTTCTTTTCCGGCTAAGTTTATTATGGTGGCCGCTTCCAATCCTTGTCCCTGTGGTTATTTAGGGGATAAGAAGAAGCAGTGTCGTTGTCTCCCCGGTCAAATAATTCGCTATCAAAAAAGACTTTCCGGTCCCATTCTTGATCGAATTGATCTTCATGTTGAAGTTCCGACCGTTGATGTAGACAAACTCACCCGTGAGGGGATTGTGGCCGAGGAATCAAAAAGTATTCG
This sequence comes from uncultured Gammaproteobacteria bacterium, assembly GCA_964566925.1. Lineage (GTDB taxonomy): Bacteria > Patescibacteriota > Microgenomatia > PFEM01 > DATLAM01 > CAZMIZ01. Next base: position 20,030 of record CAZMIZ010000001.1, on the reverse strand, counting down.
CCAAAAAGTTCAAAAAGCTCGAGACCGGCAAAGAGAACGTTTTAGGAATAAGAAGCTTACCTGTAATACTGAAATGCAAACCCGCCACATTAAGAAGTTTTGCTTACTTTCTAAAGATTGTCTTAATCTTCTTCGCCAAGCCGTTTCCCAAATAAATCTTTCTGCCCGGAGTTATTTCCGGGTGATTAAGGTGGCCAGGACGATTGCCGACTTAGCTGGTGATGATGAAATTAGTCCGACTTATATTGCCGAGGCCCTTCAATACCGGCCTAGAGAAGAGGCTTAAGAGAAATAAAAAAAGCGCCTTAAAGCGCATATAAACAAACCTCCTCCCGACAAAGGGAGTCAGGTTTGTTTTAAGGAAAGATTTTAAAGTCCTCCTTAGCCGCCGATTCGGAACATAGTGGTACCGCACTTCTCGCAAACTGCTTTTCTGGCGGGTTTGCCGTTCTTCATGGTCACTTTTTGAACGTTCTTTCCGTTCCTCTTAGCGCGGCACTTTACACAATAGAAATCTGCCATAGATTCTTTTCACCCCCTCTCTTCTCACCCCGCCAGGGGCGGGGCTAAGGAATATTTTTATTTTCGGGCAGAGATAAATGTCAAACCTAACGCAGGTATAAGTATAGCACAACTTCGAGGCTAATTGCAATTGAAGCCAGGATCAAAGTCTTAGCTAGATCTCTCTTCACTAGCCTCGGATCGTAAAAAAAGATGGAAATATCGGCCTTTTTTATCGGTTTAGGCTTTTTAGGCTTGATTTGAACCTGTTTTGAAATTGCCTCTTGACTGACTTCAGATTTTGTGCTTGGAGTGATCGTTTTTTGTTTTTGTCTGGCAAGCTCTCTTCTTAGTTGGATAATGATTTTTTCTCTTTTAGTTTTTCTTTTCTTAGCCATAAGTGCCCCTAGCCTAGCATAAAAAAGTTCGGGAATCAAGGAGGCTTTGCTTGTGATAGAATGAGGGCATGGATCCTCGTTCTGGGTGGGAGCGGTTCTACGCGAAAACCCCTTTAGGAAAGGTCTATTGGCAAAAGACTCAGGCGAGTTATTTTACTAGCGTTATCGAATCAGGGAAAGTTAAACCTGGTTTAACTTTGGATTTAGGTTGTGGTCTTGGCGCAAAAGCGATTTACCTGGCTAAAAAAAGGTTTAAAGTTACTGGAATTGATATTTCTCCCACAGCGATCAAATTCGCCAAAGAAAAGGCTAAAAGGGAAAAAGTTGAAATAAGGTTTATCGTGGCAGATGCTGTTGATTTGAGCTTTCTTAGCAATAAGAAGTTTGACTTTGTTCTGGATTGGGCTAATCTTCATGGCATCCCAAAAAGCAAAAGAAAGAAATATATTAATGAAGTAGCCAAGCACACTAAAAAAGGAGGAAGATTACTTTTAAGATGTTTTAGTAAAGAGGGTGTTAAAAAAGAATTTGCCCGCCGCAGCGTGGGGTCGATCTATTTATTTTCTAAAAAAGAGATCCAGCAACTTTTTGGAGCTTATTTTAAAATTTTGGAAACAAATAAAAGTAAACCGTTTAAGAGGCAAAAAAGAAAGCCTCCTGCCAAATGGTTTGATGAATATTTAATGAAAAGATTGTAGTTTAAAATGCGAAGCTCTTAGTGTAGGAGAATAAGGGGATGACGAAAGAAGAGATTATTAAAAAAACAGAAAAGTTTGTCAAAGATAAGCTTTCTGGTGGAGAAAGCGGACATGATTGGTGGCATACCTATCGGGTTTGGCAAATGGCTAAGAAAATTGGCAAAAAAGAAAAAGCAAACATGTTCGTAGTCGAACTTGGAGCTCTTCTTCATGACATTGCTGATTGGAAATTCCAAGACAAAAGAGAAACTTCGGTTGGAGCTATGGTGGCCAAGGAATGGCTGGAAAACCTAGGGGTGACTCTGGGGATAGTTTCTTGCGTGAGCGAAATTGTTGCTGGTGTTTCTTTTAAGGGCGAAAATGAAAAGGATAGATTAAAATCAATTGAGGGCAGGGTAGTTCAGGACGCGGATCGATTGGATGCAATTGGAGCAATAGGAATTGCCAGAGCCTTTACTTATGGTGGGGGAAAAAGGAGATTGCTTCACAATCCAAAAGCTAAACCGAGGAAGAATTTAATTTTTAAAGATTATAAAAAGGGGAGCCAAACAACGCTTAATCATTTTTATGAAAAACTTTTACTCCTGAAAGACCGGATGCATACCAAAACCGGTAAGCGCTGGGCTGAAAAAAGACATCAGTTTATGGAAGACTATCTAAATCAATTTTTTGCCGAGTGGGAGGGAAAAGATTGAATTAAGGCTCCTGTTGACAGTCAAGAATTAACTCATTAGAATAAAGGACACGGATGTTACTCAATTTGGACCAAATTGGCTGGCTAATCACGGGCGCCGTCTTTATTTGGCTCGCAGCTCTATCCTGGTTGGCTTATCGCAATTTAACTCATTATCGGCGCTTAACGGCCGGGGTAACCAAAAAAGACTTAAAAACGATTTTAGAGAAACTCTTAAAAGGTGCCGAGAAAGAAGAAGAGAGGATTGACAAAATCGTTAAGCAGTTAGAAAATGTAGAGAGAGACGGACATTTACATATTCAAAAGGTAGGGCTGGTTCGGTTTAATCCTTTTGCTGACACGGGTGGGAACCAAAGCTTTACCCTCGCCCTTTTAAACGATGAAGGTAGCGGTTTTGTCATTTCTAGCCTCCACAGCCGTGATTCAACCCGACTCTATGCCAAGCCAGTAAAGAAAGGTAAGGCTTCGGGTTACGAGCTCTCAACCGAGGAGAAACGAGCCATTAAAAGCGCTAAAAAGATAAAATAAAATTATGGACGATTCAAAAAAGAAAAAATTAACTTTAATTGTCGGGGCACTCGTTCTTTATCTAGCTTCTTCGGGTCTCTCTTACGCTGCCTTTTCTTACCTTCGGGGCGAGCCGGGTGTTGGTTTAACTTCACCAGTTTCTGTGGGGGAAAGTCGTTTCCGGATTGATCCCAATGCGCCTAAAACAGAAAGCTGTCCTCTTAACGGTAAAATGTATACGGCGGCGGAGAGGGATATCTGGAAAGAACGCCGACCACTGGGAGTGATGATTGAAAACCACTCCGAAGCACGGCCACAATCTGGTTTGTCCCGAGCTGACATTGTCTATGAAGCGGTCGCCGAAGGCGGCATCACTCGTTTTATGGCTGTTTATTATTGTGGTGCTTCGGCTGAAGATATCACCGTTGGCCCAGTGAGAAGCGCACGAACTTATTATCTTGATTGGATTTCAGAATACGGCGAATTTCCTCTTTATGCTCATGTTGGCGGGGCCAATGTGGCCGGTCCAGCCAATGCCTTAGGCCAAATCGCGGATTATGGTTGGTTGGCTGAGGGCAATGATATGAACCAATTTTCCATTGGTTTTCCCACCTTTTGGCGCGATTATGAGCGACTAGATCATCCGGTAGCCACCGAGCATACGATGTATTCTACCGCCGACAAGCTTTGGGAGGTGGCCCAAGAACGAGGCATCACAGAAAAAGACCAGAATGGTAACAGTTGGGAAGAAGACTTTACCTCTTGGAAATTCAAAGATGATGATAGTGACCGGGGCGATGTTGACAAAATTGAAATTAGTTTTTGGAGTGGCTATGGAGAATATAAAGTTACCTGGGAATATGACCAAGGAGCGAATGCTTATAAAAGGAACAATGGTGGTAGTTCCCATAAAGATCTTAACAATGATGAACAGTTGATCGCTAAAAACATTGTTGTTCAATTTGCACGCGAAACAGGCCCAATTGATGATCTTAAACATTTACTCTATGACACGACGGGTACCGGCGAGGCTTTGGTTTTCCTCGATGGTAAGGTAATTAAAGGGACTTGGAAAAAGGGTGACCGAGAAGATCGAACAAAGTTTTTAGATAGTAAGGGTAAAGAGATTGAATTCAATAAAGGCGAAATTTGGATTGAGGTTGTGCCGGCGGGGAAGGAAGTTGTCTATTAAAGCTTTACCCAGCTCTTTGCGGAGGGCTGGACTGCCCGGTTTATCCGCCGTAGTCCTGAGTTAATCGAAGGGCGAAGGCGGAAAAGGAGACAGATGTTGCAAGATTTAATGGTCTCAAAAGTCCGGGTAAAACTTCTCAAAATTTTCCTTTATAAACCTGGAGAGATGTATCATGTTCGGGGTTTAGTGCGGGCCACCGGGGAGGAAATTAATGCCGTCCGTCGTGAGTTGGCCCGGATGGAAAAGCGAGGGCTAGTCAAAAAGGAACCCCGTGGCAACCGGCTTTACTATTGGTTTCGGAATGATTACCCTCTCTTTCAAGACCTTCTTTCAATGATTGCTAAGACCGCCGGTTTAGGCAGAAAGATTATCAAAAACAAAAGTAAGCTAGGAAAGGTGAAGTTTGCCATGCTTTCCGGTCGCTTTGCCCGCTGCCTCGAGCCAATCGAGGGAGGAGTCGATCTTTTGGTTGTGGGTGAATTGGTTTTGCCGGAATTAGCCAAAATAGTTAGAGAGGAAGAAACCAAACTGGAGCGAGAAATCAATTATACAGTGATGACCAAAGACGAATTTGAGTTTCGGAAAAGGCGTCGCGACCCTTTTGTTTTAAGCATCCTTGGGGGTTCTCGGATAATGATTGTGGGTGATGAAGAAGAATTGGTGAGTAAGGTAGGTTAAGATGCCCAAACAGAAGATTATTAGAACCGGCAATAGTTTGGCGGTGACCATTCCCTCTCAATTCGTTAATTCGGTGGGGGTTAAAGCCGGGCAGGAAGTCCAAGTAAGGGTTGAACCTGAAACGGGACGGGTCATTTATACTTTTTCCGGCACTAAACAACTAGCTCTTTCCAAGACCTTCATTAAAAAACGCCGCCCGAAGAAGCAGTAATTACTTGACTTCTTTGTGTTGCTCGGGATACCAAGCAGGAGTACAAGCGGTAAAGATTCTACAATTTCCATCCCAAAGATACTTCTCTTTTGGCATGATTAAAACTTCATCACCCTTTTCTAGTTTTATCTTTTTTCCTTCAACCTCAAGTAAAACAGAGCCGTCTAAAAGATAAACCAATTCTTTACACTTAAGATTAACAACCCTGCCTTTGTCGGGGTATCTTCCTTTAAGCTCAATAACCACCCCGTTGATATCTTTATCGCCCAGAGGATATTCATGGGCGATACAAACAGGACTATTTTTAAATCTTTTGGTTTGATTTTTTCTGATGACTTTCATTTTGTCGTTAGTATATCACAAACAAATTTTTATCCTGTAGTAATGATTTTGCGGCGGGTAAAGCGTAACAAGCCTAAAGCTAAAAACAAAACCATAGCGTTTAATTGTAAGGCGATCAAAATTCCAAGTTTATCGGCAACAACCCCCAAAACCGGCCCGAATCCAGCATAGATAAATCTTCTTAACAAATTCTGGAAAGAAAGAATTGTCGCTGCCCGGTCAGCCGGGACCAAGGCCAAAACCTGATCCGAAACTAAAGTTTGATTCATGACCAAAAAGGTGACAAAAAGTGACCAGAGTGGGAAGATGTAAAGACCAGGAAACCGGCCAAGTAAAAACATTGAAATAGAGACAATTAGTCCCATTACCAGAAATGGCCTGCCGCGAGTTATTCTCTCGAATTGGGGAACCAAGGATGAGCCAATCGCCGAGATAATATTAAAAGCGGCAAAGATTAAACCGAAATAGACCACCGGCACCTTAAACATTTGCAAATAAGGTTGAGAAAACCAGTTAGTTGTCCAGACTAAACCATTAAAGGCAGCGAAAAATAAAGTTAACCACAAAACCCTTTCGTTGTTTTTGATAATCGCCAGACTTTGCTTAATGATTTCAAGGTATTTTGTTTCTTCTTCTCTTGGAAGCTTTTCTCTTGTTCTTTTGAAGGTCATTCCTAAAAAGAAAGCGACTAAACTAGTTGCCGCCGAAATAATTAAGGTAAGACCAAGAGAAAAAGTACCTACAAAACCTCCTATCAAGTTGCCGATGGTATGGGCTGTTTGTTTCAAACCTTGAGCGCGGCCCTCAACCTTTTTATAATCTTTCTCCCTTTTGATCGCCTTAAGCACTTCATGAATAAAAGCTCGGTCGGCGCCAGAAATGAAAGCAGCCCCGGATGCCAAAATAACCTCACCAATAGTGAATTGCCAAAACTTAAAACTCAGGCCATAAACAAACATTCCTATTGCGAAGAGAAGAGAGCCTAAGATAAGGCTTAGTTTTTTACCGAAATAATCAGCGATAGCGCCCGTAGGTAACTCTAAAAAAACAATAGCCAGAGCATAAATAGACTGTAGAATCATGATTTGGGTCATGTTTAAACCCCTTGCTTGCCAGAAGAGAACAATCACCGGTCCGAAAAGCTCAAAGTGGTTAAAAAACTGATAAAAATAGTATTTACGGACATTACCTTTCATCGCGTTTCATTATATCTGGATTCTTAGTTTTGTGCTATGATAGAGCCGATGCGGCCGCGAATAATTTTTTGGCTAATTATCGTTTTAACTGCTTTTTCTGTTTTTATTGATTTACCTAGCAGTTTCCGCCTTTTAGATCAGGAAATTTCTCGGCCGGCGATTGATCTTAATTTAGGTAAATTCCAATTTTCTCGGGATCTTGAGATTAAACAGGGAATTGATTTAGCTGGCGGCACCCACTTGGTTTTCCAGGCGGACATGAGCGAGATTGCCGATGAAGATCGGGATTCAGCTCTGGAAGCGGCCAAAGAAAATATTGATCGCCGGGTCAATCTTTTTGGGGTTGCTGAACCTTTAATCCAAACTTCTAAAATCGGCGAAGGCTACCGGTTAATTGTTGAGTTGCCTGGAGTCGGAGAAATCGATCAAGCTATTGATTTAATCGGTCAGACGGCCCAGCTTGACTTTAGGGAACTTTCTCCGGAAGCTACCGAAGCAGCGACCTTAGCTGATTACCAAGAGACCGGTTTAACTGGCAAGGATTTGGCTCGCTCTCAAGTCCAGTTTGATCCGAATACTGGCCAGCCGGTGGTTGGTTTAGAATTTAATAGTGAGGGAGCGAAGAAGTTTGCCGAAATCACTAAAAGAAATGTGGGTCGGCCAGTGGGGATTTTTCTTGATGAGTTGCCGATTACCATTCCGATGGTTCAGGAGGAAATTACCACTGGCGACGCGGTGATTACCGGTGAATTTAATATAGATGAAGCTAAAAAACTCTCGATTCAGCTTAATGCCGGGGCTTTACCTGCCCCCATTAAGATTATTGAACAAAGAAACATTGGGGCTACTTTAGGGAGTCAATCGGTTCAAAGGAGTCTTCAAGCTGGGTTAATTGGGCTTTTAATGGTGATTGGTTTTATGGCGGCTTATTACGGCTATCTCGGGATTTTAGCTGATTTTTCTTTGGTTATCTACGGTTTAATTACCCTGGCTCTTTATAAGTTAATTCCGGTCACCCTCACTCTTCCGGGAGTAGCCGGCTTTATTCTTTCCGTCGGGATGGCGGTGGATAGCAATATTTTGATTTTTGAGCGGATGAAAGAAGAGGTCCGTTCTGGTAAACCACGATCGGTGGCGATGGAACTGGGCTTTGGGCGGGCCTGGGATTCGATCCGAGACGCCAATATTTGTACTTTAATTACCTGTTTTATTCTTTTCAATCCCTTTAACTGGTCATTTTTAGTTACTTCAGGGATGGTTCGAGGTTTTGCTTTAACCCTAGGAATCGGGGTTTTATTAAGCCTTTTCACCGGCATTGTCGTTACCCGAACAATTTTGCGTGTTTTTTCAAGAAAGGAGGTGTCCGCGCCTAGTGCCTAATGCCTAGTGCCTAATGCCTAGCCTATGAATTTCATGCGCTTTAAATGGTTTTATTTTGTTTTGTCAGCTTTGGTTTTGATTCCAGGGATTATTTCCTTGGCCCTTCATGGCCTTCGTCCTGCCATTGATTTTACTGGCGGCACTCTACTTGAATTAAGATTCGAACATCAATCATCAACCATCGATCATCAGTCATTAAAGGAACTGATTGAAGACCAAAACTTTGAGGTTTCCTCGGTCCAGTCTTCTGGTGAAAAAACGATTTTGATCCGGATGAAACCAATCGCCAAAGATGATGTGGCGACAATCAAATCAGCTCTTGGAGAAAAATTTGAGGAAATGCCCGAAGAAGTCCGCTTTGAAACCGTGGGGCCGACTTTAGGTAGAGAACTTTTAGTAAAAACGATGGTGGCCATTGTTTTGGCGGCTGGGGCTATTTTGGGTTACGTAGCCTGGCGATTTAAAGATTTAAAGTTTGGGGTTTGTGCAATTTTGGCGATGTTTCATGACAGCCTTATCCTTTTGGGCAGTTTTTCTTTACTGGGTCACTTTTTCGGGGTGGAGGTCGATACTTTGTTTGTGACCGCTGTCCTAACCATTCTTTCTTTTTCGGTTCATGATACGGTGGTGGTTTATGACCGGATTCGGGAGTCGCAAAAAAGATTACCCGGAACGCCTTTTGAAGATTTGATTAATAAGGCGATTACCGAAACTTTAGCCCGGTCTTTGAATAACTCTCTGACAATTATCTTCATGTTGATTGCCTTACTACTTTTAGGGGGAGTGACTATTCGCTGGTTCGTAGCGGCCCTTCTGATCGGCACGATTGCCGGCACATATTCCTCAACATTCACAGCCGCCCCGTTTTTGGTGATTTGGGAGCAAATCGAGAAGCGAAGAAAAAAATAACCTCTTATTTTTTAGATTCCCGAGAAAATAGCGCGGAAGCTGGCTTTTGTCAAGAAAAAATTGTGCTATAATCAACCAGATTAAGAAGATGAAACCAAAAAGATCTCGAAACAATTTAATTATTAAAGTCAAAAATTTAACCAAAACCTACAATGGTTTAAGGGCGGTGGATAACATCTCCTTCAATGTTAAAAAAGGGGAAATTTTTGCTTTTTTAGGTCCTAATGGTGCTGGTAAGACAACCACCATTAAAATTCTCACTACCCTGACTAATCCTAGCCAAGGTTCTATCAAAATTAATGGTTATGATCCCGCTGGTCAAGAAAATGAGGTGCGGCGCTCCTTTGGAATTGTTTTTCAGGATCCTAGTTTAGATGATCAATTGACGGCTTGGGAAAATATGGAAATTCACGGCGCTTTATATAAAGTTCCTCGTGATTTACGTCAAAAGAGGATTGAGCGGCTTCTAAAATTCGTTGAGCTTTGGGAAAGAAAAGATAACTTAATTAAAACTTTTTCCGGTGGAATGAGAAGAAGGCTCGAAGTGGCTCGAGGGCTTTTGCATAACCCTCAAATCTTTTTTCTGGATGAACCCACTTTAGGCCTAGACCCCCAGACAAGAACCCATATTTGGAATTATATTAAAGAGCTTAATCGAAAGGAGAAAACGACTATCTTTTTTACCACCCATTATATGGAAGAAGCAGAAAAAATGGCTCACAGAATTGCCATTATGGATCACGGCCAGATTATTGCCCAGGGTTCAGCCAATCAGCTTAAAAGAAAAACAAAAAAGAAATCTCTCGAAGAAGCTTTTATTACTCTCACTGGTTATGAAATTAGAGAAGAGGAGGTCAAAAATTTTGATCGCCTCCACTTAATGAGGAGAGCGAGGGGAAGATGAACACTATTTATATTTTGTGGTTAAGACAATTAAAAAGATATTTCCGGTCTCGGTCCCGATTAGTGGGTGCTTTGGGTCAACCTTTGCTTTTTCTTGTTGCCTTAGGGTTTGGTTTTGGGCCAATTTATCAAAGAGCGGCCGGGGAGTCCTATATGAAATTTTTGGTGCCCGGGATCATTGCCATGAGCGTTTTGTTCACGGCCATGTTTTCCGGAATTGAGATTATTTGGGATCGCCAGTTTGGTTTTTTAAAAGAAACTTTGGTGGCGCCGGTTTCAAGAATGGAGATTATGATTGGTCGGACTTTGGGCGGGGCGACGGTGGCCATTTTTCAGGGAACGGTGGTTCTTTTGATTTCTTTTTTAATTGGTTTTCGTTTAAGTAGCTGGTTGTCTTTTTTCCTAGTTTACCTTTTTATGCTCCTGATTGCCTTGCTTTTTACGGCTTTCGGAACAGCCATTGCCTCAAAAATGGAAGACATGCACGGCTTTCAATTAATTATGAATTTTTTAGTGATGCCCCTCTTTTTCTTGTCAGGTGCTCTTTTTCCTTTAGAAAACTTACCCAGGGCTTTAACGGTGGTGGCGATGATTGACCCGCTTTCCTATGGGGTGGATGGTTTAAGAGGAGCTTTAGGGACTGGTTATCAGTTTGGTTTTTTCCAGGATTTTCTGCTTCTGGGCACGGCAACCGGAGTTTTGTTGGTCGTTGGCAGTTATTTATTCTCCAAAATCGAACTTTAGTTATTATTGACTAACCTTAATTAGTTAACCATCAATTTCTTCCTTCTTTAGGAAATGATCTGCCCTTTAAGTTGCTGAAAGCAAATTTATAGGGTAAAATTGAAGTCGAGAAAAATTTAATTGAAAACAGGAGTAAAAATGGCTGAGAAAACTGGAAAAGAAGAATTTTTTTGTTATCAGTCAGGGGTCAGAGGCCCAATTACTAAAAAATTTTGTCTTACTGAATGTAAAGACCCACAGAGAGGTGCTAAGGGAGAATGCCCAGATTCAGTAAAAGAAACCATGACAGAGGAAAGGATATTTGAAGCTTTTGAAGGCTCTTCGGAATCAGCCCGACTGGTAATTGGGACTTATGCCGACCTGTTGGCGGCAGGAGGAATAGAAGCGGCCCAAACTGAAAGGGAAGATCTTTTAAAAGACGTCCCTTTAGAAGAAAGACAAAGAGTAACCGAAGGTATGGAAGTGCTTTTGTTTCTCCATCTTCTCAAAACCCGAACTGGGGATGAGTCTATACCTGAAAATTGACAAGATGAGGGAAGTTTAATATAGTAACCTTGAGAGGAATTGTGAAACTAGATCAGGATTCTTTGATTTGGCAACTGATTGTTTTTGTTTTAGGTCTGCTTCTAATTTTAACGGTAAGAGAATATTTATTTGATAAAAATGAAATAGAAGCAGAAACCGCCCGAGCGAAATGTATTTTGGAATTCAAGACGCTAGGGGAAACGGAGTTTGACGAGTGTAAGAACATCGCCACTTATAAAGCAGGCGAAAAAGGAATGTATTAAAAGAGTAATCTTGGGAAGATAGAAGACGGAGAAATCCGTCTTTTTTTAGTTTAGATTTTTCCCAACCACCTTAATCCGTTTGAGAAGATAGGGGCGTTTATTCTTATTTTTATCTTCAACCACTTCTCGATAAAGTTGATTTAAAATTTTTCCCACCAAAGGACCTTGGTGGAGGTCTAAGATTTTCATCACGTCATGCCCGGTAACCTTCAAATCAGCAACCGAAAAAGGTTGTTTTTGGACCTCAACCAGTTTTTTCTTAAATCGTTCCAATCGCCAAGAGGTTTCTCGGGCTCCGCCTCCAACTCGATCAGCCCGTCTAGCTTCTAGGATATCAGCCAAATTTTCCTTGCCAACATTTCTAATGAATCGGCGGATAGCTTTGTCGGTTTGTCTTTCGTCAACCGTAAACTGATGCCAGCGAACCAGAGTAAAGAATCGTTCCCGATCTTTTTTAGAAAACTTTAATCTTTGGGCAATGTTTCTGGCAATTGAAGCTCCCACCACTTCGTGGTTGTAAAAGGTAATCGTTCCCTTTTTGTCTTTACCAGCGACAATCGGTTTGCCAACATCATGAAGAAGGATTGCCAGATTGAGAATCGGGTCTTTTGATTGACTGGCTCTTAAAGACTTGACCGCGTGGGTGCCGACGTCGTCAAGATGATGTCTTCCTGGCGATTTTTGTTCAACCCCAAACATTTTTTCTGCTTCAGGAAGGATTTTTTCACCTAAGCCGGAATTTCTTAAAATCAGATAGCCATCAGCTGCGTATTGATAAGAGAGAAGTTTAAAAAGTTCGTCCCTGATTCTTTCGGCGCTGACATGTTTAATCAGATTAATGTTTTTTTTCATCGCTTGGAAAGTTTTTTCTTCGATTTTAAAACCGAGCTGGGTAGCGATTCTGATGCCGCGCATCATCCGTAAAGCGTCTTCTTGGAAGCGCTTATTAGGATTACCGACAGCCCGAATAAGGCGTTTTTTAATATCTTCTTGGCCCCGATGAGGATCAATAATTTTAAATTCATCGCCTTTAATCCTTTGGAGAGCCATGGCGTTAATAGTAAAATCCCGCCGGACTAAGTCTTCTTCTAAAGTTTTTCCCCAAATGACCTGGTCGGGATGACGCCGATCAGTGTAGCCAATTTCTTTTCGAAAAGTGGTAATTTCATAAACAAGAGGTTTACCATAAATATCTCTCTTTTTCTTTTCTTTTAGGTCGACGACACCAACGGTTCCGAATTGATTGTCATAGAAGCCATCAGGAAAAATGGAGAGGATTACTTTTGGGGGAGCATCAGTGGTGAAATCCCAGTCAACCGCTTGACGACCGATAACCAGGTCTCGGACCACCCCACCCACAATATAAATCTGGTGGCCCTCTTTTTCAAAAGTAGCCAAAATTTTTTTCACAAAGGCTGGCAACTTAACCTTCATCCTGGTATTATCATAGCACAATGAGGTGGCGAATTTTAAGTAAGATCAGATCAAAAGATAGAGCGGCCCGACAAACAGAAATCATTAAAACAATCCTTAAAAATCGGGGCTTGGAAACCAAAAAACAACAACAAGAATTTCTTAATCCGCCCAAATCATCAGCTTTAACCTTAAAGCAAGTAGGTATTTCATCAACTGAAACAAAGAAGGCGATTAGGCGGATTAAGCGGGCGATCAAAAACAAAGAAGAAATTATCGTTTACGGTGATTTTGATGCGGACGGGATTTGCGGGACGGCGATTTTATGGGAAGCACTGGTGGAAAAAGGCGCCAAAGCTCTGCCTTATATTCCGGACCGAATAGGAGAGGGTTACGGTTTGAATATTGAAACTCTGAAAAAACTAAAAGAAGATCATCTTGATCTGACGCTAATTATTACGGTTGACCAAGGGATTGTCGCCAATAAGAAAATTGATTTTGCCAGAAAGTTAGGCCTTGAGGTGATTGTGACCGATCATCACCAGCCAGGAAAATCAAAGCCTAAAGCCATGGCCATTGTTCACACGACTAAACTTTCTGGTGCCGGTGTCGCCTGGGTTTTAGCCAGGGAACTGAAAACGAAAAAGGTTGATTCTTATCTGGAATTGGCGGCGATTGGGACGATTGGCGATCTTTTATCGGTCGTGGGCCCTAATCGGTCATTGATAAAAGATGGCCTTCAGGAAATCAATAAGACTAACCGGCCTGGACTTTTAGCTATTTTTAAAGAGGCGGGAATTGAAAAAGGGAAAATCGGTACCTATGAAATTGGTTTTATGATTGCTCCAAGGCTGAATGCCATGGGTCGATTGGAGCATGCCCTAGATTCTTTACGGCTTCTTTGTACCAAGAATCCGATGCGCACCCAAAGATTAGCCAGGAAATTAGAGACCACTAACAGAAGACGCCAGAAAATGACGGAGGAAAATATTTTACACGCTAAAGATTTAGTTATTTCTCAACATCCAGAAATTAAAAGTTCGAGCTCGCCAAAATTAATTTATATTGAGCATGAATCGTATCAAGAGGGAGTGATCGGTTTGATCGCTTCCAGACTAGTGGAGGAATTTTATCGGCCGGCCATTGTCATTTCTCGTCGAAAAGAGCGTTCTAAGGCCTCGGCCCGATCAGTGGCTGGTTTTAATATTGTCGAAGCGATTAGGGTTGCTTCCGATTTACTGGTAGACTCTGGAGGTCATCCCATGGCGGCCGGTTTTACGGTGGAGACAAAACATATTGGCCCGGTGGGTGAAAAAATCAGCCAGGTGGCGGAGGAAGAGCTTGATGAGAAAAAACTGACGAAGAGTTTAACGATTGATTGTGAGGTAGAGTTAACTGACTTAAACCGAGCCCTTTACCAAAAGATGGGGCAGCTTGCCCCCTTCGGCGTTGGCAATCGTCGGCCTGTTTTGGCTACCAGGAAAGTCAAAGTGGCTGATGCTCGGCTGGTTGGTACCGAGAATCAACACTTGAAGCTAGAAATTAGACATCAGGCATCAGGCATTAAGTATCAAGGCATCGGCTTTGGTTTGGGTCATCTCTATAGTCAGCTCTCTCCAGAGGAGCCGATTGAGATTGCCTATAATTTAATCATTAATGAATGGAACGGAAAGAGAAGTTTGGAGTTAAGGTTGAAGGATATCAAAATTAAATCTTAATTAGCCCTTTTCGCTGCCCGTGCCATTTATCTTTCCATTAGCCTCGTTTGCCAATCTTCTGACCGTTCTTGCAGGTACATGCGGCTGTCCATTAATCTTCGTGGTTAGATCCGGGAGTTGCTCTTGAACTTCCGGTGGTAATTCTTCTAGGTCTTCAGCTCTGACCCAAGGACCTTCGATGTCGTCCGGAGTGACGGTTGAACCTGATTCAATTTTACTTGCCATTTTTCCAATTTAAAAACCCTCTGTCCTGGAGGGTTATTAGATTTAGTTGTTAGACCGAAGGGTATTATAAAAATTGATCTTTATCTTGTCAAGAGGGAAACACAAGTGTAAAATGAGGAAAGATGGAACGGACTTTAGCCAAAGAAACCACTAAAAAAATCGGGAAAAAGGTGCGGCTTTGCGGTTGGGTGGAAAGACGAAGAGATCACGGCCAGCTGGTTTTCCTTGACCTTAAAGATCGGAGTGGTTTAGTCCAGATAGTTGGTAAAAAAGATTTAGGGGATTTACGGATTTCGGATGCGATCGAGATCGAGGGTAAAGTTAGACAGCGACCAAAAGAATTAGTTAACCCCAAGCTGCCGACTGGCCAAGTGGAAGTCGGGATCGAAAAAGTCAAAATTCTTTCTCAAGCAGCCCCTTTACCTTTTGATATGGGTAAAGATCAACTAGATTTAGAATTACCCACCTTATTGGATCATCGAGCCCTAACGATTAGGCATCAGACCATTAAGGCGATTTTTGAAGTTGGCGAAGTGGTCGTTGATGCCTTCCGTAAAAGTTTGAAAAAGATCGGCTTTACCGAATACGAATCACCCATTATTGTGCCCGCCACGGCTGAAGGCGGCGCCGAGGTTTTTCCGGTTCAATATTTTGATTACCAAGTCTATCTTGGCCAAAGCCCCCAACTCTATAAACAAATGATGCTTGGCGCTTTTGAGAGGGTTTTTACGGTTACTCATGCCTTTAGGGCTGAACCGAGTGTGACTACCCGCCATCTGACCGAATATACCAGTCTAGACGCCGAGATGGCTTTCATTGATTCCTGGGAAGAGTTAATGGATACCGCCGAATGCGTTGTTAAAGAAATCCTGATGGTGGTTAAAAAAGAATGTTCTGAACAACTTAAACTTTACCAGGCGACCATTCCTTTAATGGCTCGCAAGATTCCTCGGATTAAACTTCAAGAAGCCCAAGAAATTATCTATAAAAGGACTAAAAAGGATCACCGAGATGAACCTGACCTTGATCCCGCTGGCGAGGAAGAAATCTGTCGCTGGGCAAAAGAAGAAAAAGGCTCCGAGCTGATTTTTATCACCCATTATCCGGTGAAAAAACGACCGTTTTATGCTTATCCTGATCCTCAAAATCCGGATTTAACTTTAAGTTTTGACCTGCTGGGTCGGGGTTTGGAATGGATTACCGGAGGCCAGCGAATTCATGAATATCAAAAGCTGGTTGAAAATATTAAAAAATGGGGGAATGATCCTAAAGATTTTGCTCTTTATCTTGAGACCTTTAAGTATGGCATGCCGCCGGAGGGGGGTTTCGCGATTGGTTTAGAGCGGGTCGTGATGAAAATTTTAGGGTTGAAAAATGCTCGTGAGGCCACGCCTTTTCCTCGAGATATGGAAAGAGTTGATATTAGGCTTTCCCGAACTCAGCCAAGAAAGAAATAAAGGAGAGCTTCGTGAACTTAGGTCAATGTCCCTTAAAACGAGTTTCTTTTTTCCTTTTAGGGAGTCTTTTTTTGCTTTTCCCTGGCCAAAATCCCTATCAAATTGCCCAGGCTTCTTATCAGCCACCCCAAATTCAGGAATTAGCCTTTGATTTTCCTACCCCGGCCTCTTATCCAATTAAGATTAACGGCCAACAAGCACCCTTTTTAACCGCTAAGGCAGCCGTGGTTCTAGATAGAGATTCAGGTGTTTTGCTTTATCAAAAAAACCCTGATCTTCGTCTTTTACCTGCCTCAACCGTGAAGATTATGACCGCCCTGGTTGCCCTTGAACATTATGATTTAGATGAAGTTTTAACCGTCCCGTTGGTTTCTTATGAAGGCCAGGATATAGAGCTTGAAGAAGGTGAGCAGATCACGTTTAAAAGTCTTCTTTTTGGTCTTTTGGTTTCCTCGGCTAATGATGCGGCCCTAACTTTATCCCAAAACTATCCTGGTGGCGAAGAGGCTTTTGTTCAGGCGATGAACGAAAAAGCTAAAGAGTTAAATTTGACCGATACTTTTTTTGCTAATCCAACCGGTTTGGACGAAGAGGAACTTTTACTGAACCCCTCTTTTACGAGTGCGGTCGATTTAGCCCGTTTAGCCACCGCCGCTCTTAAAAATCCAGTTTTTGCTTCGATCGTGGCTACCCCGACGATTTCGATAACCGATATTTCTGGAGAGATTGTTCATGAACTTTTTAATATCAACGAGCTTTTGTTTCAACTAGAAGGAGTTAGAGGCATCAAAACTGGCTGGACCGAGGAGGCCGGAGAGTGTCTGGTTGCTTACACCGAAAGAGAAGGAAAAGGAGTGATTACCATAGTTTTAGGCAGTGAAGATCGTTTTGGTGAAACGAGGTCTTTAATTGAATGGGCTTTTGCTAATCACCAGTGGCAAGAGCTTCTTCCAACCATTCAGGACTGACGGCCGGGACGTAAGCATAAAACTCTTGATCGCCTTCAAAAACAAAAATTGGCTGGAGAAAATTTTGAGGGGTTTGGGAGTCGTAATAAGCCAGGTAAACCCTTCTGATGGTAATTGATCCACTTTTGTTTTGACCTAAATTGGCAATAAAGCCGCCCCCTGCCTGGAGTTCATTCCAGGCCTGAGTTGATTTTTTTAGAGGATAAGTGGCCAAGGTTTGTCGTTCGATAGGAGAATAATAGTAGCTAGCCTCAATGATGCGCTTATCTCTTTCTCTTGAGCCAGAGAAAAGAAAAGAAATTAACGCGTTTTTGGGATCAGGCGGTAAAATACGCAATCCGTCCTGGTCAGCCCGAAAGAGGTTGACTCTAATAAAGTCAGCCTCGGAAAGAGAGATTGAAGGAATTAATTCAGGTGGGGTAAAGCGCAGATAAGTGTATTCTACTCGGCCAGTTTTAAGATCTTCTTTTAGGAGCTTATTTGAATTTAAGAAGTTTTTGGCTTCAGTAGCCGCTTGTTCATTTGATGGCAGGTTTTTTTGGTTAAGAAGGGTTTGATCATCTTCGTAGGCATAACGTAAACTGAAGTTGGTGGTGATAATATCCATTTCCAGGGTGGTGGGAGGGATGGCCTTGTTATTCCATTGATAGATGGACGATGAAAGGGAAACAGGAGCGCTGGTGAAACCCATCTGTTTTGCCTTTTCTTTAGCTCGATCGAGGGCTAAGAGATTAGGGCCCGGTTGAGGCATAAAATAAACGATGCCTGTTTCGCCAAGATCGGGTAAGCCTCCTTGAATGGTTTCCAGTTGATAGGAGAGTTTAGGCGATCCTTCCCGTTCAGGGAAAACCAGGGCTGGCAGTTTACCAAAGGCCACGGTTGGCGGAGGCGCAGGTGGGGGGTTAAATTTCCGCCAAAGATCACTGGCGACTCCAAATGAATATTTAAGGATAATGAAGGCGATTAAGCCGATCGTTCCAAACTTAATCGCTTTTCGGGTGTAAAAGGCAGTGACGGTTAAAGTTGCCATGAATTAGGTTTTTAGGCACTAGCGACTAGGTATTAGGATTTTTCTAAACCCTATACCCTAAACCCTATTCCCTAGTTCTACTTTGAGTATAGAAAGTTCCTGTGCTAAAATCAAGGCAACCATGATTCAAGTGCGCGTTAGAATTGCTCCTTCGCCAACCGGTTTTGTCCACGTCGGGACAGCCTATCTTTCTCTTTTTAACTATGCCTTTGCCAGGAAAAATAAGGGGAAATTCATTCTGCGGATTGAGGATACGGATATTAAACGTCGGGTGCCCAAGGCCGAAGCCGCCATTTTTACCGACCTTGGTTGGTTAGGATTGGCTTATGACGAAGGTCCAGATGTGGGCGGGAAGTTTGGGCCTTATCGCCAGTCAGAAAAACTAAAGACTTACCAAAAATATATAGACCAGCTTCTTAGCGACAAATTAGCCTATCGTGATCAAGGGGCGGTCAGGCTAAAAGCGCTGAAAACAGGCGAGACAGCCTGGAATGATTTAATCAGAGGCAGAATTTCTTTTCAGAACGAGACGATTGAAGATTTTGTTATTTTAAAATCCAATGGTTATCCTACTTATAACTTTGCGGTGGTGATTGATGATCTTGAGATGAAAATTTCTCATGTTATTCGGGGCGAAGAACATATTTCTAATACGCCCAGGCAACTGATGATTTATCAGGCGTTAAACCAAAAACCGCCCGAGTTTGTTCATATGCCCCTTCTGCGCAATCCAGATCGTTCAAAGATTTCCAAAAGAAAAAACCCGGTGGCTCTTTCTTGGTATCAAGAAGAGGGCTATCTACCCGAAGCTTTAATTAACTTCCTTTGTCTTTTAGGTTGGTCGCACCCAAAAGGGAAGGATGTTTTTTCGATTGATGAATTTGTTAAAAACTTTTCCTTTGATCGGGTTTCCAAAACCGGTCCGGTCTTTGACCTTAATAAACTTGATTGGATTAATGGCGTTTATCTCCGTCAAAAAACGGATAAACAGCTTTACCAATTGTTAAAGCCCTTTACTCCAAAAGGGATGAATGACGATTTAATTAATCAAACTATCCCCTTAGTTAAAGACCGGTTGCGAAAACTGACTGACTATCCTGATTTAATTGTTTTTTTTATTAAAGAACCCAAAGTTGATTGGGGATTGATGGTTCAAAAAGGAGGAGATAAAAAAACAATTAAGGAACAACTAAAGATTTCCTTAGAAAGTTTGGCGAAAACAAAATCTTTTAAGGCAAAAAGTTTAGAAAATCTATTTAGGCAATTAGCTAAAGATAAAAATTGGCATGTGGGGAAATATTTTATGGCAGTTCGTATTTGCCTCACTGGCAAAACGGCCACCCCGCCTCTTTTTGAAACGATGGAAGTTTTAGGCAAGGAAAAGGTTATTAAGCGAATAAAAGCGGCTCTTAAAAAAGGAACTTGATTTTCCCAGCTAGTATTTTTTTAGAGAATATGTTAAGATTTTGATCATGCTAAAAAAGATAAAACTGCCGTTCAAACTAAACGAGTCACTTAAAAGAAAACTAATTATTGTCTTGACTCTCCTGTGTTTAGTTTTGTTTTTGTTTAACTACAAACAACTTTTTGTGGCTGCTTTGGTTAATAACCGACCGATTACCCGTTTAGCGGTTATTCAAGAAGCAGAAAAACAAACCGGCCAGCAGATTTTAGAGACTTTGGTGGCCAAAGCTTTGGTAGCCCAGGAGGCGAAAAAGCAAGGAATAGAAATTACCAAACAGCAAGTTGACGAGGAAATTAAAGGAATTGAGGAGCAATTAGAAGCTCAAGGGACTGATTTGGATAGTCTTTTGGAAGCTCAAGGTCAAACCAGGAAAGGTTTGGAGGAGGAAATTAAGCTTCAATTGATTATTGAAAAGATTATTGGTCAGAATATTGAGATTACCGACGAGGAGTTAGAGCAATACTTTGAAGACAATAAAGAATTTCTTGGTGAGGACGTTGTTTTTGAGGACATCAAAGATGACCTCAGAGAGCAGCTAAGACAAGAGAAGATTGGTAATGAAGTTTCGGCTTGGCTGGAAGACTTGAAAGCCAACGCCAACATCAACTACTTC